>JBBDRF010000084.1:0-15508 GCA_040905565.1 Phycisphaeraceae bacterium | reverse complement strand
ACCTGGGACAGCCGGTTCTACGAAATCCACACCGATCTGCCGCGCGAGGAGGTCATCGACTACGCCCGGCATGTGGACCTGATCTACAGCGAGTTCGAGCGGCGCTTCGCCCACCTGCGCGACCGTCGGCGGGTCGACCAGCCGCTTTACCTGTTCGCCTCGCAACGCGACTACCTCCAGTTCATGGGCAGTATGGGCGTCGACGCCACCAACTCCGGCGGCATGTTCTTCTATCTCGGCACGCGCGGCGGCCTGGCGACATTTGTCGATCGTCCCGATCGTGCCCAGGCGCTGGCGACCCTGCGCCACGAAGCATTTCACCAGTTCGCCCACAACTATCTCGGTCAGACGCTGCCGACGTCGATCAACGAAGGCCTGGCCCAATATTTCGAGAACATCGTCATCGTCAACGGCCGCATCCGCACGGGCATGGCGGACCGGCGGCGGATCGAGCAGGTGCGGTCGATGATCGACGACAACCGCGCGATGCCGTTGGACGCGTTGCTGAACATCACCGATCAGCAGTGGCATGAGACGCTGCGGACCGACGCCCGCGCGGCGTCCGACCTGTACGCCCAATCGTGGAGCCTGGTCTACTTCCTCGTGCATGCGGACGGCCGATACCGTGCCGCGTTCGAGACGTATCTTTCACAGATCAGTCGCGGGTCGCACAGCCGACAGGCGATGAAGGCCGCGTTCGACACGGACGACTTCAGCGTGGCCGAGGTCCCCTGGATGCGCTTCGCCTGGGAACTTGAGCCGGACCCGATCACCACGACGCAGTCGCACATGGAGTTCCTCGGCGAAGGTATCGTCACGCTGATGCAGCGCACGGGCAAGGCGCCGCCAACCCTCCATCACTTGCGCAAGGAACTGCAGTCACACGGATTTCGGATGCACTTTCAGTCGCACGGCGTGCAGTTTGAAATGGATGCCACCAGCGATCAGGTGTTCCAGTACGAGCGTGCGCCGGGTCAATGGGAAGACTTCGAGATGATCGAGCCAGCCGAGGCGGGCCAGCCGCCTCGCCTCGTCGCCCCGCACGCCCGTTGGCGGCCCGTGCTGGTGTGGGAGGAAGACAGCGACGGCAACTTCGTCTACGACGTGGTCTACCAGGGTGGGTGATGACCGGTGACATGTGACGGAAGCCCACGGCGTCACGCCGTGGGCTTCGGCGCGTTTTGCGGCTCGTCGAAGCGATCCGTATCATCGCTGCATGGAAGTCTCGGGATTCACCTTCATTCGCAATGCGGTCAAGTACGACTACCCGGCCGTGGAGGCGATTCGGTCGGTGCTGCCGTTGGTGGACGAGTTCGTGGTGAACGTCGGCCTGCTGGAAGGCGAGCCGGACGACGGCACGCTGGAACTGGTCCGCAGTATCGACGACCCCAGGATCCGTATCATCGAAAGCCGGTGGAACCCGCACCTTGCGACCGGCGGCTACGTCTATGCGCAACAGACGAACGTGGCGCTGTTCAACTGCCAGGGCAAGTGGGCGATCTATGTCCAGTGCGACGAAGTCGTCCATGATGAAGACTATGACATCCTGCGCGACGCCATGCGGCAGTACGCCGACCGGGCTGACGTGGATGCGCTGATGCTGTGGCAGCGGCAGTTCCTCGGCGACTATTGGACGATGCTCAATGTCTGGCCCTGGACGATGCGGCGCAAGTGCTGGATCGTAAAGCCGCACCACTTCGTATTGTCGCGCGGCGATGCGGCAAATTTCACGGTGCATCCGAAATTCAAGGAGCGCGGCCGCAAGATCCGCGCGGTGCAGACCGCCGCCCGGCAGTTTCACTACTGCGAGGTCAAGACGCTTAAGGCCCTCGCGGCCAAGCGCGACAACCGCCATCGCTTCTGGGCCAAGGGTGAAGATGAAGTGTCCGACGTGCTGGAGGACTATTACTACCAGCGGTTCCCCAAGGCGTTCCTGGCCCGCTATGAAGGCGCGCATCCGCAGGTCATGGCCCGGCGGATGGCGGAGCATCCCATTCGGCTGGACCCGGCGTCGCCGAAGTGGCGCGCGCGATTGACGTGGAAAGAACGTCGGCAGCTCATCAAGGGCTGGCTGGTGGAACACACCACGGATCGGTTCACCGGCAGGGGCGACCACGTCCTGGTCGGCGAACACCGCTATCAACCCTGAACACGGACGCCGCCCTGTCCGCCGTGGCGATGAAAGATTTTTCATTCGGGTTTTCTTGATTGCGTCGGTCTCAGCGCGCCTACGCTGAACTGGATGGCAGGCGCGTGGGTCGGATGCCTGATTCGCAAGGAAGCGATACTTCCGGAGAAAGGATGGACCCATGCTTTACTGGGCACTGATCTTTTTCATCGTGGCACTGATCGCGGCGTTGTTCGGCTTCGGCGGTCTGGCCGGGGCGGCGGCGACGATTGCTCAGGTGCTGTTCGTAATCTTCCTGATCCTGTTCATCATCTCACTGGTGGTCGGCCTCGTGCAGCGGGGCGGACCGCGCGGCGTGTGATGGGCGACTGCAACAGGACGTGACATGCTGTCGTAGAGGCCGGCCTCGGCCTCGATGCGGTATACCTTGGGCAACGCGCGATGGAGCGGCGGCGATGATGGTCTTGTTTGTCTCGCTGAGTCAGGCGGCGGCGGATCACCTTCGGATGCTGGTGCGGCTGAACCGCGAAAGCCAGCGGTGCTTCCGCGCGGCGGGCGACGGGGTGGCCGATGCGGAATTGACCGCCCTCTTCTATCGCCTGGCACGGCAGCGCGGCGCTTTCGTGGCGCAGTTGAGCCAGCACGTCGACCCGCGGGGGGAGGAAACGGCGCCGGACGCGTCGCCGGCAGCGGGTCGGCCGGCGTTGCAGCGCTGGTGGCAGGCGCTGCGACAGCGATTGTCGGCGGACGAGGAACGTTTCACGTTACGACTGGCGGAACGGGCGGAGGATGAGGTGCTGGCGGCATACGAGGGGGCGCTGGCGCGCCCGCTTTCGCCGGAGGTTGAACAACTGCTGCAACGGCAGCGTGACGAAGTCGTCGGCGCCCACGAGCAGATTCGGGCCCTGCATCAGCTTCGGTCACTACGTCGCGCGAGCTGATGCTGTCAGCCCACGATGGCTGACGGACCACGCACGCCCGCTCGGCAGGGAGGCCGACGCGGGCGTTTATTTAATCGTTGTCCTATTGGTACTGATCTTATAGACAAGTCTGTTGCCAGTCAGTGACGACGCGGTTTCGGCCGGTCTGCTTCGCACTGAAGAGGGCCTGGTCCGCCCGATGGATCAGGGCATCGAGAGTTGGCGTCAGCGGGCTGTAGGTGGCGAGGCCGAGGCTGATGGTCATCGGTTGGGGCAGTTGGTCGATCTCGGTTATGGCGCGGCGGAGGCGCTCGCAAGCCTGCGCGGCGGGGCCGCCGACGATGTTGGGCAGGATCATGGCGAACGCTGCGCCGCCGAAGCGGGCGAGGAAGTCGCAGCCACGTGCGGTGGACTGAAGGGTGCTGGCCACGGTGCGCAGGGCGTCGTCGCCGGCGAGGTGGCCGAGCGTCTCGTTGTACTGCTTGAAGTGGTCGACGTCGACGATCGCCAGCGAGAAGGGGTGCCCGTAGCGGTCGGCCCGCTCGACTTCTTCGGTCAACCGGCCCTGCAACGCCCGACGGTTGGGGACGCCGGTGAGTCCGTCGCGGTTTGACTGAGCGAGCAGACGCTGATTGGCCGCGAGCAGCTGGGCCTGCGAGTCTTCCAAGCGGGCCCGGATCTGGAGCAAATTCGCGTTGGTGCGTTCCAGCTCGACATTTTTCTGCGCCAGCGTGCGCTGGGCCTGGACCAGGTCGTTGTTCAGCCGAGCCAGATCCGTATGCGCCGCCGTCTCCGCGATGCGCCGACGAGACGCCGCGGTTGCAGCCTCGGCCATGCCCAGCAGCGTGTATTGGCCGTCGGCGAACGCGGCGGCAAAGCGCATGGCTTTCGGCATGCCCTCGATGACGATAAACAGCTGCCAGTCCAGCGCAGCGCCCGTCTCACGGGCGGCGGTCAGCAGCGCCTCGGCCTTGCCGAGGCTGCCCGGCTCGAGCAACTGCCGCCACGACTGGCCGACCGGCACGCCGTGGCTGAGCGTCAGGTCGTCGCGCAGCCAGCGCCTCACATCGCCCGCCTGATCACACAAAATGGCAATGCCTTGGCGCGGTGCGCTCATGCGATGACCTTCCGGCCGATGACGTGCCGGCTGCGCGGGAGAAGATCGGCCAGTTGATGGCGGAGACGGATCATCGTGGTTGACTCGTTACGGAGGATGTCGCACACCGATCGCACCGTGGGCCGCATATCCCCATGGGATGACGCCGACAGCCTGCCACTGCTTGCAGCCTCAAAAGGTTTGTCGGGCGGCCTGGAAGTGATATCGGCCCTTGCGGCGACGGAGATTACCGAATATTGGCGGGGGAATGCCCCCAATCTTTCTGGCAGATCGAGCAGGCTGCTCCCACGCAAGCGTTACCGCCGCTCGAGCCAAGGCGCACGAGGGCGTGGTCCTGCGGTGATCTGATGAAGATAAAGATGTTGCGGGTCGAGCCGGGCCGCAACCCTTGTGGAAGTCTGGGCATTCACATCAGCGACGCGCGGCGGGCGAGCCACGATCGGGCGGGCTCACGCCCCGTGCACTTCGGCTTCACCACGGATCACGGCCACGAGGACAGCGACGGGTCCGCCCTTGGTCAGGTAGGCCTCGGCCCCCGCGCTGTACATCTTCAATGCGGTCTGGTCGTTCTTATTCATTGACAGGCCGATGACCCGTACCCCCGGCCATTCGCGCTTGATGATTTGCGTCGCCTCGACGCCGTCCATGTCGGGCATCAATACGTCCATCACGACGACGTCGGGCCGAAGCTCCCGAACCCGCTCGACCGCCTCCGCGCCATCAAGCGCTTCGCCGACCACCGCGATATCAGGCTGCGCCCGCAGGAGGAGGGCGAGCCCTTCGAGCATGATTCTGTGATCGTCTACCAAAAGAACATTAATCATAAGCGGATCACGAGAAAGATCATTTACCGGTGGGCTGAGTCAATTGGACGCGCATGTCCGGCACTTGCGGGGGGAGGATCGCTCCGGCCGGTGAGCGGAATCCGCATCATAACACAGCAGCCGCCCTCGGCGGTGCTGCCCTGCAGCGCGAAGTCACCACCAAGGCCGTGCACCCTTTCACGGATGCTCTTCAACCCGAAACCGGCGCTTTGCTTATTGAGCATCGCGTCGGAGTCGCAGCCCTTGCCGCTATCTTCGACCGTCACCTCGAGGTGGCCGGGCTTTTCGCTGTTGGCAAGGCTGATGCGGGCGTGGTCCGTCTCGGCGTGCTTGATGATGTTGAAAGACAGTTCGCGGATGGACTGAAACAGGAAGGCACGCAGGTCATGGGAGAGCGTCGCGTCCAGATCGTCGGTGTGCAGGTCGATCGCAGGCCGTAGTTGTCCTTCAGGTGCCGGGCCAGCCACTCGAGCGTCGGCACGAGCCCGTCATAGTAGAGCATCGGCGGGCTCAGTTCCGTGGCCAGCGTGCGCATCCCTTCGATGGTCTGGTTGATGTAGTCCGTCGCCTCCCGCAGCCGATCACGCGCATCCACGTCCTCGACGCGGCCGACGGCCATGTCGACCCGCATTCGCGCCACGGCCAGGATCTGCTGAAGGTTGTCGTGCAGCACGTGCGCGAGTTCACGGCGCTCCCGCTGCTCCGCCGTGTTGAGTTCGACGGTGAGTTGGCGGAGTTCGTCAGCGCGCCGCTCAAGTGCCGCCGTTCGCTCCGCGACCCGTTGTTCGAGTGTAGCGTTCGCTTCTTTGAGGTGTTGCTTGCTCGCGTGCAACGCCTGCTCAATCTGCTTGCGCTCGGTGATGTCGCGCGCGATCTTGGAGGCCCCCACGATCCGGCCGGCCGAATCCTTCACCGGCGAAATGGTCAGCGAGATGTTTAGCAGCGTGCCATCTTTCCGCACGCGGATCGTTTCGAAGTGGTCCACACGCTCGCCGCGTTTGAGCTGCTCGATAATCCTTGGCTCCTCGTCGGCCCGATCCGGCGGGATGAGCATGGTGATGGAGCGGCCAATCGCTTCCTCGGCGGTGTAGCCGAAGAGGCGGTGGGCGCTCGTGTTCCAACTGGTGATGACGCCGTTGAGGTCCTTGCTGATGATGGCGTCGTCGGAGGAGTCGACAATAGCACTCAATCGGGCCTTGGTCTCCTCGGTCCGCTTGCGCTCGGTGATGTCGCGGGTCAGCGCCAACTGGACCATGGTCCCGTCAGTGTTTCGCAGGGGGACGGCGTGGGTTTCCGTCTGCCGGCGCGTGCTTCGCAGCCCGATGAAGTCAAACTCCAGCGTTCCGCGTTCGCCGCGACGGACGCGTTCATTGAACGTGCGGAACGATTCGCGGTGCTCGGGGGCGATCAGCTTGTAAACACTCCCGCCGATCACGCTTGAAGCCGAGTCGGCTTCCACCATCGCCAGCCCGGCGGGGTTCATTCGGAGCAGCGTGCCATCGGCAGCGACGACCATGACGCACTCGGGCGTGGTCTGGACGATCGCATGCAGATGCTCTTCGCTCTCGCGGATGGCCTGTTCGGCCCGCTTGCGCTCGATCTGCCGTGCAGCCTGTTGGGTGTAGAGGTCCAGCAACCGCAACGCGCGATCACTCGGATCGTGCGGCTCACTCCAATAGATGGTGAACACGCCGGAAATACGGCCGTCGCCGCCCACCAGGGGCACGGAGAGTGCGGCACGGACACCATAGGGCGCGGCCGCCCGCTCAAGCTCGGCGAAGTCAGGGTCGGTTGAAAGATCCTCGACAATGACCCGCTCCCGCCGCCTCAGCGCGGCGGCGCAGGTGGTGAAGCCGTGGGCGTCGACGGTTTGAAACGCATCGAGGAAATCCTGGTGAAAGCCGATCGCGCTGACCAGCGTCAGCACGTCGTGCTGCTCGTCGTAGATCTGCACGGTGGCCTTGCCCGCATGCAGCAACTCAGCGGAGGACGCCATCACTTCCTCAAGCCCGGTCTCGAGCTCATCTTCCTGCACGAGCCGCATGCTCAAGGCGTGTAACCGATTCATGGCGTCAAGTTCGCAAGCGAGCTGTTCCGTGCTCTCCTGCAAAGCTTGCTGGGCCTCGTTGCGCTCAGTCACGTCGCGCGTCGTCCCGGCGATGGCTTCAACCTTCCCCGCGTCATCGAGCACGGGCACCATGATGTAGTCGTAGATCCGCCGGCCGAGCGTCGCGTGCTGAAAGGGCACCATCCCGCGGACGGGCCGCTTGGTGGCGATGACCTGATCAATCTCACGCTCGTGCATCTCCGCGTGCCAGGATTCGTAGCCGACCTCCAGCAGGCTGTTTCCAATCGAGTCCTCAAGCGTCCTGCCCCACATCTGCAGCAAGGCGTCGTTGGCAAAACTGATGCGATAGTTCAAGTCGAAGACGTAGACGAGGTCGGGCGTGTTGGAGATGATCGTCTCGTACAGGCGCTTTTGCCGCTCGGCCTCAGCGACCAGCCGCGTGACGGCCGCCTCAGCACGTTTTTGCTCGGTGATGTCCACGAGCAGGTTAATGCCGCCGACGACCCTGCCTTCATCATCATGCAGCGGCGAAGGATAGGGCTCGAACCAGATGCGCTTCCCGTCAGGCCGCTCCAGGATCGCCTGCTTCCCGCGCACCGGGCGGCCTTCACGCAGCGCGGTGGCCATCGGACATTGGTCTTGGGGCATCGGCTTGCCATCGGGATAATAAAGCTTCCAGCTCACGCACCACTGTTCCGTGCCCAGCTCCGGCGTGCGGCCGGAGAGTTCAACGGCAGCGGGGTTGAAGTGCGTGAGCCGACCTTCCGCGTCGGTGGTATAAATGGCGGCGGGAAGGGCGTCGATCATCCCGCGCCAGCGTGCGTCGCTGGCGCGCACAGCCTGTTCGGCCTGCTGCCGCTGCGCTGCCTCCTGGTGCCGCCCGATCACGAGAGCAGCGGTTTGAGCGAGACGCTCCATCGGTTCAAGCTCGCCCGGCTCCGGCTGGCGGGGCTCGCGGTGGTACACCGCCAGCGTGGCCAGCAGCTTTCCTTCCGCGGTGCGGATCGGGTGAGACCAGCAGGTGCCAATCGCCTGTGCTTGCCCGAGGTCCCAATGGCTCGCCCAGCGCAGGTCCTGCGTGGCATTGCCCACCGTGACCTGTTGCCCGGTGCAGGTCGCCATACCGCAGGCGGGGGCATCCTGCTCGACCTCAACCTTGTCCGCAGCCAGCGTGTAGTCGTCTTCGGACAGGCCCGCCGCCGCACCCACGCGTAGGCCTGCGTCCGCGCGGTCCATTAGAAAAATCGCCGCCCTGGCGCCGTCGCCGGCATGGTCCCGGGCCGTGCGGGCGAGCACGTCCAGCACCGCCTCCAGTGACGCGCCGCTGATGGCCAGTTCCAACGCCTCTTTCTGACCCGCCAACAACAACCGCTCGGCTCGCTGACGCTCGGCGTCGGCGGCCACGGCCTTGGGTTCGGGTTCGGGGCCATGGGTTAAAGGCGGGGCGGACATAGAGGCTCCCTTCGGTAACTTATCCAGCTCTCCCCTATCCATCCGGTACAGGCCTATTCTAGGCACGAACCGGGGCCCGCATCATCGCTCCCTTGGAGATAGATGAACAAGCGACGCCTGATCGTGGCAATGCGGCGGCAGGCCGACTGCGACCGACGTGGTAGCGTGGCGATCAGGCAGGCTGGACCAGCATGCATGGGCCTGCAAATCAGGTATTCTGGGCAGCGATGCAGTTCATTAACCCAAGGGCCCATTCGTGACCCACGTGGCTGACGAATCATATCACCGCCAGCCTTGCTCAGCCGGCGCACGTCGTGCTGATCGAGAGCGGCCGGGTGTAGACCGAGTCGATCGAGCGAATCGACGCTGTAGAACGTGGTCAAGCTGTTGGTGCCTTGGCCCACGACTAGCGGATTTCGGGCGGCTTCATGTTACCCATGCGACGAGGTCGCCCTGTTTCAGCGTGAGTGATTCAGATGGCTCGTCGCGTCACCTGTTCTTGAGGTCTTCGATCAGTGTCTTCATCTGGGCGATTTCTTCCCGCTGGGTCTTGATGATCTGATCTGCAAGGTCGCGGACACGTGGGTCGGAGATTTGGGCGCGTTCACTGGTGAGGATCGCGATGGAATGATGTGGGATCATGGCTCGCATGTACGAGACGTCCTGAACCGTGGCCTGACTGCGGACAAGCCAGAACGAGGTGACGAACACAAGCACGCTTACGGTGTAAATGCCGATATTCATGGCTTTGTTCTTGTGCATGCTCAGCATAAAGCTAAGCATGATGATCGCCATGCATGCGCCCATGAGCATCGCCATGTACGCTCGCGTTTCGCTGAAGAAAACGTGGTCGAGCTGGTAGGTGTTGAGGTACATCAGGCCATACATGATAAGGGTCGCCGTACCGATCATGCCGGCGAATCGTGCGTATGCGTTCATGGGGTCACTCCGTTCTCTGTGGCCTGATATACGTTCACGTAGTCGCCGCGCCCCGTTTTCGATCTCGCGAAGGTGATGCGGCTGCTGCTGACGCATTGTTGGTCGCGAGCAGGCCAGGGTCAACCGACACCGCGCGCTGGTCGCGGCTCTGACCCGAGCCCACCGCCGGCAGGAGCAGCTGAGCCCGGTGACACCGCCGCATCGCCGGCAAGGGCTCGGAATGTGACCGGTGCGTTGTTGCTGAAGCGTGCTGGCGGCCCGGACCACCCGCTGCGCCTTTGGCATGGGTGAAAAAGTCGCCGTGGGCCGAGAAAGCATGACAGTGCCCATCTATAATTTTATACACTTTAGACGTCCAAGACGTCCGCACACCCTCGCGCGAAGGCGAACTTCCCCTCGTGGCTGTCTGAATTTCTCATGACCCCCTCCCATGCCGGACACTCACACTCACCTGCTTGTCGTCGATGACAATGAGATGAACCGCGACATGCTCTCGCGCCGTCTGGAGCGCCATGGGTACGATGTCACCGTCGGCCACGACGGCAACCACGCGATCACCCTGATCCGGGATCATCGCTTCGACCTGGTGCTTCTGGACATCATGATGCCGGGGGTGAACGGGCTGGATGTTCTGAAGTTGGTCCGCGAGACCCACTCCGCCACCGACCTCCCGATCATCATGGCGACCGCCCGGGGGGAGAGCGACGATATCGTGAAGGCCTTGGGGCTGGGCGCGAACGACTACGTGACCAAGCCGTTGGACTTCCCCGTGGTCTTGGCCCGAGTCGAAACTCAGTTGGCGCTGAAGCGTGCGGCCGAGCAGGTCAAGCAGTTGGAGCGGCACTTGGCCGTGCGGAACCGCGAGTTGCAGGAAACCAACGCGCGGCTGGAGAAGGTCAACGGCCGGATGTCCCGCGACCTGAAAGCTGCGGCCAAGATTCAGGCAACCTTCCTGCCTTGCGAGGCGCTCGAGGTGCCGGGCGCGGCGTTTGACTGGATCTACCGGCCCTGTGATGAACTGGGCGGCGACGGGCTGAACATCATCCCCCTGGGCCAAGGCCGAGTCGGGCTCTACATTCTGGACGTCAGCGGGCACGGCGTCGTCTCCGCGCTGCTGTCGGTGGCGCTCAGCCGTGTCCTGTCACCCCCGCCGGAACAAGCCTCGATCCTGATCCGAAATGGCGAGCACGCGGATCGGCCCGAGGTGACGCCCCCTGCAGCGGTCGCCGAGCACCTGAACCGGCTCTTTCCGTTCGACGCGACGACGGGTCAGTTCGCCACGATGCTCTATGGCATCCTCGACATCGTCACCGGGGCGTTCCGCTACGTGTCGGCGGGTCATCCCGGGCCGGTGCATTTGCCCGCAGGCGCGGAACCGATGATTCTCGAAAGCCAGGGCTTCCCCATCGGCTTGGCGGAGGAGGCCTACGAGGAGCGATCCGTCCGCCTTGCGGCAGGAGACCGACTGTACATCTATTCGGATGGCGTCCCGGAAGCGATGGACCCCGCGTCCACCCAGTTCGGCAACGACCGGCTACTGGACGCGATTCGCCGCAATGGAACCGAACCACTGCAGGCGGGCGTCGCGGCATTGCTGGCGGCGACCGAGCGGTGGCGTGGCGAGGCGAGTGCCCAGGATGACATCTCTATTCTGGCTGTCGAGGTCCTGGCCGCGACGAGTCCAGCCGCGCCTGACCCGGGCCGAAGCCACACGGACACACGAGCCCGCGCCCGGCAAAGTGACTGAACAAGGACGCCTCTCATGAAATCAGGCATACCGGTTGACGAGATTCAAGCCTACGCTCAGAACATCGTGGACACGGTGCGCGAGCCGCTGCTGATTCTCGATACCACCCTGCGCGTCCGCTCCGCCAACCGCGCGTTCTACCAGACTTTTCAGGTCTCGCTTGAAGAAACCGAGAACCGTCTCATTTACGAGTTGGGCAATGGTCAGTGGGACATTCCGGACCTGCGCACGCTGCTCGAAGAGGTGGTCCCCAAAAGCTCGGTCTTCAATGATTTCGAATTGGAGCACACCTTTCCGGTCATCGGACGCCGGGTGATGCTGCTCAACGCTCGCAAGCTGCAGGCCGGCCACCACGGGGAACTGCTGGTGCTGGCGATGGAAGATGTGACGGCGCGCCGGCGTGCCGAGGCGAATCTGAAGGCCATCGAAGCCTACGCTCAGAACATCGTGGACACGGTGCGCGAGCCGCTGCTGATTCTCGATACCACCCTGCGCGTCCGCTCCGCCAACCGCGCGTTCTACCAGACTTTTCAGGTCTCGCTTGAAGAAACCGAGAACCGTCTCATTTACGAGTTGGGCAATGGTCAGTGGGACATTCCGGACCTGCGCACGCTGCTCGAAGAGGTGGTCCCCAAAAGCTCGGTCTTCAATGATTTCGAATTGGAGCACACCTTTCCGGTCATCGGACGCCGGGTGATGCTGCTCAACGCTCGCAAGCTGCAGGCCGGCCACCACGGGGAACTGCTGGTGCTGGCGATGGAAGATGCGACCGAGCGCCGCCGCGCCGAGGAGGAGGTTGAGTTAGCCAAGGAAACCGCCGAAGCGGCCAACAAGACCAAGAGCCTCTTCCTGGCCAACATGAGCCACGAATTGCGCACGCCACTTAACGCCATCCTCGGCTACTCCGAGATGCTGCAGGAAGATGCCGTCGACCAGCACCTGGACACGTTCGGCACCGACCTGAAAAAGATCAATACCGCCGGCAAGCTGTTGCTGGAACTGATCAATAACATTCTCGATCTATCGAAAATCGAAGCGGGCAAGATGGAATTGTTTCTGGAAAGCTTCGAGGTGTCCAGGCTGATCGAGGAAGTCGCTTCCACCATCGAGCCGCTGATCGAGAACAATACCAATACACTGCACCTGGAGTACGGCCCGGAGCCAGGCGAGATGCACGCCGACTTGACCAAGGTGCGCCAGTGTCTGTTCAATCTGTTATCCAATGCGGCCAAGTTCACCCGCGAAGGCAACATCACGCTTAGCGTCAATCGTGAGCGCATGGACGACAGCGACTGGATCGTGTTTCGCGTTTCAGACACGGGCATCGGGATGAATCCCGAACAGGTGGTCAAGCTCTTTCAAGCCTTCACTCAGGCCGACACCTCCACGACGCGCAAGTTCGGCGGCACCGGTCTGGGCCTGGCGCTCACGCGTCGTTTCTGCCAGATGATGGGCGGCGACGTGACGGCACACAGCGTGCCGGGCGAAGGCAGCATCTTCACCATCAAGCTCCCGGCCCTCGTCAGCGAGACAAAGCTCGAAAGCCCCGCCGAAGCCGGAGGCGACTCGCCCAACGGCACGGCCAGTGGTGCGGAACCGCTCGTGTCGACTGACAACTGTGTGCTGGTGATTGACGACGACCCCACGCAGCGCGAGTTGATGACACGCTTTCTAAGCAAGGAGGGCTTTCGCATCCATACCGCGGCCGGCGGCGAGGAAGGGCTGCGCCTCGCTCGGCAACTGCGGCCGGTCGCCATCACGCTGGATGTGATGATGCCCGACATGGACGGATGGAGCGTCCTCTCGGCGCTCCAGGATGACGCTGAACTGAGTGACATCCCGGTCATCATGCTCACCATGATCGACCACCCCAGGCGTGGCTACACGCTGGGCGCTTCCGACTACGCCACCAAGCCGGTGGATCGCCGGCGACTGGCGCAGATTCTCAAGAAATACACCTGCCCGAATCCGCCCTGCCCGGTCCTGCTGGTCGATGACGACCCCGCGATCCGCGAGGTGACGCGCGCGATTCTGGAGAAGGAAGGCTGGAAGGTCAGCGAAGCCAACAGCGGGCTTGCGGCGCTCGCCAGTATGGAAAAGCAACGCCCGAGTCTGATTCTACTCGACCTGATGATGCCTGAGATGGACGGCTTCGAGTTCGTCGCCCACGTGCGCAAGCACGAGGAATGGCGTACGATTCCCCTCGTGGTGTTGACCGCCCGCGACCTCAGCAACGAGGAGCGGGCGCAGCTCAGCGTCCACGTCGAAAAGATTCTTTTGAAGGAAACGAGCGGCTCGCACGAAGCAATGCTGCATCAGGTGCGCGACGTGTTGCTCGACTGTACCACGCCTTGCCGAGCGTCCAAAGTCGAGTCCAAAGGAGATGAAAAGCGCTAGCCGGACTAACCGCTTTTCGCAACGCCATGCCCAAGATTCTACTGGTCGAAGACAACGAGATGAACCGCGATATGCTCTCGCGCCGGCTTGAGCGCCAAGGCTACGAGGTCATGCTGGCAGTGGACGGCCTGAGCGGCGTGGCGCGCGCCCAGGCGGAACTGCCCGACCTGATTTTGATGGACATGAGTCTGCCCGTGCTGGACGGATGGGAGGCGTCGCGGAAGCTCAAGGCGGACCCGCAGACGCACCTCGTGCCGATCATCGCGCTGACCGCGCACGCGATGGCCGGCGACCGTGAACAGGCGCTTGACGCCGGGTGCGACGACTACGACACCAAGCCCGTTGACTTCGCTCGTCTGCTCAGCAAGATCGAATCGCTGCTCCGGCCGAAGCCCGAGGCCGCCCCTTGATCAATGATCGATCGCGGGTCTCATGCAGCAGCTGACTGGTGTGGGTGGATCGTCGTGTTCAACGACGAGGCACAATTCCTCCGTGAGCGTCGCCAATATTGCCGCGAAGCAGACGAGGATCGGCGTAACCTTGGACATGTTCGCCCCCTTGTTCTTTGTGCCGTGATGTGAGCAGGTAGATTGTGCCAAACTCGCACGAGGGCGGCAAGACGGTGATTGTTGCCCCTCTTTCGCCGAGGCGAGACCCAGCCCCTTGGCCCTTCACCCTTGGCTTCTACTTGCTGGCCTGGTTGCGACCCGCGTCAGATTTTCATCGTAGGTACGCGCGTCCACCACTAGCCCTCACCTCACTTCTCACCTGAAGAGCGTAGTGGGCGAGAGCGTACAGATTTGCAAAAAACAAGCCCTCGCAAGTCATTACTTGTGAGGGCTTTATGAAAGCGGGTGAAGGGATTCGAACCCTCGACATTCACGTTGGCAACGGCTCCAGACCCCCTCTCACGGCTCAAAATCGGCGATTTTTACGCTCTGGCCACCCCACTTTTCACCCGAAGAGCGTACGAAACTGAAGCGTCACATCGGCTTCGACAGCCTGCGCCTACCGCTGAGCGGCCTCAGCGATGTGAAGTCAGCCACAAAGTGACCGGTGCTGACTCGGACGAGACGAAGAACCTTCATGTGGTATCCACCTTCATCCGTCGATATCGCCAAAGCATTGCACAAGCTCTGCAATGGTCACATAATGGCAACAGGCGAGGGTTACGCAACCTTAAAGAGGGCAGATGATGGCAGTAGTCGATGGTCCGCTCAACTGCTGAGCCCCAAGGCACACATGCACATCAACTGCGGAATCAAAATGTTCTGTCAGTCAGGCGGCGGGGATGTTCGCTTTTCCGATCACCTACAGCCAGGTAATTTCTCGTGTCATTCCCGCGCGACATCGCCGAACAGAATTTCACCCAAGCAGCCGCCGATGCTGCGCTCTTTGAGCTGAGGGTGCGACTTTTGGCCGGAGCGGTTCCCTCCACGGCCGACAGGTCGATTGACACCGCTCTCGCCGAGGTCATCAGTGCGATCATCGCACACTTCCAAGCAAAACTGAGCGAGACGGACGCTCAGTTGCTGCGAGGTGCGGCGCGTCTGCGAAACAAGGTGCTTCACTGCGAGTTCTCGTCCGCGCGGCACCGTCTTGATCCTGAGGGAACGCTAAATCGGTCTGGTGGCGTGATGAAGATCAGCGGTGTGACCCCCGATAATGTGCTGTCGATCCTAGACCAGATCAACGCCGGTGGTGATGTTGGGCAGCAGCCTGTCGCTGGCACTCGGACGAAGAAGCACAAGGATGTGTTCGGCTGGTTGCTTGAAGCTCAGGGGGCTGGTGAGTTTACGGCCGCTTCGCACGTGCTCCGAGAGGCGGTTACGGTGCTCGGCGAACTCAGCGTGGACAAGAGCTAGCTGCTACGGACATTCCTCGCTGGTTCGCCTATGGTTTGATTTGGCCATGGA
>JBBDRF010000083.1:0-72276 GCA_040905565.1 Phycisphaeraceae bacterium | reverse complement strand
CAATACCCCCGGCAGGATTCGAACCTGCGACCTACGCTTTAGGAAAGCGTTGCTCTGTCCAACTGAGCTACGAGGGCGTTCGGCCGCCTGTCTGGCAGGCTTTGAGTGTCCAAACCCAAGCGTAGCACGATTCGTCGGCCGAGCAACCCCTCCGCGCGAACCTCTATCCCCGAATACAAACTTCTGCTGGACATCGACCACGGTAGAGGCACGAGAATTGATCAAAGCGTCTCGAGAATTCAGTTTGCCAGCGTCAGCAGTATCGCGATTCCCGAGCCTGCCTCCATGGGACTCATCCGCGGCTGGTTTTTCATGGGTTCATCGCAACACCGTCGCGCGGCTTGCGGTGGACGAAGTAGCTCAGCAGTTCGCCCCGGCTGGTGACATTGAAATGCCGATACAGCATGGTGACATGGCGGTGGACGGTGGCGGGGGAGCGGTGCAGTAGTTGTGCGATCTGCTTTTCAGTCAGTCCATCGAGCAGGTAATCCAGAATCATCCGCAGCCGTGGCGACAGGCCGTGCCGCCCCAACTGCTGTTCCGTCGCCAGCCGTGTGCCGATCAATCCCGCCACTTCGCGATGCAACAGGGCGTTGATCTTCAGCTCCCGGCGGCCAAACGGCGCTTCCCCCACCGCGCGACACGCCCCGAGAAACTCAACCCGACCGGGCCCGCTCACCCGAGCCGAAGCGACCAGCCCGTCGGTATTTGAGGGCCTATGGTAGCGGTTATAACCTTCCGACCGATGCCACCTTTCGACCGACACCAGTTCGTGGATCGAGACGGAGATGAAGCGGCGGGTCTCCAGATCCGCAAACACAGGCTCAGCTTCGGGCACGATCTCACCGAGCGGGACGGCAAGCGAATCGCGGAAGCGTGCTTCGTCTTCGCCGGTGTCCCAGCCGCAGGCGATCAACGGCGTGCCGCAACAGACGGTCATCGGGTCGCCGTCGCTGAGGACCATGAATCCGGTGCGGCCGTTGACCAGCGTGCGCAGGCCCTGCACCAGATGTTCGCGCCACGCATGGGCATCACTCCACAACTCCGAGCATTGCCCGATCAGTTGATGCACTGCTCGAACATCGCCCAGCCGAAGACGTTGTGATCGCCCCATACGCATGATCTCCAGAGGATTGCAACGGCGAGTTTATCGGTTCAGCTTAGGCGTCGCTAGAGAAATTGGCCTGTTTAGGCCATCGGCATCGGTCGCTGGGGGTGGTATATCTTAAGTTCCCCTGGCCATCGCGAGCCGATGTTGTGACGCGATTGGTCGCCAGTAAAGGAAGAGATACATGTACGCCGATCCCCCCCGTCGCCTTGCTTTGGTTGCTGCGCTGGCCTGTTTGCTGTGGTGCTCGCCCGCCGCTTTTGCCGTTTCGTGGAATGCCGGCGACGGTGACTGGTTCGATCCGGCGAACTGGTCGCCCGTGGGCGTGCCCGATTCGAGCGCTGTGGAAATCGGCAACCTCAACGGCGTCCAAAACTCGATCGTGACGCTCACGCCCGGCGGCGGCTTCGACGACCAGGGCACGAGCATCTATTCGCTCGACATCACCGACGCCATGTGGCTCCGCCTCAACGACGGCTTCATCGACGTGACCACCGACACGCACATCAGCGGCCGAAACCAAATCCAGCAGAACCCGACCATCCTCCGCCCCTCCACCCTCTTCGTGAGAACCGACGGCAACTTCTTCCATCGCTTCGCGACGAACAACCTGATCCTCTCCGACCATGGTCAGCTGTGGGTCGAAGACGACGGCCGCGTTCAGATCGGCGAAAAACTCACCATCGCCTCCACGTCCTACGTCGTCGGCGACGGCACCATCGCCTTCTACGATTCCGGCGAAGTTCTCGTGAACAACGGCGAAATCCGCCACGGTTCGCAGAACCCCAACACGCCCCTCGTCTTCCAGGCCGACTTCGGCGGCCTGTTCGACCTCGACGGTACCACCGGCAACGGCCACATCAATCTGTTCACCAGCAACCCCGGCGAACAGCGCGCCATCAACTTCATCGGCACCGGACTCACCGACGACTTCGACGGCACCATCTCCATCAGCGGCGGAAACGTCCTGAACATGAACCTCGACGAAGGCTGGACGCTCGGCGTCGCAGGCCAACTCGATTTCCACCCCGGCAACGGGAACTTCGCACGACTCGCCGGGGAGCACGTGACCATCAAAGGCAACGTCCGCGTGGGGCCCTTCGGCGGCGACAACACCTACGCACGCATTCAGTCCGACGCCACCGTCGCCTCCGGCGCACAGATTAATCTCTACACAGACGAACAACTCAACTTCACCGGAACCACCACCATCAACGGCGGCACGTTCGACCTCAGCCAGGGCGGCTGGCTCCAGTTCGACGGCCCCACCCACGTCAACGGCGGCACCTTCAATACGCCCACCATCTCCGCGGCCAACGGGCAGGTCCGCTTCCACGGCGACACCACCTGGAGCGGCACCGTCAACTTCAACGGCCATGTCGGCAACTGGGGCGACGCCCACGTCACAGGCGTCACCACCATCAACGCTGACATCTTCGCCATGAACCACTTCGATAGCACCTGGACCCTCGACCGCGCCCTCACCATCAACGCCCTCAGCCTGCAGCACCAATACGACAACGGCGGCTCAAAACACACCGACGCCGACTTCGTGATCAACTCCTTCGGCTTCAACGGCGGCAAACTCACCGTCAACCTCACCCCCGACGGCTTCGCCGACCGCTGGTCCTCCTTCGGCGACATCACCATCAACGGCCCCGGCGATGCACTCATCAGCGTCAGCCTCGAGGGCTCCGACGTCCACCTCCGCGGCAACACCACCGTCAACGGCAACACGCTCTTCAACGCGCGCATCGATCTGGACAACGCGTTCATCCTCCTCAATGCCGACGCCGTCCTCCGCCTCAACGGCGGCTCCATCGCCGAGTACAACACCCTCTCCCTCGGCACCATCCTCGGCCCCGGCGAACTGCAAGCCGCCAGCGGCAAAGCCCTCTTCGGCCACGGCCTTATCCAGGCGCCCGTTGCTTTCATCGGCAGTGCCGAACTTCGGGCCGACGGCGGGCTGCTCCAACTCTCCAGCACCATCCTCGACATGGGCACGCTCGGCACCAACAGCCCCGACGCCATCCTCGACGTCTTTCAGGCATGGAACACCAGCGTCACCGATCTCGTCGAACTGCGTGGCGGCATCCTCCGAGGTGCCGACATCAACAACGACGGCCCCGGCGGCATCGTCGGCCACGGCTCCGTCATCGCTAAGGTGAAAAACGAAAGCAAACTTGCTGCGGAGAACGGCACCCTCATCGTCGCCAACGTCTTCAATGACTGGGACGGCTCCAGCGGACTCGGCCAACTCCACGCACTCGCCGGCGACCTGCACCTCAGCGGGGAGGGCGAGCCCGAGCCCGACGGCTTCAACGGCGGCGTCAGCATCGCGCAGACGCACGAACTGTTCATCGCCGACTTCGACATGAACTTCAAAGCCAATAGCACCATCACCATGGCTGGCGGCACCCTCCGCGCCGATGCCCACCAGACGTTCGGAGGCATGCTGCAGGTCCTCCAGGCCCCCGCCAACATCGACGCCAACGCCCGCTTCACCCTCGCGTCGCTCAACACGATTGACGACGATCTCAACCTCCGCCGCGATACCGTCATCGACGCCGGCGCTGTCTTCCAAGGCACCGGCACGCTCGCCAGTCACCTCACCGGCATCCTGACGCTCAGGGACGGGGCCGACCTCAACGTCGATCTCGACGCACACGGCACGCTCATCATCGAAGACGGCATCGGCCATGCTCGCGTCATCGGGGACGCACGCTCGCTCTCCCTGCTCATGCTCGAACTCGGCGGCCCCAGCGACTGGCAGTACGACCGCCTGATCGTCACCGACACCCTCACCGTCCGAGGCATCATCGACGTCCAGCTGCTTAACTACGATCCCGTGGCCGGCGACGTCTTCAACGTGCTCGACTTCGCCGACTTCATCGCCATCTACACCCTCCAGCTGCCCGACCTCAGCCCCGGTCTCGCATGGGATGTGAGCGAATTCGAAACGCTAGGCGAACTCAAAGTGCTCGGCACCGTCGTCCCCGAACCGACCTCACTCACCCTGCTTGCACTCGGTGCGGCTGCGCTGCTGCGTCGCCGTCGCTTGCACTGGTAACGTTTCCGCACCTGAACTGAAACGAATGCGAAGGAGCATCACGATCCGATACCTACTCCCGCCCGTCCGGACGGTTCTGCTCATCACCCTCGCCTTGTCCCTCAACGCCTGCGGCGAAGCCACTTCCCCACCGCCGACGCTTGAGGGCGCGTGGCTCGGCGCTGGCGACTTCCGCGCCAGCCGTGGCTCAGCCGATGTCGAAGCTCAACTCGAGCTTCACCCCGACGGCAGCTATGAGTTCCTGATTCTTCAGCCGAGTATCATGACGCTCGCGGGGACAGAGAAGGGGCAGTGGAGCCGCGAAGGCGATCACTTGACCCTCACCCCCGGAGCCGTCGGCCCGACCACCCCCGAGCAAGTCGACAAAGAGGCTCCGCTCAGCGTGCTCCGCACCGGCCAGACGGCGAAGCCGAAGACGCTGACGATTACGGAACGGCAATTGGAATTCCGCGACGGCCCCATGTCCATCACCTTCTCCGCCAACCGCCGCTGAACCGCGCGGGTGCCGTGCAAATGAGCCGCGCCCGTAAGGAAGCGGTCCGCTCAAAGCCAACGCCACACTGGGAGGCAGGGCCCGCCCACGATCCTTCGGGCGCTTGCCGTTTCACGCGCGCCTTCAACCCTGCAAACCCGCACGCGCAGCTTCCGCCGATCGGTGGGCAGTAATTGCGCCCCCGCGCCGAAATCGCCGTCGGTACGGTTGTTGCGGTGTGGTCGGCAACTCGTTGCGACGACGAGCACTTACGTGCAAATCCTCCATCCTGGCACGCCCGCGGCATCGGTGTTGCGAAGGAGAGGGCGACGCGTTTCCGCATTGGAGCGGAACCATCGGCCAAGGGTCCTGAGTGCATGGAGGCACGTGATGGATCGCAACTGGACACGACTGATCGACCATGACGACGACGCGAGCCTCGGCTCGATGATCGTCCGTCTTGCGCGACAGGCTGCCTGCGATCACCTCGCACCGCCCGTCCTGCCTGCGTCCACCCCGGCTGCTGAGCAGTGGGTTCCCGTCTTCCGCACCGTGGCGGATCTCGAAGCCGAACTCGCCGCCAATCAAACAACACGCACACCCGCGGAGGTAGGACGATGAACTACGGCCTGTACCTCTCCGCATCCGGCATGCTCACGAACATGCACCGCCAGGACGTCACCTCGAACAATCTCGCCAACGTCGAAACGGCCGGCTTCAAACGCGACCTCGTCTCGCTGCTTCAGCGTCAGCCCGAGTCGGCTGCGTCCGGCCAGTTCGATCTGTCCAATCAGATGATGGACCGCCTCGGCGGCTCAACATGGGTCGGCGCTTCCCGCCCCGACCTCTCGCCCGGCCCGCTGAAGGAGACCAACGCACCGCTCGACCTCGCGATGCAGGGCGAAGGCTTCTTCGTCGTCGCGGAGCAGCGCAACGGCGAAGTCGCCGAACGCCTCACTCGGGACGGCCGCCTGAAGATCAACGCCAACGGCAACCTTGCCACCAGCGTCGGTGAGCTTCCGTTGATGGACGCCCAGGGCGAACCGATCGCACTTGATCCCACGCTCGGCGTCGAGGTCAACGAATACGGCGTCGTCTCCCAGGGCGGCGCCGAAGTCGGCCAGCTGAGGCTCGTCCACGTGGAAGACCCTCTCTCGCTCACGCCTCGTGGTCAGGGCCTTTACGCCATCGACCCCGATCAGCTTGATAACGCACAACCTGCCCCGGGCCTCGTAAGGCAGGGATTCATCGAACAGTCCAACGTTGATCCCGTCAAGGAGATGCTCGCGATGATCGAGTCCAGCCGGGCAATCAACCACCACGGCACCATGCTCCAGTATCACGACCAGTTGATGGACCGGGCAGTCAACGTGCTCGGCCGAGTGGCGTAACGATCGTTCGAAGACGGAACGCCTGGGCAGGAGGCCCGGCGGAACCAAGTGAAGGATTCACGCAATGGCAGTTATCGCACTGCATTCAGCTTCGACAGGCCTCAGCGCCCTCTCTACGCAGATCGATGTGATCTCGAACAACCTTGCGAACGTGAACACCACGGCGTTCAAAGGCAGTCGCGTCAATTTCGAAGATCTGCTCTACCAGGAGAAGCGCCAGCCGGGCGTCGAAAACGCCAACGGTGACAACCGTCCCGCCGGCATCAACGTCGGCCTCGGCGTTCGCGTCTCCAATACCGACCGCGACTTCACCCAGGGCTCCGCCATTGAAAGCGGTCGCCAGCTCGACGTCATGGTCAGCGGCGACGGATTCTTCGCCGTCGATATTCTTCAGGAAATCGGCAACGGCATCGGCTATACCCGGGCGGGCAACTTCTTCGTTAACAACGAAGGCGACATGGTGCTCGGCAACTCCGATGGCCCCCGCCTCGTGCCCAACGTGAACATCCCCGAAGGCACGACCTCGGTCGACATCACCGCCGACGGCCGCGTCTTCGCCACGCTTCCCAACGATCCCCAGCCCAATGAAGTCGGGCAGATCGAACTGACCAACTTTATCAACCCCAACGGCCTCCGCTCAATCGGCGGCAACATCTTCGTCGAGACCGAAGCGGCCGGCCCGCCCATCGAAGCCGTTCCCGGTGAAGCCGGGCTCGGCACGTTGCAGCAGGGGTTCGTGGAAAGCTCCAACGTCGATCCCGTGCGTGAGCTGGTGTCGCTCATCAAAGCGCAGCGGGCGTTTGAAATGAACAGTCAGACCATCCAGGCAGCCGACCAGTCGCTCCAGGTGGTCGCCAACCTCCGTCGGTTCTAAAACCGTTTAAGCACGTGACGATTATGGCACACACACCGCGAAACATCCTGCTGCTGACGACGACCATGTTGATGGTGCTGCTTGCAGCGCCGTCGCAGGTGCGCGCCGTTGGCGACTCGATCACGCTGCGGAGCCAGGCCGAGGCCGCAGGCCCGGAAGTCACCCTCGAGGACGTCGCACAATTACGCGGTGAATACGCCCAGTCGCTCAGCGCCATCGTCATCACGGAGATCGGCGAGAAGCCGACGCAGATTTCGATGCAGCAGATCCGCCGCAAGCTTGATGAGAAGCAGGTGCACTGGGGTCGGCTTATCTGCCGGGGCGCACAGCAGGTCACCGTGCAGCGTCTTGACTCGAAGCCGGACCAGCCACGCCCGGCCCCTGAGGCCAACCCCGCCACCGCCATCACTGCCGACAATCCTTACGCCACCGCCGGCCGCACCCTTCGCCATCGTCTGCATCAGTGGATCAAGCAGCAGGTCGACTTCGGCGACGACGTCAGTGTCACCATCGAATTTGAAGAGAGCGACGGTCCGCTGCTCGACGCCCCGCTCGGCGCGCAGCGTCTTGAGTTCGAGCCCCTCAGCTCGCATCCCATCGGCCGCGTCCCCGTCACCGTCCGCCGGTACGACGGCGACGCACTGGCCGCCACCGATCGCCTTCGCGTGCAGGTCACTATCAAGCAGCCGGCCGTCATCGCCCACCGATCACTCGCTCGCGGGCAGGTCATTACGGAAGACGACCTCAAGATCGAACAGATCACGCTCACCAGTTCCCGCAAGACGCCGTTACGTGCGGCTGATTCCGCGGTCGGCAAGCAGAGCGTCGGACTGATCCGCGAGGGGGCCGTGGTGTATGTGAATGATGTTGAAGCGCCGCTGCTCGTGAAGCGGGGCCAGGCCGTCACGGTGCGAGCGATCAGCGGCGGCATCGTGCTGCGTACCGTCGGCCGTGCGATGGAAGACGGTCAGCAAGGTGAAATGATCCTGCTCCGCAACGAGCGCACCCGCGAACGCTTCTACGCCCACGTCACCGGCCCGCAGGAAGCGGTCATGAATCTCGATGAGCCCGACACGCTCGCAGCGCAGGAGAACGGGCAATGAAATCAGCACGCACCAATCAACAAACACGCCTCGGCCTCGCCGTCGGCTTCATCCTCGCCACGGTCGGCCATACCGCTTCGGCGCAAAGCTCTTCGCTTTACGTCACCGAGCCCAACGCCCTGCAGCGCCAGCAGCAGATGCAACGGCAAGTCGCTCAGCGACCCCAGCTGCGCCCGCACGCCTTGCAGCAGCCGTCGCAGCAGACCCAGCGCCCGCAGCTTGAAGAGCAGGTCAAGGGCCGCATCATTCATCGCGAACTGCAGGCCGTTTCTTACGCCGCCGTTCGCCTGCCCGAGCCTCGCCACTTCGCCCAGCAGGATCTCATCACCATCATCATCCGTGAGCAGACCCAGGCGAGTTCGTCGCAAGGCCTCTCGACCAGCAAAGAGACCACCGTCGGTTCCGAGATCGAAGCCATGCCTCGTCTGCAGCTGGAGGATCTACTGAACTTCCAGCTACGCGGCGGCGACGAAGAAGACCTCCCCGAATTTGGGCTCAGCCACACCAGCGAATTCGATGGCGAGGGCGACTACTCCCGACGCGACAGCATGACCACCCGCCTCACCGCCCGCGTCATTGATGTCAAGCCCAACGGCACCCTCGCCCTCGAAGCTCGCACCCACATCCGGACCGATGGCGAAACACAAACCATCATAGTCACCGGCTACGCCCGCTCGGACGATATCACCGGCGACAACAGCGTCCTCAGCACACAAATGTACGACCTTCGCGTCGAGCGTGAGCACGCCGGCGAACTGCGCCGGTCGTCGGAAAAAGGCATCCTCACCCGCCTCCTCGATACGGTGCTCAACTTCTAAACGATGGCAATCATGATGAACACGCTCACCCTTACAACCCACGCCGCCTCGCTCCGCACGATGGCCGTCGTCGCGCTGCTGTTGGCGATGCTGATGCCGACGCCAGCCGCACACGCCGTGCAGTTGCAGGATATGTCGCGCATCAAGGGTGCCGAATCCAGCCGACTCATCGGCATGGGCCTGGTCATCGGCCTCAACGGCACAGGTGATGGTGAACGTTCAGCCACCACCATGCGCCGCCTCGCGTCGATGATGAACCGCCTCGGCGATCCGCTCGTCGATCCCGTCGAGATGGAAGACGCCCGCAACGTCGCCATCGTTTACCTCTCCGCCACCGCCCCAGGCAGCGGCGTCCGCGAGGGCGACAAGATCAACGTCAACCTCGCCGCCCCCATCGCCAGTTCCCTCGAAGGCGGTCGCTTGGTCATGACCCCCATCCTCGGCCCGCTCCCCGGTTCGCCGGTATTCGCTTACGCCGAGGGTCCGATTACCGTTGAAGATACCGCCAGCCCCCGCACCGCCGTCGTCCATAACGGCGCCACCCTCACCCGCGATATCTATTCCAAGTTCACCGACGACCGCGGTCGTATGACCCTCGTCCTCGAAGACGCCAACGCCACCTGGCCCATGGCCACCACCGTCGCCACGCTCGTGAACGACCTGATGGCCCCCGACGCGCCGCCCATCGCCATCGCACTCGATCAGAAGAACGTCGTCATCCAGATCCCCGACAACGAAATGGCGAACCCCGGCCCGTTCATCTCGCAGATCCTCGAGCTTCAACTCGACCCGTCGCTGGTCCGCACTGAAGCCCGCGTCGTCATCAACGAACGCACCGGCACCATCGTCATGACAGACAACGTCGAAATCTCGCCCGTCGTCATCAGCCACAAAGGCATGACCATCACCACCGTCACACCCCAGCGGAACCCGACGATCGAAGATCCCGAGGTCGATCGTCAGGGCTTCGTCGCCATCGATCCTCAAGCCCGCGGCGGCGCCAAGCTCGCCGACCTCGTCAACGCCTTCAATCAACTGAAGGTCCCTGCCGAGGACCGCATCGCCATCATCCGTGAAATCCATCGCAGCGGAAAACTGCACGCCCAACTGGTAAGCGAAGATTGATGAACCTCACCACCGCCGCCATCCCGAACCCTGCCGCCACGGCCATGTCCGTGCATGAAGCAGGCCAGCGTCCGTCCGTCGGCGGCGCGGATTTCGAATCCGCCCTCACCGCCGCCGGCGAAACCGGCAGCCGTGGCGAAGTCCGCAAAGCCGCCCAGCAGCTCGTCAGCCAGGCGTTTCTCATGCCCATGATGAAGATGATGCGTGACGATCCGTTCAAAAGCGACCTCTTCCACGGCGGCCAGGGCGAAGACATCTTCGCCGCCCAACTCGACGAAAAGCTCGCCGACAGCATGGCCTCGCAGATGAACCTGCCGGTCGTCGAAGCGGTCTACCAGAAGTTCGCCGCTCAACTCAGCCCCAACATCAGCCCCAACCTCGGCACGGAGGTGGACCACAATGGATGACCTGCTCAGACAACTGGTCACGCAGCTTGAACTGATGGCCGCGAAGCACGACTCGCTTCTCGACCTCGTCCGCCGCAAACAGCAGGCGATTCGCATGGGCCAGGCCGACCTCGTCGCCGAGACCTGCACGCTGGAGAACGAACACATCCAGCACATCGCCGAGCTTGAAAAGCAGCGGCAGCAGACGGTCGGGCACCTCACGCAAAGCCTGAGCCCCGCCGCCAACGAGCCGCTCCGCATCACGCAGATCGCCGACGCCGTCGACGAACCCCGCCGCGGCCAGCTGCTGCTGCTCCACCAGAAAATGCGGCAGACCATGCAGACCATTCAGCGTGAGAACGATGTCTCCAAGCGCGCCGCCGAGGGGCTGCTTCGGCATGTGCAGGGCATCGTTCAGCAAGTGCAGCAGGTCATCGGCGGGGCCACGTACGGCCGCCGCGGATCAGTCTCCCCCGCGACCGTTTCCATGAACAGTATCTCCATCACGGCCTGACGGAACCCGACAATGAGCCTCACCGGCGCATTACATCTTGGTCGATCGGCACTCACCGCAAGCCAGACGGCGCTGCAGGTGACCGGCAATAACCTTGCCAACGCCGCCACCGAAGGCTACACGCGCCAGAAGGCCATCGCGACGCCGGGCACCAGTCAGCAGATTCAGCCGGGCACGTTCGTCGGCACCGGCGTCCGCATCGAACAGATTGCCAGGCAGGTCAACGAAGCGCTCAATCAGCGCATGCGTTCGGCCGACAGCGACCACCATGCCGCGCTCGCTCAGCACGACGTGCTCAGCCAGATCGAGTCCATCCAGAACGACCTCGGCGACGCAGGCCTCAGTCAGCGCCTCGAACGCTTCTTCGAATCATGGTCGCAGGTGGCCTCGAATCCGACCGATGATTCACTCAAAGGGCTCGTCATTTCCGAGGCCAAGTCGCTCGGCGAATTCGTCGGCCAATTGCGTCAGGACACCGTCGGCATCGGCGAGCAAGTTGACGCCCAGCTACGCTCCGGCGTCAACACCGTGAACACGCTCCTCGAGCGGGTCGCCGAACTTAACCAGCAGATCAATCGCGTCGAGGGCGGGGCCGGCGGGGCTCATTCACTGCGGGACGAACGCGATCGCGTGCTCAAGGAAATCTCGCAGTACGTTGACATTTCCACCGTTGAACAGCCCGCCGGCACCATGGATGTCTTCATCGGCTCCACCCCCATCGTGCTCGGCATGAACAGCCGCGGCGTGAAGATGGATTTCCAGGCCGACGGCGACACCCTCACGCCGCGCCTCCGCGTCGCCACCGAAGGCGACATCCTCCGCCCAACCAGCGGCAAGATCACGCAGCTGATGGAAACCCGCAGTCAGGACGTCGACCACGCCGTCGAACAGCTCGACACACTCGCCCATCAGCTTATCTATCAGGTCAATCAGCTCCACAGTTCCGGCCAGGCCGAGCGCGGCTTCGAACAGCTCACCAGCGTCCACGGCATGGAGGACACCGCCGCGGCACTCGACCAGGCCGGGCTTCCCTTCGAGGTGCGCAACGGCTCGTTCATGGTTCACGTGACCCAGCCATCCGGCCAGCGCACCGCCCACCGCATCGAGGTCGACCTCGGTAACAGCGCGGCCGGCACCTCCATGGACGACATCGCCGCCGCCATCGACAGCGTCGACATGCTCAACGCCTCGCTCACCGTCGACGGCCGTCTGAACATCGCCGGCGCTTCTAGCGATGTCCGCGTCAGCTTCAGTGAAGACACGTCGGGCCTGCTCGCCGCCGCCGGGCTGAACACCTTCTTCACCGGCACCAATGCTTCGGACATGGGCGTCAACGAACATCTCGCCGACACACCCGCCAACCTCGCCATCGCACAGGGCCACGTCCAAGGCGACAACCGCACCGCCAAGGCCGTCGCCGATCTGCTGAACAAACCACTCGACGCCCTCGGCGGCGCGAGCCTCCGGGGCCACTGGTCGCACCACGTCGAAAGCTACGCCAGCCGAGCCGGCCACGCGCAGCAGCAGGTCGAAGCGACCGGCATGATCTCCGAAAGCCTGCAATCACAGTGGCAATCGCACAGCGGCGTCAACGTCGACGAAGAAGCGATCGACATGCTCAGCTGGCAACGTTCGTTCCAGGGGGCGGCCCGGTTCATCGGCGTCGTCGACCAAATGATGCAAACACTCCTCACCATGACACGCTAACAAGGAACACACGAGCTAACCGATGTCCACCATCCCCTCCAGTCTGGCCCGCACGAGCACGGCGATGACGTCCGATTCGATGATGTCGAATCTCAGGCGCACGCACCTCGAGCTGCTGCGCGTCCAGACAGAGCTGGCCACCGGTCAACGTGTGAACAAGCCCTCCGATGCACCCGAGTCCGTCGGGCTCATCAAGTCTATGCAGCACATCCTCGCCCAGTTCGAGAAGGACAAGAAGGCCCTCGACACGGCCGGCAACACGGCCGCCATGGCCGACCAGAGCCTTGCCGAGATCTCCGAACTCATCAACCAAGCCTCGTCCATCGCGTCCAGCCAGATCGGCATCGGGTCCGACGCCGAGACCCGCAAGAGCGAAGCGGCCGTCATCCAGTCACTCATCGATACCGTGACGCAGGTCGGCAACACGAAGTTCCAGGATGTCTACCTCTTCGGCGGCGAGCAGGCTGCGACGCAGCCGTTCGTCGAACACCTCGGCGGCATCGAATACCTCGGCTCGCACGATCCGCTCACGCAGAACATCGGCAACTCTGAATACGCCCTCAACGCCAGCGGGGCCGGCGCGTTCGGCGCGCTCTCCACACAAGTCCAAGGCAAAGCCGACCTCGACGTTCAGGCCACCGGCGAAACACGCATCCGCGATCTCGAAGGCGCACGCGGGCTCGGCACCAACCTCGGTTCCGTCCGCGTCACCGTCAACGGCACCACGACCGACGTCGACCTCCGAGGCGTCGAACGCCTCAGCGATGTCACCGATCGTATCAACAACGTCCTCGGCACCGCCGGCGATCTCAGCGTCACAGCCGACGGCTTCAGCCTCACCGCGGAAGCCGGCGAAACGATCGCAATTGCCGACATCGGCACGGGCATCACCGCCGCGGACCTTGGCCTCAATATCACTGCCGACGACGATGAAACCATCGCAGGCGGCGCCATCAACCCACGCCTCACCCAGGCCACACAGCTCACCGACCTCGGCGCCGCCATCGACTGGGCGGGCGGCCTGAAAATCACCAACGGCGGCAATACACGCGTCATCGATTTCAGCGCTGCCGACACCGTCGAAGACATGATGAACGTCGTCGATCAGGCCGACATCGGCGTCCGTCTGGAAATCAACGACGCCGGCACCGGCTTCAACCTCATCAACGCCGTCAGCGGCACGAACCTCAGCGTCGGCGAGAATGCAGGCGGCACGACCGCGACCGACCTCGGCCTCCGCAGCTACGCAGGCGACACCGAACTCGCCGACCTCAACCACGGCAAGGGCGTCCGCCGCGAAAACGGCGAGAACGATCTCCGCATCAGCATGGGCGACGGTGCGACCAGCTTCGAGGTCAACCTCGACGGCCTGACGACCGTGCAGCAGGCGATCGACGCCATCGATGCCGCGGCTGCCGGCGCGGGCCTCGCACCGGGCGACCTCACCGTCGCGCTCGCAAGCGATGGCAACGGCCTCACCTTCACCAGCGCCCTCGCTGCCGGCGACCCCTTCCAGATTCAATCGATCAACGGCAGCCGGGCCGCGGAAGATCTTGGCATCAACAAAGCCGTCGCCGGCAGCACCCTCGCCGGTGACGACGTCGCCCAGATCCGCACCGACAGCGTCCTCACGCACATGATGATGCTCCGCGACGCGCTGCTCAACAACGACGAACAGAAGATCACCGAAGCCGGCGAATACCTCGGCGTCGACGTCGGGAAAATCGCCGGCGTCCGCGCCCAGCAGGGCGTCCGCGCCCAGGCGATCGAATCAGAAAAAAACCGCATCGACCAACGCGGTCTTCAAACCGAGTCGATGCTCTCGGATCTGCAGGATTCGGATTATTCCGAGGCCGTCACGCGATTCACAAAGCTTCAGCAGCAGCTGCAAGCCACCATGATGAGCGGGCAACAACTGATGCAGACGTCTCTTTTGGACTTTCTGCGGTGAACGGTTCACCGCTTGACTACGCCGGTTCATCGGCCGAACCGGTGACAGGATGTCGCTGCTCAGCAATGAGCAATATCCACGGATGGATGGCCGCTTGGACAGGAGTGTTGTGATGATCGTCAACACAACAAGATTCGGACCGGTGGAGGTGGATCAGCAACGCGTGCTGACCTTCCCCAAGGGTGTGCTCGGCTTCCCGCAGGCGAAACAGTTCGCGCTGATTCAGCCTGGCGATGAAGGGCAGTTTTTCTGGCTTCAGGCATGCGACGTGCCCGAACTGGCGTTTGTGGTCACCGACCCCAGCCTGTTCGTGAAGGACTACGTCGTCCCGCTCAAGCCCGACCAGATGGAGGAGATGGGCATGGCCTCGCTCGCCGAGGCGCAGGTCTTCGTCATCGTCAACCGTCGCGGGAACCAATTGACGGGCAACCTACAGGGCCCGCTCGTGGTCCACACCGAACGCCGAACGGGCGAACAGCTCGTCCTCAGCGATCGACGCTTCCACACGCGGGTACCGCTGGTGGATCTGGGCGGCTCTGTCTCCGCCTCGGCGTAGTCCCGGCGGCACCTTGCAAACGATCGGATGGAGCCGATCGATATGCGTACCGTGAGTGATGCGGTCAGACCCTCACTCACCTGCGCAACTCCACGGAAGGAGCTACAACCATGCTCGTGCTTTCCCGTCAGCGCGACGAAACAATCATGATCGGCGACGACATCGAAATCACCGTCGTCGACATCCGGGGCGATAAAGTCCGCCTCGGAATATCCGCACCCGCCAATGTCCCCGTCCACCGCAAGGAGGTATACGAGGCCATCAAGCGGGAAAACAGAGAGGCCTCACAGGTGAAACTCGAAGACCTGAACAAAGCCACGCAAAGACTGAAGCGCCCTGAAGACCGCGACAAACGCGGCGGCGCTCAGAATAAATAGAGACGCATCCGGAGCGAAGGAGCGCCGGCGCGGCCCACGGGGCCGTGCGACTCACAAGCACCTCAACCGGCACCAACGAAGGCGATGATCAACGCCAGGTACCGGCCTTAGCCGCAATCAAGGAGGATTGTCATGGCTAGGATCAACACCAATGTTTCCTCACTTATCGCCCAACAGAACCTCGCCAGGTCTAACGATGACCTGCAGGTAAGGCTGCAGCGCCTCAGCACCGGCGTCCGGATCAATAACAGTTCCGACGACCCCGCCGGCCTCATCATCTCTGAGCGCATGCGCAGCGAAATCGGCGGTATCACCCAGGCGATCGACAATGCAGAACGCGCCACAAACGTGCTCTCCACTGCCGAAGCTTCCATGTCCGAAGTCGCTTCTCTGCTCAACTCCATCAAGGCGTTGACCATCGAAGCCGCCAACGATGCCGGGCTCTCTCGCGAAGAGGTCGAAGCCAATCAGCTTCAGATCGACTCCGCCGTCGAGTCCATCACACGCATCGCCAACACCACAAGCTTCGCCGGGCTTAAACTGCTCGACGGCTCACTCGACTACGTCACCAGCGGCGTCGCGCCTGACAAGATCAAAGATGTCCGCGTCCACTCCGCGAACTTCGGCGGCGACTCTACCCTGCCCGTCAACGTCGAAGTCGTCGCCAGCGCCCAGAAAGCCGGCCTCTTCCTCTCAACCGGCGCCACCACGCTGCCCAGTGCCGTCACGCTCGAAGTGGCCGGAGAAAAAGGAGTCGACGTACTCCAGTTCTCCTCAGGCACCGCACTCAGCGCCGTCGCCTTCTCCATCAACCGTGCGACCGATTCCACAGGCGTCCGCGCCGAGGTCGTCGATGGCGAAGCCGGCACCGACGACGCCCTCAAATTCGAAAGCACCGGCTACGGAACCGATGCCTTCGTCTCCGTCCAGCGCGTCCCCGGATCAGACGGTGGCGAATTCTGGGAAACCCACGACGACGTCGGCGCTTCCGCCGCCGCCGCCAACCGCGACACCGGCGAAGACGTGACCGCCCTCATCAACGGCTCCATCGCCGAAGGCAAAGGCCTTAACGTCTCCCTCAACACCAATGCGCTCAAGCTCGACATGGAACTCGACGAAACGCTCGCGCAGACCGTCGGCTCCCCCGAAAGCTTCACACTCACAGGCGGCGGAACCACGTTCCAACTCGGCCCCCAAGTCGAAAGCTCACAGCAGGTGAACTTCGGCATCGGGTCCATGTCCGCAAACCGCTTGGGCAACTCGCTCAGCGGCTACCTCAGCTCCATCGTCTCAGGCGGTGAAAACTCACTGACCAACGGCAACGCCGCTGAAGCCAGTCGCATCATCGATGATGCCATCACACAGGTCTCCGTCACTCGAGGTCGCCTCGGTGCCATGGAACGCAACACGCTTCAAACGAATGTGCGGTCGCTTCAGACCTCCCTTGAGAACCTCTCCGCAGCAGAGTCACGCATCCGCGATGCCGACTTCGCCAAGGAGACTTCCGCACTCACGCGTGCCCAGATCCTCACCAGTGTCGGCACCAACGTTCTGACCACCGCCAACAACAGCGCCCAGAACGTCCTCCAACTCCTCCAGTAAAAACACTGGAAAACATCATCCAAAAAAGAAGCCCACGGCGTCACGCCGTGGGCTCTTCTTTGCGCTAATCAAACTCACCAAACAACCAACCCTACCGCTCAATGACCCAGATGTTCCGATACCGCACCGGGCTCCCATGATCCTGCAGGTTCACCGGCCCCGGCTCCGCACCCTCGCCCATCGGGCTCGCCGTCGTCGCATGCGGCACCTCAACATCCTCATGCGTCAGCACCCCGTTATGCCGCACCGTCACTCGTGCATGCTCGACCTTCTCCCCAGCTTCATTGAATCGCGCCGCCCGAAACTCAATGTCATAAGTCTGCCACGTCAACGGCGGCAAACTCATGTTCACCTTCGGAGCCGCCACCGAATAAATCCCACCATTCAAGTTATGTGCCCCAATGTCACCAAACGAATCAAGCATCTGCAGTTCATATCGACCCTGCATGTACAGCCCGCTGTTCCCGCGATTCTGCCCCCGCGCCTGCGGCCGAAACGGCACCAGGTACTCCAGATGAATAAAGTGATCGCCGAAACGCTGCTTGCTTGTCGCCCCGTTCATCAGCCGGCCCGCCTCGTCCATCCGACCTTCCCAGTGCTCCGCCGAGCTGCCATCGAAAAGGACGACCGCACCCTCAGCAGGCTCCTGTCCAACCGTCTCGCTCGCACGCTCTACCCGTTCAAGCTTGATGGTTCCCCGGGTCAATCCCTGAATCGAAAGCCGATCCTTGACGATCTTCCCGCGCGTGTCCCCTTCGCCCCTCAGCGTGACCGTGCTGCCGTTCCGCTCGCCCATCAACTCGACCCGCTCTTCGCCGTCCCACCCCGCACCCGGCAGCCCGCCCCGCAGCAGATACCCCCGGAATTTCCCTTCACCCAGCGCGACCACCTGCATCGCCCAATCCGCCCCTGCGTACTCACCTTGCAGCAGGAAATCAGGATGCTTCTCGGCTTCCTTCACATCGCTGTAGATCGGCTCGTCCGCCGTCGCAAGCGACGTCAGCATCGCCAGCGCCACCGCACCAAACACTCCGAACACCACGCCGCGCTGCCGTTGCTGTTTGACCATCTCGATCTCCGTTGAAGTGACAAAAGCTTCCACACAAGCAAAAAAAGCCGACTTGTCGCCAAGCCGGTCCCCCGCCGAACCACCCTCACGCGGGGTGCCCCCGCCAGCGAAGACGGCCGGGCGGAACGGCGCCAAATCGTTCTCACGAACCCACACATCAAGCGAAAATATCGTCCACCACGTGACCATGCACATCGGTCAGCCGGAAGTTGCGCCCGCCGTGCGGATAGTGCAGTTGCGTATGGTCCAGGCCCAGCAGCGCCAGAATCGTCGCGTGGAAATCATGCGTATGCACGCCGTTCTCCGCAGGCTCCCAGCCCATCTCGTCGGTCTTGCCATGCACATGCCCGCGCTTCACGCCGCCGCCCGCAAGCCACGTCGTGAATCCGTTACGCCAATGCCCCCGGCCCGTCGCGTTTGAATCCTCGAACGGCGTCCGGCCGAACTCCGTGCACCACACCACCAGCGTGTCATCAAGCATCCCACGCTGTTTAAGATCCTGAAGCAGCCCCGCGATCGGCTTGTCGACCACCTTCGCCAGATCGCCGTGCCGAGGCATGTTCGCATGCTGATCCCAGTTGTTGTTCGCCCCCGTGTCGATCAACTCGATGAAACGCACGTCCCGTTCGGCAAGCCTGCGCGCCATCAAACACTGCCACCCGAAGCTCGCGTTGTCGTCCCGGCCCTGCACGTTGTAAAGATCAAGCGTGGCGTCCGTCTCGTCGCTCAGCGTGAACACCTCGGGTGCGACATTCTGCAAACTCTCCGCAGTCTGGTAAGCCAGCTGCCGCGCCGGCAGTTGGTTCGAATCGCTTCGGCCGGACATGTGCCGCCCGTTCAGCTTCTCCAGTAATGCCAGCTCATGCGATTGAATCTTGGCGTTCGACTCATGGGGCCGAACGTACGGGATCGGCTCTCCGCCCGGGCTGACCTGCATCCCCTGGTGGTACGCGGGCAGAAAAACCGAGTCCCAAACCTGCGCCCCGGCATACGGCTTACGCGCGGCAAACACCACGTGGGAAGGCAAATTCGGATTCGCCGTCCCCAGCCCATAGCTCACCCACGCGCCCATACTGGGCATCGCGGTGCCGTACCCGTTGTGCATGTGAAGCGTCGCTTCGAAGTGATCGCCGAAGTCCCCGTACATCGAGCGGATCAGCGTGATGTCGTCGATCTGATCACTGATGTGCGGGAACAGGTCCGTGGTTTCGATCCCGCTTCGGCCCCGCGGTTTATGATCCCAAAGACTCGCCTTCCACTTGCGACCGTTCTTCCGGGAATCCTCACCGGCACGCTTATTAAGCTCGGGCTTGGGGTCAAAGCTGTCGACGTGGCTTACGCCGCCGGTCATGAACAGCATGATCACCCGCTTGGCGCGCGGCATGAAGTGCGGCGACTTCGGCGCCAGCGGATGCGCCATCGTCGGCTCCCCAGCCCACGCACGCTGCACCAGCGGATACTTCGCGCCCAGCGAGACGGCCCCCATCCCCATTGCCGACTGCAACAGCAAACGCCTGCGACTCAACATGTTCCGGTCAGCACTGGACATCAGCAACGCCTTTCCGTGTAACCATATCTCAGATCGTGCAATTTCAGTCGACATAGACGAATTCGCTGCTGCTCAACAGCACCCGCGCAAAGCTGCTCCACGCCTGCCGCGTCCGCGCCTGCTCATCCATCTCCCCCAGTTCCGCCTGCACCTCGTCGACGAACGCCAGCCCCTCGGCCAGTTCACCGTCCGTCGCCGGCCGCGCCATCGCCCGCTCGAACGCCACGTTGATCCGCTCGCGATCCGACGCCTCCATCGCAAGCAGCGTCTCGGCGAAACTCTCCGCATTTCGCCTGATAAACGCACTGTTCATCATGAACAGCGACTGCAGCGGCACGGTCGAAACACGACGTACCCCCGTTGGCTGATTGCGGTTAGGGCCATCGAAAAGCCCCAGGATCGGATGCTTCTGCAGCCGTTGGGTCATCAGGTAGACCGAGCGGTGGTCGTGCTCATATTTGTCGAAGTTCGCGAGGAACGGGTTGTGCTGCGTGAACCGCTCGTGGTCCTTGATCGACCCGAACGGATGCTCCTTCGGTTCGGAAAGGTCAAGCCTTCCCGACACCAGCAGCACCCCGTCGCGAATCGCCTCGGCCTCAAGTCGGCGTCGTTCGTAACGCCATAGCATGTCATTGCTTGGGTCTTCCGCGACATTCGCCGAGTTCGTCACGCTCGCCCGCCGATAGGCGTCACTGAGCATGATCTCGCGGTGCATGGCCTTGAACGACCAGCCGCTTTCGACGAATCGGCTGGCCAGATAATCCAGCAGTTCCGGGTGCGTCGGCTTCTCGCCCTGCAACCCGAAGTTGTTCGTCGTCGCGACGATGCCCTTCCCGAAGTGCCAATGCCAGATGCGGTTAGCCATCACACGCGGCGTCAGCGGATTCTCCTCACTCACCAGCCATTCGGCCAATTGCAGCCGCCCGCTCTGGTCGCCGGGAATCTCCGGCTGCTCCGGCGTGATCACACTGAGGAAGCCTCGCGGCGCCCGTGCGCCTTTGCGATGTTGGTTGCCGGCGACGTGCACGTGCGCATCGCCGATCTCGCCCTTGGGCTTATCCGTCACGGCATACGCTTTGCGGGACTCGGGCGGCGGGCGGTTGTCGATCTCTTTCTTCGCCTCGGCAAGCAGCTTCGCGTGCTCGTCCCGCTTTGCGTCACGCTGGCTTCGCAGGTCGGCAAGGCGTGCTTCAAGTGCGTCTTTTTCCGCGTTGTCCGCCTTTAGCTGCTCTTTGATCTCGTTTATTTCAGCTTGTAAAGCGCCTGCCTGTTTCACGAGGTTATGCGTCTTAAAGCGCTCCTTAACTTCCTGTTTCAGGCGATTACGCTCGGTTTCCCAATCGGCTGCCTGCTGGAGCTTTTCCTGCTCGTAGGGGACCAGATGCGAGCGCTCCCGACCATGCTCCGACCCGGGGTGAGGGTACTGCGTGCTTGAGAAGATTCCGTAAAGCGCGTAATAATCATCCTCGGGGATGGGGTCGAACTTGTGATCGTGACACCGGGCGCAGCTGAGGGTCTGTCCGAGCAACCCGCGGCCGATCGTGTCAATAGAATTTTCGATCACCAGATTCATACTGGAGAACGTGCCGTTGCCGAACCGGCGCGACAGCGCGATGTAGGACGTGGCGATGATGCGCTCTTCGTAGCGTTCGCCTGTTTGCTTGGCGAGGATGTCGCCGGCGATCTGTTCCTTGATGAATTCATCGAAGGGCATGTCGGTGTTGAAGGCGTCGATGATGTAGTCGCGGTACAGCTGCGCTTCGGGGACGGGCCGGTCGACCCCGTCGCCTGACGTGTCGGCATAGCGGGCGACATCCATCCAGTGTCGACCCCATCTCTCGCCGTAGCGCGGGGAGTCGAGGAGGCGTTCGATGAGTCGCTCGTAGGCGTCGGGCCGATCGTCGTTAAGAAACGCGTCCACTTGTTCGGGCGTGGGAGGTAGGCCGATGAGGTCGTACGTGGCGCGGCGGATGAGGGTGCGACGATCCGCGGGCGGCACCGGCTGCATGTCCGCATCGTTCAAACGGGCGAGGATAAAGGCATCAACGGGCGTCGAAGCGCCTTCGACCTCGGGCACCTGCGGGTCGGTGATCGGCTGATAGGCCCAGTGCTTTCGGCCTTCTTCCATCGCCACGTTGTCCTGTGGCAGGTCCAGTTCTTCGGGCCAGACGGCCCCGTCGGCGACCCACTTTTCGAAGGCAGCGACGACGCGATCCTCCAACTTCCCATCAGGCGGCATCTGCAGATCTTCATGCTCGTAGCGCAGCGCCTGGATCAGCCGACTGTCGCCCGGGTTGCCGGGGTTGATGGCGCGACCGTTACGACCGCCTGCGATGAGGTTCTGCCGCGTGTCGACCCGGAAGTGGTTCTCCGAGCGTTGGCGGCTGTGGCACTCGAGGCAGCTGGTCATGAGGACCGGTCGAATGTGCTGCTCGAAGTGGGCGACCTTCTCGGCGTGAGACTGGGCCTGTGCGACGCCTCCGCTTGCGAGGCAGACGAAGATCGCGGTCCCGAGGAGCCAAGAGTTATTTACGTGGCATGGTGTCATGGCGGGGTTCTTTAAGCAGGGTTGGCATGTCCCCGACGCTTGGTGAAAGATCGTGGCGGCGCGCGCCCGTTGCAGGCGGCTGTTGCCCGTCACCACAGTATCTTATGGTAGGGATCGGCAGAATCCAACACAAAATGATGGCACGGGACTTTCCTTGGACATGGCATGCAATCGTTGACTTGCTCCGGCGTACAGAGGATAATGATGTAACGTTCCTGCACGAACATCTAATGCTCCCCAAAATTCGGTGCAATCAAACCCGCCCCTGCACCGCTAGACCCTCTACGGTCCCCACCAAAATTAACGAAGTCGCAACGGACATTGACCAAGCGGCGATCTGGTTAACGTAATGAACTTGACTGAAGTCCTGCTTGAAAAGTCTCTGATCACGCCGGAGCAGCTCTCCGAAGCGGTCAGGGTGCATAAGGCCGACGGGCTGCGGATGGACCAGGCGCTGCTGAGCCTGGGCTACGTTTCCGAGCGGCAGCTGCTGGAGGTGGTCGGCGAGCAGTTCGATTTCCCGGTGATCGATCTGGCGGGGTACCGCGTGGAGGATGCAGCCATCAAGGCGCTGCCTTCCAAGTTCGTCTACCGCAAACGGCTGATGCCGATCGCCAGGCACAACGGCACGCTTGATGTGGCGACGAGCGACGCGTTCGATCCGTACGTGTTCGATGAGATGAGGCTGATGACGGGGCTGACGATTCGCCCCGTACTTGCGCCGAGCGACGAGATCGACAAGCTCATCAAGGCTCACTACGGCGTCGGCGGCGACACGGTCGACGAGATGGTCGGCACCAACGGCGATCAGGTCGACCTGCGGGCCGGCTCGGATGACACGCAGGACCTGCTGGAGATGGCGCAGGAAGCGAGCGTCATCAAGCTGGTCAACGAGATCATTCTCGAAGCCATCCACGAGCGGGCCAGCGATATTCACATCGAGCCTTACGAGCACAACCTTTCGATCCGCTACCGCATCGACGGCGTGCTGCAGGACGCAGCAGTGCCTCCGCAGATTCACCGGTTCCAGGCGGCGATCATCAGCCGACTGAAAATCCTGGCGAATATGAACATTGCGGAGAAGCGGCTGCCTCAGGATGGGCGCATCAAGTTCGCCGTGGACGGAAGGCAGATTGATGTGCGTGTTTCGGTGATTCCGATGCTCTTCGGCGAAGGCATCGTGATGCGTATTCTCGATAAGGACAACGTGCTGATCGGGCTGGAGCAGCTGGGGATGGCGGGCGAAGCCTACGGCCGTTTCCAGGAACTGATCACGCGGCCGCACGGCATCATCCTTGTGACGGGCCCGACGGGTTCGGGTAAAACGACGACGCTTTACGCCGCCCTGAACGCCATCGTGGGGCCTGATAAAAAGGTGCTCACCGTTGAAGATCCCGTCGAGTATCACCTTGATGGGGTGAACCAGATTCCGGTGGATCACAAGGTGGGGATGAGCTTCGGGATGGGCCTGCGTGCGATTTTGAGGCATGACCCGGACGTGGTGATGATCGGTGAGATTCGTGACCTTGAGACGGCGCAGGCGGCGACGCAGGCGGCGTTGACGGGGCACCTTGTGCTTTCGACGCTGCATACGAACGACTCGGCCTCGGCGGCAACGCGGTTGATAGACATGGGCGTGGAACCGTTCCTTGTGAGCTCGACTTTGATCGGTGCGATGGCGCAGCGGCTGGTGCGGCGGATCTGTCCGGAATGCAAGGTGGAGGTTGATCCGTCGACGATGAATCTGCCTGCGGACGCGCCGACGGATGCGGCGTTCTATGAGGGGGCGGGCTGTCGGGCGTGCCGGGATGTCGGGTACAAGGGGCGGATGGGCATTTACGAACTGCTGACGATGAACAATCAGCTTGCGGAGAAGATCATGACGCGTTCGCCGGCTCACGAGCTGGTGGAGGCAGGGCGGCTTTCGGGGCTGAAGCTGCTGCGGGAAGATGGTTGGCATCGTGTCCGCCAGGGCGACACGACGGTGGAGGAGGTCCTTCGTGTGACGGCGGGTTGATGAGGCAGAGGCACCGGGGGGGACCAGGAACGCATGGCGGAATTCGAATACACAGCACGCAGCGGCAACGGCCAGAAGGTGGTCGGCTCTCTGGAAGCGGAGACCGAAGCGGCTGTGTTACGCCTGCTCGATGAGAAGAAACTGTTCCCGGTGCAGATCACGGCGAAGCGATCAACTCAACCTGACGCGGCGAAGGTGCGGGTGCGGGCGACGGACCTGGGGCTGATGTATTCGCAGCTGGCGGATCTTTTGAATACGGGGGTGCCGTTGCTGCGGTCGCTTGATTCGATCGCGCGGTCGACGGTGAACAAGAAGCTGGCGCAGGTGATTCGGGACGTGCGGGCCGAGGTGGCGGAAGGCAAGGCATTGTTCGAAGCGATGCAGATGTTCCCGCAGGTGTTCCCGTCGCTGCATGTGGTGATGGTGCGTGCCGGTGAGCGGGCGAGCTTTCTGGAGGATGTGCTGGCGTCGCTGGCGACGTTCATTGAGCGCGTGGATGAGCTGCGGGGGACGGTGGTCGGGGCGCTGATTTACCCAGCGATTCTGGCGCTGGTGGGCACGATTGTGATGGTGGGGGCGTTGGTTTTCTTCGTGCCTCAATTTGAGCCGTTGCTTGAGGATGCGGTGAAGCCGTTGCCGACGGTGGTGGTGTTCGGCATGAGTACGGTGGTGCGGGGGTACTGGTTTGTGCTGATTCCCGGGGTGGTGGCGCTTTGCGTGGGGCTGTATTTGACGATGCGGACCGAGGCGGGGCAGCGGGCGCTGGAGCGGTGGCGGCTGAAGATTCCGATTGTGGGTAATGCGCTGCGGATGGTGGCGATCACGCGTTTTTGCCGCATTTTGGGGACGATGCTGGCGAACGGGGTGCCGCTTTTGCAGGCGCTGGCGATCAGTAAGGATGCGATCGGTTCAAAGATCATGTCGGATCGGATTGCGCAGGCGGCGGAGAGCGTTCGGGCGGGCGAGAGCCTGTCGGGGCCTTTGAGCGTGGGGGGGTTCTTTCCGGACCAGGTGCTGGCGATGATTGCGGTGGCGGAAGAATCGAATCAACTTGAGAAGGTGCTATTGCAGATCGCGGACACGGTGGAGCGGCGGACGAATCGGCAGGTGGACCAGGCGGTGCGTCTGATCGAGCCGTTGGTCTTGTGCCTGGTGGCGGGGGCGATCGGGTTCATCGCGATGGGCTTGATCTTACCGATATTCACGATGGCCGGCTCGCTTGGAAACTGAGCTGGTTGAGACATTCCCCTCGGCCGGGCCGGATGCCCGGTGCGATTGCTTCAACGAAAGGATTTGAGACGATGGTGCGACGTGTAGCAAAGAGCGGTTTTACATTGATCGAGGTGCTGTTGGTGCTGGTGATCATCTTGATGCTCGCCGGTGCGATGGTGGTTTTTGTGCTGCCGCAGAGCGAAGGTGCGGAGCGCGATACGACGCAGCTGAAGCTGGACCAGATCGAGACGGCGTTGCAGACGTTTCGGCTTCAGGTGGGTCAGTACCCCACGGAAGACATGGGCGGGCTGGATGCTTTGGGCGAGCAGCCGGAGTTCGAGAACGAGCGGCTGGGCGATCGGTGGCGCGGGCCTTACGTGAGCCGTGGTACGGAATTCACGGATGCTTGGGGTTACGACCTGGTCTACGAACCGCAGGACGCAGCCTTGAGCGATGAGGAGAACGCGGAACCTTATCGCCTGTTCTCGGTGGGCCCGGATGGTCAGCAGGAAACCGACGATGATGTGTTCCCGAGCGGACATCAGAGCGACGAAGAAGAAGCGTTGTAACGTGGTTCGTTTTCGCCTTGCCGATAGCGGTCAAGCGTTGCCACACGCCGGCGCGTTCAGCCTCGTTGAGATGCTGATCGCGCTGGCGGTGGTGATGCTTTTGATGGGGGCGATCGTCTTCAACTTCGCCACGCTATCGCGCGGGGCGGAGCTGGACGAGGGCGTTAAGCGGCTGAAGACGGCCCTGGTGCTGGCGCGGGCGCATGCGGCTCATACGCAGAGGCCGGTGCGGCTGGCGTTCGCGCTTGATGAGGATGACAGTTTTACGGATCCGGTTTATCGCATCATGTTTCTGGAAAAACCGCGTAACGCGGAGGAACAGCTTGGGACGGGGGAGGCGCGGTACGGCGTGCAGTCGGACGGCGAGGATGAGGAGTCGGGCGGCGGCGCGACGGCGGAACATTTTGCGGGCGGGTATCAGCAGGTGCATGCGCTACGCAATCCGCAGGCACAGGTGAACGTTGTGGTCGCAGTGCGGGAGGTGCGGCCGCTGGGGCGGGGGGGCGATGAGCTTGATGAGCTGGAGCGGGAGATGCCCGAGACGCCGCCGGCCGTTGAGTTCTACCCCGATGGCTCGAGCGAGTCGGCGGAGATCGTGTTGCTCTCACGCGATGTGTTCGACGAACGACGCATGGTCGTACGCATCGTGGGAATGACCGGCCGCATCACCAGCAGCGAGCAGGTGGACGAAGAGGAGCAGGCGCAACAGGCGGAAGACGGTGGCGAGGCAGAACGTGAGTTCGACCTCGGCGGCGAAACGGACCCGAGCTATCGCATCGAACGCTGAGGAAGCAGATGCATCGAGGACGCATGAACAGGTTGGGTTCGGCAAACGCACCGCAAGGCGTGGTGCTGCTGGACGTGATCATTGCGCTCGGGCTGTTCGTGCTTACCGCAAGCGTGGTGGTCGGCGGGATGAGCGCCTCGGTCAACAGTGCCTTCCGCATGGGTCGGGAACTCACAGCGGAGAACCTGGCGGTCAGTGTGATCTCTGAGATGTCCGCGGGGATTCGGCCGGTGACGGCGGAGGGGCCCGAGCCGTTCGAAGCGCCGTACGAGGACTGGACCTGGCAAGTCACGATCCCGCCGATGCCTTCGGGTCAGGCGACAGGCGGGCTGCGGAATGTGGAAGTGGTGATCATTCACGAGGCCGACGACGTGACGTATCGGCTGAACCAGTTTCTCGTGATCGACCCGGCCGCTTCGGGCGAAGGCAACGTCCTTGAGCGACTGGAGGAGCTGTGATGCGGTCTGCTTTCCATGCAACACGGCATGCGGAGCGGGGACCGCTCCCTTACGGTCGCGGCTCGTTCTCGGGCATGCGCAGGTTCGCAAGGGCAGCGGGCAAGGTGGGGGGTGGGTTCACGTTGCTTGAGGTTTTGTTGGCGGTGGTGATTGCTTCGGGTTTGTTCCTGGCGGTGCTTTCGTTCTATCGGCAAACGGCGGACACCAGGCAGGCGGTGAGCGAGCAGCTTGATGCGGTGGGCGATGCGCGGCGGGTGATGCAGCATCTGACCGCTGAGCTGCGCGCAGCAGCGCATCACGATGCGGGGCACGGCATGTCCGGATCGTCACAGCAGATCCGCTTTGCCACAACCACGCTTCCCGCGGAAGGGCGTCGCAATACGAGCGGGCTGATCCTGGTCAACTATGCGGTGCAGCGGGATGGGGAGGATCGGCCGGTCGGCCTGACGCGTGCCGAGCAGCCGGCGAGCCCCGCGTCGTCGAGTGTGACCGAGGCGGGCGAAGAGGATTCGCCGGACATGGCGGAGGAAGAGGGCGATCCGCTGCTGGACATGTTCGGGGAGGGCGATGACGCGGCAGGCGATGGACTGGATGAAGCAGAGGCGGAGGGCGCGACGTCTGCACAGCAGCAGGGGGCGTTGGTGCTGACGGAACGGCTTCGCTTCATGCGGTTTCGGTACTGGGACGGCAGTGCCTGGTCGGAGAGTTGGCAGGGGCCGGAACTGCCGGGTGCGGTGGAGATCATGCTGGCGGCAGAGCCGGTGCCCGAGGAGTTGAGCCCGGAGGAGTACGCGCAGGATGTGTATCGGCGGACGGTGAACGTCGGCTATACCGTCCCGGGCGAGGTGGACGAATTCGCAGAGGATGAGGACGAGGATCAGGACGCCGATGCCGATCCGTTGGGGGATTTGTTTTGACAACACCGCGGCACAACGTGATGCCCTCGCAGAAGGGTGCCCCGGCCAGCGAGCGAAGCGAGACGGCCGGGTTCGGTCTGCGCGCGAGGGGAGATTCGGACACGTTGTGTGATTTCCGCCCGGCCGTCTGCGCTGGCCGGGGCACCCGGCGGTGGGGGCGGCGGGGCTTCGCGCTGTTGGCGGTGCTGGTGGTCACGATGATGACGTCGCTGATTGTGGTCAGCCTCATGTTCCGTGTGCGGGCGGAGGAGGCCAGTCACGCAGCGGCGGGGGCGGGGGAGCAGTCGCGCGCCGTGGCGATGAGCGGCCTCGCCATGGCGTTCCAGATCACACGCGACAACGCCCATGCCGATCAACTCTGGCGTGACAACCCCGAGAGCTTCCAGGATCAACTGGTCATGGATGACGGGCAGGACCAATGGTACTTCACGCTGTACGCGCCTCCTGCGGAGGAGGGCAGCGCGGTGCGGTACGGGCTGACCGATGAAGCATCGAAGCTGAATCTGCATCGCGTCGAGGCGGTCGAAGTGGCGGAGTTGCCCGAGCTTTCGCTGGCTGTGGCGGAGCGGATCAAGGATTTCCTCGGCTCCGAATCGGCGGGCACCTCACTGCTGACCGCGGACGATCTGGACCCTGACGCCGAGACCGAGGCCGATGCCGAGGCTGATGCATCGCCGGAGGACGACCTCGCCGGTGCGTTCGACTCGGCGTTCGATGACGATCTGTTCGACGATGACGACAGCGCGGAAACCGATGACGAATCCGACGCGAACATCGACGAGGCCGACGGCACAAGCATTGAAAGTGCCGGGAGCTCAACCAGCAGCAGCGGTGGTGGAAGTGCGGGGAGCGTGGACCTGGAAGGGATGGTCAGCACGGACCATTTGCTTGCGGTGCAGGATGTGAACCTGGCGCTGCTTTACGGGCGTGATGAAATGGTCGAGGCCGAGGCCGACGATGAACCGCGGACGATCTCAGCGGTGGATTTGCCGCCTGACAATGCGGTGCGATTGGAGCAGCGTGGTCTGCGCGATTTCGCCACGCTCTTGTCGTATGAGCCGAACGTTGACCGTAGCGGTCAGCCGCGGGTGAACCTGAACGATCCGGAAGCGGACCTTGAATCGCTTGAAGCCTCGGAAGAACTCATCGCCTACCTCGAAGCGGTGTGGCGTTCGGATGAACCGCTCGAGAGCGTGGCGGCGTTGCTGAACGCGCGCACGATGCCCAACGAAGATGATGAGGATGAGGAGTATGCCTCGCCGATCGCGGTGGAGGATTTGCCGGATCTCCTTGATCGTTGCACGACGACGGACGAGCCGGTGATTCGTGGGCGGGTGAATGTGAATACGGCTTCGCTGGAGGTGCTGACCGGGCTGCCGGGCGTGGACGAGGCGCTGGCGGAGACGATCGTGGCGAACCGTGAGGGGCTCGATGAAACGCAGCGTGAATCCATCGCGTGGCTGCTTGAAGATGATCTTCTGAGCGTGAGCAGTTTCGTCGCGTTGTCGCCATATCTGACGACGCGGAGCTATCAGTTTCATGTGCAGGTGTTCGCATACGCCGTGCCGTCGCGACGGTACCGGGTGATCGAAGCGGTAATCGACATTGCGGGGCCCACGCCGCGTGTGGTTTACCTGCGTGACTTAACGCGACTTGGCCCGCCCTTGCCGATGGAAGACAATGGCGGCAGTGGCGGCACACTGGCAAGGACCAGACCATGATCGGATCAGGGGCAAAACGGATGCTTGCACCGAAGAAGAATCGGCCGACGCCTGCGAGCGTGACGGCGGTGGACTTCGACGGTCACGTGGTGCGCATCGCGCAGGTTTCGTATCGCGGCAGGCGGCCGAAGATCACGTACCTCGGTGCGGTCGATCTGCCGGCTGAGCTGGATCAGAAGGATTCGGCTGCCTGCGGTGCGTGGCTGGGCGAAGCGCTGCGGGGGCTGAAGGTGAAATCGAAGAACGGCGTGGTGATGGGCATCCCGCGCGGGCAGGTGATGCTTAAGCCGATCACGCTGCCGATGCCTGATGACCCCGACGAGCTTGCGGGGATGGTGCATTTTCAGGTCGGTAAGGAGCTGCCGTTCCCTGCGGAGGAAGCGGTGGTGGACTTCACCATCCATCGTTATCACGAAGCGAAGCCGAGCTCGGCGGACAAAGAGAAAGCCGAGGATGGTGAGGGCGATGCGGGGCCGACGGTCGACGTGCTCGCAGCCATCACGCGCCGAAGCGTGGTCGAGCATTACGGCGAGATGGCGCAGGCGGCGGACCTGAAACTCATCGGTCTGGGGCTGCGATCTTACGCGAACGTGCGCACCGTTGAAGCGTGCGGCGTGGACGACAATCAGCAGGCGGTGGGGCTGGTTTCGCTCAGACCCGATGAAGTCATCATCGACATCCTGGTGGAAAGTCGGCTGGCGTTCAGCCGAGTGGCAGCGGCGAATCTGCAGGGCCATCACGACGACGCGGAAGCGCAGGGCCACGGCGACGAGGATGAGGATGAAAAGGTTGATCTTGTCGCGGAGCCTGCCGACGGGCGGGCGCTGATTGCGGGGGTGACGAAGGAAGTGGTGCGATCGCTTCATGGTTACCGGGTTCATCCGGAGCACAAGGAAGTGGGGCATGTGATCGTGGCCGGTGAAACGGGGCGCGAGCTTGCGGTGGCGGCGGCGCTGGCCGAGCGGCTGGGCGTGCCTTGCCATCCGATCGATCCGGCGAGTGACCTGGGCTACAAGGGGCAGGGGGCTGACCGTGCGTCGGCGGCGGTCGCGGCGATCGGTCTGGCCATCAGCGCGACGGACAAGCAGGGGCTGCCGTTCGATTTTCTGCACCCGACGCGGCCGACGGTGAAGAAGGATCATCGCCGGCTGAAGATGGCGACGGCAGCGGCGGCGGTGCTGCTGGTGATCGTCGGCATCGGCTATCAGCGGGTGACGCAGATGGGGCAGCGGGAGCGGACGCTTGAGGGGATCCGTTCGCAGGTTGAAGACCTTCGCGATATGCGTGACGAGTTTCGTCGGATTCAGCTGCACGCACGCAACGTTGATGAGTGGGTTGAGGGGCGGCGAAGCTGGCTGAATCATTATCTGTATCTGAGTTCGGTGCTGCCGCCGAGCGAAGAGGTTTATGTTTCGAACTTCGCGACGACGACCAGCGGGTCGATTCGGCTGAACCTCCACGCCCGCAGCGGCAAGGTGCTGATCGATCTGGATCGGCGGCTGCGTGACGCGGGCTACATTGTGAAGCCGCTGGCGGTGACGCCGGGCAACGATCCGCACGGGTACAACTTTCGGACGACGGTGGAGCTTTCGATCCCGTCGCCGTTGCCGTTCGATGCGGACACGTTTGAGGATCTGACCGTGCCGCCTCGGCCGGAGGATGACATTTATCGCCATCAGCAATCGGCGGCATCGGATCAGCCCGCTGTGAGCGATGGAGCGTTGGCGCAGGGAGGTGAGGGCCATGAGTAATCGTGAAAAGAAACTCGCGATGATGGTCGGCTTCTGCGTGCTGGCGGTCGGTCTGATGGCGGCTTACTACAAGCTGGTGAACGAGCCGGTGCTGCGGCTGGAAGCGCAGATTCGGCAGGGCCGCAGCACGCTTAGCGACCTCAATGATGAACAGCGCGATGCGTTCACGGCGCAGGAGGCGATGGGCCGCCGGGCGGCGCAATCGTTCGGTGAGCATCCCGACGAAGCGGCGGCGGCGGCGGGGGCGATGCTGACGCGGAACATCACGGAAGTGGGGCTGTCCGATAGCCGCTTCAGTCGCAGGCCTACGGGCACAAGGCGGATTCGGGGCGGCGTAGAGATCGGCTGGCAGATTCAGGGGCAGGGGCCTTTGGATCAGATCATCGACCTGCTTTACGTGCTTGAGAATGCGCCGTACCTGCAGCGGCTGGAGAACATCGTGATCTCGCCTGATTCGCGGAACGATGAAGAGGTCACGGTGAACTTTCGGTACCTGACGCTGGTGCTGGAGGCGGTGCCGGTGGAGCCTGCGGAGCCGTTGCCTGCGGTGGCGGCGGAGGACGAGGGACGTCGGGTTTACGATCCGATCGCGGCGCGGAACATGTTGCGACCTTACGTGGCAAAGCCGCCGGAGCCGGAGCCGGAGCCTGAACCTGAGCCGGTGCAGCAGGCGGAAGCGCCGGCGCCGGAGCCAGAACCTGGGCCTGCGCCCCCTGGGCCTGAGACGTTTCGCGTGGTGTCGCTTTCGGAGTGGCGCGGCGAGACGGAGATTTTGATCCACGACCGCACTGCGGACAAGATGTTGAGCTATTCGCCCGGTGATGAATTGGCAGCTGGAACAGTGGTCATGGTAGACTATCGCCCGCTGGCTTTGCCTGATGATCCGAGCATCCGGTCGCAAAGCCGCGTGATCGTCCGGCAGGATTCAGAGTACTGGGCCATTGAACGTGGCGCGACTCTGGCCGACAAACGTAAGCTGACGCAGGAAGAACTTCCTGCTGATCTAAGAGACGAGGCCCCTGAGATCAGTCAGCAAGCTGATTCGCCTTGATACCCGCCCCGACGCGCCCCCCCCAATCCCACCCTGCGTCGGCTCAAAAAACCCGTTCTGCCTGCCGTCGCCGAAAGCGGCGCGAGGCGTCGCGAGGAGTTCCCTGTTATGACTCGAGTATGGATCACGATGATCGTTTCGCTCTTTCTGACCGCAACGGCAGGGATTGCCGGCGCGGCAGACGCCCCCGCGCCGGCCTCCCCCACGCCCCCCGCGCCCGCGCCTGCTGAGACTGCCGAACCTGTCGAAGCTGTTGAGGATGCGCCTGACGCTGCGCCGGAAGGCGAGCCCGCGGAGGCGGTCGATGCGGAGGGTGAGGCGGTGCGTAATATTCGCTTCCAGTTCGACGGCGTGCCGTACGGCCATGTGGTAGAGCGGTTCTCAGCGATGAGCGAGAGGCCGCTGGTTATGGAGACGGAGATTGATGGGACGCTGACGTTTTCCGATCCTGATCCGTACAGCTATGAAGAAGCGCTCGATGCGATCAACATGATCCTGGCGACGCGTGACGCAGCCCTCATTGAGGAAGGGCGGTTTCTGAAGCTTGTCGCGCTGGATAACCTGGAGCGCACCAACACCCGCATCTTCCGTGGCCTGGCTGACACAGGCGACGCGCGGCCCGGCGAAGTGGTCACCGTGGTGCTGGGCCTGGAGCATCTCACGGCCGCCGACATCCTCGAAGCGGCGCAGTCGATGCTCTCCGCTTCCGGCTCGATCGCACCGATGACGCGCGAGAGCGGGCTGATCATTACCGATCGGCTCAGCAGCATCCGCCGCATCGAACGGCTGCTCGAGGAGGTCGACACCGAGTCGGCGGTGCAGCGGCAGATGAAAGTCTACAATCTGGTCACGGCGCCCGGCGCGGTGCTTTCGGACCTCATCAACCAGACGTTCGGCGAGGCGACGGCCCCGCGTCGGCTTCAATACAACCGCCAGGCGAAGACGTATCAGGAACTCTCGCCGAACCCGGAAGATTACATCACCGCGATTTTCGATGAGCCTTCACGCACGCTGATTCTGTTCGGCCCGCGCGATCGCATCCAGCTGGCGGAGGAACTGATCAATCAGTTCGAGGACGAAAGCGGCGGGCAGGCGGGGGAGATCAAAATCTTCTACCCCAGCACGCAGACGCCCGTTGAACTGGCGCGCATTGTTCGTGAAGCGGTGCCGGGCGTGGCGGCGCCGGGGCAGGGGGCGTCGTCGACGCAGGCGCGGCTGATCATTGATGAGACCTCGCAAAGGCTGATCGTCACAGCCCCGGCCGCTTCGCAACTCGATGAGATTGAGCGGTTGATCTTCCGGGTGGATGCGGGCGTGCGATCGCAGGATTCTGATGAGCAGACGCACACGCCGCCGGATCGGCTGACAGTGACGCGGGTCTACGATCTGGATGACGCCGACGTGGACACGGTTGAGCAGGCGGTGCGGCAGGCGACGACCACAATCGGACCGGGCCAGCAAAGGCGCGAACGGCTGCAGATCACGCTGGATCGTGAACGGAACAAGTTGATCGTGACCGGTTCGCCGGGTGACGTGCGGATCGCTGAGGAGATGACGACGCAGTTGAAGGCGGGCGAGCCGCTGGTGCCGCGGCAGACGCAGTTGATCACGGTGGGCAATGACGAGGAAGCGGAGCGGCTGCTGCCGTTGGTGCGCGATCTTCACGAGGAACAGCTTCGTGATCAGCCTGCGAGGCGTGGGCCGAGCGCGTCGATCATGAGCGACCCCGGCAACGGTCGGTTGATCGTGTCGGGCACGGTGGCGGACATCGAGCGCATCGAGCAGATCGTGGAGAAGCTGCGCTCCGCGGACCCGCCGCCGAGCCGGAACGTGGAGGTGATCGCGCTCAGCGAAGTGCGCATCAATGATGTGATCGAGGACGTGCGGTCGCTGGTGGATGAGGCGATGAACAGCTCGGCGTTCCGCGACGACTCGCCGCCGTTGCTGCTGCCCGATGCGACGAACAATCGACTGATCGTGACGGCCAGCGAAGCGCAGTATGAGCAGGTGAAGCAGATCGTCACGACGGTGGATGTGAAGCCGCCGCAGGTGCAGCGTGAAATTTTCGTGGTCGAGCTTGAGCACAAGTCCGCAGGCGAGCTGATCCCGACGGTGAACGATCTGTTCGCTGAGGTGGCGGCGGATCGGCCTGAGGGACATCCGCAGCCGAGGCTGATGCCGCACGCGCAGGAGCGGCGGATCATCGTGCTGGCGACGCGGGAAGATTACGAGCAGATCGAGCCGTTGATTCAGCAGTTCGATCAGGACGAGCCGGTGGTGCCGAGGCAGACGCGAACGGTCGATCTGCCCGAGGGCGAGGCGGAGGACTTCGCGTTGCTCGTTCAAGAGCTTTATGAAGAACAGGGCCGCGGGCAGGATGAGCCGGTCGGCGGGGCGGCCTCGATCAACACCGATCGCACGAACAGCAGGCTGATCCTCACCGGCCCCGAAAGCGAACTGGTGAAGGTAGAGGCAATCGTCACGCAGCTGACTGACGACGGGGGCGAAGCCCCGGCACGTGAGGAGACGCGTGTGTATCGGCTCCAGGATGCGCAGGCAGCGGAGATTCAAGGCCTGCTGGACAAGAGCCTCAACGGCGACGGCGGCCGACCGGTCGTCCGCATCCTTGTCGATGAGCGCTCCAACAGCCTCATCGTTTCAGGCAGTGCGGAGAATCTCGAAGCCGCTTCGCAGCTGATCGATCAGCTTGACCAACGACAGGAGACGCGACCGCGCCGTCTTCGTCTGATCGAACTGACCGAGGGCGATGCCGAGCAGCTTGAGCCGCTGGTGTCGGCCCTGTTCGAGCAGATGATGGTCGAGGAGCACGGGCCGAACTATGAGCCGGCGACGCGGATCTTCTCCGACGGCGGGTCGAACCGGATCGTGGCCATTGGGCCTGACGATGAGGTTGATGCCGTGGCCGAGCTGGTCGCGGAGCTTGACCGGGCCGACCCGCGTGCGACCGAGCCGAACGAGGCGTTCACGCTGGAGCACGCCGAGGCAACAGAGGTGGCGGAGATCGTCACCGAGGCGCTCACGACGCGCGATCGATACGGGCGACCTTCGATGGAAGCTTCGGTGACGGCCGACGCGGACACCAACAGCGTGTTCATCGGCGGCAGCGCCGAAGACATGCGTGCTGCGCGCAGCATCATCGAACGGCTGGACGTGCCCACCACCCGCACGGAGCGGAAGCTGCAGTTTGTGAAGGTGGCCCGCGGCCAGGCGAACGAGCTTGCGGCCCTTGCGACGGACCTCTGGCGCGAGCAGACAGAGGGGCATGACGGTGCGGACCGAGTTTCGATCACAGCCGATACGGAGAACGATCGGCTTGTTGTGGTCGCACCCGAGCAGCATCTTGAGCGGGTGGAAACGCTGATCGCTTCGCTGAGTGTCGAGGAGGAGGACACGCCCGAGCGCCGAACGGAATACTTCACGTTCGGCTCGCTGCGTGAACTCAACCGCGTGCTGCCTTTGGTGCGTGATCTTTATCAGGAGCAGATGCGTGACGCGGAGGACGGCGAAGAAGCGGACGCGAACTTCCTGACCGACACCGAGCGGGCGCAGCTGATTGTGACGGCATTGCCCAGCCATATCACCCGCATCGAAGAACTCATCAACGAGCTTTCCGATGAGTCGGAAGAGGCGTCGGCCCCGAGAGAGACGCGGATGATCGAGATGGGCGGCGCGGCTGAGGTTCAGAGGCTGTTGCCGTTGGTGCAGGATCTGTACGAGGAGCAGCTGCGGGACGACCGGGCTTCAGGTCCGGCGGACGCGCAGATTCTCGCCGACGCCGAGGCGGGGCGGCTGATCGTGACGGCCCGGCCGAATCACGCGGACCGCATTCAAGCAATCGTCACCAGCCTGCGTGAGCGGCCGGTCGAAGCGGAAGACCGTGAAACGCGCGTGTATGAGTTGACCGCCAGCACGGCTGAGAATCTCGCCAGCACGGTGACACGCATCTACGAGGAGCGGGCGGCGGATCGCTCCAACGCCCGGGCGGACCGGCTGCTGGTGCTGCCCGACTCGGCGACGAACCGGTTGATCGTGACGGGTGTGCCGGGTGAGCTGGATGAGATGGAAGCGATCATCGAGCAGATCGATCAGGTCTCGACGCAGACGGGCGACACGCGGCTGTTCCGTTTGAAGACTTCAGAGGCGGAGCAGGTGGCGTCGCTTCTATCGCAGGCGATGCTGGTGCCGGACCGGCGCGGGCGGCTGCAGGCGCGCGTCTCGGTTGGCGCGGATCCGAGCTCGAATACGGTGATCGTCAGCGGCGAACGCGACGACCTGCAGGCGGCGGCGATGATCATCGAACAACTCGACGGCATCGTCGAACATGCCGACCGCGACCTTCGCATCTTTGAACTGCAAAGCGAAGGCAAAGCTGATGAACTGGCCGAGCAGACGCAGGAGCTCTATCTCGATCAACTCAAAACGCGGGCCGAGCCCGGTGTGGGCGATGCGCGCTTCATTGCCGACCCGGATACCAATCGGCTGATCGTGACGGCGGCGGTGACGCACCTGGAAATCATCCAGCAGATCATCGAGAAGCTGGATGCGTCGGGCGAGAAGAGCGGTCGGCAGATGCGCGTGCTTTCGGTGAACGGCTCGGCTGGTGCGCTGGTGGGCGTGATCAGCCAGATGATGGCCGACCGGGTGGAAGCGCCGACGGTGGCGGAGCGGTTGATCGTGTCGGCTGGACCGGATGATCGTTCGCTGGTGATTCATGCACCGCGAAACACGATTGAGCGGGTAGAGGAGCTGGTTCAATCGCTGGACGATCCGGAGCGGTCGCATGGGCTGGCGATCCGGTCATACCTCGTCCCCGAGGGTGAGGTGGATGAGCTTGCGCCGACGCTGGCGCGGCTGTTCTCTGAGGGTGGTGCGGCGGCACGCGGTCCGCAGCCACGCTTCGAAGCAGGGGCGGGCAATCACCTGCTGGTGGCGGCCACGGAGGGACAGTTCGAGCGGATCGAAACGCTGATCGATGATCTGCAGACGACGACGGAAATCACCAGTCAGCTTGAAACATTCACACTGACGCACGCCCAGCCGGAGCAGGTGACGGAGATTCTTGAGCGGATGCTCGGCCCCGGTCAAGCAACGCGCGGCATGCCCGGTTGGCTGCAAATGCAACTGGCGCAGCAGCAGATGCAGTCGGGCGAGGTGGCGGTTCGCGTGACGGCGGCACCGTCGATCAATGCGGTGCTGGTGCAGGGCTCGGCACAGGATTTGGCGCTGGCGGAACAGCTGATTGCGAACCTGGATGCGGATCCCGGCGAGGAGGGCCATCGCGGTCGGCGCGAGATTCGTTCCTATCACCTGCCCGAGGGCGACGTGACGGAGCTGGCGCCGACGCTGGGGCGGCTGTTTGCGGAAGAAGATGACGACGAGAGGCAGGCGCCGCAGCCGCGCTTCGAGGCCGATGCAGCGAGCAAGAAGATCATGGTGGCGGCGACGCGTGACCAGTTCGACCGCATCGAAGCGATTCTCGAAGATTTCCAGACGCCCAGCGAGGTGACCAACCGTATTCAGACGTTCTCGCTGGAGCATGCGGACCCGGAGCAGATTCGGCAGGTGCTGCAGGAGATGATTTCTGATGAGGGGGAAACGGCGGGGATGTCCAGCTGGATGCGTCGGCAGATGATGCAGCAACGGCAGGAATCGGACGAGACGCCGGTGCGGATCACGGCAGCGCCGGGCATCAAGGCGGTGATCGTGCAGGCCTCGCCTGAGCAGCTGTCGCTGGCGGAACACCTGATCGAGAACCTGGACGTTCCGAGCGATGAGCATCGGCGTCTGGCGATCCGGGCGTACACGATCAGCGAAGGGGATGTCGAGGAACTGGCGCCGACGCTCGGGCGGCTGTTTTCAGAGGAAGACGGCGCGACGGTTGCGGGTCCGCAGCCACGGTTCGAAGCCGATCCCGCGGGCCGGAAGATCATGGTCGCTGCGACGGAAGATCAGTTCGAGCGCATCGAGGCGCTGCTTGAAACGCTGCAGACGCCGACTGAGATAACCACGCAGTTGCGAACCTTTGAGCTGGAGCATGCGGATCCGCACCAGATTCGGCAGGTGCTCCAGGAGATGATCTCTGATGAGGCGGAAATGACGGGGATGTCCAGCTGGATGCGTCGGCAGATGATGCAGCAACGGCAGGAATCGGACGAGACGCCGGTGCGGATCACGGCAGCGCCGGGCATCAAGGCGGTGATCGTGCAGGCCTCGCCTGAGCAGCTGTCGCTGGCGGAACACCTGATCGAGAACCTGGACGTTCCGAGCGATGAGCATCGGCGTCTGGCGATCCGGGCGTACACGATCAGCGAAGGGGATGTCGAGGAACTGGCGCCGACGCTCGGGCGGCTGTTTTCAGAGGAAGACGGCGCGACGGTTGCGGGTCCGCAGCCACGGTTCGAAGCCGATCCCGCGGGCCGGAAGATCATGGTCGCTGCGACGGAAGATCAGTTCGAGCGCATCGAGGCGCTGCTTGAAACGCTGCAGACGCCGAGCGAGATCTCGACGCAGGTGCGGACATTCACGCTTGAGCATGCCGAGGCTGCGAACGTTCGGGAAGTGCTTGCGGAGATGCTTTCTGATGAGGCCGACACGTCGAGCATGTCCGGCTGGATGCGCCAGCGGATGATGCAGCAGCAACAGGAGTCAGGCGAGACGCCGGTGCGTGTCACGGCTGTGGCGAGCATCAGGGCGGTGATTGTGCAGGCGCCGCCTCACAAGTTGGCGCTGGCGGAACAGCTGATCGAGAACATCGATGTACCCGACGGCGAAAGCGGCAGCACGATTCGCACGGTACGCCTGGAGAAGGCGGAGGCAGAGACGCTGGCTTTGGCGGTGAACGAAGCAATCGCCGCGCGCGAGAGCGAATTTGAAGGTCGGCGTGTTTCGGTGACCCCCGAGCCGAACTCCAACAGCCTGCTCATCAACGGCCCCGACGTGGCGGTGGATGAGGTGCTCGAGATCATCCGCGAGCTGGACGAGCAGGGCGACCATCGCGGGATCGATGTCCGCATCTTCCGCATTCAAAACGGTGAGGCGGAGCAGATCTCAGCGACGCTCGAGCAGATGCTGGAGGGTGTGTTTGGGCGGCGCGGCGAGGCGGATGCGTTCACCATCACCGTCGATGATCGCACAAACAGCCTGGTCATCTCGGCTCAGCGTGCGCAGTTTGTCATGGTTGAGCAGTTGCTGGCGGCTCTGGATGACGCGCCCGAGCCGATGGATCGCGCAATCCGCTACGTGCGGATTAAGCACGCGGACGCGTTCGATGTGGCCTCGCGCCTGCGGATGCTGTTCGATGATCGCGAGGCGGAGACGCGGCCCGTGATTGAAGCGGACATGTTTACCGATTCGATCACGATCATCGCGCCAGAAGCGGACTTGGATCCGATCGAGGAGATGATCGCAGAGCTTGATGAGGTGACGCGTGATGAGACGATTCAGGTGCGTGTGATTCCGCTGTTGGAGGTGCCTGCGGCACAGATGGCGGAGATGCTGCGGGATGTCCATGGGCAGATGACCGGCACGCATGTGGAACTGGTTGATCGTCTGCCTCAAGGCATTCGGCCGAACCTGCCGGGCGGGGCGGTTGATCCCGAAGCGCTGCTGGAGGGGCTGGATTTGCCCGAGGGTTTTGATGTTGAGGAGGAGCCGGTCGTCGCGATCGCCCATGATCGGGATTCGAACACGCTGCTGCTTTCGGGGCCGGGGTATGAGCTTGATGCGCTGGAGGATCTGGTGACGGATCTTTCGTTTTCGTTCATCAGCAGCGATGCCGATTTTCGGCGATTCCAGCTTGAGAACGCGGACCCAGCTGCTGTCGCTGAGACGCTGACGCAGTTGTTTCGTGAGGACCCGGTGGAGGTGGTGCTGCAGGAAGGTGAGGGGCGCGAGGGGGGTGGTGGCGGGCGTGAGGAACGGCGCGTGACCCATCAGCAGAAGATCACGGTGATTCCCGAGCCGCGGACGCGGAGTGTGATTGTGCGGGCGCGGCCGACGCATTTTGAGATTGTTGAAACGTTGATCGAGCAGCTTGATGAGGATGGCGTGCCGCCCCAGGCGGAGATGCGGATGTTCGCGCTGGAGCATGCGTCGCCGGACCGGTTGCTGCCGATCGTTGAAGAGATGATCAGCCATCTCGCGGAGCTTCGGCCGGGCGACACGGTCAGCGTCCATGTGGATACGGCGAGCCGCTCGCTGATCGTGATCGGGCGCGAGCATGTCTTCGAGCAGGTGGCGGACGTGGTCGAACAGTTCGACACCGAGGCGACGCTGACCGAAGCGGACGTGCAACTGGTGCCGCTGCGGAAGGCAGACGCGTCGGCGATGGCGGAGGTGCTGACGGGGATGCTTTCGCCGAGTGCGGATGGCGAGCTGACGGCCGAGGCGATGGCGCTGCAGGAACAGATCCGCAGGTTAAACATTCGCGACGGCGAGGGCGAAGTGGTCACGCTTGACCTGGCGCAGCCGATCAAGGTTGCTGCGGCCGAGGCGTCGAACATGTTGATCCTGACTTCGACGCCGACCAATCTGCCCGCGCTTGAAGCAGTGGCGCAGATGATGGACACGGTGCCGCTGCTGGACGGCGTGGACGTTCGGCTGATTGCGCTCGAGCGTGCCGATGCCGCGACGATTCAGGAGACGCTTGAGGATATCTTTACGCAGGGGCAGGCGCTGGGCGAGGGGCCGGGCAACGTGCCGGGGCTTCCGGAGGGCGTCAGCGGTGAGGCTTTGACGGGGCAGCTGAACGTGGCGGTCGATGCGCGGACGAACGCGCTGATTCTGTCGGGGCATCCGTCGGCATTGGAACTCGCCGAGACGCTTGTGGCGGATCTCGATCAGGATGTTGAGCGGTTCGTGACGGAGGTGGAACTGTTCCGTCTGCGGCATGCGTCGGCTCCGAACATGGCGCCGGTGCTTCAGGCGGTGTTCACTGAGACGGGGTCCGACCCCGGGGCCGAGGGGCTGGCGACGCAGGTGACGCGGCTGCGGCGCGTGCTGGACAACGGCGAAGAGGTGGTGACCGAACAGCCCAAGACGCGGGCAGCGCTGATGGTGCAGGCCGACGAGGTGACCAACACGCTGATCGTGGCGGCACGGTCGGACATGATGCCGTTGATCACGGATGTTATCCAGACGATGGACATCCCCGACGCCACGGGCATGGACAACATCCGCATTATTCCGCTGAACCATGCGAATGCGGAAACGGTGCAGAGCGTGATCGAGGACATGTACGAGGGGCCGTTGGCGTCGCAGATGCCGCCGGGCGATCGGCCCCATATGACGCTGGACCCTCGGACGAATGCGTTGATCGTGGCAGCGAACGACAAGGCTTGGGGGATCGTGGCGGGGCTGGTGCAGCAGCTTGATCGGGAACTGCCCGTTGAACTGCGTGATGTACGCATGATTCTGGTGGAGAACGCCGACGCGCAGGCGCTGGGGGGAATGATTCAGCAGCTGCTGGATGCGCGTGTGGAGCAGCGTCAGGCGATGGGGCGTGCGGAGGCTGAATCGCTTCGGGTGGAGATCATCAGCGATCCGCGAACGAATACCCTGCTGGTGGCGGGGTCGCGTGAAGCATATGAGATGGTCGAAGGGTTGGCTGAGCAGCTTGATCGCGACGGGCCGAATCTTGCGGGGCAGATCGATCTGATTCCGCTGGAGCATGCGAGTGCGGGGACGCTGGCGGGGACGCTTTCGAACCTGTTCGATGCGCGTTACGCCGCGGCGCAGACGCAAGACGTGGCGAGCCGGCAGCCGATCATTCTGCCTGATCTTCGGACGAACAGCCTGATGGTCGTGGCCATTGCCGACGATCGCCGCGCGCTTGATGACCTGCTGGAACAACTTGACCGCAAGCCCGAATCGCCGGCCGTTCAAATCGAACTGGTGGCGCTGGCGAACAACCAGGCGCAGGCGGTGGCGCAGATGCTGAACCAGGTGTTTGCGTCGCGGCAGCAGACCGCAACAACGCCCGGCCAACCGGCACTGCCCGAGGAAAACGTCGCGGTGCATCCGGACGTGCTGACCAACTCGGTGATCATCACCGCCAGCGGGGAGAACATCGACGTCGCGCGGGAACTGATCGAACAGGTGGATACGAACCCGGTGGTGAAGGATGGTTCGATCCGCACGTTTGCGCTGGAGCATGCAGAGGCGCATCGGGCGGCGGTGACGCTTGAATCGCTGATCGCGCAGGGCGTGTACCGGCCCGGGGCAGCGGTGGGCGGGCCTCAGCAGCAGATCCGTGAACGCGTGGCGGTGGAGGTGAATCCGCGTGCGAACACGCTGATCGTTTCCGCGAGTCCGGAGAACATGGCCATCATTGAACAGGTCGTCGCACAGATCGATACCGAAGCGCACGCCGGCGGCACAGACATGCGCGTGTACGTGCTGGAGCACGCCTCAGCGCCGAGGTTGGTGGCGACGCTGACGGATTTCTTTGATTCCCGCCGTTCGACCGAAGAGATTGCCGGCGAACCGACGTTGCCTGTCTCCATCATGGCTGACGATCGCACGAATGCGTTGCTGGTCACCGGCGGGACGGAGAGCTTTCTCACGCTTGAACGGCTGATCGATCAACTCGATCAACCGGACTCGATCGAGCGGGCGAATTACCGAATCTTCCCGCTGGCCAATTCGACCGCGGCGAAGGTGCAGCAGACGCTTGAGCAGCTGTTCTCGGCGCGGCCGAGTGCTGCGGGAGCGCCGGCTCCGCAGACGATCACCGTCATCGCCGATCCGTGGGCGAACGCCGTGCTCGTCTCCGCAGCAGCGGAAGACATGGCAATGGTCGCCTCGCTCGTGGAGCGTCTCGATACCGGGGCCCATGATGAGGACAACGTTGAAATTTTCCGGCTTGCCAAGGCCGACGCAAGCCAGGTTGCTGAGACGATCGAGAGCCTGTATCGGCAGGCGGGGCCGGGCGGGCAGCAGGTGGCGCTGAATGTGGATGAAAGGCTGAACGCGATCGTCGTTTCGGCCGGTTCCGCGGACGCGAAGCGGATCGGCAGCCTTGTGAAGCGGCTGGATACCGAAGACCTCGCCCGGGTGGCGGAGATTCGCGTGATTCAGCTCAAGCACGCAAGGGCGAATGAACTGTCGACGCTTTTGACAGAACTGCTGACGAGCACGCCGACGGCCCCTGGCGACGCGCCCGATGCCGGGCAACGGCTGCTGCAGTTCGTGGCGCGGACGGCGGACGATCAGCAGGAAGAGATTGCGTCGGCGCTTCAGGAGGGCGTGTTGGTTACGCCTGATACGCGCACGAATTCGCTGGTGATCTCCGCTCCGGTCGAGGCGATGCCGTTGCTTGAGCATGTGATTTCAAGGCTGGACGCTTCCTCGCCGCAGATCGCAAGCATTCAGGTTTTCTCGCTGGAGAACGCGGACGCAGGGCAGATGGCGGACGTGCTTTCGGACCTGTTCCGCTTGCAGCAGACGGCGGCGGAGACGGAGCGCTCCATTCGCTACACGCTGGTGCGGCCGGGCGACGCTGAGGGCGAAGCGGCGGGAGGACAGCCAGTCGAGGCAGGTGACGGCAGCGACCTGAACGGCAGTGACCTCAATGCCGCGGCAACACTCGGAACGGCTGAGCAGCACGCGCTGACGGTCACCGTCGACATGCGGACGAACTCGCTGCTGGTCGGCGGCACCGAGCACTACGTGAGGCTGGCTTCGGAGCTGATTGCGGAACTGGATTCAAGCCCGGCTCAGGAGCGAATCTCACGCGTGTATCGTCTTCGCCATGCGCAGGCGATCGACATCGAACTGGCGATCCGGGATTTTCTCGATCAGGAGCGCATGCGGGTGACGCAGATTCTCGGTGATGAAGGGATCGGCACGGTTCAGGGGCTGCTGGATCGCGAGATCGCAATCGTGGCGGAGCAGTCTTCCAACACGCTGTTGATCTCCGCCTCGCCGCGATACTTTCCCGACGTCGCCGAATTGATTGAGGATCTGGACAAACCGCAGCCGCAGGTGTTGATTCAGGTGATGCTCGCGGAGGTCACGCTGAACGATGAACTCGATCTGGGTGTTGAGTGGAGTTACACGCCGGTGCTCGACGGCACGCCGATCCAAACGGGAACGGACTTCGGCGTGGCGGGGGACCTTCTGCAGAGCGGTGGGTTCTCGACGATGATCACCGGCGGTGACTTCCAGTTCCTGCTCCGTGCGCTCCAGGCCGAGGGGCGGCTTGAAGTGCTTTCACGGCCGCAGATACTCGCGGCGGATAACATGGAAGCGACCATCCAGGTCGGCTCGGAAATTCCCGTCATCGATGAAGCACGCACCAGCGACCTGACTTCGGCGACAACAGTGACGGCCGTGGACTATCGCGACGTGGGCATTCTGTTGTCGGTGACGCCTCGTATTAGCCCGGAGGGTTTTGTGAATCTGACGGTCGCGCCGGAGATCAGTGCATTGTCGGCTCAGACGGTGCAGGTGACGCCCGACTTCCGGTTGCCGATCATCGATCGACGCCGCGCCGAGACGCAGGTCTCGGTGCAGGACGGGAACACGATTATCATCGGCGGGCTGATTTCCAGCCGTGACGATTTCATCGAAGACAAGGTGCCGTTCTTCGGCGATCTGCCGTTGATCGGCGCGGCGTTCCGCTCAACGCGGACTTCAACAGAGCGGACGGAGTTGCTGATTATCCTCACGCCTCATGTCATCCACGACGTGTCCGACGCGAACCGCGTCACCCGTGAGCACATCGACGGGTCCGCGATTCATGACATGCCGATCAATGATCCGATGCGTGAACGACTGATGAAGGAGGTCGGTGAAGACGGCGTTTACAACGTTGATCCGGAGCCGGAGGAGCGGCCCGAGTTCAGGCCTCTCAGTGATGATCCGCGTATCCCGCATGAGACCATCGGCGACGACGAGCAGGGTGAGCCTGATGAGCAGTAGCATGGGCCGTTTGGTCATGAGCGGGCTTGTGTGGGTGGCGATGGTGGTGGCGGCCGTCGGTTGCGAAGCGACGCCCGGGGCCGACTCGCGATCACCGCGCGCTCAGCCCGGTGCTGCGGCAGCAGGCGAGCGGGTCGTTTACGATCTGAAGTTGCTGACGTCGCCGACCGCGCTGAATCTGGATGATGAGCCGGGGCCCGATGGGTTCGCCGCGAGCATCTATGCGGTCGGCCAGGACGGCTATCGCTCCTTGCCGATCAAAACCGGCGTGCTGGAGGTGATGCTTTTTGATGGCGTGATCAGGCGTCGCGATGTCGCGACGGCGGAGCCGCGTCAGACGTGGGTTTTCGATCCCGCACAACTGGCGAGTACAGCAAGCCGATCGGCCCTCGGGGTGGGGTACGGCTTTACGCTGCGGTGGGATAAAGGCGAGCCCTTCGAGCACGGGGAAGTCACCATCCTCGCGCGATATGTGCCCGATGTTGCGGAGGCTTCGCCGGTTTATTCGGCCCCCGTTTCGCTGGCGATCCGCCCGAACTAGCGCAACCGTGGCAAAGAAGACACGGCAGGCCGCTGAGGCGTCGGCTGTTGTCGCCATCGCACAGTTGCGACGGGAAAAGTTCTGGATGTTTCGAATTCTATCGCGGATAATGAGGCAACGGCATCACACCCGGTCCTGGGTTGTTTAACAAACGTAAGGACGGTCGCTCATGGGGACGCCCGACTCACTGATTCGCACCGTGCGCCGGCAACTGCGCTGGACGCTCACGCTACGTCAGGCGCTTCAGTTGATCACGCTTTACCTGTTCGCATGGGGTGTCGTCGTCGTGGCACTGCGAGCGCTGGGACTGGTGGAACGGCAGTGGCTGGGATGGGGAGCGCTGGGCATCGCAGTCGCAGCCATCGTCGCCGTGGTGCGTGGTCGCTTGCGGGTGCCCAGTGAGCAGGGCATCCGTGCGCTGTGCGATCGGCAGCAGCGGTCTGGCGGGCTGGTCATGAGCGAAGGGGAGATCGATCTGGGCGGCTGGCTTTCACGTCGAAGGCTCGCGCCGCTGCGCATCCAGTGGCGGAGCGGGCGGCAGTGGGGGCTGCTGGCGGCGGCGCTGGCGTTTGTGATGCTGGCGTTCGTGGTGCCTGACCCGGCTGTGGTGGCGCAGCGCGATGACGGTCGCGTGCAGCTGGCGGACAACATTCAAACGCTGGAAGATCGGCTCGACCTGCTCGACGAGGAGCAGGCGATCGAGGCTGAACAGGCGGAGGATTTCCGGGAGACGCTTAAGGATCTTGACGACACCGCACGCGAAGATGCGATGCGCGCGTGGGAGATGCTCGACCATTTAGAGAACCAGCTGTCGCAGGCCGCGGAGGAGGCGGCGGAGAAGACGGTCACCGACACAGGCGATCTTGCGGAGCTTGGCGCGCTGGCCGAGGCGCTGGCGGACGATCAGATGTCGGACCTGCCGCAGTTGGATGCGAACGCCGCGTCCGAAGCGCTCAGCGAACTGGCGGATCGGCTGGGCGAACTTGACCCCGAGCTGGCGGAGGCGCTGGCTGAGGCCATGGCCAAGAGCGGGGCCGAGGGCAGCAAGCTTGATGCGGAGACGCTTGGCAAAATGGCCGAAGCGCTGGCGAACGGCGAGGCCCGGGCGATGGACGCCGAGATGCTGGAGAAGCTTTCCGAGCTTGCCGGTGAGTGCGAGAACATGGGGCAGGGCGGCAGCGGAAAAATTCAGCGTCTGGTTGAAGGGCGGCTGATCGACCCCGAGTGGGCGGCCCTGTGCGAAGAGGCCGGCGAAAGCGATGGGGCGGCAATGCTCGCCGCGATGCTCGGCACGGGCGGCGGTCAGGGCATCGGCAACGCGTCGGCGCCGGCCACGCTTGCAGAGGCGCCGATCCGGACAGACGACGCCGCCTTCGAACCGGTCGCGCTTTCACCCGCCGCCATCGACCGAGAAGGATCGACGCTGATCGGCCTATCTTCGACGGCACCTGAGGTTGATCTGCCGGAGCAACGCTCAAGCGCGACCGCGCTGGATGGTGCAGCGTCGGGCGGCGGCGGGGCGGCGTCGCAGGTGATTCTGCCTCGGCATCGGGGGGCGGTGCAGCGGTACTTCGATCGCGAGTGATGTGTTTTTTTGTGTCGTGTTATTTCGTTTTGACGGGCCTTCGTTGGAGTTGTTGATGCTTACCTCCCTGATGGAAACTGCTGATGAGTAGCGCGGATCTTCTGCCGCCCGATCGGCTCGAACCTGCCGCCCGGGCCGCTGGGCGTCTGCTCGAGGAACTGGATGCGGTGTTGCTCGGGCAGGGGGACTTGAATCGCCTCGTGCTCGTCGGCATTCTCAGCCGCGGTCACATTCTGCTCGAGGGCTTGCCGGGCGTCGGGAAGACGCAGCTGGTGAAGACGCTTTCGGAGCTGATGCGCCTGGATTTCAGCCGCGTTCAGTTCACGCCGGACCTGATGCCGGGCGATATCCTCGGCACGCACATTCTCCAGGAGAATGCTGAGGGCCGTCGTGAGATGAACTTCGAGCCCGGGCCGATCTTCTCGAATCTGGTGCTTGCCGACGAGATCAACCGCGCTTCGCCGAAGACGCAGGCTGCCTTGCTGGAGGCGATGCAGGAACGTTGCGTGACGCTGTTGAATGCGACGCGGCCGCTGCCGGATCCGTTCTTCGTGCTCGCTTCGCAGAACCCGATCGAACTGGAGGGCACGTACCCGCTGCCGGAGGCGCAGCTGGATCGGTTCCTGTTCAAGCTGCACGTGGGTGGGGCGAACATTGACGTGCTTGAGCAGATCATCTCGTCGCGCCGGCGCGGTGAGCCGCCGAAGCCTGACTGGTCACTCTCGCGTGAGCAGCTCGAGGAAATTTTCCAGGTGATGGAGGGTATCTACCTGCCGCGTGCGCTGGTGCGGTACATCGCACGGCTGGTGGCGGCGACACATTCGGAATCTAACGAAGCCACCCCGCTTGTCACGCAGTACGTCACCTACGGGGCGAGCGCCCGTGCGGCCATTGCGATCGCCGAGGCGGCACGTGGGCACGCTTTGCTCGACGCCCGGCCGACGGTCGGCTTTGAAGATGTGCACGCGGTTGCGGTGGCGGTGATGAACCATCGCATCATCCTCAACTACAAAGCACGCTTCGATCAGGTGGACACCACAGCGGTGATCCGCTCACTGCTTGAGGCGCTTGACCCGGCATCGCTTGATCTGCCTGACGACGTTCAGATCAGTTCAGCTTCCACCACCCAGTCCCCGGGGTAAACGCATGATTGGCAACCCTCCCGCCGTCGCGGTGGCATCGGCCGCCGTGCAACGATCGACCTGCCTGGCGTTGTTGTTGATGCTCTGCATGACGCCGCTGGTGTCGGCGCAGTCGCAACAGACATTCGACGCCATACGGATTGCCAATGTGACCGTTTCGCCCGACGAGGCACGCTTCGGTTACGTGGATCACACGTTCGTGATCGAGAATCGGTCGGATTCGCAGACGCATCGTGTGACGCTGACGGCACCGCGGAGCAACTACGGCAGCGACCACCGGATCAGCCGGCTGACGCGGAGCGTGGAGCTGCCGCCGGGCGCGCGGGCGAGGCTTTCGATCCCGCAACCGCCCGTTTCGCTCAGCGGCAGCGGTTTTTCCGTCAGCATCGACGGTCGGCAACAGCGCGACGGCCTACGTAGTGCCGGTAGCGGTTCCAACGCTTTCGGGCCATCCTGGTCGCGGTCGGGGGGCGAGAAGGTGTTCGTGCTCGCTTCGTACCAGGCGATGGATACGCCTTCGGTCATGGAGAGCCGGGGCAGGTTTGAATATGAGTTCACGCGTCATTCGGAATCGCCGGGGCAGTGGAGTCGGCAGTGGCTGAGTTACAGTCCCTATGCCGCGGTGGTCGTCACGGCCGATGAATGGCGAGCCGCGCCGCCCGAAGTGCGCAGCGCGCTGCTGGATTACACCCGGGCCGGCGGGGTGCTGGCGCTGCTGGGCGATGTTGAACTGCCGGCGGAGAGCGAGGCGGAGCCGTTCGAAAACGGGCACGCCGGGCAAATCGGCTTCGGGCAGATGATGCAGATCGATGAGTCGAAGTTGGGTTATGAGCTGGGCAACCTGCCGTGGAGTCGGCTGACCGATGCCGCGGCGGACACCCACGAGGCCTTGGTCGATCGAATGAGCATGCGTCAGGCCCATCAGCGTTTCCCGGTGCTGGACGACATCGCCGTGCCGGTGCGAAGTCTGTTCGCACTGCTGGTGGTGTTCGCGGTGGTGGCGGGGCCTGTGAATCTGATTGTGCTTAGCCGGAAGAAGCGTCGGATATGGCTGCTGTGGACGACGCCGTTGATTTCGCTGGTGTTTTGCGGGTCGGTGTTCGCTTACAGCGTGCTGGCGGACGGCATCACGCCGACGATTCGGCTGGCGACGGTGACGGTGCTGGATCAGCAGGAGCATCGGGCGGTGACGCGGGGGATGCTCGGCTATCACGCGCCGCTGTCGCCGAGCGACGGGCTTCGCTTCGATGCGAATACTGAACTGACGCAGCAGTTTTCGGACGACTGGCAGGAGGCGGGCCGGCCTCGCACCGTGGCGTGGGTGGGCAACGAGCAGCACCTTGCCAGCGGCTGGGTGACGGCGGGTGTGCCGAGTCATTTCCGCGTGCGGCGGGTGGCGACCGATCGTCGGCGTCTGCAGGTCGACCACGATGATGAAGGCACGCCCGTGCTCATCAATAACCTCGAAGCACCGCTCGTCAGCGTGCAATACATGGATGCTGGCGGGGCGATTCATCGTGCGGATGAGATCGCAGCGGGCGAGAGGGCCACGACGCGTCAACTCGGGGAAGCGGTGGTCGCACGCACGGCGAATCTGGCGACGGCCAGCCGGTCGCTGCGGGGCATGCTTTCGCAGGACGTTTCCGCCGTGACGGGCTGGGATGACGAGAACCTTCGGGCGGTGCTTAAGCCCGGCTGGTACGTGGCGGTGCTCGAGACGTCGCCGTTTGTCGATCCGTCGCTGACGCGTTACCACACCCGGCCGCAGCAGAGCGTGGTGTTCGGAAAGCTGGGGGCGGGCGATTTCAGTGATGCGGCCGCGCGGTCGGAGGTGCAGCCATGAAGGTCGAAGTGAACCAACTCGTGCGGCGGTTCGGCGAGACGACGGCGGTCGACGATGTCAGCTTCGCCTTCGGAGCCGGCCAGACGTTTGGCTTCGTGGGGCCCAACGGGGCAGGCAAAACGACGACCATGCGCATCCTGGCGACGCTTGACGATCCCACCGAAGGCGATATTCAGATCGACGGGCTGAGCATTGTGGAGAACCCCGAGCAGGCGCGAAGGCTGATCGGCTTCATGCCCGACGCGCTGCCCGCCCATCACGACATCAGCGTGCATGAGTATCTGGATTTCTTCGCGCGTGCCTACGGCATTCGCATGCCTCGGCGGGCGAAGGTGATCGATGCGGTGGAAGAGTTCACGAACCTCTCCGGCATTAAGCAGAAGACGCTGGCGTCGCTGAGCAAGGGCATGAAGCAGCGCGTTTCGCTGGCGCGGACGCTGGTGCATGATCCGCCGTTGCTGGTGCTTGATGAGCCGGCGGCGGGGCTTGATCCAAGAGCACGCATCGAACTGCGCGAACTGCTGAAGAATCTGGCGGGGCAGGGCAAGGCAATCCTGATCAGCTCGCACATTCTCAGCGAACTGGGGGAGATCTGCGATGGTGCGGTGATCATCGAGCGCGGCCGAATCCTGCGGGCGGGGACGATGGAGCAGATCACGACCAACCCGGAAGCGACGAACCTTCGGACGATGGTGATCCGCGTCAGCGGTGAACAGGCCGCGCTTCATAAAGCCCTGCTGGAGATGCCTCACATCGAGCAGACGCGGATGCTGGATACGCATGTGGAGGCGGACGTAAGCGGCTCGGAAGAGACGTGCTGCGATCTGCTGGCGGAACTGTTGAAGCGTGATTTTCGCATTGCGGAATTTCGCCAACGCCGCGCCAACCTGGAGCAGGTGTTCATGGATCTCACGACCGGGGAGGTGCAGTGATGAGCGAAGCGCGTGCAGCTAGATTCGAACGCATGGGCCAGCGCCTCAGCGACTTCGTGAACCCGATCGCGGTGAAGGAGATGCGGCAGGCGGTGGCGGGCAAAACCATCACCGGCGTGCTGGTGCTGTTCCTGATCGTGCAGGCGGGTGTCGTCGCGGTTTACACGCTGACGTCCGGCACAGGATCGCAATCATTCGGCGACGGCCCGGAACTGTTCATGTTCCTGCTGGGCATTCTGCTGGCGACTTGCCTGCTGTTCGTACCGGGCACCACGGCGTATCGGCTTGCGTCGGAACGGAGTGATCAGAACGTCGACCTGATGTTCATCACGACGCTCAAACCTTGGCGGATTATCAGCGGGAAGTTCGTGTCGGCGATGGTCATGACGCTGCTGATTTATTCGCTGTGCCTGCCCTTTCTCACGCTGGCGTACCTGCTACGCGGCATCGATCTGCCGACCATCTTCACGCTCCTGGCGGTCAATCTCATGGTGATCTCCTGGTGCGTGCTGTTGGCGATCTTCGTGGCGAGCATCCCGATGGCGCGGTTCGCACGATCGATCGTGCAGTTCGGGACGTTCATGGCTTTCGTCTCCGCGTTCTCGATGACGATGCAATGGTCCTACGGGGTGATCAGCTTCGGCGTGCTCACGCATGTGACGGTGTTGGGCTGGCTAGGGTTGGTCGGGTTCTACGCGGGGACGGCACTGCTGCTGTTCACCCTGGCGGTGGCGGCGGTGAGCCCGGCATCATCGAACCGGGCGGTGCTGCCGCGTGCGTGTTTCGTGGTGGTGTGGGCGGGGACGGGCGTTCTGGCGTTCGCGGCTGGTTATTCGGAGGCTATCCTGCTTTGGGGCTGGGGATCGGTGCTGGCGCTGGGGCTCGCTTCGCTGGCAGCGATCGGCGAACGCGACGTGCTCAATCGCAGGCTGGCGGCGAAGGTGCCGCGGCGGCATCTGCTGCGGGTGCCGGCCTTCCTGCTGTTCAGCGGGGCGGCGAACGGCATCGCGTGGACGCTTTTGCTGATGGCCGCCACGGTCGGCATCGTCTGGTCGCAGGTGTCGTCGACGGCGATACTGGACCCGACTGAAGCAATGCGGCTGGAAGTGATGGCCACGTATCTGCTCAGCTACAGTTTGGTCGGGTTCCTCCTGGTGCGGTTGACGCCGCTCGGCAAGCTGATCAATCCGGCCCACACGTTCGCGATGGCGCTAATCCTGATGGCGCTGGGTACCGCGTGGCCCGTGGTGGCAGCGGTGCTGACGGGCAACATGATGTTGGATCAGTTGTCGCCTTCGTGGTGGATTACGTCGGTGGGCGTGGTGTTCAGCGATTCGCTGGAGGAGCCCTTGTGGCTGGGGCGGGTGGCGGTGGTCCTGCTGGTGGGTGCACAGTTGCCGTGGCTGGTCAGGCGGATCGCCCGCTTCCGTCCGCCGCGCGCCGAGGCCGATGCCCCTGCGACGCCCGCGGTGGAAGTGCCCACGACCAACGGCGACGATGCGCTGCAGCCGGCGGTGGTGACCGAGGAGAACACGCGTGGATGAGCGTTTGCGACAGGCCGCTTTCGAAGGTCAGCGTGCAGCGGCTCGGCTGGCGCTCGCCGATCCCAGGCGCGTGACGCGCGGCGTGGTCGGGGCGAAGCTCGGCCGAGACGTCGGCTCCAGCCTCGAGTTCATGGACCACCGCGTTTACCACCCCGGCGACGACGTTCGGCGCATCGACTGGTCCGCTTACGCCCGCTCTGATCGTCTGCATGTGAAGACCTTCCGTGACGAGGTCTGCCCACATCTGGAACTGCTGATCGATACTTCCGCTTCAATGGCGCTGGAAGAAACCGCCAAGGCCGACGCCACCGTGGCGATGGCGGGGGCGTTGGTCACGGCTGCGGAGAACAGCCGTTTTACGTGGGAGGTTTCGCTTGCGGGGGAGCGGGGCTGTCAGCCGCTTGCGCAGGGCAGTGGTCGACCAGAAGCCTGGCATGGGTTGAGCTTCGCTGGCGATTTCAGTGTCGACGCAGCTTTGCAGCAGATGCGGCCGCGGTGGCGATCGGGATCGCTTCGGATGCTCATCAGCGATCTGCTTTTCGCAGGCGATCCGCTGGCCACGCTTCGACCGATGGCGGAGTCGGCAGCGGGGCTCGTTGTGATTCAAATCCTTGCAAAGGCCGACATGGGCGTCGGTGAACGCGGCAGCGTGCGGGTGGTCGATAGTGAGAGCGGGCAGACGCTTGACGTGGCGGTGGATGCGGGCGTGGAACAGCGATACACGCAACTGCTGGCCCGGCATCAGCAGATGTGGCAGGAGGCGGCGGCGGGGCTGGGGGCCGTGCTGGTGCCGCTGGTCGCGGAGGATCTGCTGGCTGACTGGGAACTGGAATCGCTGGTGCATGCTCACGTGTTGAAGGCTGCCTGATGGGTATTCTGACGTTGCCGATCATGTTGGCGGGGCTGGTGGCGTTACCGATTCTCGCGGGAATCTACCTGCTGCAGACGCGGTATCGACGGCGGGTGGTCTCGAGCCACATCATCTGGCAACAGCTGACGGCGGTGAAATCCGGCGGGCAGCGCGTGGAGCATTTTCAGCCGCCGTGGCTCATCTTGCTGCTGGAGCTTTTGATCCTGGCGGGGCTCGTGCTGGCGGCGGCCGGTCCACGGGCGACGGCTTCGACGGTGCGCGTACCGATCGCGGTGGTGCTCGACGATTCGTTCGCGATGCAGGCGGGGACGGACCAGAGCGTACGGGAGCGGGCGATCGACGCGCTGACCGAACAGCTTCAGCCGGGTCGCCATCGTGTGCGGCTGCTCGCGGCGGGGCTGGAGCCGCGTGTGCTGGGCGACGTGATTGAACGGCACGATCAACTCCAATCGGCTCTGGCGGATTGGCAGCCGACGGCGCCGCGCGCGGATCTCGATGCTGCCATCGCCCGCGCTTCGGAGATGGTGGGCGAGACGGGGCGGGTGATGGTCGTCACGCATCGGCCGCCTGATGACGAGACTGCCCTCGAAGGCGGCCGCATCCGATGGGCGGCCTTCGGGGAAGCCGATCCCAACCTCGCCATCATCAACGCCTGGCGTCACAGCGATCGGCCGGCAAATAGCACCGATACGGAAAACGACACCGCTGACGGGAATGCTGCGGAGAACGGTGGGGGGGGCGTGCTTGAAGTGGGGAACTTCGGCACGCGTGCGGCTGAGGCTGTCTTGCGCATCGAGCAGGAAGGCGTGGCGGCTCAGCGTATCGGCATCACGCTGGAGGCGGGTGAGACAAGGCGGATTCGGACGCGGCTGACTCCAGACCAACCGGCCCATATCCAGCTTGAGCAGGAGGACGCTCTGGTTTTGGACAACGAAGCGGTGCTGCTGGAAAACCGTCCGCTGCGGGTGCGTGTGGCCGTGGCGATCGAAGACGACACAAGCACCGGCGAACGCCTTGTCCGGGCGATAAGACGTGCGCTGGAATCGACCGGCCGCGTGCGTTTCGTCGCCGCTGCGGAAGCGGAACTGCTGATCACGGATGCTTCGCCCGAAGCGGCTGCGAGCAATGCCGAACGTCACGTGTTCAGGATCGTGCGTGGCCGGGGCGAGACAGGCGTGCTTGCGGGGCCGTACGCGATCGACACCACGCATCCGCTCACGCAGGGCCTCGCGCTCAGCGGCGTCCTCTGGTCAGTCAATCGCCCGTCCGACGATGCAGAATCGCAAGATGAAACACAGGCCGGCGGGCAGCGCGACGTGCCGGGGCAGGCGATTGTGATGGTCGGCAACGAGGCCCTGCTGAGCGTGGCGGAACGTGCCACGGGCGGGCGGACGGTTTCGCTACGCTGGCGCGGTGAGGGATCGAATCTGCTCAGTGCCCCCGACTGGGTCATCCTGCTGGACAATCTTGTGCGATGGCGGCAGGAGGCTCGGCCAGGCGCGCGGCCGACGAACGCAGCGGTCGGGCAGGGCGTGACGGTGCGGCTGCCTCGGGGGGTGGATGTGCTGGAGTTGACCACGCCCGCCGGTGAGTCGCGGACGGTGAACGCGCCGACCGGCGAAGCGGCGGTGATGATGGATCAGCCGGGCGTGTGGTCGTACATCGCGGGTGGTGAAGAAGGCGATCGCCTCGAAGGACGCCTCGCCGTGAACGCCAGCAGCCGGACAGCTTCGGATCTGCGCAACTCGGCCACGGGAACGTGGGGCGATTGGCAGGAGGTTCAGACGCTGGGGCAAACCTATCGCGATATCGGCTGGGCGTTCGTGCTGGTGGTGACGGGGCTGCTGCTCTGGCACGGTTGGCTGCTGCGGCGGCAGGGGAGTGCGGTATGACGACGCTGCTTGAGCCGATGTGGTTGCTGCTGGCGTTGCCGTTGGGCGTGGCGGTCTGGTTGTGGCGTGTGCCGGGCTTCGGCACGCAGGTGCTGCGCAGCATCGTCTGCCTGCTGGTGGTGGCGGCTCTGGCGCGCGTGGCGGTGGTGCTGCCGGGCCACGGCGCGACGGTGGTCGTCGTCGCCGACCGCAGCGCTTCGATGCCCGAGGGGATGGAGCAGCGGCAAAGCGAACTCATCGCCACGCTGGCCAGCGGCATGCGCACGGAGGATCGGCTTGCGGTGCTGGGCTTCGGGCGTGAGGTTCGCGTGGAGCAGTCACCGGAGCATCAGCCGTTCGGCGGATTCGTGACGGAAGTCGGCAGTGATGCGTCGAACATTGCCGAGGCAGTGGAAGCGGGGCTGACGATGGTGCCGCGCGACGGAGAAGGGCGGGTGATCGTGCTCAGCGACGGCCGCTGGACCGGGCGCGATCTTTCGCAGACGGCCGGGCGGGCGGCGGGGCGCGGCATCGGCGTCGACTACCGCGTCATGGAGCGGCCTGTCGTCAATGACCTCGCGATCGAACGGCTCGACGGCCCGGCGCGCGTGACGCCCGAGCAGGAGTTTCTCGTCGCAGCCACGCTTCGCGCGCCCACGGCTCAGCAGGTGCGTTACGAGCTGAGCCGAGGTGATCGGGTGATCGCTGGGGGCACGCGTGATGTGGCGGCGGGGCAGTCGCGGCTGACGTTCCGTGATGCGGTCCAAAGCGCGGGGACCGCTTCGTACACACTGCGCATCCGTGGCGAGGGGGACGACCCGCAGCTTGAGAATAACACGGCCCGGCTGCTGGTCGGCGTCGAAGGCCGCAGGCCGATTCTGCTGGTTAGCGAGAAGGCGGATCCACCGTTGGCGCGGCTGCTGCGGGCCGGCGGGCTTGATGTCAGCGCGATCGGCCCGAGCGGGTTCGTCGGTGACCTTGGGCAGCTCGGCGGCTACTCCGCAGTCGTTCTTGAAGATGTCCCCGCGCGGTCGTTCGGCAATACGCGGCTGGCGAACATGGCGCAGTGGGTGCAGCACGCCGGCGGAGGCTTGTTGATGACAGGCGGGCCTCACAGCTTCGGCGCAGGCGGCTACTTTGAAGGGCCGCTGGATCCGGTGTTGCCGGTGTCGATGGAACTGCGGCAGGAGCATCGCAAACTTGCGACGGCGATGGTGCTCGTCATCGATCGCTCCGGGAGTATGAGCGGCGAACCACTGGCGATGGCGCGCGAAGCTTCCATCATGGCCGTCGATATGCTCACGCCTGTCGACGAAGTAGGGGTGGTGATCTTCGATGGACAGGCCAACATCGCCAGCAGCCTGCAGTCGGCGGGCAATGCGGGAGCGATCAAGCATGACATCTCGCGTATTCAATCCGCAGGCGGGACGAACCTGCATTCGGGCATGGTCGCTGCCCGGAACATGCTGCGTGCGGCGACGACGCAGAATCGGCACGTGATCGTCCTCAGTGATGGCCAGACGCCCGACGCCGACCACCTCGGGCTCGTTGATGAACTGCGCCAGATGAACGCGACCGTCTCGACGGTGGCGCTGGGGGCCGGCGTCGATCGGCAACTGCTTGAAGGGATTGCTCAGCGCGGGGCAGGACGTTACTACGAAACGATGGACGCGAAGCAACTGCCCAGGCTTTTTGCCCAGGATATCGAGATAATCGCACGGTCCACGTTCATCGAAGAACTCACGCCGGTTGCCTCCGCGTCGAATTTCCGTGGGTTGCTGGGGTGGTCGCCCGGCGACGTGCCGGCGGTCGGCGGCTACGGCCTGACGTACCTGCGTGAGGGGGCGCAACTGGCCATCCGTACGCGTGATGAATACGAAGCGCCGCTGCTCGCAGCATGGCAGGCTGGGCTCGGGCGTGCCGTCGCCTACACCGGTGAAGCGGACGGTGAATTCACCGGCCCCATCGCCCAGTGGCAGGAGGTCGGCGACATGATGACCTCCATGGCACGCTGGGCGGCTGGCGAAGATAACGACCTCGGCGACGATATGGTCCTCACCCAGCAACTTGAAGAAGGCCGGCTGCGCGTGCGGCTGCATCTCGATCCGCGCAGCGATGGGCCGCCGTTTACCGATCTGCCCGAACTGACCATCCTCCGAGGTCATCCCGGCGAAGGCCCCGTGGCCGAACAGGTAAACATGGCCTACATCGCTGCGGACGAACTCGGCTACGACGTCACGCTGCACGGCGCGGAGACCGTCATCGTCACCGCCTCGATCCAGAGGCCCGGGCAGAACGGCGAGGCGGTCGTGGCAGGAGCGCCGGTGACGCTACCTTATGCACCGGAGTACGCTCCGGTGACCACGCGGCGAGGCGTAGAAAGCTTGCGGCAACTGGCGCGGGCGAGCGGCGGCGTCGAACGGCTGGACATGGGCGGCGTGTGGTCGGAGATGAGCCGTCGGCCTCGCATGGTCGACCTCTCGCCGTACCTGCTGCTGATCGCGGCGGTCGTGTTCCTGCTCGAAGTCTTCGAACGCCGCACCGGCCACGTCACCAACGTCATGAAGCTGCTGCGTCGCCGGCGCGTGAAACAACCTTCGCAATCGGACGCTGCGCAGCCGGCACCAACGCCCGCCAGGCCGGCCAAAGCGCAGCCCGGACAGTCCGCCCGCCCCGTGGCAGCACCCGCAGCGGGCGTTGCTTCAGCGGCAAAACCCTCAGCGCCTCCCCCGGCTCAGGACGAGGGCGGCGACGTCCTCTCAGCCATGGATCAAGCCCGCCGCAAAGCGGGACAACGCACCCGCCGTCGGCCGTGACGGGTCGAACGTGATAGACCAGCACAACTGCTACTGCATCAGGAAACGCAAATGTCACACATCCGCATCCTACTGATCGTCATGCTGACCTTCGCCGGCACCGCGCTCGGCGAAATCCCCGAGCCCAATTTCCATCCCCAGACCATCGATGACGCGATCAGCGTCGGCTACGGCGTCGCGGTCGGCGATGTTGACGGCGACGAGCAGCCGGACATTCTGCTCGCCGACAGCAGGCAGATTGTGTGGTACCGCAATCCCGGCGAGGCGGGGCAGCCCTGGGACAAGCACGTGATGGCGGAGAATCTGACCGATGCTGACAACGTCTGCATCGCCGCCCGCGACATCAACGGCGACGGCAAGGTCGAAGTGGCCATCGGGGCGCAGTGGAACCCAAGCGAAACGGCGGATGTCGAGCGGTCGGGGGCCGTGTTCTATCTGCATCGGCCTGACGATCCGACACAGCGATGGGAGGCCCGGCAGATCAAGCCGCACGATCCCACCACGCACCGCATGCGCTGGGTGAAGGCGGCGGCGGAGCAGTTCCGCCTGGTCGTGCTCCCGCTGAACCCGAAGACCGACGGTGACGGCGAGGCGGCCGGCGACGGCGTGCGCGTTCAAGTTGTTACACCACCGGACAATCTTGCCGAGGGTGAATGGGCGAGCACGTTCGTGGAAACGGGCATGAGCGGCACGCACAACCTCGACGTAGTTGTGCTGCCTCAGGGTAACGAGCATGTGCTGGTGATCGGTCGGGAGGGCATCGGCGCCGTGGTTGATCTCAGCGTCGCCGAGCCGACGATGGCGGCCCCGCCGCCGTTTCTCAGCGAGCCCGGCGGCGAAATCCGCTTCAGGATGGCTGAGCGTGAGGAAGAAGTGGCCATGGCTACGATCGAGCCTATGCACGGGCCGAGGGTGGTTGCTTATACCTCGGGTGCGGATCCGCAGGAGCCGGTGCGGCATGTGCTTGACGACCGCTTGAATCAGGGGCATGCGCTGGGCGTGGCGGATTTTCTCGGCATCGGGCCGCCTCAGATCGTCGCGGGGTGGCGCATGCCTGATGCTGAGAATCAGGTCGGCATTCGGCTGTACGTGCCGCTCGACGAAAGCGGCACGAACTGGGCGACCCATACGCTGGACGACAACCAGATGGCGGCTGAGGATCTGGCGATCGCCGACCTAGACGGCGACGGACGACTGGACATCGTCGCCTCCGGCAGAGCCACGCGAAACGTCATCATCTACTGGAACGGTCGCGAGTAACGGATGCCACCGTTCCGGCGCTCGCCGCCCGTAGCGCATGCGCAGCGGGGGAACCCCGGCCAAGGCCGGGGCTAGGTGATGTGCGCCTGGGTGGGAGGGGCGGGCGCAAACAATAACCCCGCCGGCGTTGCGCCAAAGCGGGGTTGATTGAGAAATTCAACGAAACTGGGGATGGAGGATTTGAACCTCCACTAACTGAACCAGAATCAGTCGTGCTACCGTTACACTAATCCCCAAAACCGGTCGACTGCCATAGGATAGGCAGCAGATGAGCGAGAGTCACGCGCTGGGTTGAGTCAGCTTGTGAAGGCGCTTGGCGAGGCGGGATTTACGCCTTGCAGCTGTATTCTTGTGAATCGTGCCGGCTGCGGCGACTTTGTCCAGAGTGCGCGAGGCGGCTTTGTAAGCTTCCTCGGCCTTGGTGGCGTCGCCTTCGCGGACGGCGAGCAGGAAGGTCTTGACGTCGTCTTTGACGCGGCTCTTACGCCAGCGGTTCACAGCACGCGACTTGACGTTCTGGCGGATGCGTTTCTTTGCGGACAGCGAATGGGCCATGTATCCGGTTCCTGCTTGCAGCGATGCTAGGGTTCGATCGTTTCGAGCCCAACATTATCACCGATGGAAAATAAAAATCAAGCTCAAAGGAAAACAACCACCGACGAACAGAGGAAAAGGGGGCAGCAATCGCTGCATTTTCCACCCTTTGTCGTCCGTGGAAGGAACAATCTTATCATCAAGAGTCCAGTTCATCAAACAACTTCGGCTGGGAAGTCTCCGCGGCGCGGCGCCTGGATTTTCTCTTCGCGGCAGGCTTCGCCGGTGGCGGCGAGGTGGGCGGCCCGGTGGGGGGGGTGACGGTGGAGCGGAACTTGCCGTCGGCGAGGTGGGTGAGGACGGACTGGCCCGGCTGGGTTTGCTCGACGGAGCGGAGAACCTGGCCCTGCTCGTCGGTGGTGTAAGAATAGCCGCGCGAGAGGACGCTGTCGGGGCCGACTGCCTGGAGCTGACGCTGCAGTGCGTGAAGGTGTTGACGCTCCGAAGCGAGGCGCTGCCGTAGATGGTTCTGAAGCTGGCGTGTCGCTTCGTCGAGCTCCCGCCGGGCGAGCCGGGCGCGGTTGGCGGGGTCGTGGCAGAGCAGGTCGTGGCGGGCGGTCTGCAGGCGATCGCGCGCGTCGGCAACGCGATGCTTCGCAGCCGCTCCGAGGCGATGTTCAAGATGACGAAGCATCTGGCGATGGCGGTCGATCGTCTCGGTCGGCTTACGGAACAGCGGATGCATGGCGACGGTCTGCCAGCGGGCGCGGGCGTTCTCGACGCGGCGGCGCAGGGCGGTCCGCAGGCGATGGGCGTACTGCTGAATGCGATGATGCTCAGCGGCGGCGTCGGGGACCAGCCGAGCGGCGGCCTGCGTCGGCGTGGAGCAGCGAAGGTCGGCGACCAGTTCGGCGACGGTGGTGTCCGTCTCGTGACCGATCGCGGCGGCGACGAAAAGCTGACAGCGATAGACCGCCTCGGCGACGATGCGTTCGTTGAAGGCCCAGAGGTCTTCCATGCTGCCGCCGCCTCGGGTGAGGATGATCGCGTCGATGCCGAGGGCTGCATGATGAGCGCTGAGGGAATCGATGGCGTCGGCGATCTGCTGAGCCGCTTCGTCGCCTTGCACGCGGACATCCACGAGGCTGAGTTTCACACCGGGCCAGCGGTGGTGGGCGGTGTTGACCACGTCATGCAGGGCAGCCCCGCCGGCACTGGTGACGACGGCGATGTGCTGAGGGAAGGACGGCGGCGGGCGCTTGTGAGCGTCATCAAAGTAGCCGAGCTTGCGAAGCTCTTCGCAGAGTTGACGGAAGCGCAGTTCGAGGGCGCCCTGGCCGACGGGCTCGAGTTGATCGATGTACATCTGGAGGCGGCCCTGGGGGCCGTAGTAGTCCAGGCGTCCGGTGGCGACGACCTGCTGCCCGCGATCGGGGGTGAAGCCGCAGCGGCCGGCGGCGGAGGCCCACATGACGCAGGAGATGACGTTGGCGTCGTCCTTGAGCGAGAGGTACCAGTGCTTGCGATCGGAGAAGTTGGAGATCTCGCCGACGACGCGAACGGGCGACGGGGTGCGGTCGGCAATCACGCGTTTGATGAGCGTGGTCAGCTGCGTGACGGAGAGCGGCTCGGGCTGATCGAATTCGCCGTAGCGTGCGCGGTCACGCTGAGCGGGGGGGCCGGCATCGCGGTCGGGAAGCTTCTTCGGATCGAAAGGCAGTCGGCTCACGTGGATCAACCAAGAAAAAGAGGCGAAGAGGTTTAACCACAGAGGCACAGAGGGGGAGGAGGTAAGAGGGGAGTTTTTAGAAGAAAGAGGTAGGCAAGGGCCTGACTCTTTCTCTGTGTTTCTTCTCCTCTACCTCTGTGCCTCTGTGGTTACTATTCTTTTGCTTCGCCCGCGGCGTCAGCGGCTGGCGGCGGTTAGGCGGGCGAGGGCGTTTTCCAGTTCGACTGTGGCGAGCAGGCTCATGGCGGTCGCGGCCAGGGGTTGGCGATTGTTCGACATGGCGGTGCGGGTGCCGCCGATGGCACGCTCGGGGTGCTGGACGTAGAAGGCGGAGGTCGGCTGCATGGTGAGCTGGGCGAGGAAGCGAGCGCCTCGGGCGGAGTTGACCAGCCAGGCGGTGCGCTGATCGGCAGGGATAAGCGTTGGATCGTGCAGCAGCATCGACTGACCGGCGAGGATGCGCGACGATTGCCAGATGGGCTCGGGGAAGAAGGCGTCGCGGACGATGAAGCCGCCGACGATGTCACTGGTGCGCTGGGCGTCTTCGTCCAGAGGCTGAACCTGCTCGCGCCAGATGGCGGTGGCCGTTTCGACGAGGCGGCTGCGATAGCCGGTCGGCTGATTCAGGCGATCCAGATCCAGTTCGACCATCGCGAGCCAGGGCATGGCATCGGTGGCGCGGCGGGGGTCGTCGGCGAGGCGCTGCCAGAGGGCGTCGATGCTGAGGTGGGCCCTTTCGAGTACGTCGGCATCGCGGGTGCGATCATAGATGCGGACGAGGGCGGCGGAGGCCAGGGCGTGCGTGGCGAGGGAGGTGTCGCCGTCTTCGGCACTGCTGGCGAATGAGCCGTCGGCGCGATGGCGTGAGATGATGGCCTCGGCGAGGCGGTCACGCTGATCGTTGAGGTCGGCTGCTCCGGGCGTTTCGAGCAAAGCAAGCAGCGTGAGGGCGGAGGTTGCCAGATCGTTGGTGATGCGCTGCTGCTCCGCGTCGGCAGGGCTGGTCAGACGCTCCAGCGCGCGGACGGCTGCTTGAGCGGCGGCTTCACGGCGGGCGGGATCCAGGCGCTCCAGCCTTGCTGTCCGCGCAAGGGCATAGGCCGCGGCGGCGGCATCGACGGGTCGTGCGTTTACCGGTGAATAGGTGTCGGCGGTGGGTTCGTAGGTGCCGGCGAATCGGCCGTTGGTGCGCTGGCGGCTCAGGACGTTTTGCAGCAGCGTGTCGGTAAGCTGCGTGAGCTGTCGGTCATCGAGCGGCAGGGGGGGAAGCAGTTCGTTGCCGCGGTAGAGCGTGAGGAGGTCGGCGTCGGGCTGAGGGCGAACGAGGTGGATGGCGTCGAAGCGGTAGAGGGGCGGGCCGTCGGCGGTGCCGATGCGCGCGAGGTGGTCCAGCGGCAGATCGACCTGCGAAAGCATGCGGTTGACCTGACCCGAGAGATTGGTGTTCGTGGCGATGACCGAACCGGGGAAGCTCCACGCCCAGTTCGCGTTGCGACGCATCGCAAGCCCCTGCAGGCCGGGCACGAAACGGTCGGGCAGCTGCGCCAACGCGCTGAGGTTCAGCGGTTCGAGGTCATGGGCGAACTGCACATCGAGCGCCAGCTGTGTCGCCTTTTCCGCGAGATCATCCTCACGTGTGGCGGCTTCGCGCACGGCGGTGCGGAGAGCGGTGCGAAGCAGGGGCATGATGTCGACGGCACCGGCCTCGGCGGCGGGATCGTCCACGGCTGCGCTGCCCTGGCCCAGCCGACGGCCTTCCAGGCGAAGCGTCACGTGAACGGCGACGAGGCCCTCCGCTTCGATCGCAAGCGTGTCGCTTGGGATCTCGGCCCGCTGGAGCCAGAGTTCGGCGACGGTGAAGGCCTGCCGGGCGAGGGCCTCGTCCAGCGGCTGGGCGGGCTGAGCCTCCTCGGCGGCGCGGGCCGGGCCGCCGAGGAGGCTCAGCAGAACGGCGAAGGCCAGCGCGAGGGCGGTGTAGCTCCCGCGCGACGCTTGCCGCGTGCCGATGTTGCTTTTTTGCCACATCAGGTAAATCCGGCCGGGGAAGGAGCGAAGCTGTTGAATCATTTCAAACCCTTGTGCTCAAGGAGGTTGTTGTTGTCGCTGTTTCCGGGTGAGGGTTGTGGCACGGTCGTTGAATGTTGAGAGGCATGGAGGATACGACCATGACGCTTCTGCTGACCCTCACCGAATCCGAACGCCGCATCGCCATGCTGACCGTCGTGCTGTTCGCGGCGTTGTGTTAACGATCTTAGCAGCTTAATCGCTCTGTTCCGTCACGCGAAGTTCTGTGCGTTCGGGGGCGTGTGGTTGACGACCCGTCCAGACACTCGTGGACGTGGCACACAAGCCGTTAAGACGCAGGTGCCGGAACGACGTTTGCAGGCAGTGGGGCAGAAGGGGGGGCGATATGAGATCTCTATTCGGCTCGAGGCGTTCGAAGGTGGTGGTGATTACCGGCGCTTCGTCGGGGATCGGCCGGGCGGCGGTGCGGGCGTTTGCCGAGCGTGGGGCACGCATCGGGTTGATCGCGCGCGGCGTGGCAGGGCTTGAGGCGGCGAAGTGCGAAGCGGAGGCACGCGGCGGCGAGGCGATCGTGCTGCCGACCGATGTCGCCGACCACGAACAGGTCGAGCAGGCTGCACGGGAGGTCGATCGCGCGTTCGGGCCTGTGGATGTCTGGGTGAATGATGCGGCCATCACAGCGATCTCACCGGTGAAGGATACCCGGCCGGACGAATTCGATCGCATCATGCAGGTCGGCTACCTCGGGTCGGTGTACGGCACGCTGGCGGCGCTGAGGCGGATGCTGCCGCGTGATCGGGGGACGATCGTTCAGATCGGGTCGGCGTTGTCGTACCGGGGGATTCCGCTCAATGCTGCTTACTGTGCAGCTCAGCACGCGTTGAAGGGCTTCTGCGAATCACTTTGGCCGGAGCTGAAGCACGACGGCAGCCGAGTGCGGATGACGCTGATTCGGCCTTCGGGGATCAACACGCCGTTGTGGCGTCACAGCCTCTCGCGGATGCCTCATCAGACGAAGCCGGTGGGGCGGCTGTACCAGCCGGAACTAGTGGCCGATGCGATCATTTATGCTTCGCAACACCATCGACGGACAATATCGGTCGGTTACGAAGCGGCCAAGGCGATCTACGGCAATAAGCTTGCGCCGTGGTATGCGGATATCAACCTCGCTCGCAGTGGATACGAGCGTCAGCAGGTGCCGGATCGTCCTGCTTCTGATGAGGCGAACAATCTGTGGGAGCCGCCGGCAGGCGACCCCGGTGCGCATGGGCCCTTCGATGATGTGGCCTACAGCCGAAGCCTGCAATATTGGGCGACGACGCATCGTGGTTTGCTTGCGCTGGCCGGCGCGGGCGTTGCCGCAGCAGCGCTGTCGATGTTGCGACGGTGAGACCGTCGACGCGTCGCATTGCGGTCGATTTCCGATTCAACGGCGCGACAATAGCCGCGATGCGATGCGTCGCGGGGGCTCGCTGCTCCTGCTAAAGTCGCACGCCATGACGCGGCAGGATCATCATTTCGACTGGCGGCTGCCGGCGGCGATCGCCGTGGGCGGGGCGATCGGTGCGAGCCTGCGGCATGGGTTCAACCTGGCATTCCCTACCATCGACGGCACCTTCCCGCTGACAACCTTCGCGGAGAATGCGGTCGGGGCGTTCGCGCTGGGTCTGGTGATGGTGCTCATTATCGAGCGACTTCAGACGCCGCGCTATGTGCAGCCGATGCTGTGCACCGGCGTGCTGGGCTCGTTTACGACGTTCTCGAACCTCAGCCTGCAGGCGGTGAAGCTGGCCGATGGCGGGCAGTGGGCCTTGGCGATCGGCTACCTCTGGGGAAGCATCGGCGCGGGGCTGCTGGCGGCGCTGGCGGGCATGCTGCTTGCCCGGCGGATCGCGCGACGCCCGGCCGAGGTTCAGTCATGAGCCTGCTCCTGATGATCGCAGTAGGTGGCGCGCTCGGGGCGGTGGCCCGGTTCGTCATCGACCAGGCGGTGATGAAGCGGATGCGAACGGTCATGCCATGGGGGATCTGGACGGTCAACCTCAGCGGTTCATTGATGCTCGGCCTGCTGATCGGGGCCACGCTGCAAGGCCCGACGGCCATCGCCCTCGGTACCGGCTTCCTCGGTGCGTACACCACTTTTTCGACGTGGATGTACCAGTCGCTGAGCCTGATCGAGCAGGGGGCGTGGCGGGTGGCGATCTTGAACATCGTCGGCCCCGCCCTCCTCGGCCCACCGGCGGCCCTCGCAGGCATCGCCATCGGTGGGATGTTGTGATGGGGCCCCCCTCGTCTCAGCCCTTCTTGCGGGCGCGGTAGGTGAGGAAAACGTACCCCAGGAAGAAGATGAAACTCACCCCTGCGATGCCCAACAGGTAGCCCGGGCTGGTAACATCCTGCCCGCCAACGAACCGGTCGATCAGCCCCAGCAGCACCGCGAAGGCGATCGAGGCGAAAAACGCTTCGAAAATAATCGGCTTGAGCGGCGGCTTTTCCGGCATATCCTTGAACTCCGATTCTGACAGGGACGCCACGGGCGACGAACCAAAGGGCATTGATGGAACTGACGGCTGAATCTTACATGCTTATGGCGATGGTGCTCGCCGTCGCGGCCGTTCTCCAGGGCGCGGCCGGCTTCGCCTTCGGGCTTTTCGCGGTGCCGATGCTGCTGGTCATCGGCATGATGCCCGAGCAGGCGATCCCCATGGTCGCCGCGTGCGCCATGTCGCAATCGATGCTCGGCGTCTGGCTGTTGCGGCGGAGCGTTCAGTGGAAGCTGCTGGCGAAGGTGCTGCCGTTCGCCTTGCTGACGCTGCCGCTGGGCGTGTGGGTGCTGGCGCAGGTCGCAGCCCTCGAAGGCGGGATCATCAGGCAGATATTCGGCTGCATCGTGCTGGTCGTGCTGCTATTGCAATGGCTCTGGCGCGTTCAGCCTCGTGATGAGGTGCACACCGGCTGGGGCATGCTGGCAATGGCGACGGCGGGAGTCACCACCGGCGTGGCGGGGATGGCCGGTCCGCCGACGGCGATGTGGGTGACGGCATACCGCTGGTCCTCATCGCAGATGCGTGCGACCATGTGGGCCGTCTTCGCCGTGCTGACGCCGCCGAACGTGTTTTTTCTCTCGCAGCGGTTCGGGCCGGTGGTCGAACAGTCGCTTTGGCAGGGGGCGGTCTTTGTCCCGATGGTGCTCGTCGCGACGCTGCCGGGCATCTGGCTGGGCAATCGCATGGGAATGAAGGCCATGCGGCGGGTCGCGTTGACGACGCTTGTCTCCGTGGCGACGTATACCCTGGTTCAGCCGATCTTCTGGCCCGGGCTTGGCTAATATGTGATTGCCCGGAGGCGTCAGTTCATGCAAGATGCTGAAAATAGTTTTTCCCTGATAGCCAGCTCTCACGGGCACAGCCCTAGGATGGCGCATGACTGAGACGGTCTCAATTGATTTCCGACGTCCCGTGCCGATCTTCCCCTTGCCCGGCAGCACGCTTCTGCCGCACACGGCCGTGCCGCTGCATGTGTTCGAGCCGCGCTACCGCCGGATGACCGGCGACGTGCTCGATACGCACGGGCTGATCGCCATGGGCCTGTACGACGAGTCCGCTTCCCGCCACGATTACGCCGACGGTAAGCCGCCGTTGAGGCCGTTCGTTTGCGTGGGGTATGTCACGCAGTATGAGAAGCTGTCTGATGGGCGGTATCTGCTGCTTCTTCAGGGGCTTTGCCGGGCGCGTGTGGTGGAGGAGGTCGACCACGAGCCGTATCGCATGGCGAGGCTGGAGCCGACGGAATTGCCGCCGCGTGAGGACGAAGAACTCGTGGACCATCGCGAAGAATTGCAGGCCCTGCTGCACGATCCGGTGCTTGATGATGTGGAAGCGGTGGAGGACCTTCGGCCGCTTCTGGAGCAGGAAGAGGTGCCGACCGCTGCGTTGATCGACGTCGCCATCATGCAACTGTGTGAGGACGATGAGCAGCGGTACGACATGCTCTGCGAGCCCGATGCGATGAGCCGGGCCACCTGGCTGGAGCACCGCCTGGAGGAACTGCGCGAGCAGGTAGAAGAGGCAGCCGACGACGATGACGAAGACGATCTGCTGGGGTTGTGAGCGGTGAGAGCCGGACTGTCCACAGTCCGGTGACACCTTTCGTGAGTAGGGTGCCCCGGCCAGCGAGCGCAGCGAGACGGCCGGGCTTCTCGGGCACCGGCGAGGCGTAGCCTCCCGGCTGTAGTTATCCCGCGACCGCCGTTCGGCTCAGGCGTGGGGCGAGGTATTGCCCGGTGTGGGATTTGCTGATGCCGGCCACCTGCTCGGGCGTGCCCTCCGCGACCAGCGTGCCGCCGCCGTCGCCGCCTTCGGGGCCCAAATCGATGATCCAGTCGGCACACTTGATGACATCCAGATTATGCTCGATCACCAGCACCGTATGGCCCTTGTCGACCAGCCGGCCCAGCACGTTCAGCAGGTTGTGAATGTCCGCGAAGTGCAGCCCCGTCGTCGGTTCGTCGAGCACATAGACGGTATGACCGGTCGCGCCTTTGCCGAGTTCCGTCGCCAGTTTCACACGCTGCGCTTCGCCACCCGATAGCGTGGTCGAACTCTGCCCGAGTTTGACGTAGCCCAGGCCGACGTCGCGCACGGAGCGCAGCAGTTGCGAGATCTTGGGGAACGCTTCGAAGAACTCGACCGCTTCTTCGACCGTCATGTCCAGCACGTCAGCAATGGTCTTGCCGCGGTAGGTGATCTCCAGCGTCTGCTCGTTGTAGCGGGTGCCCTTGCAGATTTCGCAGGAGACGTACACGTCCGGCAAGAAGTGCATCTCGATCTTCTTCGTGCCCTGCCCCTGGCACGCTTCGCAGCGGCCGCCTTTGACGTTGAAGCTGAAGCGGCCGAGCTTGTAGCCGCGAATTTTCGCTTCCTTCGTCTTCGCATACAGCTGGCGAATCAGGTCGAAAACGCCGGTGTATGTCGCGGGGTTCGAACGAGGCGTTCGGCCGATCGGCGACTGGTCCACCTCGATCACCCGGTCCACCTGCTCCAGACCCTTCACGCCATCGTGAGCACCGGGCCTGGCGCGCGAGCCGTGCAGGTGACGCATCATCGCTCGCAGCAGAATCTGGTTCACCAGCGTGCTCTTGCCCGACCCGCTCACGCCCGTGACGCAGACAAATCCCCCCAACGGCACGCGAACGTCAATGCCTTTGAGGTTGTGCTCGCTCGCCCCCTCGATGACGAGGCTGTGCTTGGGATCAAGCTCGCGACGTTTTTCGGGCACCGGAATCTGACACGCGCCGGTGAGGTACTTCGCCGTGATGGATTCCTGACAGGCGAGCAGGTGATTGAAGTCGCCCGCAGCGACCAGCTTCCCACCGTGGCGGCCGGGCCCGGGGCCGATGTCCAGAATGTAGTCCGCCGCCCGGATCGTATCTTCATCATGCTCGACCACGATGACGCTGTTGCCGATGTCCGTGAGGTGCCGAAGCGTAGTGATCAGCCGATCGTTGTCACGCTGATGCAGGCCGATGGTCGGTTCATCCAGCACATAGCAGCAGCCGACCAGCCCCGAGCCGACCTGCGTGGCCAGCCGAATCCGCTGCGCTTCACCGCCGGACAGCGTGGAGGTGCGCCGATCGAGCGTGAGGTAATCCAGCCCCACGTTGTGCATGAACCCCAGCCGTGCGCGGACCTCCTTGACGATCGGCTCGGCGATCATCCGCTTCTCATCGCTCAGCGTCACCGCATCGAAAAACCCAAGCGCGTTCTCGATCGTCATCCCGACGACATCGTGAATGTTGTAGCGCTGGTCGTCGGCATACACGAAAACGTTGAGCGCTTCTTTGCGCAGGCGGGCCCCTTCGCACGCTTCGCATGGGGCTTCGGAGAGGTACGCGTGCAGGCGCTGCTTGACGTATTCGCTGTCGGTGTTATCCCACCGGCGCTGGAGGTTCGGCACGACGCCTTCGAAGTGCGAGCCGTACTTTGATTCATCCCGCGCGTTCGTGCCGTGCAGCAGAATGCGGCGGACGGGCTTGGGGATATCCTTAAACGGTTGATCGATATCCACATCAAAATCACGGCAGAAGTTGCGGATCAGCCGGCCGTAGTAGATGTTCATCCGCTTGCCGTGCTTCCGCCACGCATCGATCGCTCCGTCGCCGAGCGGCCGGCTGGGGTCCGAGACAATCAGATCGTCATCGAACTCCATGATCGTGCCCAGCCCGTCGCAGGCCGGGCAGGCGCCGTAGGGGCTGTTGAAACTGAACAGCCGGGGCGCCAGATCCTCTAGGGAACACTCGGGATGCTCAGCACAGGCGTACTTCTCGCTGAACAGATGGTCGGTCCAGGTGTCTTTATCCTCGGTCGTCCGCTTCTCATCGAGCACCGCCAGGATCACCAGCCCGTCGGAAAGCTTCAGGCTTGTCTCGATCGAATCAGCCAGGCGTGAGCGGACCTCGGGCTTGACGATCAGGCGGTCGACCACCGCTTCAATCGTGTGCGTCTTCGTCTTGTAAAGCTTCGGTGGATCGCGGAGGTCCGCCACGTTGCCATCGATCCGCGCACGGACGAAACCCTGCCGGCCGATGCCTTCGAGGATTTCCGTATGCTGGCCCTTCTTGCCGCGGACGAGAGGCGAAAGCACCATCAGCTTCGTGCCGGGCGTCCACTGCATCACGCGCTCGACGATCTGCGAAGCCGACTGACTTTCAATCGGCTTGCCGCAGACTCGGCCCTTCGCATCGACGTGCCAGCAGTGCGGCTGCCCGACGCGGGCGAACATCAGCCGGAGGTAATCGTAAATCTCGGTCGTCGTCGCCACGGTCGAACGCGGGTTGTGCCCGGCGGAGCGCTGCTCGATGGCGATGGTGGGGGGCAGGCCTTCGATCTCCTCGACGTCAGGCTTAGTCATCTGCTCGAGGAACTGGCGTGCGTAGGCGGAAAGGCTTTCGACGTATTTACGCTGGCCCTCGGCGTAGATGGTGTCGAACGCCAGCGAGCTTTTGCCTGAGCCGCTGAGGCCGGTGACGACCACGAGCTGGTCGCGTGGGATATCGACATCGATGCCCTGGAGGTTGTGCTCCCGGGCCCCTCGGATGGAAAGATACTTGGTCGCCATGGAACCCTTTTCAGGTTGGGTAGGGGGGTTGGTAGGGGGGCAGCAACCGCCGACGTGGTGACAAACCGATCATGATACCGCTGCGAATCAGGCCGGGCCAGTTGGCGCATCTCCCGAGTCGGCTGCTCCCAGCCCGGTCATCCGCCCCCGCTCGCTTGCCTTGCGATCGCTCAGCCGCTAGGTTACCCGGCTAACTTTATCGCGGAACGACGGCTGATGCGGTTCGATCTTGTAGATGCCATCTTAGAACAGCAGACCGGGCAGATCGTGGCGGTCAAGTCGGTCACTTCGGCTGAGGAATACCTCGGCGACCACTTCCCCGGCTTCCCGGTGCTGCCGGGCGTCATGATGCTCGAGGTCATGGTCCAGGCCGCCCGCAAGGTGCTCCAGAAGGACGTCGGCCCCGGGCCCTGGGTGCTGGCGGAGGTCCGTAACGTACGTTACGGTAACATGGTCCGCCCGGGACAGAGGCTCCGGGTGCATGTCGAACTGCTTCGCCAAGGCGACGCGGGGTACACCTTCACCGGCCGCGGCACCGTGGACGATCAGAACGCCGTTCAGGGACGATTCATCATGCGGCCTCTTAAGAGCCGCTGACGGCAAGCAATAGCACAACGGAGACTATAGATATGGCCATGACCCAGGATGAAGTATTCGAAAAGGTCCAGGAAGTCCTCGTCGACGCCCTCGGGGTTGATGATGACGAAGTGGTCGCCGACGCCACGCTGACCGGCGATCTCGGAGCCGAGTCCATCGACTTCCTCGATATCGTCTTCCGCCTGGAAAAGGCGTTCGACATCAAGATCAGCCAGGGCGAGCTGT
>JBBDRF010000082.1:0-73233 GCA_040905565.1 Phycisphaeraceae bacterium | reverse complement strand
GGGGATGGATTATGTTGTGGGGGGGGGGTGGAGAAAGGGGAAATGGCGATCTGTGATCGCGTGCTAACGGGGGTTATTCGAAGGTGATCTGGGTTTTGGGCTTGGCTCGGCGGTCGCGCTGGTGGACGGCGTCGAGGGTTTTGCGGAGGTCGACGATGAACTGCTCGTAGGTGCGGTAGCGGTCGTCGGGTTCCTCAGCCATCAACTGCATGACCAGCTCAGCGGTCTTCTCGTGCAGGGCTGGGGCGAGATCGCGCGGGTCGGGCGGGGTTTCGCGCTTGAGCCTGGCGGAGAGGATCTTCTTGATGGTCTTGCCGGTGAACGGCGGCTGGCCGGTGAGCAGGTGGTAGAGCGTGGCACCGAGGCTGTACATATCGCTCCGGCGGTCAGGCACCTGCTGCTGCACGAGTTCGGGGCTGACGTAGTAGGGGGTGCCGACGATTTCGCTGGGCTCGGTGTCCAGATCGAACGCGGCGAAGCCGAAGTCCAGCAGCTTCGCGGTGCCTTTGCTGTCGAACATGATGTTGCCGGGCTTGACGTCCAGGTGCAGCAGGCCCCGACGGTTGGTGGCCATGAGCCCGTTGGCGACATCGAGGGCGATGCGCAGGGCCTTGGTTTCTTCGAGGGGCTGGTTTTTGTCCACCTGCTGCTTGAGAGAGTCGCCCGGCAGCAGTTCCATGATGATGCAAGGCTCGCCCTGGCGGGTATCAATGGCGTGCACTTTGACGACGTTGGGGTGACTGATGAGCAGGAGAGAGCGAGCTTCGTCGACGCCGCTTTGGCTGCAGGGCTTGTCGTCGGGCTTGCGATTTTTCATGACCTTGACGGCCACCCGGCGGCCGAGGACGCGGTCGGTCGCTTCGTAGACGATGCTGCCGGCTCCTTGCCCCAAGATGCCGGTAATGAGCATCGAGCCGACCTTCGCAGGAACGCGAAGCTCGGATAGACAGAGCGGGCAGACGGTGGTCGACAGCGGTCGGGCTGTGGAGACATCCACCTGTCCACCGCAGTGGCAGCAATCAAGCTGCTTTAGTCGTTCGGCTTGAAAGGCCATGGCCTCTGAACTTTAGCCAGTGTGAGGTTTAAGGTAAACCCCTCTGGCGGGGCTGGGGTCATGATGGACGCACTTGTACGGGGGCGCGTCCGTCGGCGAGTTGAGCCAGCTTTTCGCTGGACTGGGTGTTGATGCGGGCTGGCTCACGCTCGTCGTCTTCATCGTCGTCGGGCAGGGCGGGGGCGTTGGCGGCGGCGGCGACGGCGTCGTCGCTGAGCCTGCCTCCGGCACCCACCTGCTCAAATTTTACCGTGACCTGCTTGCTGATGCCACGTATGGGCATGGTGATGCCGTAGAGCAGGTCGGCCGCCTGCATGGTCCGCTTGTGGTGCGTGATCAGAATGAAGTGCGAGGAATCGAGGAAGCCTCGGAGCACTTCGGTGAAGCGGTCGACGTTCATTTCATCGAGGGCCGCGTCGACTTCGTCGAGCACGCAGAAGGGGCTGGGGCGTGAGCGGAAGATGCTCATCAGCAGTGCGACCGCGACCATGGTGCGCTCGCCGCCTGAGAGCAGGCGGATGGATTGCGGTTCCTTGCCGGGGGGCTTGGCGACGACTTCGATGCCGCTTTCGAGCCAGTCGGTGTCGCCGTTTTCGTCGGCCATGAGCATGAGGTCGGCCCGGCCGCCGCCGAAGAGTTTGCGGAACAGGCCGTCGGGCCCGGCGAAGTGCTCGCGGATCTGCGTGAAGGTTTCCTCAAAGCGTTTGCGAGATTCCTCATCGAGGTAGGCGATGAGGTGCTGCAGTTCGTCGCGCGCCTCTTCGACATCCTGAAGCTGGCTGCCGAGGTCTTCCTCGCGCTTTTCGAGCTCGGTGAGTTCGTCGATGGCTTCGAGGTTCACGTTGCCGAGGCGGTCGATCTTCTGGCGAAGCTCTTTAATCTCGCGTTCGAGTTCGGGCCAGTCCACTTCGTGCGGCTCGTAGTCTTCGTAGGCCTGTTCGATCTCGAGGGAGAGTTGTTCGGAGGCCCGCTCGCGGACGCCGTCGAGCCGCACTTCGAGTTCGCGTTGGCGGACCTGGTGTTTGTGGAGTTGGCCGTCGTGCCGCTGGGCTTCGCTGCGATGCTCGCGGAGGGCGCGGTTGAGCTGTTCGAGATTGGCAGCGATGTCGGCGATTTTCTCGGTGAAGCCGGTGAGCTGCTCGGAGACCTCTGCGAAGGCCGCTTCGGATTTTTCGATCTGCTCAGCGGATTCGTCCCGCTGCTGCTGCATCTGTTCGATGCGCTGCTCGTGCTGGTTGAGGCGTTGGGAAGCGTGCTGCATCTGCCGTTGGGCGTCGTCCTTGGCCAGGCCCAGCTGGCGGTGCTGACGCTGGGCGGCGGAGAGTTGCTCGGAGAGCTTGCCGCCTTCGATGCGGAGGCCGGTGACGCGCTCGGCGGCTTCGTCGGCAGCTTCCTTCAGGCCCGAAAGCTGCTGCTGAATTTCGTCGACGCGCTCACGTGATTCGGCCTCCTGAGTCTCCAAAGCGGCGGCGTCGGCGGCGTGGGCTTCGCGCTTTTCGCCGGCGTTTTGAATCTGGTTGTGAATCTGCTCGACCTCGGCGGCGATGGTCGGCTGTTCACGCTCGATGCGGGCGATGCTGTCGGCGGCCTGCTCAAGCTTGCTGGTGAGTTCGACCTTGATGGTGCTGGCTTCGTAGATGGCCTGGCGAAGCTCCTGCTGGACGTTCTCAACGTGACTGGCGCGATCTGAGAGCTGCGAGAGAGCCTGCTGATCCGCTTCGATGCGCTCGTCGAGTTCCGCGATGTCCGTATGCAGTTGCGCGAGTTCGCTGCGCCTGCTGATGAGGCCGGTGCCGGACGCTTCGCCGATGGGCCCCACGGAGATGCAGCCGTCGGCTTCGAGCACTTCGCCGTGTTGCGTGACGAAGCGATAGCCGCCCGGCAGCTCGGCTCGGAAGGCCAGCGCTTCATCAAGGTCGGATGCGATCAGCGTTCGGCCGAGCAGCTTCCAGGCGAGCGGGGCGAGGGCGGCATCGAACCAGACGTGGTCGATCAGCGTGGGGCGATCTTTCGCAGCTTCGTCGGCGTCGTAACGGACGGGTTCGATCTGATCGAGGGCAGCGATGGTGACCCGGCCGGTCAGCGAATCCAGCTCTTCTCCCGCAGCCTGCACGTCCGCGAGCCGATCGGCGACGAACATCTGCTGATGCTCGCCGAGGGCCGCTTCGACCGCCGCCGCCCGGTCGACGTCGGTGCTGATGAGTTCAGCAAGCAGGCCCCGGATGAAGGGGAAGGCCGAATCGTCGGCCGCTTTGCGCGCGAGGATCGCTTTGACCGCATCATCAAGGCCCGTTTGTGCCTGTTCCAGTTCGTCCAGCAACGACTGACGACTGACGAGGCCGCTGCGTTTTTCCTTGGCCGTGGCGAGGCGTTCCGCCAGCTCGCGCTGCTGCGTGGAGAGGTCGGCGAGGGCGGTTTTCTGCTCTTCGAGCCGGGCCTTTTCGGTTTCGATCAGGGCGTCGGCATCTTTGAGCTTGGCCGTGAGATCGTCGCGGTGCGTCAGCAGTGTTTCCAGTTGCTCAGCAAGTTCGTCCGCCCGGCTGGTCAGCCGTTCGCGATGCGTGGCGAGGTTCTTCTGCTCCTGATCCAGCGAATTGATCCGATTATGCAGGTCCGTCGTCCGCCGAAGCAGCGTGACGATGCCCGCCTTCTCGTCCTCAAGCTGGGCCTGCGCTTCGTTGTGGGCGTGCTGCTTCTCACGCTGCTCCGCCTGGGCGGCTTCAATCCGCGACTGCGAAGATTCAAGCTGTTCCTGATAGCGGGCGACGGCTTCCTGCTGCTCCGCTGCCTGCTGATCAAGCTGTTCGACTTTCTGCACCAGCTCCTGTTGCTGCTGCTTTTCGCGCTCGATGGATTCGTCGAGTTCGTTGAGGGTTCGCACCGCAAACTGCTGGCGTTGGCGTGCCTGATCACGCTGCGATTCCACGCGGACACGCTGCTGTTCCAACTCACGCTGCTCGCTCATCAGCTGCTGGCGTTCCGACTCGGCGGCACTGCGTTGATCTTCGACCGCTGTCAGCTGCGTCACCGCCCGCTGACGCTGTTGCTCCAGCTCCGTCACGTTCGTGTTCAGCTCATCAAGCTCGACGCGCAGGCGGTGATAGTCCGCCAGCGCGTGCTCCAGCCGAAGGATTTTCAGCCGTTCGGCGTAGTCCTGAAAGTTCTTCGCTTTGGTCGCCTGAATCTTGACCGACCGCAGCCGTTTGCGGACTTCTTCGAGCTTGTCCCGGCTACGCAGCAGGTTCTGCTCCGTGCGATCGAGCTTGCGGGCGGCTTCCTTCTTCTGGGCTTTGAACTTGGAGATGCCCGCCGCCTCTTCGAAGATCATGCGGCGGTCAACGGGATTGCTCACCAGCATCGCATCAACCTTGCCCTGCTCGATGATGCAGTAGGCCTGGGTGCCGATGCCTGTGTCGTAGAAGAGGTTGCGGATGTCGCGAAGGCGCGCCCGCTTGCGGTTGATCAGGTATTCGCTGGTGCCGTCACGGAAAAGGCGCCGGTTCACGGTGACTTCGTCGGTTTCGAAGGGAAGCCGACGCTTGCCCTCATCATCCGCGAGGTTTTCAAAGTGAAGCGTGACCGAGGCCATGCCCGCCGGTTTGCGAGCGGAGGAGCCGTTGAAGATGACATCGAGCATGGCGCCGCCGCGGAGGCTTTTGGCGGACTGTTCGCCGAGCACCCATTTGATGGCGTCGACGACGTTGCTCTTGCCGCAGCCGTTGGGCCCGACGATGCCGACCATCGGCGCGGAGAAGGCGATTTCCGTCTTGTCCGCGAACGATTTGAAGCCGTTGAGGGTAAGCTTGGACAGACGCATGGTGGGGCGGACCTCCTGTCGGGGATCGCTTCACTCCTTGAAGCGAGCGGCATCGCGGCACCCTGTGGGCCGATCGGCGCATTATCACCCGGTCGCCGATCAGATACAACCGCTCAATCCAGCACAGCCATGTTAGCGGGCGATCGTAGATCGCCGTTGGTTTGTGCTATGTGGTTGGGGGAGTCATGGCGATCTTCGATCGCCCGTTAACGCGCTGGGCCGTGACGGCGGTGGGGGCGCGGGGGGGGGCCAGTGGCCCGGGCGTGCGTTGCTGCTATCATGAAGCCCCGAAATAACTCCCACCATTTATACCCCCTACGGTGCAATCATGACCGACGCGAACACCAGCCCCGACAATCTCGAGAAAGTCGTCATCATCGGCAGCGGCCCCGCCGGCTGGACGGCGGCCATTTACGCCGCCCGCGCGGAACTCGACCCGATCGTCCTCGAAGGCATCCCCAAGCAAATCCCCGCCTCCATCCTCCCCGGTGGGCAACTCATGCTCACCACCGAGGTCGAAAACTACCCCGGCTACCCTGATGGCGTGACCGGGCCGCAGATGATGGACGATTTCAAGAAGCAGGCCAAGCGGTTCGGCACCCGCGTCGAGGGCCGGGATGTCATCGAGTGTGACTTCTCCGAACGCCCCTTCGTCCTCCGCACCGTCGACTCAGGCGGCGACGAAAAGACCATCCACGCTCAGTCCGTCATCATCGCCACCGGCGCCACGGCGAACTGGCTTGGGCTTGAAAACGAGCAGCGTCTGGCGACCAGCGGCGGCGGCGTCAGCGCGTGCGCCGTTTGCGATGGCGCCCTCCCCGCCTTCCGCGACCAGCCTCTGGCGGTGATCGGCGGCGGCGACACGGCCATGGAAGAAGCGTCCTTCCTCGCGAAGTTCGGCTCAAAGGTTTACATCATTCACCGCCGTGACGAACTCCGGGCCTCCAAGGTCATGCAGGCACGCGTGCTGAACAATCCCAAGTGCGAAGTGATCTGGAATACCGTCGTCGAAGACGTGCTCGGCGATGAGCATGTGACGGGCCTGAAGCTCCGCAACCGTGAAACCGACGAAGAATCCACGCTCGACATCCGAGGCCTGTTCGTCGCCATCGGCCACACGCCCGCCACGGCCTTCCTTAAGGACAGCGGCCTGGGCATGGACGACGCGGGCTACCTGACCTTCCCCGACGGCGGCCGGTCGGCCACGAACATCCCCGGCGTCTTCGCCGCCGGTGACGTCGCCGACGCCATCTACCGCCAGGCCGTCACCGCAGCCGGCATGGGCTGCCGCGCCGCCATCGACGCTGAGCGTTACCTCGCCGAAGAAGGCCACCTCGACCACACTGAGCCGCAAGCCGGCTGGACGACGTAAGCGTTTCTGCAAGTTTTCCACACGTCGGGTGATCCAGTAAGCTGCCCCCTTGCAAGGCTTGGTGAGTTAGCTAGGCTGTGTGGCCCAATCGTGGGCGACTGCGTTGCGGGGCGAAAAATAGGGACGGTGTCGGACGCTGTGGGTGGATTGACCGCCTGCGGGGCATTGTGTAAAATGGCCGACCTTGTGAAAAATCTCACAAACGGGTTGGGATCAATGGCGAATAAGCAAGCGGGCTCAGAACAAGACGGTGAAGGTGTCGCTGACGCGGGAGAGCGGCGGGGGATATTCCCTCGTTGGTCCAACTACGTCATGCCGGCACTGGTGCTGGGAATCATCGGCGGCGTGCCTTATCTGGTGGTGCTCGTCGGTTTTGCCGCGGCGCCTTCGACGACGCAGGTCGGCTATCAGCCTGATCAGCCGGTCGCCTTCAGCCACGAAATCCACGTCACGCAGCTGGGCATGGATTGCCGCTACTGCCATACCACGGTGGAGGAGGCTTCATTCGCCGCCATCCCGGCCACTTCGACGTGCATGAACTGCCATCATGCGGTGGATGAGGGCTCGCGTACCGGTAGCCGGGAAGATGTCAGCCGCATTCAGCAGGCCTTCGAGAGCGGGAACCCGATCGAATGGACCCGCGTGCACGATGTGGCGGACTATGCCTATTTCGATCATTCAATTCACGTGAACGCCGGGGTGAGTTGTGTCTCGTGCCACGGCCGAGTCGATCGGATGGACGGGGGCCGAAACCGCGTTCACCAGGTCAAGCCCCTTTCGATGGGCTGGTGCCTGGATTGTCACCGCAATCCCGAGGAACACCTGAGGCCTGCGGACGAGGTGACGAACCTGATGTGGGGGCTGGATCAAACGGAAGAGCAGCGGCTGGAGCTTGGGCATCAGCTCGCTGAAGAAATCGGACTGCGTACTCCTCGCCAGATGGTGGACTGCTCCTCATGCCATCGCTGAATCAAAACAATCAAACGGGCAAAGCGTACTGGCGCAGCCTTGACGAACTCGCAGACACGGCGGAATTCCGTCGTTTCCTCGACAAGGAATTCGCCGACTACAAGCCCGAACAGGTGCTCGGCGGGCCGACGCGTCGGTCGTTCGTCAAGCTGATGGCAGCTTCGATGGCACTGGGCGGCGCTTCGGCGCTCAGCGGGTGTCGGCGATGGCCTCAGCGTGAGATCGCCCCGTACAACGAACGCCCCGAAGGCCGCGTCCCCGGTGAACCGGTCTACTACGCCAGTGCTTTTGACATGGGCGGCGTCGCGAAGCCGCTGCTGGTCAGCACCGGTGACGGTCGGCCTCGCAAGGTCGAAGGCAACGCCGACCATCCGCAATCAGGCGGCGCAGCCGATGCGTGGTCGCAGGCGAGCGTGCTGACGATGTACGACCCCGAGCGCAGCCGACACGTGCTGCATCAGGGGGAACGTAGCAGTTGGAACGCCTTTGCTGAGGCGCTGCAGACTTGGGGGCTCGGCGGAAGCAATGCCGGGAACGCCGGCAACGTGGCGGTGCTGACCGAAGCGGGCGGGTCGCCGGCCGTGGCTGCGATGCGTGAGCGTTTTCAGCAGGCCGTCCCGAACGGTTCGTGGTACGAATACGAGCCGATCAACCGTGACAATGACCTGACGGGGGCTCAGATTGCGTTCGGGTCGCCGAGGCGGACGCACCTTCAGCTGCACAACGCGGACGTGATCGCAGCGTTCGATTCGGACTTCATGGGCATCCACCCCAACGCTGTACAGCACGCCCGGCAGTGGGCGCAGCGGCGTAATCCGGACGACGGCCCGCTGAACCGTATGTGGGCTGCCGATCCGGCACTCACCGTCACCAGTACCAACGCCGACCGCCGCCTGCCGACGCAGGCGGGCAACATCGGACAGTTGGTGCAGGCGCTCGCAGCCGAACTCGGACTCGTTAACGACGCGCCCCAGCTCAACGAAAAAACAGCCGCGTGGGTGAAGGATCTCGCGGAAGATCTGCAAGCCCACGAAGGCAGCAGCGTCGTCACGGTCGGCCCGCGGCAGCCCGCAGCGGTCCACGCAGCGGCCCACCTGATCAACGAGGCGCTCGGCAACTTCGGCGGGACGGTTGTCTTCACCGAAGAGCCCGCCGCGACTGATCAACTCGCAGGCTTGCGTGAGCTCACCCAGAAGATGGCGAACGGTGACGTTCAGACACTGTTGATTTTGGATGCGAACCCTGTCTACGACGCCCCGGCCGACCTCGACTTCGCCTCGGCACTCGAGCAGGTCGAGAACAAGGTCCATTTCGGTCAGTACCTCAACGAGACAAGTGCTGCTTGTGCATGGCACCTGCCTCGTGCCCACTATTTCGAAGCATGGAGCGCCGTCCGCAGCTGGAACGGCACCATCACCGTTCAGCAGCCTCAGATTCGCCCCATCTACGGCAGCCGCAGCACCATCGAAGTGCTCGCCATGATCGTCGGCGACGGGCGCGACGGACGGCAAATCGTGCGGCAGGCGATCGAGGAGGTCATCGGCACCACGTACAGCGAACGCGAATGGCGTCGCATCCTCCACGACGGCCTCGTCCCCGACAGCGCTTTCGAAGTTGTCTCGGCCGAAACCAACGGTGGTGCGGTGCGTCAGGCAATCACTGAGATTCAGCCGAGCCAAACCGAAGGCATCGAAGTCGCGCTCGCCCCTGATTACAGCGTCTACGACGGCCGGTTCGCGCACAACGGTTGGCTTCAGGAACTGCCCGACCCGATCACGAAGCTGACGTGGGACAATGCCGCTATCGTCGGCCCCGCGACGGCCCAGGAACTCGGCCTCTCCCATGGCGACCGGATTCGGCTCACAGCCGGCGACCGAGCCATGGATACCGCCGTCTTCATCGTGCCGGGCACCGCGAAAAACTCGATCACCATCTCGCTCGGCTACGGCCGACGCCAGGCCGGCTACATCGGCAGTGACGTCGGCTTCGACGCATACCAGCTTCGCACCGGCGAGCAACTCGACATCGTCAGCGGCGTCGAAGTGACGCGCGTCGGCGGCAGCTACCGCCTCGCCACCACGCAGAACCATCACGCCATTGACCCCGCCGCGCAGCGTGAACGTGAGCATCGCGCCTTCCACGAACTCGTCCGTACCGCCACGGTCGACGAGTACGAAGAATATCTGGAAGATCCGAAGGATCAGTTCTCGCTCGAGCCCCGCGCTTATCTGCCCAAGGGCGACAGCGGTCGGCCGCTGCAACTCTTCGAGGAGCCCGTCCAGTGGGACGAAGGCTACCAGTGGGGCATGTCGGTCGATCTCAGCAAATGCATCGGCTGCAACGCGTGCGTCGTGGCGTGTCAGGCTGAGAATAACATCCCCATCGTGGGCAAGGCCGAGGTCGCCCGCGGCCGGGAGATGCACTGGATTCGCATCGACCGCTACTACGGTGGCGATGCGGAAGACCCCACAGCGGTGCATCAGCCGGTGACCTGTCAGCACTGCGAAAACGCGCCTTGCGAAGAGGTCTGCCCCGTCGCCGCCACCGTGCACGACACGCAAGGCCTGAACGTGATGGTCTACAACCGCTGCATCGGCACGCGGTATTGCTCGAACAACTGTCCGTACAAGGTGCGTCGCTTCAACTACTTCGAGTGGCACGCCAAGCCCCCGCGTGATGGCCACGCTTCGGCGCTCGATCTGAACTGGCCGGACCAACGGCAGCTCACCAAGATCGACCCGATCCGCCAGATGCAGTTCAACCCCGAAGTCACCGTCCGCATGCGCGGCGTGATGGAGAAGTGCACCTTCTGCACCCAGCGCATCAAGACGACCACGATCGACGTCCGCAATCAGGTCCGGCAGGGCGAGCGGGAAACGCTCGAACTTTACGACGGCGAGATCGTGCCCGCCTGTGCCCAGACCTGCCCGACCGAAGCGATCCGCTTCGGCGACATTACGAACCCCGACCATCAGGTGGCCAAGGATCTGAAGCACCCCCGGGCGTACCAGATCCTTCGCGATCTGAACACGCGAACGCGGTTGCGGTACCTGGCGAGGTTGACCAACCCCGGGAAGCGGATGAGTGCCACCGAAGTGGTTGAAGGATAAGCGTCTGCCGTGACCGCTCCGAAGGGCGGCTCAGAGACACGAGGCATAAACCAGGTAAAAGAGCCCTGAAGCTATGGCGACGATTAGACTTACAGACTCGGCTGCTGCCGACGAGGCCGCGAGAACGCCGGACAATACGGTGGACATCACGATCGAGCGTCCACCACTGGTGCTCGGCGATCACGACTTCGCGTCGGTGACGCAACGTGTGTGCCAGATCAACGAGAACAGCCCGCCGCTGACGTGGTGGGTGGCCTTCGCCGCTGCGGTGTCGCTGGCGGGCCTGCTGCATGCGTTGATCCTGTACCTGTTCTTCACGGGCGTCGGGGTGTGGGGCAACAACGTCCCCGTCGCGTGGGGCTTCCCCATCGTCAACTTCGTGTTCTGGGTCGGCATCGGCCACGCAGGCACGCTCATCTCCGCGATTCTGTTCCTGTTCCGGCAGAACTGGCGCACGAGTATCAACCGGTTCGCCGAGGCGATGACCATCTTCGCCGTGATCTGTGCGTTGATCTGGCCGGGCATCCATATCGGTCGGCCGTGGCTCCCTTACTGGATGTTCCCGTATCCCAACCAGATGGGCATGTGGCCGCAGTTCCGCTCACCGCTGCTTTGGGACGTTTTCGCCGTCGGCACGTACTTCACCGTCTCGCTGCTGTTCTGGTACATGGGCATGATCCCCGACCTCGCGACGCTGCGTGACCGTGCCCGGCAAAGCGGCCGCAAAATCGCCACCTTCGCCTACGGCATCTTCGCACTCGGCTGGCGCGGCTCCAACCGTCACTGGCACCGTTACGAACGCGCTTATCTGCTGCTGGCCGCCCTCGCCACACCGCTGGTGCTCAGCGTGCATAGCGTGGTGAGTTTCGACTTCGCCGTTTCGCAGTTGCCCGGTTGGCACACGACCGTCTTCCCGCCTTACTTCGTGGCCGGTGCCGTGTTCGGCGGCTTCGCGATGGTGATCCTGCTCGTCATTCCCTGCCGCGTCTGGTTCGGGTTGCACGACGTGATCACCAATCGCCACATGGAAAACATGGCGAAGATCATGCTCGCGACGGGGCTGATCGTCGGCCTGGCGTATATGACCGAGTTCTTCGTCGCCTGGTATTCGCAGAACACCTTCGAACAGTTCACATTCTACAACCGTGCGTTCGGGCCTTACGCCTGGTCGTTCTGGATGATGATCACGTGCAACCTGTTCATCCCGCAGACGCTGTGGATCAAATCGCTCCGCAACAACATGGTCTGGCTTTTCTTCGTCTCCGCAGTGGTGACGGTGGGCATGTGGTTCGAACGGTTCGTCATTATCATCACCTCGCTGACGCGTGACTTCATGCCCTCAGCGTGGGGCAGCTACTGGCCCACGTGGGTGGACATCGGCATGTTCGCCGGCAGCTTCGGGCTGTTCTTCACGCTGTTCCTGTTGTTCGTGCGGTTCCTGCCGATCGTGAACATCGCCGAGGTGAAAGCCGTCATGCCTCAGGCGCATGGCCACGAAGGCTACGGTGCTGCGGGCACGACGCACGAACAGCGCGGCGAGCAGCGGGCGCTCGACAGCAAACCCGGCAGCGACGACGCGGAGGGGCGATGATGACCATGGTCGATTCACCGAATATGTCGGAAACGGAAGAGATGCACGAGTCCGAACTCTACGGCCTGCTCGGCGAGTACGACAACGTGACGTCGCTGAAGAAGGCGGCGGAGCGCGTGCGGGATGCCGGCTACAGCCGCTGGGAGGCCTACACGCCGTTCCCGGTGCATGGCCTGGACAAGGCGATGGGGCACAAGCCGACCATTCTGCCGTGGCTGGTGCTCGTCGCGGGGATCAGCGGCTGCCTCGGCGGGCTGTTCCTCGTGTGGTACACCAACGCCACCAGCATCGAAGGCATGCCCCACGCTCTGCGGGGTTACGACTACATCGTCTCCGGCAAGCCGTTCTTCTCGCTGCCGGCGAACATTCCGCCTGTCTTCGAACTGACAATTCTCTTCAGCGCCATCATGGCGGTGGTGGGGATGCTGGTGCTGAATCTGCTGCCGCGTTTTCATCATCCGGTGTTCACCAGTGAACGGTTCGCGCGGGCGACGCAGGATCGGTTTTTCATCGGGATCGAAGCGGACGACGATCAATTCGACCGCGAGCGCACGCAACAGCTCCTCCGGGAGACCGGGGCACTGACGATCGAGGAGCTGGAGGACTGATATGGCTGAGGCAAACCGAAATAGAAGTAAGCTGCCGCCGATCCCCGCCTGGCTGGTGTATGTCATCATCATCAGTGTCGTGGGCAGCTGGGTCCCCCTGTCGCTGATCGCGTTGGCGCGCGTTGAAAAGTCCAATCGGCAGCGGATTCAGCTCTTCCAGGACATGGGCGTGCAGCCTCGCATCGAGGCCCAGCAGCCGTCGCCTCTGTTCGCAGACGGCCGGGGCATGCGTCTGCCTGTCGAGAGCACTGTCGCACGTGGGGAACTGCGTGAGGATGATCATTTTTACCGCGGCTACGAAACCGACAACAGCTTCGAACCCGTCATGGACGGCGAACAGCTGGCCTATTACGACGATCTGCCCGATCAGATCCAGGTCAGCCGTGAACTGCTTCAGCGCGGGCAGGAACGTTTCAACATCGCCTGCGCCACCTGCCACGGTGCAGCGGGTTATGGCGACGGCCTGACGCATCGCCGCGTGCAGGCGCTCAACGAAGCCGCGGCACGTGAAGGCACCGACGCCCCCGCGCCCAGCTGGGTGCCCCCGGTGAACCTGCACGCCCTTTCGCCCGCCGGCGACCTGCTCTACGGCGGCGAGGATTATGCCGCAGGCAAGCTCTTCCACGTCATCAGCGAGGGCATCCGAACGATGCCCGCCTACAACCAGCAGCTTACTGTTGAAGACCGCTGGGCCGTTGTGGCGTACGTCAAAACGCTTCAGCTTTCCCAAAGTCTTCCCGTCGCCGAGGTGCCCGCGGAAGTAGGGCAGTTGGGCGAAGCGATCGACCCCATCGCCAGTGCCGCAACAGAAGGCGGCGAGGTCGAGGTTGAAGAAGGCGAACTGCAGGACCCCGAACTGATCGCGCAAGGTCAGCAGCTGTTTCAGACGAAAATCTGCTTTACCTGCCATCAGGTGGATGCGGACACCCCGGTGGTGAACCCGTTGCCGGGCCCCAGCTTCGTCGGTGGTATCTTCGGTGAGGAGCGGCAGGTCCATCGGGGCATTGGCGGACCGATCGAAACGGTTGAGGTTGACGAGGCATACTTCGTCGAGTCGCTGAAGGTTCCGCAGGCGCTCATCGTGGAAGATTTCGGGCCTCCCCGGATGATGCCGCCCATGCCCCTTACTGATGACGAGGTCGTGGCGTTGATGGCTTATGTGAAGTCACTGGGCACCGACGAGACAGACAGCAACGACGAAGAAAACTGATTCGTTGCAGGACAAAGACACCCTACGCGGAGAGCGGAACGTGAGCGACGGCCATCAAAGCACAAGCCTGGAAGGCGAGAAGCACCACCTGGGAGACCTGGGCGGGCGGATTGTCGTTTTGGCCGGCGGCGTAGGCATCGTCGCGCTGGCGGTGGCGATCATCATCAGTTTCTTTGTCGATGGCGGGCTCACCCGCTTCGGCCTGGCGTACCTGACGGCGTTCGGGATCTTCCTGAGCATCTCCGTCGGCGCCCTGTTCTTCGTGATCATCCAACATCTGGTGCGCGCCGGCTGGTCCGTGGTCGTCCGTCGACTTGCGGAAGTCATGGCCGCCAACCTGATGCTGCTGGCGATCCTGGCGGTGCCGATCCTCATCCTCGCGCCCCACATCTACCACCACTGGGTCCACCCCGGCGAAGACGTGGTCATCCTCGGCAAGACCGCCTGGCTGAATCTCCCGTTCTTCGTCGTCCGCATCATCATCTACTTCGCCATCCTCGTCTCGCTCGCATGGTGGTTCTGGCATCAGTCCCTGGCCCAGGACGAGAACGGCGGCACCGAAGCAACCCACCGCATGCAGTGGTGGAGCGGCCTCGCGCTCGTCGTCTTCGGCATCGTCGTCATGTTCATGCCGATGGATCTGTTCATGACCCTCGACGCACACTGGTACTCGACCATCTTCGGCGTGTACTTCTTCGCCGGCGGGCTGATCGGCTTCTTCGCCGCCATCATCCTCATGCTCCGCTTCCTGCAACGCAACGGCCTGATGAAGCAGGCCGTCACCATCGAACACTACCACGACCTCGGCAAGTTCCTCTTCGGCTTCACGTTCTTCTGGGGCTACATCGCCTTCAGCCAGTACATGCTGATCTGGTACGCACGCATCCCCGAGGTCGCCAACTGGTACGCCACCCGTGGTGCCACGACGAACCCCGACACGATGCCCCCCGCTGCGGGCTGGGCGGTCGTCTCACTGTTCCTGCTGTTCTTCCACTTCCTGATCCCCTTCGCCGGGCAACTTTCACGCTGGACCAAGCGGCACACAGGCTGGCTGGCGTTCTGGGCGGTGTGGATGCTCGTCGCCCACGCGGTCGACCACTACTGGCTGGTGATGCCCGAGCTGAAGCTGGGGCACATGCCGATCATCGTGGAAGTGCTGTGCATCGTGGGCATCGGCGGACTGTGGATCGCAGGCGTGGCGAAGCTGGCGGGCGAACGAAGCCTGCTGCCGACGCGTGATCCGAGGCTGAGCGAATCGCTGGCGCTTGAGAACTACTGAGCTTGAAACTCGATCGGGCCGAGGAGGCCCAGGTGCGATATGGCTGCTGACGACTTGGATCATACAACGCACGGAACGCCGGGCGGACTGAACGTGCAGATCATCACGGTGGTCGGCATCGTCACGGTGCTGCTGATCGTGGTAGCGGTGTTCGCCGTTCAGGCGTGGTACTTCCGCTTTGAACAGGCGTACACCCAGGAGACGGTGTACCGCGAAGTCCCGGCTCAGGTGCAGCGTTACCGCGAGCACGAGCAGCGCCGGCTGACCGAAGCACGGCTGCGGGTGCCCGAGCACGATCTCGCCGCGATTCCCATCGACGCCGCCATGGACCTTTATCTCCAACGTCGCCTAGAATCCAATCCCTGAGATATTGTGAAAAACGTAACGAACTGGGCCCCCGACCTCCAACCCCTCGTGAAGCGATGAAATCCCCTCAAGCGCACAATCCGACGGCCGACAGCCTGCGTCCCGCAATGCCGCGTCACCGTGTGACCAGGCGTTTCGTGTTCCCCGCGATCATGATGCTGCTGATGCTCGCCTTGACCGGTCCAGCGTGGGGACAACTGGCGGACCAGTCGCCCTCGCGCCAGCTCGAAGGCATCGACATCGTCGAGAAGCTCGGCGAACGCGTGCCGCGCAACTTGGTGTTCACCGATTCGGAGGGCCAGGAGGTTCAGCTCTCGGAGTATTTCGAAGCCGGCAAGCCCGTCGTCTTCAATCTCATGTACTTCAAGTGCCCGATGCTCTGCCAGCTTTCCTCGCAGGGGCTCGTCGACGTGCTCGGCAAGATGGACTGGACGCCCGGCGAAGAGTTCACCGTCCTCACCGTCAGCTTCGCGCCGGACGAGGGCCCCGAACTGGCTGCCCGCTACCGCGAGGCTTCGATCTCCGCGATCGACCGGGAACACGCGAAGGAGGGATGGAGCTTCCTCACGGGCGACCAGGCGAATATCACCGCACTGACCGAATCCGTCGGGTTTGGTTACAAGTGGGTCGAAGAGAAAAACGAATACGCCCACGCCGCCGCGCTGATCGTGGTCACGCCCGACGGCCGAATTTCACGCTATCTCCACGGCATCCACCACGAGCCGGCCACTTTGAGGCGATCGCTGGTGGAAGCTTCGGACGGACAGATCGGCACGCTCGTCGACCAGGTGCTCTGGCGCTGCCTGGCTTACGATCCCGACGCCGGGGAGTACGTGGTGGCAGCGTGGACGGTGCTGAGGCTGGGGGGCCTGCTGACAGTTATCGCGATGGCGGCGACGCTGGGTTCGCTCTGGTTTCTTGACTCTCGACGTAAAAAGACGGCGGCTCTTCCATGACCAAGCCCATGGTGTTAACAGCAATACTCGGCGGCACCCCCGCGACCGCGCTGGCGCAGACCGAATCGAAGTACTTCATGCCCCCCGGGGCATCGAACCACGCTGAGCACATCGACTTCGCGATGCACTTCATCAACGCCGTCACGGTGTTCTTCTTCGTGCTCATCATCGCGCTGATGTTGTGGTTCGCCTTCAAGTACCGCAGGCGAAGCCCCAACGATCGCGCCGGGTCGCAGTCCAGTCACAATACAGCGCTCGAGCTGAGCTGGTCGCTGCCGCCGGCCATCATCGTGATCTTCATGTTCTACCTCGGCTTCCAAGGGTTCCAAAAGTTCAACACGCCGCCGGGCGACGCCTACGAAATCAGCGTTTCCGCACGTACGTGGAGCTGGACGTTCACGCATCCCAACGGTTTCCAGAGCCCGCACCTGCACGTGCCCGAAGGCGAGAACGTGCGGCTGGTGATGAACTCCAGTGACGTGATCCACAGCCTGTACATTCCGACCTTCCGCATCAAGCGTGACGTCGTGCCCGGCCGCTACACCAACCTCTGGTTCCGCGCCCTGGGCACCACGCCCGGTGCCGACGAGCCGCTGCCTGAGGGCGAGGAACTCGACGCAATCGTTCGCGCCGATCTGCGTGACCGCATCACAACCGAGCGCGAACGCGCCCAGCAGCAGGCGGAGCAGGCCGAAGCCGAGGCCGCCGAGGCTGCAGAAAACGGCGAAGCGCCGCAGCCCGAGGCCGAACCCGAAGCGGAGCAGGAGCCGCAGTTGCCGCTTGAGGAAGAGGTCGAGCGTCGGCTCGCGGAGATGGATGAGTCCGAGAAGCTGGACGTGGCGATTCGCGAGCGGATGATCGCGTTGGAAGACGACGGCCACATCCTCTACTGCACCGAATATTGCGGGACGAATCACTCGGAGATGATGGCGCGGGTCGTCGTGCATCCCGCAGGTTGGGAGCCGCCCGATTTCGCCCGGCCGGACGATCCCATCGAATGGGGCGAGCAGTTGTTCCGCACGCGTGGTTGTGCCGGCTGTCATCAGTTGCCGGATGCGGACCCCACGGGCGTCGCCGCTCCCTCCTTCGCCGAGGGCGTCTACAACAAAGAGCACGAGATGGCCGACGGGACCGTGCTGACGACTGACCGAAACTATCTCAGGCGTTCGATCCTCGACCCCATGGCCGACGTGAGGGCAGGCTATCCGCCCGCCATGCCCCCGGGCCTCGTCACCGACGAAGACGAGATTGACGCGATTATCCAGTACCTGACGACGCTGCCGTAAGGCCGCCGATCACGCAAGAGACTGCTCATGAGCACGACCGCCACCAATACGAACATTGAGCCTCACGGCCCGCACGGCAGCGAGCTGAACTACCTCAACCACAGCCGAGGCTTGTGGTCATGGTTGACGACGCTGGATCACAAACGCATCGGCGTGATGTATCTCGTCGCGATCCTCTCCTCGTTCTTCCTGGGCGGCATGTTCGCCATACTCGTCCGCACCGAGCACGTCGCCCCCGGCTCAACGCTGATGGGCTCGGACATGTACAACCAGATGTTCACGCTCCACGGCGCGATCATGGTGTTCCTGTTCATCATCCCAGGCATCCCCGCGGCACTGGGCAACTTCATGCTGCCCATCATGCTCGGCACGAAGGACGTCGCCTTCCCACGCCTGAACCTCACCAGCTTCTACCTCTGGTGCTTCGGCGCGGTCTTCTTCGTCGTCGCCCTCCTGTCCGGCGGCATCGACACCGGCTGGACCTTCTACACCCCGTACTCCACCAGCCTCGGTGCGGGCGGCGTCATCCCCGCCGTCATGGGCGTGTTCATCCTCGGCTTCAGCTCCATCCTCACAGGCCTGAACTTCATCGCCACCATCCACATGCTCCGCGCCCCGGGCATGACATGGTTCCGCATGCCCCTGTTCCTCTGGGCGCTCTACTCCACCGCCATCATCCAGATCCTCGCCACCCCCGTCCTCGCGATCACGCTGCTGCTGCTGATCACCGAACGGGCGATCGGCATCGGCATCTTCGACCCGGCGCTCGGCGGCGACGCGGTGCTCTATCAGCACTTCTTCTGGTTCTACAGCCATCCCGCTGTCTATATCATGATCCTCCCCGCGATGGGCATCGTCAGTGAACTGGTCGCCACGTTCAGCCATAAGCACGTGTTCGGCTACAAGTTCATCGCCTTCTCCTCCATCGCCATCGCGCTGCTGGGATTCCTCGTGTGGGGCCACCACATGTTCGTCACCGGCCAAAGCGCCCTGGCGGGCACCATCTTCAGCCTCATCACCTTCTCCATCGCCATCCCCTCCGCGGTGAAGGTCTTCAACTGGCTGGCGACGATGCACGACGGGTCGATCGATCTCAAGTCCCCCATGCTTTACGCCATGTCCTTCATCTGGGTGTTCACGCTCGGTGGGCTCACGGGCCTGCCACTCGGCACGATGTCTACGAATATCCCGCTGCACGATACCTACTTCGTCGTCGCCCACTTCCACTACGTGATGGTCGGCGGCACGGTGTTCGCGTTCCTCGGCGGGCTCATCTACTGGTGGCCGAAAATGTTCGGCAAGCTCTTCAGCGAAAAGTGGATGGTTGTCAGTTGGGCGCTGATCTTCATCGGCTTCAACCTGACGTTCTTCATCCAGTTCATCATGGGGATGCAGGGCATGCCCCGACGATACGCGAACTATCTGCCGGAATTCACGCTCTACCATCAGGTCTCCACGGTCGGAGCCTGGGTGCAGTTGATCGGCTTCCTGGTCATGGCCGGCGTGCTGCTGCACTCGCTCATGGCCGGGCGCCGGTGCGGCATGAATGTTTGGGGCGCTACGACGCTCGAATGGCAGACCGCCTCCCCGCCGCCGCACGAGAACTTCCACGGCACGCCCTACGGCGGCAACCTGTACGACTTCCAGAATATCGATTACGACGAAGAACGCGACGACTACGTTCGAGCAGCCGAGCCTCGCCAGGCGGAGCATTGACCGCAATCGACCACCACCCATCGCGTCGCGAACCCAGCCACGCAAGGCAGTCAAAAAACGACGGTAAACGGATATGAGTGAACCTCCCACGACAACGAAGACGCCTGAACAGGCCCCGCCGCCTCCGCCGGAGCATCATCAGCATCCGCCTTACCAGGCACACCATTTCGACACGATGGTGCAGCAGGTCGATGCCGGCAAACTGGGCATGTGGGTGTTCCTCGCGACCGAAATTCTCATGTTCGGAGGCCTGTTCTGCGCCTACGCCGTCTGGCGCGCCAACAACTTCGAAGCCTTCGACATCGGCTACGCCTACCTCAGTTGGGAGTATGGGGCGTTCAACACGCTGGTGCTGCTAGCGTCAAGCTTTACGATGGCGTGGGCGGTGCGGGCGATTCAGCTTAACCAGCAGGCGCTATGCTTCACGCTGATGGGGCTGACGCTGCTCGGCGGCGTGATCTTCATGGGCATCAAGGCCATCGAATACGACACGAAGTTCTCCGCGGGCATGGGCCCCGGTATCTTCTACGAAGCCCCCGAACGGGCCGTCAAATATTTCGCCGAACACCCTGAAGCCACCGAAGTCGCCGGAGTTGCTGACTCCCCCGAAGTTGCCGACGCCGGCGGCACCGCCGAGACCGCCGACGCCGCGCCGCAAGACGACGCCTCGGGCGAAGCAGACGGCCAAGCGGCGGCCTCCACGAATACGAACGGAACGGCGCTCCCCTCTGGCGGAGAGGTCGCCGAGCAGGGTATCGTTGAGCGGGTAGAGCGGAAGACCGCTCGTCATGCCGATCTCGCCGAGATGCCCGAAGGCTATTACTGGAAGCATCCGCCCGAGCAGCTCCTTCAGGCTCGGCCGTTCTTCAGCATCTATTTCCTCATGACCGGGCTCCACGGTATCCACGTGCTCATCGGCATGGGGCTCATCGGCTGGATCATGCTCCGCGTCAAGCAGGGCGAGTTCAATAGCGAATATAATGCACCGGTGGACCTGGTCGGCCTCTACTGGCATCTGGTCGACTTGGTCTGGATCTTCCTGTTCCCGCTGCTGTACCTGATCTAGCAGAGCAGGCTCTCGGCACGTCGGGCAGGTAAGGATTGAGCATAAGCGGAAACGGAAGCAGTCATGGCAGATCACGCGACGACAGAACACAGCACCAGCGGCGAAGAACACCACCACGGACGCTACCACCCCCACGTGGTTCCGTTGCCGATGCTCGCCGGGGTTTTCGCAGCCCTGCTGGCGCTGACCGTCATCACCGTGGCGGTGACGCTGGTGGATTTGGGCGGTTTGAACCTGCCGGTGGCGCTATTGATCGCTGCGGTGAAGGCCTCGCTCGTCGCCCTCTATTTCATGCACCTGCGGTGGGACAGCCCGTTCAACGCCGTGGCCCTGATCGCGGCTTTCCTCTTCCTTGCGCTGTTCCTGTGGTTTGCGATCGTCGATACGGATCAGTACGCCCCTCAAATGATGCCTATCACCGAGCGTGAAGGCTTAGTTGGACCCGGTGGATGAGACCGCCTTTTCCTGAAGACGAACCGCGCCGATACGATGACGGCGACGAACCCGGGGGGTGGCGTTTTTCACTGACGCCGGCTGGGCTGGGGCTGCTGCTTTTTCTCGTTTCGCTGATCGTCTTCTTCCTCGCAGGCATCGCAGGCTACGTCATCATCCGCATGACCAATCCCAACGCACCGCCGCCGGGCGAAATGCAGTTGCCGCTGGGGCTGTGGGTCTCCACGGTGGTCCTCGTTGTCTCGGGCTTGACGATGCATCTGGCCCAGCGGGCGGCGGTCGACCAGGCGCTCGGCCGCGTCCGCACGCTGCTGGTGATCACACTTCTGCTCGGCGTCGTCTTTGTCAGCATCCAACTGCCCGCATTGCGCACGCTGATGGCCGAGCACTGGGTTCATCTCGAAAACAACTTCGCCATGTACGGCTTCACCGGCATGCTCGTCGCCCTCCACGGGCTCCACGTGCTCGGCGGCTTCGTTCCGCTCTCCTGGCTGACCCTCCGAACGCTCCGCGACCAGCCGCCTTACCCCGATCCGCTCACGCTAAGGCACATGGAAATCTACTGGCATTTCCTCCACATCGTCTGGGTCGTCATGTTCATTGTCTTCCTCGTCGTCGGCTGACTCCCGCCATTCAGCGGCCGGCCAAACGCTTACCTTGCCGCTGCGAACGTCCGATCGATCCGGGCAAGCATCGCTGCGAATGCTTCGTCGCTCAGCACGGGCGTGGCGGTGGACTCATCCACCACGTCATTTTCTTTGAGCGGCACCCAGCTTTTGCAGCCGCCGTACGTCCAATCATTTTCCACACGCTTCGGCGTCGGAAGCTTCGCCGCCCGCACCGCCACCACGTAAAGCGGGTGGTCGGGCTTGTAGTTGAAACGCATGTCCAGATGTTCCGCCGTCCACGGATGCAGATCGTCCAGTTGCTCGAAGGCTTCTCGCGAAGGCACCTCCCAAATTTTCTCAGCCGACCCCACCCCCGGCAGCTCGACATAAGCCGGCTCCTCCAGCACCTTCACACGCTCACGAAAAGCGGGCTTGATCGCGGGCGGCTTCTGGTGCAGGTACGACGGAAACAGCGCGAACCGCGGATGCTCCAGCCGAAACACGCCCGGCCCATAATCCTCGTGAATCCCACCCTTGCGAAGCAGCAACGCCAGCGACCCCTCCATCAGCAGATCGCAAACGATGGACCATTCTTTAAGTGCGACATCAATCATGCCCTCACAATAGCACGTCGTCGCAAGATGATGAAGCCCGCCAGCCAACCTCCCCGACCAGCCCGGGCTCGGGACAGCCCGGCTCCCCGTGCAACCAAGAAAAAAACCGACGACCCAGTCGGGCCGTCGGTTCGTGTTAACTCGAAAAGTAGGGGGGCGGTGGGGGGTTAGTTGAGTTCGCGGACCCAGATGTTGCGGAAGTGGATCGGGTCGTCGCGGTGGTCCTGGAGTCGGATGTGCAGATCGCCGTGCGGGAAGTAGTCCGTACGCTCCCCGTGGGACGTCGGCCCGACCAGCGGTTCGCTATCCTGGACCAGGATGTTGTTGTGGAAGACCGTGATGCGGGCAGGTTCCTCAATCGCGCCGTCCTCGTCGAAGCTGGGAGCACGATAGATGATGTTGAAGCTTTGCCATTCGCCGGCCGGGCGTGACGCGTTCACCAGCGGCGGGTACTGGCCATAGATCGATCCCGCGATGCCGTCGGCGTAGGTCGGGTTGTCGTACGTGTCGAGCACCTGCACTTCATATGGGCCGAAGAAGACGCCCGAGTTCGAGCGTGATTGGCCCGAGCCAGGCGAGTCCGGGTCGGTCTTGAACTCGACGTACAGCTGCACATCGCTGAAGCTTTCGCGGGTCTGGATGTCGCCCGATTCGGGGACGACTTGCATGGCTTTCTCGTCTTCGATGATGCGCCAGGCCGCGTCTCCATCGTTGCCGCGCCAGTGGTCGAAGTTCGTCCCGTCGAAGAGGACGATCGCGTCTCCAGGCGGCGTCAGCGGGCCGGTGTACGGGCCGGGATCCACCTTCGGAGGCTGAGGACGCTCCCCGTCGTGAATCTCCCAGCTGTGCGGGTTGCGGTCATCGGCAAAGGCCGGCGCAGCCACCAAAACGCATGCGAACGCAGTCAGGACGGCCAGGCTGAAACGGGTAGACATCAAGATGCTCTCCAGAGTAGAGGGTGATTCATTCCTAGAAGACCATTATACGCATTGCACGGTTCGGCACGCAAAAAATGGCCTCCCTATTCAACGACATACCAGGTAAACCCACGCGGCGGCAGGGTAACCTCCAGCACGGCTTCAAAACGGTCATTCAACCTGTATTCGACCGCGTCACCTTCCTCTTCGCGGATCATCGCGGAGCCGGTCAGCCCGGTATAGTAAAGCGGCAGCGTTACTTCTCGCGTCATCGATTCGTTGAGCGGGTTGAAGAAGATCGCCATCCCTTTCTCCGGCAAACGCGGGTTCACGTGCAGCATCACGTCAATGTCCCGCCCATCGGGGCGACGCACATGGATCAGGTCGCTCATCAGTATCTCGCGATACTGCTCGAACCAGTCAACCCACTTCTTGACCATCGCCCTGGTTTCCGGCGAATCGTACAACCGGTTCGCGCGGAAGCTTGGCTGCGCGCCTGAAGCGAGAAGCTGTACCAGATGCAATTCATACCACGCGATGTTCTCCGACAGCGGTTCGAGGATCGCGCCCGGGTCGGCGTTGTACGTGGGGATCAGGCCGATGGTCATCCATCCCATGGATGGCGTCTTGAAGAAGGTTCCATCGTAAATGTACTGCCGGTAGAGCAGCAGCGCCTGCTCGCGTGCCAGGTTGGCACTGGCTTCACGATAGCCCATCCCCGTGGAGGCCTGACCGTTGAGGAAATACCAGTCCGGCGCTGGGGCCCACATGTTCCGTCGTTGTACCTCGTGGAAAACCCGGACCTGTTGTTCCCACTGTGCCCACTGTGAATCTTCGAGCCCGCGATGATACTTGTGGCCGGTCGAGGCACAGGCACAGCCGTGGTACGGGCCATCAGGATTGAGCGAGCCGAAACCTGTACGGTCGAGAAACTCCCATACTTTCGGGAAATAGTTATCCGACCATTTACTGGCCAGGCAGACGCTGCTGCCAAAGGGGCTGCCCGGTTTGCCGGTGGCGGGGTCCACCACGTCCACGTCAGCACCCCTGCTGCGTGCGGCCACCATCAGCTCGTAACCGCCTGTGATGATGCCGCGTTCCTTCGCATACGCCGTGATCTCACGCCATTTCTTGACATAGGCGGGGTCGAGATTGTCGTGCGAAATGCCGGGCCAGAAGCTGATGTCCAGTCGCTCAAAACCCAACTCGTGCATGTGGTCGATCAACGGATAAAGGACCTCCGGATCCTGCGACGGCGTGCTGGCGGCAAGCAGATGCTCCGTCACCTGCGGCGCGATCGTGCGATACATCTTCCGCACACCAAGCGACCGACGGTCAACGTCATCGCTGTCCTGCAATAACTGGAACGTGTGGAAAGAGTCGAATGTCTCGCCAACGCTGATTCGTTTCGACGGCCCCATCGGCACCCGGCTGATCATCAGATTCCGGAAAATATGGCCTTGCATCTTGTCTTCAAATGCTGCGGCATGGGCCCACGTGTCATACTCGGGATCGACTTCCCAATGCGTCGTCGTATTACCGGCACGATAAGATGGCGCATCGTGGGTGATGGCCATCGGGGAATCAATGGCGTGACCGTCGTTCGCACTATGGTTTACAAGATGGAATGAATAATCGCTCTCAGTGTGGATGCGACGAATCTGGTCCTGCGGCATCGCGATGATTTCGGCTTCAAATTCATCGACAACAATCGAATCGTCGGTGTTGTTGTGAACGGTGAAGGATTTGGCCATCACCGGGATGCCCTCGTAAATCTCATAATGCACATCAATGCTGACACCGCGATGCTTCGCGTTGATGTCCGGCGAAGCCTCGTAGTGCATCGTCACGCGCAATCCCTCAGGTGGCCAAGGCGCTTCGACCGCATTGAACTTGGCCTGCCAGTGGTAGCGTTCCTTCGGCGTGTCGGTGGTCACGCCCACAAACTGAAAAGCTGTGGGAATCGCTTGAAGGTCCGGGATCCACTCAGCGAGCAGGTAGGAACGCGCAGGCTGGCCAGTCAGACCACCGACGGGATACCACTTGCCGTCAAGCTTGATCCGAGCCTCCGGCTTCACCGCGCGAATGTACTCCGCCTCATTGGAAAGATTGCGGTAACCGACGCAGGCGAGATTTTCGCCGATGTAAAACGTGCGGCTAATCAGGCCGTTGGTCAGCATCATGTAGCCCGCCTGACCGTCTTCTGCCAACTGTAGAAACACCTCGGCAGGTTCATCGATCTGATGAATCAGCCAGTCCTTCCGCATCCGCGGATGGCTCAGCGACTCGACCAACTGCACCCCGGGCTGCTCGCCGATGGCGCGCAATTGCCGCTCACGCTGTTCGATCGCCTGAACGCGTGCCTGCCTGATCGACGGATAGTCCAGCAGGAAATCGGCATCAGGGTTGAAGCTGCCTACGGCAAAGGTGGCCACGCGGACGCTGTGAATCATGCCCTTGAAGCCTTCAGTGGGCTGACCGGCATTGCCGATGCGAAACTGCGGCGCCACGGCAGAGGACAAGGCAATCTCCCGCACCAGTTCACCGTTGAGGTACGCTCGCGCGTTGCCGCCCTCGTTGACGATCGCCAGGTGCGTCCACACGCCTTCTTCAACCGGGCCCATGTCAAACCCTCCGACGCCGCCGACGAACGCGATCCAGCGATTGCCCGATTGTGCCAGCACATATCCCTGAGCGCCGCTGCCGTTGGCCACCACGCCACGCAACCCCGCATGGTTGGCCTGCTCGGCCAGTGCCCATGCCTCCATGACGAAGTTGTCGCTCGGGCCGAAGATCGCCTCATCGCGGCTGTACATGTCCTTGTCACCATCGAACTGCAACGCGCCGCCCTCGGCGCGATGCGGAGGCGCTGCCGGGACGAAACTGGGGCTGTCCGTTCGCTGCAACGCATTGTCTTGCCCACCATCACTTCGCAGTGTTTCTGGACCCACCACATAGGTCACCCGCCTGACATCCTGATCCAACTGATAATGAGCCAGAACACGCAACTCCGCGCTGACAGTTGAAGTAGCAAGCAAAAGCAGCAGCACCATCAATGTGGAGGCACATCGCATCTTGGATCATCCTTTGAGTAGCATTGGTAAGGAAGGGCTTGCCGCCATTGACTGGTAAGGCGGATTGTATGCTACATACAATCCGCGTCGACGCCAAGTGCATTTCTCGGCCTATCGCTCTAGAACCTTATGCGCAAGCGATGGCCCCTGAGAACGACTGATTGTTCACGGGGCAATCTTGCAGCTATCTTGCGCGCGCCACGGACGCTCATGCGTTTCCGCGAATAATGAAGGGGGCGCCGCCGGTGGGGGGGGTTAGATGTCGGTGTTGCCGTCCCACTGGACGAAGCCTTCGATGGCTTCGAATTCCGGAAGGCCGAGCTGGTCGTACAGGCGTGCGGTGGCCTTGTTGCGGTCTTCGGCCCGCTGCCAGAACTCGCGCGGATCGCTGCCGGGGAACAGGGCTTTGTCCTTCTGCGATTCGTGCTTGAAGATCGCCGTGCGCTTCCGCATCAGCTCCTGAGGCGAGAGGGGGACAGCCATCTCAATCTGCTCCGGCTCCCACTCATGCCAGGCACCGCGGTACAGCCAGAGCTCGGTCAGGTTCTCCTTGAACCACGCCTTTTGCTGGGCCGATTCGAGTGCCTGGAGGATGGCCGTGAGGCAGACGCGGTGTGTGCCGTGGGGGTCGGACAGGTCGCCTGCTGCGTAGATCTGGTGCGGCTGCACCTTCTCCAGCAGATCGGTGATGATGTCGATGTCCGCCTCGCCGAGCGGGCTCTTGCGGACCGTGCCCGTTTCGTAGAACGGCATATCCAGAAAGTGCAGGTTCTCCATCGCCACGCCGCAGTAACGACTGGCCGCACGCGCTTCGCCCCGGCGGATCAACGTTTTGATCTGCTGAACCTGTTCGGAATCCACCTGGCCTGGCTTCTTGTTCTTGAGCACTTGCTCGATGTGGCTTTCGATCTGCTCGGACTGCTTCTGGTCGATGTCGAAGATGCGGTTGAAGTCCGCTGCGAAGTCGGCGAAGCGGATCGCATCTTCATCGCTGACCGCGATCGAGCCGGACACCTGGTAGGCGACGTGCACCTCATGGCCGTGGTCAACCAGCCGCAGCAGCGTGCCGCCCATCGAAATCACGTCATCGTCCGGGTGCGGCGAGAAGATCAGCACACGCTTGGGAAAGATGCGATCAGTAGGGCGGTCAAGGTCGCCCGGCTGCTTGTGTGCCGGATCTTTGCCGCCGGGCCAGCCGCTGATGCTGCGCTGCATGATGCGGAATATATGAAGGTTAATGTCGTACGCCGGGCCGTGCTCCGCAAGCAGATCCTGCAGATGATTCTCGTTGTAGTCGCCGTCGGTCAGCTTCAGGATCGGCTTCTGAAGCGAACGCGCCAGCCATGTCACCGCTTTGCGAATAATCTTCTCATCCCAAGCGACCGGCCCGACCTTCCAGGGCGTCACATTCCGCGTCAGCTGCTCCGAAGCAGCCCGATCCATCACGAACGAGGCATTCACATGCTCCTGAAGGAACGTGGCGGGAATGCTTTCGGTGATCGGCCCCTCCACCGCCTGCCTTACCACGGGAGCCTTGCCTTCGCCGAATGCCATGATGACCACGCGCTTGGCGTTCAGGATCGACCCGACGCCCATGGTGATCGCCCGGCGGGGCACGTTTTCCTCGCCGAAGAAATCGCTCGCCGCGTCCAACCTTGTGATGCGGTCCAGCGAAATCAGACGCGTGGGGCAGTTGCGAGGTGAACCAGGTTCATTGAAGCCGATGTGGCCCGTTCGGCCGATGCCCAGAAGCTGAAGATCCAATCCCCCCGCGTCTTTGATCTGCTGCTCGTAGCGGGCGCAGTAGTCGGGCACATCGTGAATGTCGACCGTGCCGTCGGGAATGTGAATGTTCTCAGGCTTCACGTCGATGTGATCGAACAGATTCTCCCGCATGAACCGGTTGTAGCTTTGCAGCGCTTCGGGCTGAATCGGGTAATACTCGTCGAGGTTGAACGTCACCACGCTCTGGAAACTGAGCCCCTCTTCCTCGTGCATGCGGATGAGTTCACTGTAAACGCGGGTCGGCGTGGAGCCCGTCGCCAGCCCCAGCACGGTCGTCTGCCCGTTGGCGGCCCGGTCGCGGATGAGCTTGGCGATCTCGCGCGCCACCGCCACGCTTGCATCATGGGCATGGTCGAAGACCACGGTCGGGAGTTTTTCCTGCTGTTGCATCAATTGGTCGGGCATCGTGGTCATCTCAGGGCTTCCGCGATCGAGTTTTTTGGAAATTGCGTAAAGGCGAGCAGCCGAATTTACCATCTCGCCGACCCCGATGCCAATCATGCGCCACGGCGAGATCCGGGAAGCTTCCGGAACCTATTTGAGCGCGCAAAAAAAACGGTCCGCCATTGAATGACGAACCGCTTTTAGGTCGGTCGGAGCCCAGGTCCGCATGAGCCGGATGGAAGGGGTTGTTCGAACCCCAAGTTAAGGTGGGCACGCTGAGGCACCTGTCCCGGCCTTCCGTTCAAAGACGGCGTGACCATTGCAGGCGGTCGCGTTCCCTTGGGGTCGAGAAAGGTCCGAACAATTAAGCCTTCTCTATCGCACCCCGCAGGCCTTGGGCCATGACCGACCTCATTATATCACGAATCCCAACTTTTCTACCCCCGGCGACGGCTGCACCGACGAAATCGAAGCCCACAGCGTCACGCCTTCGGGATTGATCCTTGACACCCCCTCAGCGGCGCGGTAAAAATCTTTCGGTTTCTTGACCAAGAGGTGCCCGACCATGAAGAATCTCATGATTGTTTTGATGTGTGCCGGCCTGTTGTCGGTGGGTGTGGGTTGCGAACAGCAGCAGCGCACGAGCGGTCTGGACGATTCGCTCAACGGCGAAACGCGAACAGCCGAGCCGATCACCGTCGATACCGTGACCTCCGATATGTCGCCTGAACTGACGACGCTGATGGAGACGCGTGACGAAGGCCGCGTGCGCACCGCCCGCGTCGTCGATACCAACACGCGTGGCATCTGGGACGATATCCGCAACATCTTCCTGCTTGATCGCCCCAGTCGTCTCTCGCTTACTCCGATCCCCTGAGGCGGTTGGAGGTTTGACGCAAACCTGATCTTTGAAGATCCTCTCGTTCTGCGGGAGGATTTTTTCTTGTCAGCCTCTCTCGCCATCGCCCGCGCTTCGTCGGCCGAGGCCGTTCCGCTGTGCCTCCGCGCCGCTCCCCCCGCATTTGCGTCAGACGCGTCATGATTCGCCGAGTGATCAGCAATTTCGCGCCGACCTCGGTGCCTCCGATGGTGAGGCCAAGCTACCGCCGCGAGATGGTCACCGCCATGTCGACCCCCGCCGTCGTTGCGCTGGTCGAGGCGGGCGTGGTCGGCGTCCTTGCTGCCAAAGTTTTCGACGTCACCGCCGTGCAGCTGGCGCTCATCACCGCCGCACCGATGTTCGCCAATCTCACCAGCTTCGGTTGGGCGCGGGCCTCACGAGGCAAGCGGAAAGTCCCCTTCATCACGTTGACCATGGCCGCCACGGCCATCTGCGTCGCCGCCATTGCCACCTTGCCGACCACCCCGGCCGGGGCGTGGATGCTGACGGCTCTGGTCGTCTGCGCACGTTGTCTGCTCACCGGCGTCATCACCGTCCGCTCGATCGTCTGGCGGCACAACTATCCCCGCCATCTGCGCGGTCAGATAGCCGGCAAGCTCGCGCTGCTCACCAGCATCATGGTCTTCCTCGTCCCCGTCACGACCAGTATTCTGCTGGACATCCAGACGGAATTTTTCCGTCTCTACTATCCGCTCGGCGGGCTGCTGGCCGTGGTGGGCGTGCTCAGCTTTTCGGGCATTCGGCTGCGCCGGGAACGTTCGCTTCTTGCTTACGAGCGTCGCCCCGCCAGCAAGCCCGAGCCGCACGGCGAGACGGGGGTGATTTACGAATACGATGATCAACTGCCCGCCACTTCCAGCGTCTGGGCCGTACTTCGCAACGACCCGATGTTCCGCCGTTACCTCACCTGGCAGTTCGCAGGCGGCATGAGTGCGATGATGGCTGAGCCGGTCGCGATCGCGCTGATCGCCGGCGCGACGCTGGGCATCCAGGGCGAATTCCTGCTTTCCGTCGGCATCGTCCAAAGCGTGCCGACCCTGCTGATGCTGCTGACGTTGCCGCTGTGGGGCCGTCTGCTCGATCGCACCCACATCGTCCAGTTCCGCGTGCACCAGTCGTGGCTTTGGATCACCGGGCAGGCGCTCATGTGGGCCGGGGCTGCGTGGATCTTCTCAGGCAATCTCGTGGGCGGGCTCGTCCTCTTCGCCACGGCGCGACTGGTCATCGGCATCGCGCGCGGCGGCGGCGTCCTTGCCTGGAATCTGGGGCACAACGACTTCGCCAGCCGGGAGATGGTCGCGGCCTATATGGGCATCCACGTCACGCTCACCGGCGTCCGCGGTGCCATCGCCCCCTTCCTCGGCGTGCTGCTCTACCAGGGTTGGGACGGCGATTTCCTCACCAGCTGGGCCGGCATGGGCCCGCACGTCTTCGCCGTCTCCACCACCCTCGCGATCATGTCCATGCTCGGCTTCCGCTCGCTCTGGCAGGACATTCAGCGGGAGCAGGACGAAGCCGCTCCCGACGCCGCCGTCTGAACCGCCCGCCCACAAACGCCCTCCGAAACATTACAATCACTCTCATGAGCGAACCTCACGCACCATCACACGGCCTTCGGCTCGTCAGTTACAACATCCTCGACGGCGCGCTCGGCCGCTACGATCCCGTCTACGAAACGCTCGCCTACCTCGACGCCGACGTCGTCGCCGTTTGCGAAGCGGACGACCCCAAAGGCCTCGCCTACATCGCTGACAAACTCAGCATGGAGCATCTGCTTGCCGAGGCGAACCATTCGTCGCATCACGTCGCCGTGCTCACCCGCCTGCCCGTGGAGCAGATGATCAACCTGGGCGTGAAGATCCCGCACCTTGAAAACGCCGCCATGCAGGTCGTGCTTCGGCCCACGCCGGACGCTGCCCCGGTGCGCCTGATCGTCGCCCATCTCACGGCGGGCCTGCAAGCCGAGGCCGAGCAAAAACGCCTCGCCGAACTCGATTCCATCCTCGCCTTCCTCGACGCCCAGCCGCCCATGCCGACCCTCATCGCAGGCGACCTCAACGCCTCCGCGCCCTATCACCCGTTCGATCCAGACGCTCTCCCGCCGCACCGCCGAGCGCGGCTCGCCGACCGCGACTATCAACTGGATCATACCGTAATTCAGCGGCTGCTCGATGCCGGCTACATCGATGCCCATCGTCAGACGCACACCGACGCCCCCCCCCCGCACACCTTCACAACAGGCTTCCCCGCACTGAAGCTGGACTACATCTTCATCTCCCCCGACCTGTCCGATCGCCTCGTCGACGCCGACGTCGAAACAGGCGGCTTCGCCCCGTACTGCTCCGACCACTACCCCGTCTGGGCCCAACTCCGACCGCCGAAAGATTGATGGCCGGGGACTCCGGCCGAGGCCGGGGCTATGTGGTGGTGGAGCCGGTGGGGGGGCTGATGGTGGGGGGGAGTCGTCGCCACACTTCCGCCGCGATTTTTTCATTCTCGCGCAGCGGGTTCGGTTCGTACGGTTCGAGTTTCCCCTCGAACAGCCGGGTGCGGCCCTCGTGCTGCATCTGTTGATGGAAGCGGGCGAACTTGCCGCGGCCGCCGGGCAGGTCGAGCGTGTAGACCGGCTTGCCCGTCGCGCTCGCTTCGCAGGTCATGTTGATTGAATCGGCCGTCACGAGAATATAGTCCGCCGAACCGAGGTAGCCGAAGTACGGGTTCTCGCCTTCGCCCTCCCAGATGACCGCAGGAATGTCCGCCGTTTCGATGATCTTCCGCATCGCCGCAGCGGCTTCGGGGGAAGTGCGTCGCGACACCGTCATCGCCAGGCTTACACGCTGCTGCTGCGCCATGGCCACGAGCTGCTGGGCGATCGCCGTCGCTTCGGCCACGCCGAGTTGATAAACCCGGTTCGGCCCGCCGATCAGCACCGTCGCCAACGGCCGAGGCAGATGCTCAAACGACGATGCGAACTTCGCCGCCTCCGCCTGCAGTCGTGCGTCGGTGATGCGGTGCAGCGAGCCCTGCATCGTGATCACGTTCTCGCCCCGCAGCCGATCATGCTCGGGCACGATCATCAAATCGAAATGCCTCGGCGAAACCAGCGGATCCTGAATCTGAATGGTGAATGTTCGCTTGCCGCTGTGTCGGCTCTGCTGACGAATCGCCATCGCCACGCCGGCTGCATAACGTCCGCAGCTGATCACCACGTCAGGCCAGGGCGGCCCGATCGCATCGCTCCCCGGACCGACAGCCTTCAACCCGCCGCCCCACAAGGGCCAAAGCCAGATCGGCGAGCGTTTCCAAAGCCCCCGCGGCTGCACGTGTTTCCGCTCGCCCTGAAGCCCCATCGCCTCGGCCAGCGCCAGGCACTGCACCGCCATGCCCGCCTTCGGCTCACTCAAAAGCCAACACGTCAACTCGCCGCCATCCATCATGCCGCACAGCATACCCACCGCCCCAGCCGTCACCAACCACTGTCGCGTTTCACAGCATCCCGGAGGGGCGGTGTGCGCACGGCGATTAACCGCCCTCCTGAAAGGTACCAGCGACGGTTCATCGCGTCCCGTCGCCGTTATAGTGATTGCATTGTATTTGGCATGTTGTAAAATGTGTCGCTGGATCAAACAGGTGCAAGGCGATACGATGCCTCGTGTTCATGCTCTGGTGTGCAGTTTGTAGCGCTTTGTTTTTACCCCCGCCACGCCAGTCCACCCGGATCGACAACGCCCCCCTTCAAGAGCCACCACGATCACGCGACGACCCTCAACCAGACCATTAAAGGCCGACAGATTGCCGCCTGCTCGCACATTAAGCACAGCCCACCCGTCGTGTGGCGCTTTTGGTCACGCGGCGATCTGGGAAAAAGGCTCTCACGTGCCGCAAAGCGTGTTTTGTATCTGGCACGCGTCTTGTACAGTAGATTTCTCATCGGCGTGCTGGCCACAGCCTTCGCACGACCGCAGAAGGAGAGACGGCATCCGAGATCACCTCGGCCACTCGCGCGAGGTACGATCGGCCATCGAAGCCCACCGCAATATATTGAGACGCGGACACGTTTGATTGACGCCACCACCCGTTTCGGACCGCGCCCCACGTCGGGCACTGCCGTTAACCGGCCCTTTTGCTTTTCGCACTATTAGGAGGAAAAACCTTGAAGGAGCCAAAGATGCTTACCTCGCCGTATGCTTCCCCCTCACCCCGCCGTCGTGTACGCGGCTTCACACTTATCGAATTGCTCGTCGTGGTCGGCATCATCGCCTTGCTGATGGCGATCCTGCTGCCCGCGCTCGGCCGTGCCCGACAGGAAGCTTTGAAGGTGCAGTGTGCTGCTAACCTTCGGCAGTGGGGCACCTCGCTGCATATGTGGGGGTCAGATAACAACAACAACTTGCTCGCCGCCAGTACCTGGTCTGATGGCAATACCGCCGGCCGGAATCAGGCGATCATGCACATCAACCGGCGCGTGGACGAGTGGGCCCAGATTCACGAGTTTTTCGACGGCTACCTCGAAGCCTTCGACGCAGCGAACATCGCCGAGCGTGCCAACTCACTCCAGTTCTGCCCCACCGTCGGCGACCAGCGCCGCGCCGATCCCGACGCCAACCTTGGCTACGGCTATCTGCCCAACCGCCCCACTGGTGCCGGCTTCGACTACACACCCAACGATGGGTGGAACAACAAAACGCGGTTCGACGGCCGCCATTCCGCAGCGCCGATCATGTTCGATCTCTACACCGAAGAAAACAACGAACTCCACGAAGCGCGTTCGTCCCACCTCACCTCTTCCGATGAGGGCATTCTCGGCCTGAACTTCCTCTTCGAAGACGGCAGTGTCAGTTGGCGCAACCCCAGCGAGATCAGTGTCGGCGGTGTCCACGCAGGATTCCTCGACAAACTGTTCCGCATCGACGTCGCTGGCCTCGTCGACTGAACTTGTTGAATCGTTGCTGAAACAAAGGCGTGGTGGAAGCCGATCTTCAATTGGCTTCCACCACGCTATTTTTGTGGCGCCCCGCCACGGGGTCCCACGCGCCCACGGTAGAAGACCCCAGCCAAGGCCGGGGCTATGTGTGGCAGGCGCGCGTCGCTGCGGTATACTCTCCCTATGCTCGCTCAGGTCCACAGTTATGTGCTGCAAGGCGTCGACGCGCTTGCCTGCGAGATCGAAGTCGACGTCGCCGACCGGGGCCTCGTGAAGACGACCATCGTGGGCCTCCCCGATGCTTCGGTGCGCGAATCCATCGAACGCGTCCGCTCAGCGGTGCTCAACAGCGGCTTCCCGTTTCCCGCCTCGCGGATGCTCATCAACCTCGCCCCGGCGGACCTGAAAAAAGAAGGGCCCGTCTACGATCTACCCATCGCGGTCGGGCTGCTGCTGGCCAACCAGACCATCGAAACCCAGCACCATCGTCATCTGTTATTCGCTGGCGAACTGGCGCTCGACGGCCGACTTCGCCCCGTCAAAGGCGTGATCAGCATGGCGATGCTTGCTGCCCGCGCGGGCATGCACGGCATTATCGTCCCGCTCGAAAACGCCAACGAAGCGTCGGCCGTCGGCGATATCGAAGTCTACCCCGCCGACTCGCTCACCAGCGTCGTCGCCCATCTCAACGACCTCCGCCTCATCGAGCCGCACCCGACTTTCGACGCCGACCGCAAGCTCAGCGAAGCAGTGCCCGAGATCGATTTCGCCGACGTACGAGGGCAGGAAACCATCAAGCGCGCCCTGACCATCGCCGCAGCGGGCGGCCACAACACCGCCATGATCGGCCCGCCCGGCACCGGCAAAACTATGATGGCCCGCGCGCTCGTCGGCATCCTCCCGCCCCTCTCCCGCGAAGAAGCACTCGCCACCACGTGCATCTATTCCGCAGCCGGTCTGCTGCCGCGTGGCGAAGCGCTCATGAGCCATCGCCCGGTCCGCATGCCGCACCACACCGGCTCCGGCGCAGCCATCATCGGCGGCGGCTCCATCCCGCGCCCCGGCGAAGTCTCCCTCGCGCACCACGGCGTCCTCTTCCTCGATGAACTGCCCGAATTCCCGCGCACCGTCCTTGAAACCCTGCGCCAGCCCATGGAAGACGGCTGCGTCACCATCGCACGTTCGCACTCCACCATCGAGTTCCCCGCACGCTTCATGCTCGTCGCGGCGATGAACCCCTCACCCAGCGGCGAGTTCGGCAGCGACGACGTCTCACAACGTGAGATGGACCGCTACATGGCCCGCATCTCGGGGCCGCTCATCGACCGCATCGACCTCCACGTCGAAGTCCCCCGCGTGCCCTACCAACAGCTCTCCGCCAAAGCCGACGGCACCAGCACCGCCACCATGCGACAAGCTGTCACCGAAGCTCGCCAGCGCCAGGCCGACCGCAACGGCGGCCCCACGCGCACCAACGCCACGCTCAAAGGGCGCGAGTTGAATCAGCTTGCCGCCATCGACGACGCCGGTCAGGAACTGCTCCGCCAGGCCATGACGGAACTGGGTCTCAGCGCCCGCGCCTACGACAAAATTCGCCGCGTCGCCCGCACTATCGCCGACCTCGAATCCAGCGACACCGTGCAGGTTCAGCACGTCGGCGAAGCCGTCCAATACCGCCTGCTCGACCGGAAGATCTAAAGCAGCACATAAGGATCACCAACGATGAAATCAGCGTCGCTTCGCCTTCTGCTAGTCGTGCTTCTGCTCTCGTCCCCGGCTCTCGCGAACGATGCCGTCGAACGCATCCCGCTCTGGCCTGAAGGCGCTCCCGGCGCCGTCGGCGACGAGCCGGCGGACATCCCCACGCTCGATATCTACCTTCCCGATAATGCCGACGCCGCCACCCCCGCGGTCGTCGTCTGCCCAGGTGGTGGTTACGCGCATCTCGCCATGGGCCACGAAGGCGACGACATCGGCAAGCGGCTCAGCCAGATGGGTGTCGCCGTTTTCGTCCTCCGCTACCGCCTCGCGCCGCGCTACCGCGAGCCGATCCAACTGCACGACGCTCAGCGGGCCCTCCGCCACGTCCGCCATCACGCCGAGCGGTACAACATCGATCCCGATCGCCTCGGCATCCTCGGCTTCTCGGCCGGGGGCCACCTCGCCGCCAGCACCGCCACGCTGATCGGCGAGGCCGACCCTGATGCCGACGACCCGATCGATCGCCACTCCGCCCGCCCCGACTTCGCCGTCCTCTGTTACCCCGTCATCACCATGACCGACGCCGCCGTCACCCACGCCGGCTCACGCAGTAACCTGATCGGCAGTGGCGATGCCGCCAAGGCTGAACACTATTCACTGGAAAAACAGGTGACTGAGCGCACGCCGCCGACCTTCCTCTTTCACACCGATGCCGACACCGGCGTGCCGCCCGAGAACAGCGTTCTGTTCTACCTCGCCCTGCGGAAGGCCAGCATCCCTGCGGAACTGCACATCTACCAGCCCGGCCGGCACGGCGTCGGCCTCGCCGCGGACCACCCCGCGCTCAACACATGGCCCACGCTGCTGGAGAACTGGCTCCAGAGCCAGAACATCCTTACCTCCCGCTAACGGGCGGCCCCTTGTCTCAACCGTTCGACCGTAGCATAATGAAGCTGGCGTCGTGAAGACGCTGCACCTCGCGACGGGGTGTCATTTAAAAGAATCATCTTCAGGGGTTTGTTCATGTTCAGCCCGTCACTCGCAGTTACCGTCGGCGAACTGGTGCTCTACGTTATTGCCGGCATCCTGCTGCTCGTCTTCCTCGTCGGCCTCATCCTCCTCGGTGGCTACCTCAAGCTCTGGATTCAGGCGTGGTTCGCCGGGGCGCCCGTCGGCATCTTCGAACTCATCGGCATGAGGCTGCGGCAGGTCTCGCCCGCCCTCATCGTCCAGTCACGCATCGAAGCGTTCAAAGCCGGCCTCTCCATCGACCTCGGCAACATGGAAGCCCACTACCTCGCCCGAGGCGATGTGCCCCGTGTCGTCCGTGCCCTCATCGCCGCCGACCGCGCCAAGATCGATCTGGACTGGAACACCGCCTGCGCCATCGACCTCGCCGGCCGTGACATCCTCGACGCCGTGCAGACCTCGGTGAACCCGAAGGTCATCGATTGCCCCAGCCCCTCCTCAGGCAAGACGACCATCGACGCCGTCGCGCAAGATGGCATCCAGCTCAAAGCCCGCGCCCGCGTCACCGTTCGCGCCAACATCCAGCGCCTCGTCGGCGGTGCCACCGAAGAAACCATCATCGCCCGCGTCGGCGAAGGCATCGTCACCACCATCGGTTCGTCGACCAGCCACAAAGCCGTGCTGGAGAACCCGGATCGCATCTCCAAGGTCGTTCTCGAAAAGGGCCTCGACGCCGGCACCGCGTTTGAGATTCTCTCCGTTGATATTGCCGACATCGATGTGGGCGAGAACATCGGCGCGCAGATTCAGGGCGACCAGGCCGAGGCCGACAAGCGCCGCTTCCAGGCCGAGGCCGAGAAACGCCGCGCGATGGCCGTCGCCCAGGAGCAGGAGTTCAAAGCCGAGGAGCAGAAGAACCGCGCCCTCGTCGTGCTCGCCGAAGCCGAAGTGCCCAAGGCCATGGCCGAAGCGTTCCGCAGCGGCAACCTCGGCATCATGGACTACATGCGATATCGCAACGTCCAGTCCGACACCGCGATGCGTAACAACATCGCCGGCGAAGAAGGCAACCAGAACGGCGGCGACCCCTCCGGCGGCAACAACCGCTAAACCGCATCCACAGAACGGACCGTCACGGTCGGAATCTTCGGAGGGCATGACATGATCCGACAGGGCCGGCTCGCTCTGGTGATGATCGTCATCGGCTGCGTCACGGTACATGCGTCCGCCGAGTTCCCTTATCGTCAATACGCGGACCGGGACGCCGCCTTCTTCCGCTCTGCTGAAGCACGCGAGCTCGCACGCAACGTGCTTTCGCACCAGTCCCCGCTCGGTGGCTGGCCGAAGAACATCAATACCGGCGAGTCGCGATACGCAGGCGACCCCGAGGACATCACGCCCACGTTCGACAACGATGCCACGTTCGGCGAAATGCGGTTTCTCGCCACGATGTATAGCCACACCGCAGACGATGCGTACCGCGCCGCTTTCAAGCGAGCGCTCGCCTACATCCTTGATGCCCAGTACCCCACCGGCGGCTGGCCGCAGCGCTATCCGCCGCCGAGTTCCTATCACCGACACATCACCTTCAATGACCACGCGATGGTCAACATTCTCCGCCTCCTGCGCGAAATGCTGGAAAGCGACGACTACGCATTCCTCGATGACGATGCCCGCACGCGGCTGCGTCAGGCCTACGACCGGGGCATCGCGTGCATTCTCGATACTCAAATCGAGGTCAACGGGAAGCTAACGGCATGGTGCCAGCAGCACGATCCGGAAACGCTGGAGCCGCGCGGTGGCAGGTCGTACGAGCACGCATCCATCTCGGGAGGCGAGAGCGCAGGCGTGCTCCTGTTCCTCATGGACCTGCCCGATCCCGACGAGCGGGTGCAGCGGGCTGTGCACGCCGGCATCGAGTGGTACCAGACCTCGGCGATCTACGGTATGCGCGTGGAACGGCGCGATAACGACCGCGTAGTCGTCGAAGATCCCGAGGCACCGCCCCTCTGGGCGCGGTTTTACGATATCGAAACCAACCGTCCTATCTTCAGCGGGCGTGACGGGATCATCCGCGAGCACCTTCACGAGATCGAGCGCGAACGTCGCACCGGCTACGCCTGGTATGTCAACTCCGGCCGGCGTGCGCTTAGTCGATTTGAGGACTGGAAGAGGGATAACTCCCGTTAATTTCCTCCACGCATCGCTGTCCCTGTGCACCCGCCTCCCATCCGCGTACGCTCAAGCCATGACAGAATCCCACACCAACGCCGTCACCTACACCTGCCGCTCCGCCTGCGCCGAAGACGCGCCCACGCTTGCCGCCTTCAACCTCGCCATGGCCTTGGAAACCGAAGGCCTCGCCCTCGAGCCTGCGACCGTCCGCAAAGGCGTCGACGCCGTCTTCGCCGATACGTCGCTCGCTCACTACTTCGTCGCCGAACACGCCGGCCGTGTCGTCGGGCAACTCATGATCACCTACGAATGGTCCGACTGGCGTAACGCGCACATCTGGTGGATCCAAAGCGTCTACGTCCACCCCGACCACCGTCGTCGTGGCGTCTTCCGCCAGCTTTACCACCACGTGCAGAAGCAGGCCCAGGCTGCGGGCAACGTCGCCGCCATCCGCCTTTACGTCGAACGCGACAACACCGCCGCCCAGCGCGTCTACGCCGACCTCGGCTTCACCGACACCCACTACCAGGTCTACGAATCGCGCACCGAAACCAATAACCAATGAAACGCGTCCGCTTCAGCCGATAATCAGGAACGTGAAGCCGCCCCTCAAACTCAACACGCAGCCGCACACCCCGCCGCGCATCCGTGGCGAAGCGGAACTGATCTTTGACCGTCAGCACTTCATCCGCGTCGTTCAGCAGGGCATCCTCCGCGCAAAGTTCAGCCTCGACATCGCCACCGCCGACTTCAAAGCCATGCGCGTCCCCGTCTCCGCCAAGCGCAGCGAATCCATCGTCGGGATCCTCCGCAAACTCGCCGACAAAGGCGTCGAAATTCGCGTCCTGCACGCCGGCGTCCCATCAGGCCCCGTGCTGAGGGAGCTGCGCCACGCCTTGCCGCAGGGCGTCCGCATTCGCCGTTGCCCCCGTCTGCACGCCAAGATGGTCATCATGGACGCCGAACGCATGTACCTCGGCTCGGCCAACCTCACCGGAGCCGGCCTCGGCGCCAAGGGCGAAACGCGACGCAACATGGAGATCGGCATCTTCACCCGTGCCGCCGAAATGGTCGACGAAAGCCTCGGCTACTTCAACGCCATCTGGGAAGGTCAGCGCTGCAAAGATTGCGGCCGCCACGATATCTGCCCCGTCCCCCTCGAAGAACCCCGCCTCGCCCCCTCCGCTTAACCGAAACGCTGAATACGAGCCGCGACCGTAAGGGAGCGGTTGTGCGCCAGGACTTTGCGTGCCTCCGCGCATCTCCCTTCCGTAGGCCGTCCCCATATCGCCCCGCCCTCGGCCGGGGTCATTTTCCCTGCCTGCCCCGCAAACCCCGTCGCTAGGATTTCCCAGCGAAACGCACCTTGCTCTTCCAATCACGGTGCAGCGACGGACTGGGCCAACATCAAGCGAAAACGGCTGGGGGTGCCTCATGATTCTGCCAGCGGACAAACGGGTTGATCTGCTCCTGCTCACGCACAACCGCCGGCAGTACCTCGAGAAGATGCTGCCGCAACTGCTGTCCGACCCCGCCGATTTTCGCCTGCACTGCTGGGATAACGCCTCGACCGACGGCACCGCCGACATCATCGCTGACCTTGATGATGACCGCGTCGCCCGCAAACACTTCCATCCCGAAAACGCCAACCAGACCGAGCCGAGCCTCTGGTTCCTGGAATCCGCACCGGGCGACATCGTCGGCAAGATCGACGACGACATCCTCCTGCCGCACGGCTGGATCGACCGCATCGCCCCCATGGTCCGCCGCAACCCGACGCTCGGCATGATCGGCTGCTGGATCTTCATGCCCCAGGACTGGGACGAACAGCTCGCCGCTCACAACATCGTCGACGCCGACGGCGACAAGATCTTCCGCGTCACCGCCGTCGCAGGGCAGTCCTTCCTCGCCCGCCGGGACCTGCTCCGCTACTACGTCAGCATGGAAAAGCCGGGCTTCCCCGTCGACGGTTCGGCCATGTCGCTCGACGGCTACATCAGCGGTCAGCCCACGTCGCCGCTGCTGATGGCGCACAACATGGACGACCCCCGCTCGCCGCACTGCCTCATGGCCACCGAGCACGCCGACGGCGATCAGCAGGCCTTTACCATGCGACGCCAGCCGTTCAAATCACTCGAAGATTACGCCCGCTGGATCGCCGCCGACGCACGCCGACGGCAGACCATCCCCATCCACGAGCAACTGCAAAACAGCCGCCGACGCCGACGCCAGGAACGCTCGGTGGTCGGGCGATTCCGGCACAAAATGTCACATCTCCTGCGACGCCCGTAAGACAATGGCCTAAGCTGCGGGCAATGCGCCACCGGTTGACCATCCTGTTACTCACGTTCCTGACGACGCTCACCGCCTCCGCGCCCGGCCAGTCGCCCAGCGAACAGACACGACTTGAGCACGCCCGGCAAACGGCACTGGAAAACCCCCACCAGGCGATCAGCCTCTATCGCAATTTTCTACGCAAGCGGCCCGCCCATCGCCAAGCCTACCGCGAACTGTGGGCCCTCTCCCAAGAGCACGGCATGCGCGACACGCCCGGCCTGCTCACCAGCCTCGCCGAGGAATTCCCCGACGGCACCCACCTCCGCACCAGCGATCATTTCCTCATCGTCTACGACATGCCCCACGCCTGGGCCGACACACGCGTCCGCCTGCTCGAACAGGTCCACGACGCGTTTTACGAACAGCTGATCAAGGCCGGCTTCCAACCGCTGCCGCTGCACGAACGCCTCGTCTGCATCCTCTTCGCCAGCCACGACGATTACCTCGCCTACGCCCGCCAAATCGGCGTCGGCGCGATGGAGAACACAGGCGGCTTCTACACCTCTGCCGCCAACCGCGTCGTCTTCTTCAGCAACCGCGCCAACCCCCAACTCCGCCAGCACGGCCAGCGCCTCGAACAGATGCGACGCCAGATCCAGCAGCTCCGGGCAGCTCTCGCCGAGGCCGAGCAGCGGGGCGATGTCTCCCGTGCACAGAACCTTCGCAACCGCCGCATCCGCGCCCTCCAAGCCCTGACGCAGCTTGAAAATCAGTACAACGCTGCCATCGGCCGAGGCAACATGTCGCAGACGCTTCACGAAGCGGCCCACCTGCTCGCGTTCAATTCCGGCATTCAGGATCGCCGCCGTGCCTACCCGCTCTGGGTTTCTGAAGGCCTGGCCACCGCCTTCGAAACCACCAACCCCGCTCGCCCGTTCGGCCCCGGCCACGACAACCCCAGCCGCCGCCACGCACTCACGGAAGCCTTCAACAATCAACGCGTCCGCCCCCTCGCCGACCTCATCGCACTACGCGCCACGCGCGACATCCGCCCAGCCGAGCGCGGCGCAGTTTATGCACAAATGTGGGGCATGTTCCACTTCCTCTGGACCCATCACCTCGAGGCCCTCCGCGATCATCTCCAAGCCATCGCCAGCGGCGAACTCCGCACCGGCAACGCAGAAGCAAACCGCCAAGCCTTCGAACAATCCTTCGGCGATCTTGAGCCGCTCGAACGCCAGTGGCGTGAGTACGTCCGGGCGATGACGCAGCCGTCGCGGTGACAGGTCCCAGCCTCGGCGGTAGAATCCGCCGTTCTTATGAACATTCGATTTTACAACACGCTCGGTCACCAGCTTCAGTCCTTCACGCCTGTCGAACCGGGGCTGGTGCGCATGTATCACTGCGGCCCGACGGTCTACGATTTTGCGCACATCGGCAACTTTCGGGCCTTCGTCTTCGCGGACATTATCCGCCGTTACTTCGAGTTTCTCGGCATAAAAGTCGAGCAGGTGATGAACATCACGGACGTCGGTCACATGACCGAAGACCAGCTCGCCGACGGGGCCGGGCAGGACAAGATGGAATTGGCCTCCGAGCGATTGCGTCAAGCAAAAAAGCAGGGCAAAGCGGACATCAACAACCCGGACGATCCCTTCGCCGTTGCTGAGTTCTTCACCGAAGCGTTCCTTGAAGACGCGAAGCTGCTGGGGATGAAGGTCGCTGCCGAATACCCCCAGCACATGCCGCGCGCCACCGACCACGTGCAGGCGATGATCGACCTGATCAAGCAACTCATCGTAAGCGGCCACGCCTACGCCGCCGACGACGGAGCCGTCTACTACGACGTCACCAGCTTCACCGGCTACGGCCAACTCAGCGGCAACACCGTCGAACAGCTTCAGGCCGGCGCGGGCGGCCGCGTCAGCGATGGCGAGATGGCGGGCAAGCGTCATCCCTCGGATTTCCTGCTATGGAAGCGTGATGAGCGTCACCTGATGAAGTGGCCGAGCCCGTGGGGCGAAGGCTACCCCGGCTGGCACATCGAGTGCAGTGCGATGGCGATGGGCACACTGAAAACGCCGACGCTGGACATTCACACCGGCGGCGAGGACAACATCTTCCCCCACCACGAATGCGAGATCGCCCAGTCCACCGGCGCGACCGGCAAGCCCTTCGCCAACTACTGGCTGCACGTCAGGCATCTGATGGTCGAAGGCGAGAAGATGTCCAAAAGCAAGGGCAACTTCTACACCATCCGCGACCTGCTCGCCAAGGGCGCCGACCCCACCGTCCTGCGATACGAACTGCTGCGGACGCACTACCGCTCGAACATGAACTTCACGCTGAAGGGCCTGGAAGATTCCGCCAAGGCCGTCACACGGCTTCGCAACTTCGTCAAACGCGGCGAAGCGGCAGGGCCCTCGCCCACAGCCACGAAGACCATGGGCGACACGGCCGTCGAACAGGCCTTCGCCGAGGCCCTGGCGGACGATCTGAACATGTCCGCTGCCCTTGGAGCGGTGTTCAAATGGATCAACGCGACGCCCGAGCCGACCGCCGACGATGCCGCCGCCTTGCGACGCATCGACAGCGTGCTGGGCGTGCTCAAGCCCGCCACCGCGCCGACCGACGTCCCGACCGAAGGCCCCAGCGACGCCGACGTCGAGCAGAAGGTGCAACAGATGAACGCCGCCCGCGCCGACCGCGATTTCGCCACCTCCGACCGCCTACGTGATGAACTGCAGGAAGCGAACATCGAAGTCCAGATCACCCGCGAAGGCGTCAAGTGGCACCGCAAAATGCGCTTGTAATTGCCTTGGCGAGCGGGAAGCGTCAGCGAGCGTTCGTCAGGATCTCCGGTCGTGTTGTACAGCCCGGGTCTGTTGCGCGCCCTATTGTGGCGGCGAGCAGAAGCTTGCGGAATCGCTTAAAATGCGGGGCTTGACTGAGGAGCACGCATGTCGACGCCATCACAGACAACCCCATCCACCGCTGCGACGCAGGACGTTCACGTCATCGGCACCACGCCGTTGGTCAGTCCGTCGGCATTGAAAGCGGAGCTTCCGATCTCCGAGAAGGTCGCTGCGGACGTGATCCGTTTCCGCGACACGATCAAGCACATCGTGCTGGGCCAGGATGAACGGCTGCTGGTGATCGTGGGCCCGTGCTCCATCCACGATGAAGAAGCCGCCATCACTTACGCCGAACGGCTGGCTGAGCTTTCGGAGAAGTACGCCGACCGAATGATGATCGCGATGCGGGTCTACTTTGAGAAACCTCGGACGACGGTCGGCTGGAAGGGCCTGATCTACGATCCGCACCTGAACGATAGTTTCGATATCGCAACGGGGTTGCGGAAAGCGCGAAGGTTGATGATCCGCATCGCGGAACTCGGCCTGCCGACGGCCACGGAGTTTCTCGACCCGATCGTGCCTCAGTACATCGCCGACCTGGTGGGATGGGCTGCGATCGGGGCACGGACCACGGAAAGCCAGACGCATCGGCAGATGGCCAGTGGATTGTCCATGCCCGTCGGTTATAAGAATACGACGACGGGCGACGTGGAGCCGGCTGTGAACGCGATGCTCTCAGCCCGGGCCCCGCACGCATTTTTGGGGATCGACCCCGACGGTCGCACGTCTCTGGTTCAGACGGCTGGCAATCGGTGGGGCCATGTGATTCTGCGAGGCGGGTCGGGCAAGCCGAACTACGATCGTGAGAACGTGGCCAAGGCCCTGGCGAGCCTGGAGAAGAACGACCTGCCGCCTTGCGTGATGATCGATTGCTCGCACGCGAACTCGGGCAAGAAGCACGAGCAGCAGGAGGTGGTGCTGCGAAGCGTGATCGAGCAGCGCCGCGGCGGCACGAAGGGCATCATGGGGTTGATGCTTGAGTCGAACCTGGAAGCGGGGAGCCAGAAGCTGCCGAGCGATCTGACGCAGCTGCAGTACGGCGTCAGCGTGACCGACGCCTGTATCGGCTGGGACAAGACCGCGGAACTTCTCAAAGACGCCTACGACGGGCTGGGCTGAGTCCCAGCGAGGGGCGGCGCGACAATAGCCGCGACGCTACGCGTCGCCGGACGCCCCAATTCACGTACGCAGAATATCGACAATCCCCAGCACGCCCAGCAGCAAACTGATGATGCCGTTGAGCGTAAAGAACGCCATGCTGAATCGGCCCATGCTCGCCGCTCGATGTTCGATCACCATCAGCAGGCCCACCACCACGATGCCCACGAAGAACAGCGTGCTGAGCATCGGTTCGGACCGGTAGGCCATCAGCAACATGATCAGCGCCAGCAGATGGACGCCCTTGGCGAGGAGGAGGGCACCGCCTCGGCCAAGCTTCGCCGGGACCGAGTAGATGCCGTCGCGCCGGTCGACCTGCTCATCCTGCAAGGCATAAACGACGTCGAATCCCGCCACCCACAACAGCACGAATGCTGCCAGCCACCACAGCGTCGGCTGCGCCAGATAGCTCGGCTCGATGGCCAGACCGGCCGCGAGCGGGCTCAGCGCGAGTGCGCCGCCGAGGAAGAAGTGGCACAGCCACGTGAAGCGTTTGAATAGCCCGTAGGCCCAAAGCCAGCCCAGCACGAACGGCGAAGCGATCACCGGCCACCAGTTGTCGAACAGCACGCCGAACATCGCCGCCCCCGCCACCAGCCCCGCCGCCGAGGCCAGCGCCACCGCCAGAACCTGTCCCGCGGTCACCTTGCCCGAGGGGATCGCCCGGCCGGCCGTGCGCGGGTTGGCTGCATCAATCGTGCGATCCAGATACCGATTCGCCAGCATCGCAAACGTGCGCGCCAGGAACATGCACACCACGATCAACAGCAACGGCCCCCATCCCGGGCTCGCCCCCGCCGCCAGGAACGTCGCCAGCAGCGCGAACGGCAAAGCGAACACCGAATGCGAAAGCTTCACGTCCTGAGCGATCACCTTAAGCGGATTCGCCGCTGCTGCGCCTTGCATGAATCGTTCCTTCCGTGCGGGCGGTGGTGGTGGGGGGGCACCATCGTACCCATCGCTCGCAACTTCTCAACGCAGGGCGAAGCGAGTGCCGGTTTTCGTGCGCCATGATCAGAAAAAACGGCGGGAGTGTCAGCATGGTGGCACGCCGAGCGCCGTTCGGGTCTTGTATGGATTGAACATCGGCCTTACATAAGAAGGCGACCCAAAGCTCTTCCGGGCCGGTAGGGGGGGCCGGTGGGTGGGGATGGTGGCCGGGGGCGCTTCGGCAGGAGGCCGAGGCGAGATAAGCGATCAGGCGAGGAAACGTCGCAGCCGCCCGTCCGGGATTGGTTGTGCCCGGCGAACCGGCCCGTCCACGTGGGGTCGGTTCCGCCGAGGCTTTGTGCTCCGCGAACACGAACGCAGGAGGTCTGCATGTGGGTACAAGTCGGTCCGTTTCCCTACCGCGTCAAGCTCGTCCACGGTCACATCATGCACCAGGGCGAGCCTTGCTTCGGGCTTTGTGACAATCTGCAGCAGGAGATTTTGATTTCCGACATTCCCCCGGAACGCCAGCGCCTGCAGGTGTTCTTCCACGAACTGATGCACGCGTGGTGGTATCACTTCGACGTCGACGCCGGCGATCAGGAAGCGGTCGTCGATCTCGTGGGCATCGCGATGACGGACTTCGTGACGCAATCACTGCGAAAGCTTGATCGGGCGGAACTTCAGCGGGCGCTCACGCCGACGCTTGATCTTACGACCCAACCCGACGATCGCAGTGAGCGTCAGCCGACGACGGCTCGCGCCAAACCCGCTCGGCCGACGGCCGATCGACATCCTGAGAAACCGCCGGATCCGACACCTTTGAACGAACGGGTCCAGTGCGCGGGAACCGTGGAACGGAACGGCTGGCGCGTGGCACTTTACGAACCGGGTAGACCGCCGCCGAAACAACGCGCTGCGGGGTGACCTCAGGCGTCAGCGCCAATCGGTGCGGCGATCATCTCGCCGAGGTAATCCGCGAGCGGGGAGCTGGCCAATTCCTCGGGGGTGAACATGGACCGTTCAAGAAAGGCCGTCGCAGGAAGAGGCTTCTCCATCCAATAACGCAACCCTCTCGGAACGCGAGGCTTGACGATCTGGGCGTACCAGTCCAGGCGAAGCAGCACGACCTCGGCCTCGTTCACCGTCGGGTGCAGCCGAACCTCACCGATGCGTTCGAACGCCAGCAGACGCTCGTAGAACGCAGCGTGACGCGGGTGGACGCCGATGATTCCGTCGGTCGCGCCGCTGTGGACGCCGAAGTGGCAGGCCCAGCGCATCAATTCGAGCAGCGCGGCGACCGTGCGTTGCATCTCGTGCCGTCGATCGGCGAACAGGCCGAACTCCACCAGCCGTCTGCCGTTGCGGCGCAGGGTTGCCAGTTCGTCGGGGTAGACCGAGTCGAGAGGCAGACCGTTGCTCGTGTCCAGGTAGGCGCTGAGTGTGCTGACGGTCTCCGCGCGAATGCGACCGCGAACGACCACGCTCTGGTTCTGGACAGCATGGGGGACCGTGTGCAGCTTCCAGCGGTGAGACTGGATCAGCCCCGCCCGTCGATACGAGCGGTACACCAGCTGCCATGCTTCGAGGACGTCAGAAAGCGTGCGAGCGACCGAATACGAAAGCCCGCTCTTGTTCTCCATGTTCTGCATCCTCAATGACGCGGGAGGGCGTCGTGAAACAAAATTCTCCACCCGCCGTTCACCACAAACGGCTTTGTCCGCGTCTTCTCTCAGTATCGACCCTCCGGTGCCCGGACTTCACCGGGGGAAAAGAAAACAGCTTGTACGATCGTTCTCAAAAACCTGACTTATATCGCCCCCTCGTTCGGCCGAAATCATGAGCAGGAGCGCTTTCATGATTGCATCGGGCCAAATGAGCAGGTCGCAGATCGGAACCACCCTTTGCCGTGCCCTCGAATCGGCCGTCGGGGCGGAGCACGTCCATTTCGACGCGGAAGGTGTCGCCGCCTACGAAGCGAACACGCTCCCGCAGAGCATCAAGCCTCTCGGGGCGGTGCGGCCCGCCTCGGCTGAGCAGGTGCAGCAGGTCGTGCGGCTCGCCGGTGAGTATGATGTGCCGATCTACCCCGTATCTCGCGGTAAAAACTGGGGTTACGGATCGGCGAATCCTACCAGGCCCGGCGGCATCGTCCTCGATTGTTCGCGGATGGTCGGCATCAGCGAGTTCGATCCTGAACTCGGGCTCGTCACCGTCGAGCCGGGCGTCAGTCAGGGCATGTTGCACCGCTTCCTTGTTGAGCAAAACGCCGATCTGATGGTCCCCGCCAGCGGCGCCGGCCCCGAAGCGAGCATCCTAGGCAACGCACTTGAAAGAGGTTATGGCATCACGCCCTATGCCGATCATTTCGGAGCCGTCACGGCCATGCAGGCGGTACTGCCCGACGGCACGGTGTATCGCTCAGCCCTGACCGAGATGGGGGCCCCGCTGATCGACCGCTGCTTCAAATGGGGCGTCGGACCTTATATAGATGGCCTCCTGGCGCAGAGCAACTTCGCCGTAGTGACGCGGGCGACGATCACCTTGGCGCCGCGGCCGGAGCGGGTCGAGGGGTTCTTTTTCTCGCTGCGACGGGAGGAGGACCTCGAAGGCGCCGTTGAAGCGGTGCGTCGCATCACCCGCGAAGCGGGCGGCAACATCGGGGCAATCAACCTGATGAACCGGAGGCGGGTGCTTTCGATGATGGTCCCGTACCCACGCGAGCAGGTCGGCGAAGCCGGCGTCATGGACGAAATCCTGCTGAAGCGTCTGGCCGATCAGAACGGCGTCGAACCCTGGATGGGGGCGGGGGTAATATACGGGAACCGGCAGATGAATGCCGCCGTCAAGGCCGTCGTCCGCCGTCACCTCAGGCCTTACACCAAGCAACTGAAATTCGTCACGCTCAGCTTCGCTCGAAGATTACAGCGATGGCTCAACCGACTGCCGGCCGCGTTCGCGCCGGGCCTGCGGAAGCAGATTCACACGGTTGAGGGGGCGTTGCGGAACTTCGCCGGCGAACCGACTGAGGTCGCCTTGCCCCTGGCCTACTGGAAGTCCGGCACGATGCCGACGGACGGCACACCGTTGAACCCGGCCCGAGACGGCTGCGGGCTAATCTGGTATTCCCCGCTCGTGCCGACGGTTACGAACACTGTGCGGGATTACGTGCAGATGGTCGAACGCGTTTGCCTCGCCCATCGGATCGAACCGCTGATCACGCTCACATCGCTTTCGCACCGCTGTTTCGACAGCACCGTGCCGCTGCTTTTTGATCGAGACGATCCGGCGGAACGGCAGCGGGCGACTGACTGCTTCGACACGCTGCTGAGCCAGGGGCGATCGCGGGGCCTACTGCCTTACCGGGCCGGCATCAATGCGATGCCCCAGATGGTCGATCCTGACCAGCCGTATTGGCGTCTGGTGGGGCGTCTTAAGCAAGCCATTGATCCCCAAAGGCTTATCAGCCCAGGGCGGTACTGTCCGGCCGAATAACTTTTTCGGTCGTTTGGCGAAAAACTATGGCCCCGTCCCTAGCCATCGGTTATATTCTCTTCAGGTAAGAATCGATTCGATAGGTCTCAGCACCCCTAGCACCCTCCTTTGCTGAGCCATCATTTTTGTCACGGAGTAAGCGATGAAACGTTTTATGCGTCAAGCAGCGGTACTAACACTGGGTGGCTTCTTTGCAGTGGCCGCGTCCGGGGCCGACGCGAGCACGATCGACCTCGGCGGTGTGCAAACCGAAACCGGCGCCAGCGAGTTCAAAGGCGAATTCCACCAGTCCATCGTCCAGCAGCAGGGCGACGTGCTCACCGGCTACGGCAGTATCCTCCTTTATCAGGGGAACTCGATCGCTTCGGTGGCACCGGCGGACAAGACCCTCAGCTTCACGTTCGGCGACTTCACCGCCGCTTCGGCCAACAGCATGGGCGGCTGGGACTTCACCGGCGGCTGGCTGAATATCTATCTCAACGACACGGCCGTTTACGACAACAACGACGCAGCCACCGCGGACGAAGGCGATCTGTGGCTTTCGCTGATCGCTGAGCCGGACAACGGCATCACGCTCAGCAGCGGCAGTTTCTCCCTCGGCGGCGACCCCGTCGGCTTCGGCGGCGGCCTGTTCTCGGTAGCCTACGACGGCGAACTCGGCAACCCCGAAACCGAGTCGAACAACGAAGGCAACGCCAATGCCTACTTCGACACGAACCTCAAGGCCAACGGTGACGCGGACGTCACCTTCACCTCGTCGTTCCAGCTTGATCCCGACGGCGGATCCATGCTCTCGGGAAGCTTTGAGTCCCAAAGCACCATCATCCCCGAGCCCGGCGCGTTCGCCCTCATGGGCCTCGGCCTGCTCGCCGCCGGCGCCCGTCGCCGTCGCATGACCCGCTCGGCCGCCTAATGCATGCGACAACCCGCGGCAAACATTTTCGCCGCACTTGTCGAACATGACCGAATACAGAGTCAGCTTCGGAGCCATCGCTTCGAAGCTGACTTTTTTTGAGGGCGGCGTCGCGGTGAGGCCTCCGCCAGCGGTACGGCGTCGGAGGGCCCGGCCGTCTCGCTTCGCTTGCTCTCCGGGGGGCACCCTTGAACCTCGGTCTACCCCGAACGCCCTTCGACGCTTGCATGTCGATCGTCCAGCGTGGAAACTCTTGCTCATGTCAGGTGCCCACGATACCCCCGCAATGCGGCAGTTCCACCGCTTCAAAAAGCAACACCCCGAGTGCGTGCTGTTTTTCCGCATGGGCGATTTCTACGAACTGTTCTACGACGATGCCAAACTCGCGTCGCGCGTGCTCGGCGTCACGCTCACGCAACGCACCGAGGGCATCCCCATGGCGGGCGTGCCTTACCACAGCGTCGAGGGCTACCTGCGGCGGATGGTCGGCGCGGGTCACCGGGTGGCGGTCTGCGAGCAGATGGAAGAAGCTTCGCAATCCAAAGGCGTGGTGCGTCGCGAAGTGGCCCGCCTCGTTACGCCCGGCACGCTGACCGACGAAAGCATGCTCGACGACGCCGCTGAGAACTACCTCGCTGCCGTGCAGATTCTCCAAGACGACCGGGCCGTTCTCGCCTTCGCCGAGCTGAGCACCGGCGCGATGGAAGTGGCCGAAGGCACCGTCCGCGAAATGGCGGATGACCTGGCCCGGCTGAATCCGCGTGAGCTTCTGTACGTCGAAACGGCCGATCGCAAACCGCCGCCTCGCATCGCCGACCTCGGGCAGATCCTCAGCTGCGCCCTCACCGCTCGGCCCGCCTGGCAGTTTCGCCTGACCGAAGCACGCGAAGCGCTCCAGCGACAGTTCCGCGTCACCACGCTCACCGGCTTCGGGCTCGGCGACGACGACGCCGTGATCGGCCCTGCCGGGGCGGTCATCAGCTACCTGCTGGAGACGCAGCAGGCGGAGGGCGAACGGCTGGCGCACCTGAGTCCCCCGCGACGCCGAAGTCGCACCGACTATCTGCTGATCGATCAGGTTTCGCTGCGGAGTCTGGAAGTCGAACGCACGATGCGCAGCGGCGAGGTCGCTGGCTCGCTGCTGGGGGTGCTCCAAAATTGCCGGACGGCGATGGGCAAGCGAATGCTGCGGCAATGGCTTTGCTATCCGCTGACCGATCTCAACGCGATCGAGCAGCGGCAGGATGCGGTGGCGGCTTTCGCCGGCGATCCGGCTCTCGCTTCGGACCTGAGCGACGCGCTCGAGCAGGTGCAGGACGTGCAGCGCATCAGCGGGCGCATCGCGGTCGGCAGGCCGACGCCTCGCGATCTGGTCGCGCTCGGGCGGTCGGTGAAGGATGTCCCCGCCCTGCTGGAACTGCTGAGCGATCGCAACGCCTTCGCCCGTCATCGTGAGCGGCTGGAATCAGTTGCCGATCCGCTGGCGAAGCTGGGGGCGATGTTGACCGCGGCCTGCGTCGACGGGCCGCCCGGCCATCTGCGCGAGGGCGGGCTGATCCGTGACGGCTACGACGCGGAGCTTGATGAGTACCGCACGCTTCAGCGCGACGCGGGGCAGTTCCTCTCGGACTATCAGAAATCGCTGGTCGAGCAGACGGAGATTCCGTCGTTGAAGCTGGGCTACAACAAGGTGTTCGGCTACTACATTGAAATCACCCACGCCCACACCGGCAAGGTGCCGCCGAGCTTTACGCGGAAGCAGACGCTGAAGAACGCCGAGCGGTACATCACGCCGGAGCTGAAAACGTTCGAGGACAAGATCCTGTCCGCCGGTCAGAAATCGGTCGCGCGCGAGCAGACGCTGTTCACGCAGCTGTGCGAAGCGGCGGCGGGGGAGCTTGAATCGCTGAACGTTTATGCCGAGATGGTGGCGGAACTTGATGTGCTCAGCTGCTTCGCCAAGCGGGCGGTGCGGTACCGCTACACCCGGCCGGCCGTGGTTGATGAGCCGGTGCTGATGATCAAGGATGGTCGGCACCCCGTGCTCGACGAACTGCTGGAAGACCGCTTCGTCCCCAACGACGCGGACCTCGGCGACGGCGAAACGTTGGCGCTCATCACCGGCCCCAACATGGCGGGCAAGAGCACTTACATTCGGCAGGCGGCGCTGCTGACGCTGCTGGCACACACCGGGTCGTTCATCCCCGCTGCTGAGGCCACGATCGGCCTGACCGACCGCATCTTCACGCGCATCGGCGCCAGCGATGAGATCCACCTCGGGCAATCGACGTTCATGGTGGAGATGACCGAGACGGCGAACATCTGCCATCATGCCACGGAACGGTCGCTGGTCATTCTTGACGAGATCGGGCGGGGGACCAGCACGCTCGACGGCTTGGCGCTGGCGTGGGCGATCGCGGAACACCTGGCCGGCAAGCGCTGCCGAACGCTGTTTGCGACGCATTATCACGAGCTGACGGATCTGGCGGAACAGTTCGAAAATGTCGCCAATTTGAACGTGACTGTGCGAGAATGGGCGGATGAAGTGGTGTTCCTGCACCGCATCACGCGCGGCTCGGCTGACAAGAGCTACGGGATTCACGTAGCCCAGATCGCGGGTCTTCCCGAAGCGGTCGTCACCCGGGCCAAGGATTTAATGGGACGGTTGGAAGTGCATACCGGCGTCAATGCGCTGGCGACGGCGAACGGATCGCCGGCTGCGTCGAGCGATGGCCAACTCGGATTGTTCACCGAGTACGTGGAGCACCCGGCTGTCGCATCATTACGACGGGCGGACCTCAACCGCGTCTCGCCAATCGAAGCGTTCGACCTACTCAGGCAACTCAAAGCAGAACTCGAATAACCCCCCCCGCCTTGTTCCGCATGTTTTTTTTGGCGGTGGGGGGGACCTTGTGGCGGTGTGTGGGGGGCGGCAAAGGTAGCAGGCATATGACGACAATGTTGCATCATGATCGGGTGACACAGGCGGACGCAGCCCCTGAGAAATGGCTGCTGATGCTGCACGGCATCTTCGGGACCGGGCGGAACTGGTCGCACGTGGCGCGGCAGGTTGTGGAGCGGCGGCCGGACTGGGGCGTCGTCCTTGTCGACCTGCCCGAGCATGGCAAGAGCACGAAAGTGAAAGCGAAGCCGACGCTCGACGGGGCAGCCGACGCACTGCTTGAGTTCGTCGAAGCGGAGCAGATCGCCGCGGCGGGCGTGCTGGGCCATTCGTTCGGCGGGAAGGTCGCGCTGCGCTATGCCGAACTCGCCGACGGCCTCTCGCAAGCGTGGATCGCCGACTCAAGCCCCGAGTCCGCCGAGCCGACCGGCCACGGCTGGGGCATGCTCAACACCGTGCGTCGCCTGCCGGGCCCATTCGCCGACCGTGAGGAGGCGGTCGCTGCACTGATGGATCAAGGCGTGGCGGAGCCGGTCGCGAGGTGGATGGCGATGAACCTCGTCCGCAGGCAGGGCGACGGGATGGTCTGGCGTTTTGACATCGACCGCATCGAAAGGCTGCTGCGGGATTTCTACGCAGCCGACCTCTGGAACGTTGTCGAGCGGGACACGAACGGGCTTCGGCTGGAATTTATCAAGGCTGACGATTCGGACGTGCTCAGCCCCTCAGCCTGCCGACGCATCAACGATGCAGCCAAGCGGAACCCACGCCTACATCTGCATCACGTGCCCGGCGGCCACTGGCTGAACGTTGAAAGCCCCGCAGCCGTGGTGGACCTGCTCGCGGATCGGTTGGTGCATTGATTGATGGGGGGAGTGGTGGGGCGGGCGGCGATCTGCAATCGTCCGCCAAACGAGGGGGAAACCAACGACCCGCCACGCGTCGGGAACAAGGTGGGGGGGGTTAGACGGGGAGGTTTTCTTCGAGTGTGCTGGGGTACTGCAGTTGGCGGGTGATCTGGTTGTCTTCGCCGACGAGGACGACGTTCGCGTAGTGGTCGTCGACCTGATCGGGATGCATCAGCAGGTGTGCGAAGATGATGACCTTGTCACCCATGTTGACCAGCCGAGCCGCAGCGCCGTTGATGCCGATGATGCCCGATCCTGCTTTGCCCTTGACGACATACGTCTCGAAGCGGGCGCCGTTCTCGCAGTCCGCGATCAGCACCACTTCGTTGGGCTTGATGCCGGTGGCGCGGAGCAGGTCTTCGTCAATCGTGATCGAGCCGACGTAGTCGGGATCGGTCTCGGTGACGGTGGCGCGATGGATCTTGGCTCGTAGTACTTTACAGAACATGGCTACTCTCTGGACCGGTCATATCCTAGTCAGTCCACGGGCGACTTTCCTGTTTGACACCACGCTGAAACCTTACGATCGGTCTTCTTTTTGAGCGCTCCGCTGGGCGGCAAGGCGAGCGAACTGCCCGGGCTCGGTGACCGCTTCCCAGTCGACGGTTTTGCCGTCCGCCCAAAGCGACTCAAGATCGTAGTAGGTCCGAACTTCCGCTTCGAAGAGGTGGACCACCACGTCGGCGAAATCGACCACGACCCACTGCCCTGTATCGGTGCCGTGGAGGCTGAGGGGCTGATGGTCCTCAAGGCGGCCGAGGTCTTTGAGATCCTGCCCAAGCGAGCGGATCTGTCGGTCCGACGTGCCGGTGGTGATGACCAGGAAATCGGTGACCTGGCTGATCCCGCGGACGTCCAGCACCAGCGTCTGTTCGCAGTGGCTGTCGGCCAGCAGACGCGCTGCATGACAGGCGAACGTTCTGGCCGCGGCCTGCTGCCCTTCGTCGCCGGGCTGTGGAGATGGCGATTCAATCATTCGCGTATCAGTCCCCGGACCAAATCCGCCGCTGAGGGCGCGGGTCAGGCGGGGGCGATCCTTATCAGGCGCGGCGGGGAGGCGGGCCGACCTTCTGCATACGCTTGGCGCTCTTGCGCTGGGCGCGGCGGCGACGCTCGGAAGGCTTCTCGTAGTAGGCGTGCTTCTTAACGTCTTTGGTCAGGCCTTCTTTTTCACACAACTTCTTAAAGCGACGGAGCATTTGCTCAGCCGACTCACCGCTGCGGGCTTTGATGCGAATGGACATAAGCTGGTCACCGATCCTCTGTAGGGAGTAGGGAATAAGCGAACACGACCCGCCGAGCGGATCGCGACCTACCATTATTAGCGCTCCAACTCCATTCTGCAAGAGGCAACCCATTGTTAGCGCTCTTGCCGGCGTCGCAAGCCCTTGCCCGGGGCCGGGGATCGCTCTACTATCTTTGACCCGCTTGCCCGATGGTCAGCGGCAGGGGAGGCCTTAAGCGAGTGCGGTAGCGATGACCCAGACAACAATCTCAGCGCCCTTAAATAGTCCGATCCTCCACGGCCCCGCGCGCCTGCGCGAGCTGCCGAGTATCTACATGGAGCTCGGCAAGGCACGGCTGAGCGGGATGGTCGTCGCCACCACCGGCGTCGGGTACGTCCTCGGCAGTGGGGCGGTTCTCGAAGGCACAGGCATTAACTGGCTGCAGCTTCTCTGGACCGTCATCGGCACCGCCCTTGCAGCCGGGTCCGCCAACGCTCTGAACCAGGTTTGGGAACGCGAACGTGACAGCCTGATGCGCCGCACTCAGGGACGCCCGCTGCCTTCGGGCAGAATCGGCACCATGCATGCCGTCGCGATGGCCGTGCTGGCGGGCGGCTGGGGCGTCACGCTTCTGGCTGCACTCGTCAGCTTCGCCGCTGCCGGGCTGGCGCTGCTGACGCTGCTGCTTTACGTTTTTGTCTACACCCCCATGAAAACCCGAAGCACGCTGAACACGATGGTCGGCGGCATCGTGGGCGCGGTGCCGCCGATGATCGGCTGGGTCGCCGCGACCGGCTCGTTCGGGGCTGGGGCATGGGTGCTCGGGGCCATCCTCTTCATCTGGCAGATTCCTCACTTCCTCGCACTCGCGTGGATGTACCGCAAAGATTACGAAATCGGCGGCTACCGAATGCTGCCCATCATCGACCCCAGCGGTCGGCTCACCAGCCATGCTGCGTTGATGTGGAGCGTCGCCCTGCTACCGCTCGGCGTGGTCGCCGCCCAGGTCGGCATGACCGGCTGGCTTTTCGCCGTCGCTTCGCTGGCGCTCACGCTCTGGCTTGTGAAACTGGCGTGGGGCCTGACGCAGCAGCGTAACGAGGCCGAGGCCAAACGGCTTTTCCTCGGTTCCGTGATCTATCTGCCCCTGCTGCTGATCGTGATGGTCGTCGATCGCAGCACCGTCGTCGAAGCCGATTGGCCTGAGCCGACTACCGTCTTGCAGGAAGCGCAGCCGCCCGCTGAGCCGACCACGCCGACGCTTGAAGCAGACGAAACCGCCGCGGAAACCGCAACGCTTGGGAGGTTGGTGCAACGTGACTGATCATGCCACCGAACAGCCGCAATGGAAGTTCGGCCGCAAGGGAACGGCCCCGCTCCGCCCCGAAGGGCGACGCACGCTCATCGCACTGGCAGCTTTCCTCGGCGTCGCCTTCGTCCTCGCCATCGCCGGCGCCATCTACGAAGGTTGGCAGCTGCGGCAGACAGCGCTGGGCGACGGCCGCACGGTCGAAAGCTACGGGTACGATCTTTCCAATCTCAACGTGAACCGCGAAACGCTCGTCTCCGCACGGATGCTGCGCGATGAACAGATCGTCCTGCATGAGCCCGATGTGCTGACGCTGGCCGAGGTCGACTCATTGAGCGACCACCCGCTCTGGCCGGTGGTGCACGATGATGAGCAGGTCATCGGCGTCGTCGTCGATGGCGAGGCTCGGGCGTACCCCATCCAGATCATGCGCGGCCATGAGATCGTGAACGACGTAGTCGGCGGTCGGCCCATCGCCGTCACCTACAGCCCCATCGCCGACAGCGTCGCGGTGTTCGATCGGGCCGTGGAAGTCGATGGCGAAAGCACCGCGTTGCGGTTCGGCTACAGCGGCTTGCTCAGCAACTCGAACCTGGTGATGTACAACATCGTCGAGAACAGCGAAGACGAGGGAGCGACCGAAGACCTCACGCAGGTGAGCTTGTGGAGTCAGCTTCGCATGCGGGCGATCGCCGGGCCTCTGGCGGGCGATTCAGCTGACGAAGCAGCCGAGTTGACGCTCGTGCCGACGTGGATCGGGCGCTGGGCGGATTGGCGTGAGATGCAGCCGCGGACGACGGTGTTGGAGGCCGTGCGGGAGCAACGCCGGGCGTATGTCTCCGAGCCTTGGACCCGCTACTACGCAGCAGGCGAATTGCAGTTTCCCGTCGATCGTCAGCCGGGTACTGACGATGATCGCGGCCCGATGGACCCCGTCATCATCCAGCAGACCGCAGACGGCTGGCAGGTGCAGGACGGCGGCAATCAAGACCGCACCGCCGACGACCTCAAGCCCACCCTCCGCACCCGCTGGTTCGCCTGGTACGCCATCCAGAACGACGAATAACAACGTTAGCGGGCGACGTATGGGTGCCCCGGCCAGCGAAGACGGCCGGGCGGGATCGCGACATCAGTTGTGGACTTCGCATAGGTTCGGGAAGCCCGGCCGTCTCGCTGCGCTCGCTGGCCGGGGCACCCCCCTATGCCCTCAGCGCCGCCACCAAACCCTGAACATTGTGCTCCTCAGCCTCGAGCGTCGGCTCCAGACCGAGGTCGCGGATCGTCTGCGACGTGATCGGACCGATGCTGGCGAGCTTTGTCTTCGCCAGCAGGTCGCGCTTCTCGCCGAGCAGTTCGACGAAGTTTCGCACCGTGGATGAGCTGGTGAAGGTCACCCAATCCACCGCGTCGGATTCGAGTGCTTCCACGACATTCGCCGGCAAACCCGTCGGCTGCCGCGTCTCGTAGATCGGCAGGTCGGCCACGGTCGCGCCCGCCTGTTCGAGCTTCTCGCGCAACAGCGGACGGGCGATATCAGCGCGAAGCATCAGCACCCGCTTGCCCTGCATCGACTCCCGCTCAAGCAGATCCGAGGCCAGCGACTCAGCCACGTAACGCGTCGGCACCAAGTCCGCCCCGATGCCGATCTGCTCGAGGGCCGCCACGGTGGTGTCGCCGACCGCAGCGATCTTCACGCCCGCCAGATGACGCGCATCGAGTTTCAGCAGGGCCATGCGTTCGCGCAGGGCGGTGACGCCGTTGGCGGAGGTGAGGATCAGCCAGTCGTACTGCTTCACGTTGCGGATGGCAGCATCGATCGGGCCCATCTCGGTGGTGGGTTGAATCTCGATCGTCGGCGCTTCAAGCACCTCCGCCCCGAGCATTTCCAGTTCCTCTTTAAGCGTCGAGGCCTGGTGGCGCGTCCGCGTAATGACGACACGCTGACCGAACAGCGGACGATCTTCGAACCATCGCAGCGCGCCTTCCTTGTCGACCGCTGCCACGGGCCCGATGACGATGATGGCCGGGGCGCCGAGGCCCGCCCGTTCGACCGCGTCCTGCAGGTCGCTCATCGCAGCACGGACCGAGCGTTGCCGCGGCAGCGTGCCCCACTGCACGACGGCTGCGGGCGTGTCCAGCGGCAGGCCGTGGCGATGCAGTTCGTCGACGATGCCGCTGAGTCGGCCCATGCCCATGTAGAAGCAAAGCGTGCCGCCGCGTTGGGCGAGCAGCGACAGGCCTCGGTAGTCCGTCTGCAGTTCGCCCTTGGTCGGGTTTTCGTGGCCGGTGATGAACGTCACCGTGGTGGCCACGTTGCGATGCGTGACCGGAATTCCGGCGTACGCGGGGCCGGCCATGGCGGCGGTGATGCCGGGGATCACGACCGCACGCACGCCTCGACTGTGCAGGTACATCGCCTCTTCCGAGCCCCGGCCGAACACGTAGGGATCGCCGCCTTTGAGCCGCACAACCGTCCTGCCCGCCAGGGCGTGCTCAGCCAGCAGAGCGTTCGTCTCATCCTGCGTCAGCTTGTGTTGTTTCGCGCGTTTGCCCGCATCGATCAGTTCAACGTCCGCGCGGGCATAACTGAGCAACTCAGCGTTCGCCAGGGCATCGAACACGATCACGTCCGCCTGCGCCAGTGCCCGCACCGCTGCCACGGTGATGAGGCTTGGATCGCCCGGCCCGGCTCCGACGAGGTAAACCGTTCCAGCGGTAGGGGAGGGATTGTCATTCACCGTTGCCGTCCTCCAGCACGCCGGGCAGGGCGGCTTTCAATTCCTCGAACGTTTCCTGCATGGCCTGCGGAATCACGCGGACCTGTCCGACCACACTGATAAAATTCGTATCGCCCCCCCAGCGTGGCACAAGATGCGCGTGAACGTGACCGGGCAGCCCGGCCCCCGCAGCCCGGCCGATGTTGAAGCCGATGTTCAGCCCCTGCGGATTCAGCACCGTCTGAATCAGCCGTTCCGCCAGCGCAATCAGTTCGATGATCTCGCAGCGGACCGTGCTGGTCAGATCCACCAGGTCGCCCGCATGTTCAGCAGGGACGACCATCAAATGGCCACTGGTATAGGGGAAGCGGTTCATCAGGATCATGGCAGCGGGGGAGCGATGCAGCACAAGCAGTGCATCATCGTCCTCGGGCCGCTGCCACGCATCACATAGAAAACACGCCGGCGCGCCGCCGTCACGCGGCAACTGCCTGATGTACTCAATTCGCCAAGGTGCCCAAACGTTCGGCCATTCCATACCGCCCAGCATAGAGCGCGAACGCCGATCGCAAAAGCGCGGGCGAATCCGGAAGGGTTTAACCACAGAGGCACAGAGGAAGAGGAGAAGACGGGGAAGAGAAGAAAGCGAACTTTCTCGCAGAGCCTTCAGCTCACCCTTGTGATGAACCATCTTTCACCTGTTTTTCTCAGTCTCCTCTTCTCTTACCTCCTCCCTCTCCGTGCCTCTGTGGTTATACCTCTTCTCAGGGATCCGCCGAGCGGACGTAGGCGGTGAAGCGTGGTTCGAAGATGTCGAGTTCGCCGAAGGCTTGGGTGAACGCTTCGTGGAGTGCGTCGGGATCGTGGCGGTCGCGCTCAAAGGTGTACAGGGCAGCGAGGTAATCGCGCAGCTGCTCGGGGTGGCGGCGGAAAAGGTAGCGGAACAACGCCCACGACTGGGCATAAAGATCGCGAGCGGCCTTGTTGTCTCCAGGCGAATGAACTTGCACGATCAACTCCGCCAACGGGAGCAGCGCATCCCCGCGGACCGCTTCGACGAGAGCACTGCGCCGGTAGGGATTCGCCACGCGCGGGCCGAAGGTCGCATCGCTTTGAAGGGCTTCGAAGTTCGTCGCCATGCCTTCGACGATCCAGATGGGATGCACCACGCCCCGCCGTAGCAGGCCTGCGTTGAAAGCCAGTTGGTGCGTGGCTTCATGCGTGGTGCGGGCCGTGTCGGTGGCCTCGGCCAGCCGGGTGTGCCTGGCGCGCAAACGCGATAGCTCAGCCTCCGCGCGACGCCGATCGGCAGCCCGATCACCCTCCTCATGCTCACGCACTTCCGCTTCCAGTACCGCCACGCGCTCGGCGTAACGCGCCAGGGCGGTGCCGGTCGGCTCATGGTAAAAGGCGACGCGATTCGTGCGGGCTGAGTAATGCCCAAGCGACCAGTCATGATGCACCGCGTCGCGTTCCGCTGCGTAGGTCTGAAAATCCTGACGGTCGGCGAACAAAATCACGACCAGCTTCTCCCGCAACGGCCGCGTTAGAAAATCAGCCCGATCGAACGTGCGATAGAACATCGTGTGCGTCCGCTCCAGCAATGCAGCACGTTCCTCAGCAGCTTCACGGTCCGTGTCGTAGACGATCACAAAATGGTCCGTCACGTGCAGGTTGAACCCCGGCAACGCCTCGCCAAGTTCCTTACGAAGCGCTGCGTCGTCGGCGATGCCCCGCCGGGCGGTGAGATCGACCAACTGCGCGTGGGCGGCTGCGTGCTGGGGGTCGGCATCAAGCACGCGGTCGTAAAGCTCCAACGCGTACGCATGCAGTCCCCGCTTGCGGGCCCACTCAGCCACTTCGTGCACCGCCTCGGCGTCGTCGAAATCCAGCTGCTGCACCCGCTCCAGAAGCATTCGCAGCACCGCAGCGTCAGGCTCTTCGCCTCGCAACGACGCAACGTTGATGCAAGCGAAAAGCAATCCGAAGACGACACATCTTTGCAAAGTAGCCATCGGTCACAGTATAGGCTCGGCGGCAACCAACGGCGGTGGGGCTGCCGCACGGGGCAACTTCATAGGCGAGGAAAATGCGTCGAAGCCGGCGCGCGGGAGCGGTACAATCATCGCTATGAGAGAGAAGCGGCACATGATTAAGTCGGCGTTGGTGGTAAGCGTGCTCGGCGTGCTGATGCTGGGGAGCGTCGGCTGCCAGGAGCGTGTGGTCGGCACGGAGAACAGCTGGGTCGGCTCACAGTACCGCACGGCGGAACCCGAGGAGCCCGAGGAGGATTTCGGCGAATCGCTCGGCCGCGGCCTCGAGAACACCGGCGATTTCCTCTTCGGATGGACCGGACTCACCGGCAACAAATCAAGCGGCCGCGTCCGCGACATCGAGATGGACGAATCCGGCCGCTCCATCGAACGCTGAAACACACGCCCTATTCCGCGTAAAACAGCCGGCAGTTCGTGCCGTTCTCGCCGATCGTCGCCTTCACATGCCGACGGCAACCCGGGCAGTAACCGGCGTAAGCCGTCTGCTCACGATTGCGATAGATCCGAGAATAGACGTGGCAGCAGCGCCAGTAGATCGACAGCCACGGCCGCCCCTTCAGCGTGTGATCGTCCGCCTGTGAGCCGGCCGACGCGCCCTGCTCTGCTGCGTCGCTTGCGAGACTGGGGATATCCAGAATGTAGTCCGGGCGGTCGGGCATGGCGTGAACTCCGTCTTGGGAACATCGGTCGGATCGGCTGATAAAGTTCAATGTGGTAAACTTTCGCCATGCAGGCGATCGCTGGCAAGCGTGTGTTGATCATGGGGCTCGGCCGATTCGGCGGCGGCGTCGGCGCGGCCACGTTCTGCGCCCAGCAAGGCGCGAAGCAGGTGCTTGTGACCGACCTGCTCGGCGAAGCCGACCTCACCGAATCCATGGCGAAACTCGAAGGCCTGCCGATCACCTACCGCCTCGGCGAGCATCGCGAAGCCGACTTCGCCGACGCCGACCTGGTGATCGTGAACCCTGCGGTCGATCGTCGGTTGAATCGTTACCTTCACGCCGCGGCGAAGGCCGGGACGCCGATGGTGACGGAGATCGAACTGCTGCTGGAGCGTCTGCCCAACCGCGACCGCACGATCGGCATCACCGGGTCGGCTGGCAAATCCACCGTCACCAGCATGATCGCCCACGCCCTCGCGCAGCACCACGGCCGCGACCACGTCCACGTCGGCGGGAACCTCGGCGGCTCGCTGCTTCCGAACCTCGCCAACATCGCCCACGACGATTGGGTCGTCCTCGAACTCTCCAGCTTCATGCTCGCCCCCCCCACCAACGCGCCGGAACATGCGGAAAATGTGAGTGTGTGGGGGGGGATTGGTGGTGGGGTCGTGACGAACATTGGGGACAATCACCTCGATCGCCACGGCAGCCTCGACGCCTACGTCCACGCGAAGAAGACCATCCTGCGTCACCAGCAGCACGGCGACTGGGCGGTGCTAGGCCCCACCGTCGCCGACTGGCAATACGAAACGCCCGCCCGGTGCGTCATCCTCGACAAACCTTTGCATGCCGCGTTGCAGGTCGTCGGTGAGCACAACGCGCTCAATGCAGCCATGGCCGTCGCCGCTTGCGAGCAGACCGGTATGGCACGTCAGCAGGCGATCGACGCCCTCGCCAACTTCAACGGTTTGCCGCACCGCCTTCAGCATGTCGCGGAACATTCGGGGCGGACCTTCTACAACGATTCCAAGAGCACCACGCCCGACGCCGCCATGCTTGGGCTCGACAGCTTCGCCCGCCACAGCGTCCACCTCATCCTCGGCGGTTACGACAAGCACGCCGATCTCCGCCCGCTCGCCCGCCATGCCGGTCATCACGCCGCCGCCGTCTACACCATCGGGCAGACCGGCCACGCCATCGCCGAGGCCGCCGAGGCGGTGGAAGATGGTTGCCTTGTGCATCGTTGCGAGACTCTTGAAGCCGCCGTGCGTCATGCCGTGGCTTCCGCGCAGGCCGGGCAGGTCGTTCTGCTTTCGCCCGGCTGCGCCAGCTGGGATCAGTTCACCAGTTACGAGCAGCGTGGCCGATCGTTCGGCGAGCTCGTGCTGCGCTACACCACCGAAACCGGCAGCACAGGCGGCTGACGTTCAAGACCATCGTGGAGTCGCCATGGCGCTTTCGACCGACTATTCCCGCAATTTCTTCGATCTCTCCAGCGCCTCCGGTGAACAGCGGGCCGCGTGCCATGCCGATTTCACGCGTGCCTGCGCCGCCGCGCTCCGCCGGCAAAACGCCCGCCCCGATCGCATCGAAGCGTGCACGAACGAACTCTGGCAACGCATGAGCGAACCCCATCGCCACTACCACACGCCCGTCCACGTCCTCAGCATGTTCAGTTGGGCCGACCGCCTCGGCATGGTGCTCAGCGACGCACAGACGCTGGCCATCTGGTGCCATGATGTCATCTGGGAATCCGATGCGGAAGACGATCGCAACGAACAGCGGAGTGCCGATTGGCTGATCGCTGAGGCGCGCACGCTTGAGCTTGATGAAGCTGTCGCCTCCGAAGCGGCCGAGGCGATCCGCTGGACGGCCACGCATCTCACGCCCGAGGTGCCGGCTGCGGTCGCGCCGGTGCTGGACCTCGATCTGGCCGGCTTCGCGTCGGAAGCGTCGGTATTCAGGACGCAGTCCGCTGCGGTGCGCAAGGAGATGGGGCATTTCGACGACGCGGCGTTCGCTGCGGGCACCGTGAAATTCTTCCACGCTTTGCTCGCGCGCGATCGGCTCTACCGCACCGAAGCTGCCCAGGTCCTCGAAGCTCCCGCCCGAGCGGCCTTGACGCAGGAGGTTCACCGCCTCTCGCAACAGTTGCCCAGCGCATGAAAAACACCGCCCCGCATGAAGCGAGGCGGCGTTCGTGAATTTCCGTCCAACTGACTGCTGGATCGCTGTCATCACATGCGTGAGTCGATCACGATCAGGCTGCGGTGCGACGGCTACGACGACGCAGCATGGCCATGCCCAGCAGGCCGAGCAGCGAAGCCGACGCGGGTTCGGGGACCGGCACGATGCCGAGGCCCGAGCCTGAGCGACCGTTGGTGACGTTGAAGACGTCATAAGTGCCCGGTGTCATCGTCGACTGATAAAAGAACGTGACGTTCTGGTCCGTCCACAGGTTCTCGAGGTCGCCGTTCGGCACGTCGTTGAGAACGATGAATTCCGGATCCTGAACCATCCAGTCGATCGTGCCGTCGGGGTCAACTTCCACGTCGAAGAAGTTGCCGGGCACGTCGCTGAAGTCCCACCCCTTCACGCCGTTGAATTCCAACGGTGCGAAGCCGGTGCTGAACTCCGAGAAGAAGTTGATGTCGGGATCGACTCGGTAGGTGTAGGTGTAAAGGCCGTCGTTCTCGAACACCCTCGACGTAATGCTCCCGATCTGGGTCTGCGGGAAATCCGGCAGGTTCACGCTGTACAGCGGCTGTGTGCTGGGCCCGCTGACCTGATCGCCGAGCATGATGTCGTCGAGATTCGTCACGGTCGACGCCTTTGCCGAGGTCGCGGCTAAGCCGACAACCAAAGCTCCTGCCACCATCCATGCTGCGTTCCAACGTTTCGATACATTCATCTGCATTCTCCCCCTCTGCGGGCTGAAACTGGTGCTGAGCCGCCGGTAGGCTTGCACCCCCTGTGCAACCTCACGACACGGCTCCCCTGAGACTCACGGCATTATTCCGCGCCGCATCGCACCAGTTTCCCCGGTCCATCCCGCCCTTGCATCACCGGGCTCTCCACGCACGCCGGACCGGGCCTTCCCTACCGCTCATCGGCCGCCGCCCCGTTGCGCACGCTATAACTCGCGCTACGAGCCGCGACCGTAAGGGAGCGGTCGGCTTAACGCCAAGACAACACTTGAAGGGACGCATTCGCCCACCGCCTAAGCATCAACTCACGGGCGCGCGCCAAACCTAACCTGTCGACGGGCAGCCCCGCAGCGCACCGACCACTTACTGACGTGCGTGGCTCATTTCCGCTTCGGGCTTCTTCTCAAAGCTGAACGTGTTGCCGCTCGCATCAATGACGACGGTGTCGCCAGCGACAAACTCGCTCGCCAGCAGCCGCGACGCCAACGGGTTTTCCAGCCGCTGCTGAATCAGTCGCCGCAACGGCCTGGCACCGAAGGTCGGATCGTAACCCTGCTCTGCGAGCAGGTCGCGTGCAGCATCGGTGACCTCCAGTCCCATCTCACGCTCAGCAAGCCGACGCTTCAGGTCGCCCAGCTGAATGTCCACGATCGCCCGAAGCTGTTCGCGGGTGAGCTGATGGAAGATGATCGTCTCGTCGATGCGGTTCAGCAGTTCCGGGCGGAAATAGTTGCGAAGCTCAGCCCGAACCTGCGCTTCAATCTCGTAGGATTCCGCACCGCTTTCGGTCAGGCTCTGAATCGCCTGCGAGCCGATGTTGGAGGTCATCACGATAATCGTGTTGCGGAAGTCGACCGTCCGGCCGTGGCCGTCGGTCAGGCGACCGTCATCGAGCACCTGCAGCAGAATGTTGAAAACGTCCGCGTGCGCCTTCTCGATCTCATCCATCAGGATGACGGCGTAGGGCCGCCGGCGGACCGCTTCGGTGAGGCGACCGCCTTCTTCGTAACCGATGTATCCGGGAGGCGCGCCGATCAGGCGGGCGACGGAGTGAGGCTCCATGTACTCGGACATGTCGATGCGGATCATCGCCTCTTCGGTATCGAACAGGAAGGCTGCGAGGGCTTTGCACAGTTCGGTCTTGCCCACGCCGGTGGGCCCGAGGAACAGGAACGAGCCGATGGGCCGATGCGGATCGCCCAGCCCCGCCCGGCTGCGTCGCACGGCGTCGGAGACCGCCCGCACCGCGTCATCCTGCCCGACCACACGCTGAGCGAGGTCGTCTTCCATGCGGATGAGTTTTTCTTTTTCGCCCTCCAGCAGCCGGCTGACGGGAATGCCCGTCCACTTGCCGACGACCTCGGCGATCTCCTCCGCCGTCACCTCTTCACGCACCAGTGCGGTGGCCGAATCGACCTCGGCGAGCTTGCGTTCGGCTTCTTCGAGATCCTTGCGAAGCTGCGTCATTTCGCCGTACTGGATGCGGGCCGCCTGCTCAAGATTGCCTGCCCGCTGGGCCTGTTCGAGTTCGACCTGCTTCGCGTCGATCTGCTCACGAATATGCTTGATGTTGTCCAGCAGGCCCTTTTCCGATTCCCACTGGCTCGTCAGCCGATGGTTCCGCTCGCGCAGATCGGCCAGTTCACGCTCGACAAGATCAAGCTGTTTGCGAGAGCCTTCGTCCTTCTCCTTGCGGAGCGCTTCGCGTTCGATCTCCAGCTGCATGATGCGCCGGCGAAGCTCATCCATCTCCGCAGGCATCGACTCGTTCTCGATGCGCAGCCGGGCCGAGGCTTCATCGACCAGGTCGATCGCTTTGTCCGGCAGGAAGCGTTCGGTGATGTAGCGGTTCGAAAGTTGGGCCGCGGCGACCAGAGCGGAGTCCTGCACCTGCACGCCGTGATGCGCTTCATAACGCGGCTTCAGGCCCCGCAGAATCGCCACGGTATCTTCGACGCTCGGCTCGTTCACATAGATCGGCTGGAACCGTCGTTCCAGGGCTGCGTCCTTCTCGATGTGCTGGCGATATTCGTCAAGCGTGGTCGCGCCGATCATCCGCAGCTCGCCCCGCGCCAGCATCGGCTTGAGCAGATTGCCTGCATCGGGTGACCCTTCGGTCTTGCCCAGGCCGACCACGGTGTGCAGTTCGTCAATGAACAGAATCACCGTGCCCTCCGCAGCACTCACCTCACGCAGCACGGCCTTGAGGCGCTCTTCGAACTCGCCGCGATACTTCGCACCGGCGATCAGCGCGCCCATGTCGAGGGCGATCACCCGCTTATTCTGCAGTGAAATCGGCACGTCACCGTTGGCGATGCGAAGGGCGAGACCTTCCGCGATGGCCGTCTTGCCGACGCCCGGTTCGCCGATCAGCACGGGGTTATTCTTCGTCCGCCGGGAGAGCACCTGCATCGTGCGGCGGATCTCCTCGTCACGCCCGATCACCGGATCAATCTTCCCCTGCCTCGCCGCATCAACAAGATCACGGCCGTACTTCTCCAGCGCTTCGTACTGCTCCTCCGCACCCGGATCGGTCACGCGTGCGCCCTTTCGCATCTGATTGATCACATCAAGCAACGGCTTCCGCTTCACGCCCGCCGTCGCCAGCACTTCCTGTGCATCGCTTCGCACCTCCAGCAGCGCCAGCAGCAGATGCTCCGTCGAAACGTACTGATCCTTCATGGCATCGGCCTCGGCTTGCGCTTTGCCGAGCGTTTCGCCAAGGTCACGACTCATGCCCACCTGCCCAGCGCCGCTCACGGTCGGCTGGCGTTTGAGCTGGGCCTCGCTCAGCCGCGTCACCGCATCGGGTTGAATCCCCACGCGTTCCAGCAGCGACCGCGCCACGCCCTGCTCCTCACTCAGCAGAGCATGAAGCAGATGCAAAGCCGTGATCTGATTGTGCTGCTGCGTCTGGGCTGCCAGCTGTGCCGAGGCGAGCGCTTCCTGTGCCTTGGTCGTGAATTTGTCCATCGATGCCATAAGTCACCAGCCTTCCCGGTAAGGATTTCAAGCGATGCGTCCACCCCTCTCTCAAGCAAACGGCGGACGAAACGCAATGGCATCTGCGGCTTCTACTCAAACCAAGGTAGGGAAAGCGCCTACAGCAACCACCGGCACCTCGGCGCAGCGGAATGGAACTGCCGATATGGCAGTTTAGCCGTGCGATGCTGCTGCAGTGGGGGGGCCAACACATTGCTGGTTACGAGCCGCGACCGTAAGGGAGCGATTGTGCGCCGGGACTTTGCGCGCGTCGTGCATACCAGAGGCGGCCTTGGCTATCGGCGAAAATCAACGACTTACGCAACAGATGAAAAAGACTGGTCAGGGAGCGGAGGTGGCCGGGGCAGCGGCTCAACGCACAACCGCTCCCTCACGATCGCGGCTCGTCTTGTGCTTCGTCGATCAGGTTCGAGGTTGGTGCTGCTCCGCCGCTGCCTGCGTCGCGCGCCCATCCACATCCGCCGGGGCAGGCGTCAGCTTCATATAGGCATTGGCGTACGGGTTCGGCCCTGCCTGATAGCGCGAGCCACCGGGCGTCTCGAAATGAATCGGCACCTGCGTCCGCCCCGCCACGAACGCATCGCGAATCTGCTCCACCCGCTTTTGCGCCTCGGTCTGCTCCAGCCGAGGCAGCTGCTTCTGATAGACCGCCTCAAAACTGAGCCCGCCCACGTTGCCCGACTGGCTGCTGGGGCGGGTGGGGGCGCTCTCCGTGCTCGCATTTACAGCCGAAGCATTCTCAACGCCCGAACCCCCTGCGGGCAAGGTGGGGGGGGGGTGGACGAGGCGGAGGGAGTTCGCGAGATTTGGGCCGTTGATCTGCATCGCGAAGAAGTGTACCCCCGCACCGCTCTCGCGAACAAGAGCCGATCCAGCCGTTCTCACATATAACTCAACGGACCTTAACTTTCACCCGCCTCGCCGCGTTAAGATGCGCAAGATGATCCGCATGCCCGGCCTTCCCACGGCCCCTCGGCCTCCCTCACAGGAGCACCTCCCATGCTCGATTACCCCGAACGCACCTTCACGCGCGACGCCATTCGTCAGGTCGATGCCGCCGCCGTCGAACGCTTCGCCATGCCCAGCATCGTCCTCATGGAGAACGCCTCCCGAGGCATCGCCGACTGCGCCATCAGCATGATCCGCTGGCCCACCCATCGCCGCGTCCTCATCCTCTGCGGCGGCGGGAACAACGGAGGCGACGGCTTCGCCACCGCACGCCACCTCCACAACCTCGGCCTCGATTGCACCCTCCTGCTCACCAAACCCGCCGACAGCTACAAAGCCGACGCCGCCACCAACCTCCGCATCTGCCAGGCCATGCAGTTGAACATCCTCGAAGCCGCCGACGATCCCCTCGCAGCAGTTCACGATCTCCCCGGGCATGACCTGCTCATCGACGCCCTCATGGGCACCGGCCTCACCTCCGCTCTCAAGCCCCCCCTCGCCGATCTGGTCACATGGATCAACGAAGACCAGCCCGCCCCCGTCCTCGCGGTGGACATCCCCACCGGCCTCGATTGCGACACCGGCCAACCCTTCGCCGATTCACCCGCCGTCCGCGCCGCCGTCACCGCCACCATGGTCGGCCGCAAGCAAGGCTTCCTCCACCACGACGCACGCCAGTACACCGGCGACGTCTACCTCGTCGACATCGGCGTCCCCCGCCAACTCATCATCCAACTCGGCAACACCCCCGAAGAATAACCCGCCGCTCGCGCCGAACCCGCAGGTGCACCGCGCACTTTTATTTGCCCGCGCTTGTTTCGAATCTTATGTTCCGAACGTAAACACGGCGGATGGGGTCCCTCTGCACTCCTCGAAGGAACATCTACATGTGGCATCGGCACAAACGCGGCTTCACGCTGATCGAACTCCTTGTCGTCGTCGGCATCATCGGCATCCTCATCGCCGTCGCCATCCCCGCCATCACCAAAGCGCGCCAAGCCGTCCACACCGCCGAATGCCTCTCCAACGTACGCAGCCTCAGCCAGGCGCACGGCGCCTTCATGGCCGACTTCAACGGCTCATTCGTCAACGTCGCCCACCTCAACCAACATCAGAACCAGGGCCCCGGCAACAACCACGGCGAAGGTGACGGCCACGCTTACGCTTACGCCTACGGTTTCAACAACAACAATCAGACTCAAGACGACAACTTCGGCCAGTCCTGGGTCCACACCCTCGAGCCCTATTACGCCGACCCAATCCTGCGACGCTCACCCGTCGACGATAGCCCCTTCTGGGAAGACACCGGCGTCCCCACCTCCTTCGGCAACTACCGCGTCACCAGCTACGGCGTCAACAACTACCTCGCAAGAGACGGCGGCACCGACGCAGCCACGCGCCTCAGCCAGGTCCCCCAGCCCGGGCTCACCGTCCACTTCCTGATGATGTCCTTCAACGATCACACCTTCGCCACCGCCGACCATCCCCACGTCGATACCTGGGGCATGAACCCGCTCGCCCAAGCCTCACAGCAAATCGAAATCAATTCGCACGGCGGCCCGGCAAACAACTGGGACGCCCGAAGCGTCTACGGCTTCCTCGACGGCAGCGCCGGCATCCTCGCCTTCCGCGAAGTCTACAAAGACGCCGACCAGAATCTCTTCGACCCCAGTCGAAGCCTCCACGGCATGCGGTGAACAACCTCCCCACAACCCCACGCCCCTCGTCCCCCAACGCATACAACCCGTCAAAAAATTCGATCCCCTCGCACGTTTTACTTGATCCGCACCTGATAACGCATTATCATTCAGGCAATGCGGACTCTCGTGCACATCCTGCTGATCGCCGTCATGGCCACGCACGCCACCGGGCTTGCGTTCGCCGCGCATCAGCAGCAGCACGACGGCGATCAGCAGCACACGCACCTTTCCCAGACGCACAGCCACAGTCACGGCCACAGCCATACGCTGCCTTCTGACGAGCACCTCCCTGGCGCTCCCCCATCGTCGCCCGACGAACCGGCCGCGCCCGGCGAGTGCGAACTCTGCCTGATCCTTTCAGGAATCCACTGGACCGCGCCCGTCCTTGAAAACGTCGCACTTTCGTTCGCGACCGCGGAACAAATCGCGCCGGCGGATTTCAGCTTCAACTCTTCACAAGCGTTCGATCCCACCCGCGCCCGCGCTCCGCCGATCGGCTGAGTTCGCGGGAAACCGTCCGCTCCTGCGCGGACGCTGAGGGCTACTGAGGCGACGTTCACGCCCAGTCGTCATGGTCGCAACGCTTCAAGCAACTACATCCAGAAAGAAGGTGCACGATGTTGTATCGACGTGGCTTTACGCTGATCGAACTGCTCGTGGTCGTCGGCATCATCGGGCTGCTCATGGCCATCCTGATCCCCGCCCTGGCGGGCGCACGTCAGGCCGCCATGACCACCAAATGCCTCGCCAACATGCGCTCACTCGAACAGGCACATATCGGGTACATGACCGAGAACAACGGCGCGTTCATCAACATCGGGCTCGGCCATAGCGGCGGCGCGACCTATGACGAAGACCTTTCGTGGATCAATGCCCTCAGCCGCTTCTACGGCAGTGAGCTTCTTCGCCGCTCGCCCCTCGACGACAGCCCCCACTGGGAGGAAGACGGCGGCGTCCCGGCCCCCTCCGGTGCGTATCGGCAAACGAGCTACGGCGTGAACAACTACCTCACCGCAGATGGCTCCTCCGAGAGCGTGACCCGCCTCCATCGCGTCGCCCAACCCGCACGCACCGTCCATTTCCTGCTCATGGCTTTCGAAGGCGACTTCGCCACGGCCGACCATCCTCACGTCGAAGAATGGTACAACGCCGCCCGTCCCGAACGCTCACCTTTACGGGCCGCTCAGCAAGTCGCCATCGGGGCCCACAGCGAAACCTCCGCGGATCTCTGGAACGCCACCAGCGTCTACGGCTTCCTCGACGGCAGCGCTCGCGTCATGAGCTTCAATGAAGTCTATACCGACTTCGATCACAATCTCTTCGACCCCGAATCACCACTCCACTAACCTCGTTAGCGGGCGATCAAAGGTCGCCACTTCTTTTCAACCCTCAACCACCCGGAAACATACCCATGCATATCCTGCGCTTCCTCCCCGCTGTCATGATCACGCTGATGTTCACCCTCACCAGCACCGCGGCCCTTGCCGAAGAAGGGCACGGCGACATCGAACTCTCCACCCACGACGGTCATCTGCACGTCGATGAACCGCACGCGGGCGAGATCTGGCACTCACTATCTGGCCAGCCCAGCAGTTCCTTCCAGGACATCGGCTTCAACGAATACCAGACCACCTTCCCCGGATTCGACGGGCTGCTCTCGCCGAACGCGACCGTGAAGTTCGAACTCCTCGACCGCCTTTACTACTACAACCCCGACACCCAGCCGTTCTTCGGCGACACGCCCAACGGCGAAATCGTCGAAGTCACCAAGGGCAACGAATACTTCGCCTGGACAGACGCCGGCGTCTCCATCTTCCAGGACTTCAACGACGACAGCCTCGTCACCGTCGCCACACTCGGCAGCGACGGCGAGCTTCACAGCCACGTCAACTTCACCCTCATCCGCGACAACGCCAACGCCGTTCCCGCCGACGGTGCCTACCTCGCCAGCTTCCGTCTCCATTCCGACCTCGACGGCCACCACGACGAGCCGATCTGGGCGCTTTGGAACAAGGGTCTCGACGCCACGCAGTTCGATCAAGCCATCGCCGCTGCAGAAAGCTACACCGTCGTCCCCGAGCCCGCCTCCGCGTTGGCCATGCTCGCGCTCGGTGGCGCCGCCATGCTGCGTCGCCGTCGACGCGTGATCGCCTGATGCTCACGCCAATGCGACAGCGCCGACCTACCGGCCGGCGCTGTCTTTTCCCCTGCAAGTGCAAGTTCTATGAACGTGGGAACGTAGCCGCGTACACTGCCGACATGGTCGAATTCCACGTCAAACGCT
>JBBDRF010000081.1:0-73436 GCA_040905565.1 Phycisphaeraceae bacterium | reverse complement strand
TTAGAGCACCGGACTGTCGATCCGGAGGTTGCGGGTTCGATTCCCGTCGCCCTCGTTACTCTAAAGACCTCGCCACATGGCGGGGTCTTTTTTATTGCCTCCTAGTCAACGAGTTGCGAACGGTCGACATGGCGTGGCCGGAAGATCGTCGCATTAGTCTTCGTCCAGGACGGCGTCTTTTTCCTCGCTGATCGAGTCGTAGACTTCTTCGATGTAATCAACGTCCTCGTCCAGCATGTCCAGGCTTTGGCGGTACTCAAGGGCCTCGGCGTCGGCGACATATTGAATCTCGCCATGATTTGCCTGGACGATCTGGCGGATGCTTTCGATGTCGCTGCGGAAGAACTCCTTCCGGGGATTGACCTTGTTGATGCGGTCGTGGTGTAGCGAGCGGTGCAGCGCGTTCTCAAGGCTGGGCGCATCGTCGCAGGAGATCATCATGTGCACGTCGTAAGCGAACGGTACGGAGGCGTTACCGAGTTCCTTGATGCGGTCCTGTGGCTCGAGCCGACGGGTCATGCCGATCTTGAAAACGCTTTCGCCGAAGGAGCCGATATTGGAGATGACGTACACGTGGCCGGACTTGGTCAGCTGCGCCTGTGAGATGGCGCGTTCGGATTTGGCCTCGGCCTCGGCGAGCCGCTCGCGGAGGCGTTGAATCTCTTCGCTGTGATCGGATCGCGTGTCGGCGAGCGCCTTCTCGAGTGCCGCTTGAATGGCAACGCGTTCACGCTCGAGTTGTTTGAGTTCGCGTTCGATCTCACGCTCAAGCTTCTGCTCTTCACGAATCTGCGCCTTGATGCGGGCTTGTTCCTGTCGCTCGAATTCTGTGCGGACGGCCTTCTCGAAGTCGGCTTTGAGTTCAGCAAGCAGCGACGCTTCCTCGTCGGTGGAGATGTCGAACCCAATTCCGCAGCAGCGTTCAATGACGTCTATCATCCGCTTTTTGCACGCGGCGAAGTTGTTGCTTGTGAGGGATCGGCCGATCCACTTGGTGCTTTCCTTGAGGTAACGGCTGCCGAGTTCACGAACGCGCGTGTCGATCGCTTCCTGCCGTTCGCGTTGCAGGTCACGGTCCAGTTCCACCTTGCGAAGGTTCACGTCGATGTTCTGAAGGTCCCGCTTGAGGATCGCATTTTCCTGGTCGAGTTCTTCATAGGCGACGAGCCGGTTTTCAAAGGCAGTGCGGCGGCGTCTGAAGTCCTCTTCCCGCGCTTCGAGTGTCTCCTGCTGTTTGCGAGCTGCGTCGGAGGTTTCCTGAAGCCGGCGCTGGTTTGCGGCCAGTCGCTGCTTTTCGATGGCGAGTTTGCCACGCGCGGGCATCGAGATGAAGAAGACGACGAGGGCGCCGCCGATGAACCCCAGCACGAGCATGATGACGTACGCCATGGATTTACCCCTGTGACTCTGCGTTTGTGGTTGGTGCGAGCAAGACGAAGGCGGTGGTCGTGGCGCAGTTGGGGCAGGCGGTTTCTTCGAGGAGCATGGCCTTGGGAGCCTCGACTGTTTGCCCGCAGGCTGAACATTTGGCCGGCACCAGCGCGCCCATCCGCGTGGTCAGTGTCAGCCGATACGATCGCCCCTCAGGTTGGCGGACGAGCAGGGCCATCGCTTCCCACGCCTCTGCGACCGTACGCCAGTATTCCTGATCGCCGCCCAAGGTTTGGCGCAGCTCGTCCTGGCGTGCTTCGGGGTGCCACTCGAGATGGTCCCAAAGCCGATGGTTGTGCCAGAGGCGTTCGCGTGCATCGGCCAATTTGTCGGCAAGACTTTCGGAGGTGTTCCTTTCAAGCCTGCGACTGCTCTTGAGCAGTTCGGCGAGCGTGGCGAGGCTTTTCAGATCCAGAAGCAGCGGGGCATAGTGCAGGACGATCTCAATCGCACGGATGCTTTCGAAGTCTTCGTCCTGGTACTTGCGGCGATACTGCATCATGCCGTCGACGTGGTCCCATGCGCTGAAGGCGCAGTCGACGGCGGCCCGGTATAGCCCTTGACGCTGCGCGCTGTGGGCCTCGCCCAGCAGGCGGTCGTACTCGGCGGCGTGGGCCTGCATTTCGGATTTCTTCATGGTGTTACCCTGGACGAGGTGGCACATGTGTGCCGGACAATTGCTATTTCACCTGCTGCGGGAGGTGGCGTCAATTCCGGAATGGTCGGGGCGATGGTCGGGCGGATGGCGGGGGGGTCGACAAAGTTTTGTGGATGGGTATACTTTGGCTCTGGGCACTGCCCAGCGTTCCCACCTTGCCCGGGTGGCGGAATTGGCAGACGCGCAGCGTTGAGGTCGCTGTGGGAGTGAAATCCCGTGGAGGTTCGATCCCTCTCCCGGGCATTGTTTTTTCCTTCTGAAAATCAGATGAAGACCACGTCACGACGGCGCAAGCCTCGGTCGACGTGGTTTCTGGTGCGCGTCGGTGGCGGTGGGGGCCGAGCGCATGCGCTTCAGGCGTAGCAATCTTGGCTAATGTTGACGCTCGCAGCGTCTCAACGCACAACCGCTCCCTACCAGTCTTTTTCATCTGTTGCGTAAGTCGTTGATTTTCGCCGGTAGCCGAGGCCACCGTTCGTATGCACGGCGTGCGCAAAATCCTGGCGCACAACCGCTCCCTTACGGTCGCGGCTCGTATTCAGCGCTTTGAGACGCCCTAAGCGATCAGCTTCCACCTTTACGCAACAGATGAAAAAACTGTTACGGTCGGCTCGTTTGCATGTTACCGGTGCAGCGAATCTGCTTTAGCTGCTAAGATGCGGGGAGACTTTTCCTTTATCGAAAGTCGGCCGCATGCCTTGTTTCATTGTGTTGATCGCCTTCTTCTTTCCGCGCGTCGTCCTCGCTGGTCTGTTCCTCTTCAGCACCTACCTGCACAACGCCTACGAAACGGTGCTCTGGCCGGTGGTGGGTTTCTTTGTGCTGCCGTTCGCCACGCTCGCTTATGCGTTTGCCATGAACGAAGCCGGCGGGCTCGAAGGCTTCTACCTGGTGATCTTCATCGTGGCGATCCTGTTCGACATCGGCTCGTTCAGCAGCAGCACAGCCGTGCGCCAGCGCCGCTGAAAGCGGGGCCTCACACGGCGATGGGTGCGGGGATGTGGGGGGCGGGGTTGTAGCCGACGAGTTCGAAATCGTCATACGTGAAGTCGAAAACGTTCGTAACGGCGGGGTTCAGCTTCATCGTGGGCAGCGGCTGAGGCTTGCGGGTGAGCTGCTGGCGGACCTGTTCTTCGTGGTTGCGGTAGATGTGGGCGTCGCCGAAGGTGTGGACGAACTCGCCGAGCTCCAGGCCGGTGACCTGGGCGATCATCATGGTGAGCAGGGCGTAGCTGGCGATGTTGAACGGCACGCCGATGAACAGGTCGGCGGAGCGTTGGTAGAGCTGGCAGGAGAGCTTGCCGTCGGCGACGTAGAACTGGAAGAGGGTGTGGCAGGGGGCGAGCTTCATCTTCGGCAGGTCGGCGACGTTCCAGGCACTGACGATGAGTCGGCGGGAATCGGGGTCGCGGCGGATGGTGTCGATGACGTCGGTGATCTGGTCGATGCTGCCGCCGTCGGCGGTGGGCCAGCTGCGCCACTGGTAGCCGTAGATGGGGCCGAGGTCGCCGTCGGCATCGGCCCAGGCGTCCCAGATTTTCACGCGTTCGGCTTGGAGAGGTTTGACGTTGCGTTCGCCTCGGAGGAACCAGAGCAGCTCGTGGATCAGCGGGCGGGTGAAGATTTTCTTCGTGGTGACCAGCGGGAAGCCAGCGGCGAGGTCGAAGCGCATCTGGTAGCCGAACACGCTCCAGGTGCCGGTGCCGGTGCGGTCTTCTTTGCGGACGCCTTCGTCGAGGACGTGCTGCAAGAGATTGAGGTAATTTTGCATGGCTCAGCCGCTCCAGTCGTGAGAATCGGCCACGCATCATATCACGTCGGCGGGCGAGCGCAGGGCGACGTTTTGCACGCCGTTCAGCCGAACTTCCACCACACTGAGAGCATGACGAGGACGCGGCGGCCGTGGCCGATGACGATCCAGGGCAGGAAGATCAACCAGGCCGTGGCGAGCCAGCGGCGGTGTCGGCCTCGGAGGCTCCAGGCGAGGTAGGTGGCGGGGGGGCCGACGACGATGAGCCCCATCAGCGGGTAAAACGGCGGCATGTTCGCCCGCGCCCACAGCGCCTGCCACAGCGTGCCGCGCACCGGCGGCTCCTGCGGATACCACCAGAACAGCAGCAGCGTGGCGGCCTGCAGGGCGATGGTCGTCAGCGTCAGCCATCGCGCGGGGGCGCTGGGGTTCACAGGCTTGCGTCGGCGTCGGCGCCTCATGAAGCTCGCCTCCGCCCCGCGTTATATGGATCAAAAATATTTGCTTCGCGTTTTTCAGGGGTTATATACATAAGTGGAAGATTAACTGGAGAATGACTGATGCTGATGCGCCGATTGCTCTGCCTGCTGACCGTGCTTACGCTGCTGACCGCCCCGGCCCTGGCGGACGATCGTGAGACCGTGGCCTACTGGGATTTCGATGGCGAATCGCTTGAGCCGACGCTCGGCCAGGGTGAGATCAAGCACGATTTCGCCGACGTTTCGTTTTATACCGGCAGCGAGTTGAACATGCCCGCCCTGCCCGAGTACGAAGCGCGAGCTGCGGAGGAGGGCGATAATCGGGCCCTGGCGCTCACCAGCGGCAGCGGCACGGAAGGCGACGGCACGGGCGGCAACAACGGGCGGTCGATCTACTTCCTCATCGACACGACCGGCCGGCAAGCGTTGGAAATGTCGTTCGCGGCACGCCGATCGGCGACGGGGTTCAATCGCAACGCCCTGGCGTATTCGACGGACAACGGCCGCTCGTTCACGGCGATCGAGCAGCCGTTCACGCCGGAAGACAGCTTCGCGGCGCATACGTTCGATCTGTCGGCAATCGAAGGCGTGAACAGCCGCGATGCACTGATTCTCCGCCTGACGTTCACCGGGGCGAGCCACTCCCAAGGCAACAATCGGCTGGACAATGTGCACTTCACGGTCGGGGCGGCGACTCCCCCGACCGACTAAGAGCGGCTCTGTGCGCCTTCTCGCGCGAGCGGGGTACACTATCCCGCCATGGCGATGGTGAAGGACGAAGCAATCTGCATCCGGCTTATGGACTGGTCCGAAACCAGCCAGATTGTGGTGCTGCTGACCGAGCATCATGGCAAGCTCGCCGGCACCGCGAAGGGTGCGAAGCGGCGGAATCCGTCGACGCTTGAACGCTTCAGCGGCGGCGTGGAACTGCTGACCCGTGCCGAGGCGGTGTTCATCGTTAAGCCGACCGCTGAGCTGGCGAACCTGATTGAGTACGACCTGATCGACGCTCACTGGCACCTCCGCCGTGACATCCGGGCGTTCGGGCTGGGGATGTATGCAGCCGACCTGGTCCACCATCTGCTGGAGACAGGTGATCCTCACCCGCGTACGTTCCATGCGTTGCGGAGTTTCCTGGCGGAACTGGCGGATCGCGAGCGGCAGGGCGAAGCCTTGCTTCGGTTCCAGTGGACGGTGATTGATGATCTGGGTTCGAAGCCTGTGCTGGACCGGAATGTGGAGACGGACGAGCCTTTGGATGAGCGGAGCCCGACGCTTGGGTTCAGTGCGGGAGCCGGTGGAACGGTCGCTGACACAGGCGGGCCCGATCGCTGGCGCGTGCGGAAGCAGACGATTGCGCTGCTTCGTGACGCGGAGGCCGGTCGGCCGTTCTCTGATACGTCGGCGGAGGCGCTGAATCGGGCGAATCGGCTGCTGTGCGTGTACTTTCGGTATCTGCTGGACAAAGAGCTGCCGACGATGAAGGCGGTGCTCTCGCCGACGCGACCGTCCCCGCCCAACCCTCCGCCCACCAAGTAGCGGGTGCCCCGGCCAGCGAAGACGGCCGGGCGGGATGGTGATACGGGATCGCCGTCGCTGCATGCGTGGGAGAGCCCGGCCGTCTCGCTTCGCTCGCTGACCGGGGCACCCGCCTTCCCGGAACCCTGTTGCGTTGCCTTACAGACGCCGGCCTTCTAGGATGGTTGCTCGGCAACGTTTGGGGAGATACACCAGTTAACGCACCGCAAGCTGCCTGAGCAGCCGCAGCCTCCGATGGAGCACAAATCATGGATTCGGCCACAGATACGTCCGACACTGCCAACCCGAATAAACCCTTGAGCGACGTTCAGGCCAGTGAAGATCTTCGCCAGGTGCCGATCAACAAGGTCGGCGTCACCGATATTACGTACCCCATCCGCCTGCGCACCCGGGCCGGCTCCGCTCAGCACACCATTGCTACGGTCAACATGTACGTCTCCCTGCCGCACCATCAGAAGGGCACGCACATGTCGCGCTTTCTGGAGGTGCTTAACGAGCATGCCCAGGAGATCGACCCGTCGGACATCATGGCCATCTGCCACGATATCAAGCAGCGGCTGAACGCCCAGGACGCCCACCTCGAACTGAAATTCCCGTACTTCATCAACAAGCCCGCCCCCGTCACGCAGTCGATGGGGCTGATGGATTACGAAGTTACCTTCGATTGCGAATCCAACGGGACGGACGATTTTGTGATGGGCGTGAAGGTCCCCGCGACGAGCCTTTGCCCGTGCTCGAAGATTATCTCCGCTTACGGGGCTCACAATCAGCGTTGCCTGATCGAAGCGAAGGTGCGGACCAGCTCGCTGCTATGGATTGAGGAACTTGCGGAGATGTGCGAAGCGGCCGGCAGCGCACCGGTCTACAGCGTGCTCAAACGCCCGGACGAAAAACACGTGACCGAGCAGGCGTACGACAACCCCCGCTTTGTCGAAGACATCGTCCGCGAACTGGCGTTGATTTTGGAAAACGAGAAGCGCATCACCTGGTACCAGATCACCAGCGAAAACTTCGAGTCCATCCACAACCACAACGCCTACGCGATGATCGAAAAAGATAAACGCAGCTGACCCCCCGCCCCCCCGCCCCCGCAGCGTGCCGCGGTGGGTCTGCCATAGAAAGCTCACATGAACGGAGCGGCCGGACCAGTGATGCTTGTCGGATGGGTCGTGCTGGTGTGCACGAGCTATATCGCGGCACCGAACGCGCGAACCTCTAAGTGGTCGCGATGGGTTCTCCGCAGCACGCACTGGGGAATCGCGATCACCTTCGGCGTCTGGGCCGTTTACGACGCCTGGCGTGCACGAAGCGACCTGATCCCTTCCCCTTTATTCATCATGGGGATCGTCCTCCTCGTCATCGCTGCGGGGATCCATTCAGCCACGGAGGATCGAGCGGACCGCCCGTCTCGGTTAACATGACGCCCGCTGGAATACCCACGGCGTCACGCCGTGGCTTCGATTGATTTGACAGCGCAAAGGGATGCCACCGTGACCAGATTTGCCGTTTTGTTGATGCTGATGATGTTCGTCGTTGCAGGGCTGCCGATGGCTTGCATGAGCGGGGCTGAGGTGGCGACGGTCGAAGCCGACCGGGACGCCCAGCAGGTGGAGATGATGCGGCTGGAAGGGCTGATCGTCGACGGTCAGGGCGATGCGCTGCGCGGTCGAGAGCTTTTCGCCTCGCGCTGCGGCAACTGCCATCAGCTTTTCGACACCGGCACCGCCTCGGCTGCGGCCCCGGATCTCACGCCCTACAAGCGTGACCGGGAAGCGATCCCGTCGCTGCTGGAGAAGGTTGCGTTCCCCGACGCTGAGCTGCACCCCTACCACGCGATGTTCGAAATAAGCACGCGCGACGGCCGGGTGCTCAGCGGTGTAATGACCGAGCGCGATGAAGATGAGCTCACGCTCGTCAACGTCGCAGGGCGGCCGATCACGCTCGAGCGCGACAACATCACCGAAGAGCGTCCGCTGTACACCAGCATGATGCCCGCCCACCTGATCACCTCCATGACCGACCAGCAGGTCGTCGACCTTTTCACGTTCCTGCTGGCCGACACGCAGCCTGAGTGAGGCCGGCCGACGTTAGAGATCGCGGGCCACTGGCGTGCCTTGTGGCGAGATGAGTTTTTAAGTCGCTTAAGAACGCGGCGACCGCTGCATCAGCCGCAATGTTCCTTTGGGAATAGAACAGTGCCGCAGAAAATGTTTTTGCTAGCGCACATTCTATACTGGACGTGGTTGCTGTCGGCATGCGGAGTCGTCATCTTAATTCTAGCAGCAGTCACGGACGTGCAAAACGAACTGGTCGCTCTTGTGTCACGGGAGCTTGTCGCGGCCCTTATCGTCACGTTCTTTGTGTGTCCACTGCTTGCGAGGATGCTCAAAGGAGCGTGACACCGTGCGCGGCGCAAGCAACCGACATTGGCGATCGCAGATCGCCAATGTGACGTAAAAAAACAACGACGTGCCGTAGCGCGGCGCGTCGTTGTTCTTTTATGGACGGTTAGTAGGGCCGTGGCGATCTGCGATCGCCCGCTAACGTGGGTTGTTTAGCCGGCGCAAATCTTTCGCAGCACCGTGTGGAGGATGCCGCCGTTGCGGTAGTACTCGACCTCGACGGGGGTATCGATGCGGCAGGTGGTTTCGAAGGTGAACTGCGAGCCATCTTCACGCGTGGCGTTCACCGTGACGCGCTGGCCCGGCTGAAGGTTGTCGTCCACGGCGATGTCGAAGGTTTCCTTGCCCGTCAGCTGCTTGTGATCGTCAGCAGACATCTGCAGCGGCAGGACGCCCATGCCGACCAGGTTGCTGCGGTGGATACGCTCAAAGCTCTCAGCGATGACCGCACGAATGCCCAGCAGGAACGTGCCCTTGGCGGCCCAGTCGCGGCTGGACCCGGTGCCGTACTCCTTGCCCGCGAGCACCACCAACGGCCGACCGGCCTGCTGATACTTCATGCAGGCGTCGTAGATGCTCATGACCTCGCCCGAGCCGTCTTCGAGGTACGTGGTGTACCCGCCCTCGGTGCCGGGGGCCAGCAGGTTACGCAGGCGGATGTTGGCGAACGTGCCACGCATCATCACCTCGTGGTTGCCGCGGCGTGAGCCGTAGCTGTTGAACTCTTTGACCGGCACGCCCTTGCTTTGCAGGTAGGCGCCGGCGGGCGAATCGCCCTTGATCGCGCCGGCGGGGCTGATGTGGTCGGTGGTGACCGAATCGCCGAGCAGTGCGACGCAGCGTGCGCCGCTGATCGACCCGATCGGCTTCACTTCCGAGGTCATCCCCTCGAAGAACGGCGGGCTCTGGATGTACGTCGAATCATCCTGCCACGCGAAGCGTTCGCCCGGCGTGATCGGCAACGCCTGCCACTGCTCGTCACCGGCCAGCACTTCCGCATACTGCGTGCGGAACTGCTCGGGCTTCACACAGCTGGCGACGAGGTCCTGAATCTCACACTGCGACGGCCAGATGTCTTTCAAGAACACCGGCTCGCCCTGCTGGTCCGTGCCGAGCGGCTCCTCGGTCAGATCGATGTCGACCGTGCCCGCCAGCGCGTAGGCCACCACCAACGGCGGCGAGGCGAGATAGTTCGCCTTCACGTCAGGGTTCACGCGGCCTTCGAAGTTGCGGTTGCCCGACAGCACGCTTGCCACCACCAGATCATGCTCGTTCACCGCTTTGCTGATCTCCGGAGGCAGCGGCCCCGAGTTGCCGATGCAGGTCGTGCAGCCGTAGCCGACGAGGTTGAAGTGCAACGCTTCGAGATCGTCCATCAACCCGGCTGCGTTGTAATAGTCGGTCACCACGCGCGAACCCGGCGCCAGCGAGGTCTTCACCCATGGCTTAACCTGCAGCCCCTTCTGCAGCGCGTTGCGGGCGACCAGACCAGCCGCCAGCATGACCGACGGGTTGGAGGTGTTGGTGCAACTGGTGATAGCGGCGATGACGACGGCGCCGTGCTTCACTTTGAACGTTTCGCCTTCGTAGCTGACTTCGACGCCGTCGGTCCCGGGGTCGGCCTCGGCGACGGCGGCGCCTGCCGGTGCGGTGAGCGGTCCTTCGTTGGCCATGCCGGGTCCGGTTGAGAGCGAAGATCCGCCGGACTTGCCGAAGGTGTCGGTGAGGTCCGCGCGCCACTGCTCGCGCATGGCGGTGAGGGCGATGCGATCCTGTGGCCGTTTCGGCCCGGCGAGGGAGGGCTCGACGGTCGAAAGATCCAGCTCGATGGTGCGGGTGAAATCAGGCTCATCACCGGGCTCACGCCAGAGGCCCTGCGCTTTGGTGTAGGCTTCGACGCGTGCGATGTGATCTTCGCTGCGGGCGGTCATCCGCATGTAGTCGAGCGTTACCGAGTCGATCGGGAAGTAGCCCATGGTGGCGCCGTACTCGGGGGCCATGTTGGCGATGGTGGCGCGATCGGCGAGTGAGAGGCTTGCGAGGCCGTCGCCGTAGAACTCGACGAACTGCCCGACGACGCCCTCGGCGCGGAGGATTTCGGTGACGGTCAGGACGAGGTCGGTGGCCGTCGCCCCCTCGCGAAGGTTGCCGTTGAGCTTGAAGCCGACGACGCGGGGCAGGAGCATGTAGATGGGCTGATCGAGCATGACGGCTTCGGCCTCGATGCCGCCCACGCCCCAGCCGACGACGCCGAGGCCGTTGATCATGGTGGTGTGCGAATCGGTGCCGACGAGCGAATCGGGGTAGGCGAGGCCGTCCTGCACCATGACGCCGCTGGCGAGGTGCTCCAGGTTCACCTGATGGACAATGCCCATGCCGGGAGGCACGACGGAGAAGCCGTCGAAGGCCTGCTGACCCCACTTGAGGAACTCGTAGCGTTCGCGGTTGCGCTGGAACTCCATCTTGGTGTTCAGCATGAGCGAGTCGGCTTTGCCGAAGTTGTCGACCTGCACGGAATGGTCGATGACCAGATCGCAGGGGACGAGGGGGTTGATCTTTTTCGGGTCGCCGCCGAGGGCCGTGCAGGCATCGCGGAGGGCGGCGAGATCGACGACGGCGGGGACGCCTGTGAAATCCTGAAGCACGACGCGCCCGGGCTTGAAGGGGACCTCGACGACGCCGGGGTCGGCAGCGTTCCACTGGGCGATGGCTTCGACGTCGGATTTGCGGATGACGAAGTCGTCCACGTTGCGGAGGGCGGCTTCGAGGAGCACCTTCATCGACTTGGGCAGCCGGCTGACCGGCCCGACGCCCGCAGCCTCCAGCTTCGGCAGCGCGTAGTACTGAAGCGGCCCGCCGGCCGTCTCAAGCGTGGAAAGCGTCCCGAATGCGTCCTGATGCGTGCTCATGATCTCTACTCGCTATAGGTTCTAATTGATTACAAACACCCCGTCTCGCCAAATTAGCATACGCCGGACCAACCGTAAAATTCTGGGGGGATTTTGAGCCACGCACGTCAGTAAGTGGTCGGCGGGCGCTGGGTGCATTCGTTGAAACGATCGATCGAGGCGCGCGTACGGGTTTTGGTGCAGAGAAGGTTGGCCGATCGTACCACCCAGTGTCAGGCTGGCGTTGAGCCGACCGCTCCCTGACGGTCGCGGCTCGTGGGAATGGCTCAGGGCACTTGGACGAGGTCGTTGAGCATGGCGGGGCCGTCGGCCTGGCGGAGGCCGACGCGGATGCTCTTGCCGGTGAGTGCGGGGCCGGCGGCGGGGAAGCGGAACCGGCGGACGATGGTCTGGCCGGGCTCGAGGCGGGAGATGATGCGTTCGGCGCGGGGGTGCTCGGGGGCCATGGCGAAGGCGTAGAAGGTCTGCTCGCGCTCGCCGAGGTTCGTGACGACGATGGTGACGACGGCGTCGGCGGGCTCACCGTCGGGCTGCGCTTCGGTGGAGGCGGTGGCGTGGAATTCGACGTTCTCAAGGCCGACCATCATGGGGGCGGCGAGCTCGAGTTCATAATTGCGGTCGGCTTCGATCTGCAGGTCGACGGTGAGGCGTTTGGGGCCGGCGAACTCGCTGATGGGGAAGGTGAGCGTGATGGGGATATCCAGCGTTTGCCCGGCGGGGATGGAGAAGTTGATCATTTGCGGCTGAATGTCCCATCGCTCGGGGCCGGTGACGCGCATGCGGCCGGAGATGGTGCGGGGCCAGGGGTTGGCCAGTTGCAGGGTGCGCTCGTGGCGGGAGTGGACGGAATCGATAAACGGTTCGTCGAGGTTGAACCCGGCACGAAGGCGGGCCAACTGCATGTTGACGTTTTCGATGAACTGAGGCGACTGGGTGAGCTTCAGCGTCTGGCGATCGCCTTCGCGCTGCAGTTCGGTGCGGTTGCCGTAGATATCGACGGCGACGGGGTCGTTGCCGAGGTAGAGGTCGAGTGACGCTTCGGCGTCGCCGGAGGATTCGTTCCATGCGACGAGGACGCCGCCGCCTGGCCCGTCGAGGAGGTGCGCCTTGATGCCGGGGCCGAGGTTGATGTCGCCGACGAAGCGGCGGCCGGCGAGTTGCTCAGCGACATTCACCCAGACGCCGAGGAGCGGGTCGGGCATGACCGAAGCGGGCGGGCCGGGCGCGTGACGCCAGGGGTGCGACAGGGCGAGGCGATCGGGGCGATGCTGCCAGGCGTTGATCATCCGCATGGCCAGATCGGTCGCGCGGTCGGCGTGGGCATGATCCGCAGCGGGGATCGGGCGAAGGTGGATGGTCTTGCGTGCGGGGTGATCGGTCCAGCTCTCGAGGTAGTCGGGAATCTGCGCGGGGCGGATGCTGGCGGGCAGGTCGATGAGAAGCGTGTGAAGATCGCGGCTGGGGGGGGTGAGTTCATGGGTCGCGCGCCAAGGCAGCGCCAGCTTCGGATCGGCGACGTAGCGACGCAGAAGCGAGCGGGCGCGATTGTGCACCTGTGGCAGATCGTCGCGGAAGAATGCGTGCGTGTTGTCGATCCCGCCGATGTGCCATTGGTCGACGAGGTGCCCGTAGAGCGCGAAGACGGCCATGAGATTCGCCTCCCATGCGTCACCGTTCTGCGCGAACAGCGCCAGCGGATTGTCGACATCGACGCCGACGGAGAGGGCGAGTTCCTGCGGCACTTCGGCGAGGGAGAGCGCGACCGAGCGACCCTGGTTGATCAGCTGCATCACGAGGGGGTCGGCTTTGTCGGTGGCGTTGGTGAGATCACGCTGGGTCATCTCCGACCGCCAAAGGTTCACCAGCACCGCCTGGTCGCCAAGCTGCGCCATGATGTCGGGGACGAGATGGCGATGGGTACCGGGGACGCCTTCGAGCAGGATCATGAAGCGGTCGGATTCGCTGGAGCCTCGGCCTGTCATCTGGGGCAGATAGCTGACGGCGGTGCGTGCGTGGCCGATGAGCGTGCCTTCGGAGCGGACTTCCAGTTCGGCCCAGTACCAGCCGAGGCGGGGCAGGTCGGGGGTGAACTCCCACTGGCCCGGCTGGGAGCCGTCAAGCGTGCGCTGGTCGCGGCCGACCAGATCACCGGCCTGATCGTAAACGCTGAGGCGGGCGTCGAGGCTGTCGCCGGTGAGGTCCTGCACGCTCGCGCTCAGGCGGGGCGTGTTGGGACGGCGAATCACGTTCGAAGCCGACTGCGTCGTCAGCTCGATGCGGGGAAGCTGATAGAGCGTGATGTCATCGAACCAGGCGGCGGCGTCGATGTCCTGCTCCACCACCTCGTGCTTACTGAGGCTGGTCGTGCGGAACTCGGCGGGCTGAAGCAGCTCAACCCGCAACACAAGCCAGGCGGCCTGCTCGGGGGTTCGCGGAAGCTCGAACTGTATCGGCGTCCAGCGGTTGTCCGAGGCGATCAACGGCGAGCGCGTGCGGGTGTTGAGCAGCGGCTGATTTCGGCGATCGAGAAAGACGGCAGTGAGGCGGGCGCGGGCGTGGACGGCATCGGCGGTGCGGACCTGCGCGGTGAGCAGGTACTGAGCGTCGGGCATGACGGCGATGGTGCCCGAAGCGAGCGTTAACGCGGCGGACCCGCCGTTGAGCTGCAGCTTCAGGGACGTCTCGCCGGCGGTGGCGAAGCGTTGGTCGAAGCCGATGTCGGTATAGCGCGGGAAGCCGGGGCCCGTCACGCGGAACCAGTTCATCGGCATCGACTCGAAGTTGCCCAGCTCCTCCTCATTGAAGTGGAAGCGGTGGACGATGCGGCGCTGAGCGGCCGATTCGTCGGCCACGGCAGCAGCCAACGGCAACATCACGCCCATCAACGCCAGTAGTGGGATCAGCAAACGCGCGCAGGAAACCATACCTCCGTTATCGGGCGGAGAGGGATGGGGAGGTTAATGAAATTAGGTCAGATGGCCGTAAGTTGGGGGGGAAGGTGGGGGGGGGCTTCGGGGTGTGTGTCATTTGGGTTGATAGGTGAAGCGTTGGCCGCCGATGGAGGCTTCGTACATGAGGCCGCCGCGTGCGAGGGTGAAGACCATGACGCCGCGTTCGTAGTCGGCATCGGCGCTGGCGCCGGCGGTGGCGGCGACGGCGGTGGCCTGTGCGGAAAGGTGCAGGTCATCGTGCTTAAAGCGGCGAAGTGCGGACTCGTCACGGAAGAAGATGAGTTGGCGGAACGCCTGCCCGCCGAGTTGGAAGCCGACCGTCGCCTGCGTGACATCGCAGTAGCCGACGTGCTGACCTCTTTCGTAGACGATGCCGCGTCCGTAGGCGCCGCCGATGCCTGCGCCGCCGCGTCCGATGCTGGGGAAGACGGCGTAGGCGTAGGAATCGTCGATCAACTCCTGCAGGGAGGGATCGTTTCGGAGGAAGATCTCGGTGGTCTCGGCTGCGGAGGTGACCAGGCTTTGACGCTCCGCGGGTGAGTTGGGGGTGGTGGTGCAGGCGGTGAGCGCGAAACCGAGCACGGCAAGGGTAAGTGCAAACAGGTGGTTTTTCATGGCCATCTCCTTCAAAAGGGGTACAAATCGGGCAGCTTCAGGATACCGCGTATCGGCGGTCGTGGACGATAAGCCCCGGTCGGCGTGGGGATTCTCCCGGGGTCACCGGCAAGCATTTTACCGGGGGTGGGTTGGGCACGCTGCCCGGTATGACCCAAGCCGAGGGCGCGGGATACTTCTCGCAGTGAGGGACACGCAAGAAACGCGAGTGACAGACGCGACTTTTAAGACTCGAACGAAGGGTGGAACCGATATGGGATTTGAGCGGATCGCAACCTGGACCATCGCGGCGGTGCTGACCGGAGCAAGCGTGCCGGCTCTTGGAGCCGAGCCGACGCAGATCGCCGACGAGTACGCCGAGGCGAATGAACTGATCCTCGATCCCATGGTGGAGGTTCGTCCGTTCCTCGAAGGTCACCCTGAAGACCCGCGCCGTGGTGGCGTCGGCCGCTGGGGGCCGCAGGCCGGTGACTGGGAATTCACGCTCACCGGCGTCGCCAGCAACAACGAGGACTTCGACGAGGGTTCGTTCGGGCTCGACGTCTCGCTCGGCTACTACTTCACCCGGGACGTCTCGGCGGAAATTCGGCAGGGCATCCAGTTCGTGGACTTCGGCGAATCGCAATGGGCGGGTTCGACCCGAGGGGCCGTCGACTACCACTTCGATCTGGACCGTCTGCGGCCGTTCGTGGGCCTCAGCCTCGGCGGCTTCTACGGCGACAACGTCGACGAGACCGGGTCGTTTGGTGTCGAAGGTGGTGCCAAGTGGTACGCCAAGCCCGACACGTTCCTCTTCGGCCGCATGGAGATTCACTGGCTCTTCGACGGCGGCGACAGCGACGCCCAAATCCTATACATCGTCGGCATCGGCTTCAACTTCTGAAGCCGGGCCGTGAAACAGACCAGCCGTCTCTTCGCTGACGGAGGACCTCACCGGTTCTCCGTCGGTTTTTTTATGCGCTCGCGTCGTCCCGTCAAACCGCCAGTTCACCTTCGAACACCGTCACCGCCCGGCCTGCCAGTTCCACGCGATCGCCTTTGACGTTGACGCGGACGGTGCCCCCCCGCTGCGAAAGCTGGTGGCCGACGAGGCCCGCCCGTCCCAGCCGATCCGCCCACCAGGGGCCGAGCATGCAATGGGCTGAGCCGGTGACGGGGTCTTCATCGATGCCGACGGCCGGGGCGAAGAATCGCGAGACGAAGTCGGCCTCGGTTTCGGTTGATGCCGGGGCCGTCACCGCGATGCCTCGGACGGGAAGCTCGGCCAGCCGGGCGAAATCGGGCTTCAACGTCTGCACGGTCTGTGCGTCCGCCACTTCAACAAGTAAATCTTCGGCGGATCGACCGACGTGAACGGCTTCGCAGTTGAGCATGGTCTGGGCGTCGAAACCGAGGGCACGCACGTCGTCGGCGTCGAGGGCGGCGGCGGGGCCGGCGGGGAAATCCAGCTCAATCCAGCCATCGGCACGCAGCCTGGCAGTCAGCGTCCCGCTGCGTGTTTCGAAGCGTGCGGGTTCTGTTCTCTCCAGCCAACCCGCTTCCCACAGCACATGAGCGGCGGCCAGCGTGGCGTGACCACACAAATTCACTTCAACGGCCGGCGTGAACCACCTGAGCCCCCCCACCTTGTTCCCGATTGTGTTGTATGGCGGCTTGGTGTGATGCTGCGGCGAAACCGGCGGCGGTAGGGGGGGTGGGAAGGTGACGAAGGCGGTTTCGGAGAGGTTCATCTCTGCTGCGACTTGCTGCATCCATGCTGCGTCGGCCTCCTGCTCCAGCAGCACGACGGCGGCGGGGTTGCCGGTGAACGGGCGGTCGGTGAAGGCGTCAACCTGGTAAATCTTCACGAGGCGATCCCGTCGCGCTGCTTGCGTAGCTGGTTCCGCGTCGCGCCGACGCTCGAAAGCGTCGAGACCATGTAGGGCACGATTGTGGTGAGGCCCATCTTCCATAGCCGGGCGTCGGTGACGTCGCCTTCGAGGATGGCGTCGCCGTGGTTGATGGTGATGAGGATGGTGCCGACGATGAGGGCGTACATCAGGCCCCGCCGTATGACTGAGGGGCGGCTGGCGAGGTGGAGCCACTCTCGCAGGGCACTCGGTGGTTCGCTGGTTTGGTGTGACATAGACGCCAACTTAGGAGGCTGCGGTCTCAGGGTCCAGCGAGGGCGTGCCAGACGGCGGCGGCTTTGTCGAGGGTTTCCAGATACTCCGCGGCGGGGGAGGAATCGGCGACGATGCCGCCGCCTGCCCAGAAATCGGCGAGGTGCGTGTCGGCCGCCACGGGTGATATGGCGCAGGTTCGGATGGCGATGTTGAGGACGGCTTCGTCGCGGCTGAGCATGCCGATCACGCCGCAGTACGGGCCCCGGGCGACGGGTTCGAGTTCGTCGATGATCTGCATCGCCCGCACCTTGGGCGCGCCGGTGACCGACCCGCCGGGTAGCGTGGCCCGCAGCAGGTCGACGATGTCACGGCTGGGGTGCATCTGCCCTTCGATGGTGGCGACGCCGTGGTGCACGGTGGGGTGGCTTTCGATGGTGCGAGGCTCGGTCACCTTCACGCTGCCGTAGTCGCAGACGCGGCCGAGGTCGTTACGCATCAGGTCGACGATCATGTTCAGCTCGGCGGCATCCTTCTCACTGGCTCGCAACTCGTCAGCGGACGCGGAGGCGGGGCGGGTGCCCTTGATCGGGCGCGTGATGACATGCCCGTCGCTCACATCGAGGAACAATTCGGGGCTGGTGCAGAGCAGGCTTCGGCCCGGCTGGTTCGATTGCAGTGGGGGCAGGTCGAGATACGCGCCGTACCACGCGGGGCTGATCGCGGCGAGGCGACGGTAGAGCTCGCGCGGGTTGCCCACGAACGGCAGGGTAAAGCGCTGGGCGAGGTTTACCTGAAACACGTCGCCCGCGCCGATGTACTCGAGCACCTGCGCCACGGCGGCTTCGTAGTCCGCCCGGCTGCGGCCGATCTTCTCCGCGATCGCCACGGGTAACGCCGACACCGCCCCCCCCGTTCCCCCCGCCCCCGCTGGCGAAGTTGCGGCGGGATAGACGGTCGGCGCCGGACACAGCGCCAACTCAACGACCGGCGAACCGCGATCGTCGGCGCGGCCACGGTGGGGGGGGAGGCGTTCGGGTTCGATGAAGCGGTTGACTTCGTAGCCGATCGTGCCGATCCATTTTCCGGCGAGGCTGGGTTCATTCAGAAGCCATCGCAGATCGCGCCAGAGTCGGTGAGAAAGTTGCTTACTTTCAGGCAGCGGAAGAAGGGTCGCGGCGTCGAGCAACTCACTTTTTCCGCTTGCCCAATGGCGGAACCAGGCGCGCGGCTGCGCGAGGATGGAGCGTTTCGCCCAGCGTGAATGGTGTCGGCCTGAGTGCAGAAAGGCGGCCGGCTGCGAGGCGGATAACTGTAAAAACGCGGTGAGGGCTGCGTCGTCGGATTGGGGATTTAATTGACGAACCATTGCCCGATACTATACTTTCCCCTTTCCCCAGCCTGTAACTGTGCTGGTGATAGAAGTGTAATTGAATAACTTCGCCGACGGCTGGTGCGCTTCGCGTTTGCTCCTGGCCGGGCGCTACACCTCATTTTGGGATCGATCCAACATGGCCACCGCGACGACGACACGCAAGAAGAAGAGCACGAAAAAGAAGACGACGAAGAAGACCACCCGCCGCGCCCCCCGCGCCGACAAAATGGTCTACTACTTCGGCAGCACGAAGACCGAGGGCGATCGCTCGATGCGTGAGCTGCTCGGCGGCAAGGGCGCGAACCTCGCCGAGATGACCAGCATCGGCCTGCCTGTGCCGGCGGGCTTCACCATCACCACCGACGTTTGCGCCCGCTACTACAGCGAAGGTCGCAAGCTGCCCGGCGGGCTGATGGACCAGGTGCAGAAGGCGGCGAACATGCTGCAGAAGGAAACGGGCAAGACCTTCGGCGACGTAAGCGATCCGCTGCTGATGAGCGTCCGTTCCGGTGCGGCCAAGTCCATGCCGGGCATGATGAACACCATCCTGAACCTCGGCCTCACCGACGCCAGCGTCACCGGCCTCGCGAACAACACCGGCAACGAGCGCTTTGCTTACGACGCCTACCGCCGCCTGATTAACATGTTCGGCGACGTCGTCATGAACGTCGGCCACGAGCACTTCGAAGAAGCGTTCGACAAAGTCAAAAAGAAGTACAACGCGAAGCTCGACACCGACGTGCCCACCAAGGGCATGATCGAACTGTGCGACGCGTACAAGAAGGTCTACCGCAAGCACGTGGGCAAGCCGTTCCCGCAGGATCCGCTCAAGCAGCTTGAGCTTTCGATCGAGGCGGTCTTCAAGAGCTGGAACACGAACCGCGCCGTCCGCTATCGCCAGGTCGAGAACATCACCGGGCTGCTCGGCACCGCGGTGAACGTCCAGACGATGGTCTTCGGCAACATGGGTGACGACTGCGGCACCGGTGTCGCGTTCACCCGTGACCCTTCGACCGGCCAGAACAAGTTCTACGGCGAGTTCCTCATCAACGCCCAGGGCGAGGACGTGGTGGCCGGCATCCGGACGCCCAAGCCGATCGGCGAGATGCCCAAGTGGAACAACCGCGTTTACAAGCAGCTTCTGCAGATCAAGAAGAAGCTCGAAACGCACTACCGCGACATGCAGGACATCGAGTTCACCGTCGAGCGTGACAAACTGTTCATGCTTCAGACGCGTAACGGCAAGCGCACCGGCGCTGCTGCGGTGAAGCTTGCGGTCGACATGGCGCGTGAGAAGCTGATCACGGAGAAGGAAGCGGTCCTTCGCGTGCCGCCGAACGATCTGAATCAGCTGCTGCTTCCCTCGTTCGATCCGAAAGCCAAGCGCACCGTGCTGACGATCGGCCTGCCCGCATCGCCCGGTGCAGCGGTCGGCAAGCTGGCCTTCACCGCTGAGGAAGCGGTCGAGCGCACGCACAACGGCGAGAAGGTGCTGCTGGTCCGCAAGGAGACGAGCCCTGAGGACATCGACGGCATGCACTCGGCAGCGGGCATCCTCACCTCGACAGGCGGCATGACCAGTCACGCTGCGGTCGTCGCCCGAGGCTGGGGCAAGTGCTGCGTCGCCGGGGCCGGTGAGATCACCATCGACGCGGCGAAGAAGCAGATCACCGTCAACGGCAAGACCTACAAAGGCAAGGACACGCTCAGCCTCGACGGCACCACCGGTGAAGTCATGGCTGGCGAAGTGCCCACGCAGGCGCCGGCACTGTCGGGCGACTTCGCGAAGCTCATGCGATGGGCTGACAAGTACCGCAAGCTGGACGTTCGCACCAACGCCGACACGCCCAACGATGCCAAGCGGGCGCGTGAGTTCGGCGCACAGGGCATCGGCCTCTGCCGGACCGAGCACATGTTCTTCGAAGGCGACCGCATCCTCGCGATGCGTGAGATGATCCTCGCCGAGAGCGAAGCGGACCGCCGCAAGGCACTCGAGAAGCTTCTGCCGTATCAGCGTGAGGACTTCATCGGCATCTTCACGGCCATGAAGGGCCTGCCCGTCACGGTGCGTCTGCTCGATCCGCCGCTGCATGAATTCCTGCCTCACGACGCGAAGTCGCAGGCGCAGGTTGCCAAGCAGCTCAAGCTCAGCCCCGCCAAGGTCAAGGCCCGCGTCGCGTTCCTCCACGAGATGAACCCGATGCTCGGCCATCGCGGCTGTCGCTTGTCGGTGACCTACCCCGAGATCCTGGAGATGCAGGTCCGGGCGATCACCGAAGCGGCCATCGCCTGCCTCAAGAAGCGCGTCGCCGTGAAGCCCGAGATCATGATCCCGCTGGTCGGCACGGCTAAGGAACTTCAGATCCTCCGCGCTCTGACCGAGCAGGTCATCAAGGACGTGAAGAAGGACAAGAAGTTCACCAAGAGCCTGCCGATCATCATCGGCACCATGATCGAGATTCCGCGTGCCGCTCTGACTGCGGACGATGTCGCCCAGCATGCGGACTTCTTCAGCTTCGGCACGAACGACCTGACGCAGATGACCTTCGGCTACAGCCGTGACGATGTGAACGGCTTCCTGCCGGACTACATCGATCAGGAAATCCTGCCGCTCGATCCGTTCCAGACGCTCGACGCGACGGGCGTCGGCCAGCTCGTGCAGATGGGTGTTGAGAAGGGCCGACAGACAAAGCCGAACCTCAAGCTCGGCATCTGCGGCGAGCACGGCGGCGACCCGGCCTCGATCGACTTCTGTGCGAAGGTCGGGCTGGACTACGTTTCCTGCTCACCGTTCCGCGTCCCCGTCGCACGCCTCTCCGCCGCCCAGGCCGCCCTTAACGCCGACGGCAACTAAGCGACGCTCGCGACAATCTGAACCTTCACGAACGCCGACGCCTCAAAACGTCGGCGTTCTTTATGCGCCCTTGAGCCACGCACGTCAGTAAGTGATCGTCGCACGCCGGGGGATCGTCAACGCGAGGGGTGTGCCGGCTCATAGGACCGAGGCCGCGGCTGCGGGAAACGGCAGGGCGGGGTATGATTTGCGGTTTCCCATTTATTGAAGGATTTCTGCTATGAGCTTGAAAGAACTGATTGCGTTCGACGATTTCGCGAAGCTGGATCTGCGTGTGGCGACGGTGACGGCGTGCGAGCCGCACCCCAATGCGGACCGATTGTTGAAACTTCAGGTCGATCTCGGCCCCGAGATTGGTCAACGACAAATCTGCGCCGGCGTGCGGGCGTTCTATGAGCCTGAGCAACTGGTGGGGCGTCAGATTGTGATGGTGGCGAACCTGGCGCCGCGGAAACTTCGGGGCGAAGAGTCGCAGGGGATGCTGCTGGCAGCGACGGACGCATCGGATGAACAGGTGCAACGGGTGCTGCTGCTGAAGCCTGACGCGGAGCTTCCGGCAGGGTCGCAGGTGGGCTGATCACGTGACCTACGCGGGCGCATCAGCGCGGGTTTTTTGTTGCACGAATGCGACGGAGTTACTTGACAGGCAGAAGGTTAGCGTTATCAATCGTTGCTCGCGTCGCGCGAATCATGTACCATGTTTTCACCATCAGGCGTCGTGCGACGCCGTGCGATGATTGATTCCTACCCCCCCCGCGTCCGGGGCGGTACCAACACGGTTTCTGCAAGTGCCAACATGCCCGATGCGTCGAATCCTCAACGGATCGCTGACATGCTCATCAAGGATATGCCCGTGCCGAATCGGCCTCGCCGATGGTTGCAGGTGGCGGGTATCCGATCGGTGGGGGACCTGCTCGAGCGCAGTGCCGCGGATCTGCTGACGATTGAGAATTTTGGTCAGACGTCGCTTGAGCACGTGGAGGTGTTTCTGCAGCGGCACGGGCTGGAGTTGGCGGAGCCGCAGGCGGAGGATCTGGACGAAACCTATGTCCGTGAGGGGCTTAGAGATCGCGGATGCAAGCTGGCGCGGCGTGAACGCGAGATTCTGAAGCTGCGCTACGGCATCGCCGATGGTCGGCAGATGACGCTTGAAGAGGTGGGGCGGCTGTTTGATCTAAGTCGTGAGCGGGTGCGCCAGATTCAAAAACAGGCTGAGCAGAAGGTGATCGCGAGGCGGACGTTCAAAGCCGCGACACGACGCACTGCTGCCGCGGCGGCACGATGAGGTGAGCGGCGGCCTGTGAGCCCCCGGCTGTTTGCCGACCCTTTGCAGCAAGCGTTGGGGATCAGAGCGGCTTGCCGGCGTCGAGGCCTGACCAGGTGTGCTGGCGGATGGCATCGACGACCCGCTGGGCCGTTTCGACGGCGGCGAAACCGGCGGCGGCATCGACGGCGGGGCGAGCGCGGCCTGCGACGGCGTCAAGGAAATTCACGAGTTCCGCACGCAGCGGCTCCTCATCTTCAATCGTAATATCACGCACGTTGACCAGATCGGCGTAGTCGAGCTCTGAGAGGTCGGCACCTTGCTCGATCTGCTGGCGGACCTCGTCCAGAGCGGCGGTGTTGTCGGTGCGGTTGAGCAAAACGCCTGACTTCGTGGCGTAGTTGAGCGAGATGTAGGCGGTCTCGCTGAAAACGCGAAGCTTTCGCTCGGTCTTCAGCGCGAGGCGGCTGGCGGTAAGGTTGGCGACGCAGCCGTCCTCAAACTCCAGGCGGGCGTTGGCGACATCCTCGTGACGGCCGAGCACAGCGACGCCGGCGGCGCGGACATCACGCAGGGGCGACTGGGCCATCATCAGAACGATGTCGATATCGTGGATCATGATGTCGAAGACGACGCCGACGTCGATGGAGCGGAAGCTCATGGGGCTGACGCGGTCGACCTCGATAAAGCGGGGCGTGATTTCCAGCTCACTGATGGCGCGAACGGCGGGGTTGAAACGTTCGGTATGTCCCACCTGCACAAGCGAGCCGCTGCTGCGTGCGGTGGCGACGATGCGCTGGGCGACTTCGACGGATTGTGCGAGAGGCTTTTCGATGAGGCAGGCGATGCCGGCTTCGAGGAGCGGGCCGGCGATCTGCTCGTGGTAGCTGGTGGGCACGGCCACGGTGACGGCGCGGACATTGGGATGCCGCTCGCGAAGCTCGTCGATGCTGCTGAGGGCGTCGCAGTTGAATTCGTCAGCCAGGGCGCCGGCGCGATCCTGATCAGGATCGACCACGGCGACGAGGTCCGCCTGCTCGAGCTGACGATAAATGCGGGCGTGATGCCGGCCCATGCGTCCGACACCCACAACGGCCACGGGGATGGGGTTCTGATCGTTCATCGCGACATGGTCCCGTCGAAAGCGGTGACGGTCAAGCGAGCCGGAGTCGGTAAGTGAGCATTCGGGATTTGTGGCTTGACCGGGGCGTGCTAGAGTTGGTGTCGAAGATGTGCGTAAGGAAGTGACGATGGCGGATTGGTTTCACAAGCTGGGTCAGCATGCGGGGGTGCACCTGCGTAAGGGGCGGTGGGTGTGGGAATCGCTAACCGGGACGGAAGCGGAACGGCTCGCGGCCGAGGAGGCGACCGGCCGCGACATGGCGGCGGCGTTCCGGGAGCAGATGGGCATCGATGCCGAGTTCGAGCTGGCGGAGCAGGTGCAGCGGGTGGGGCAGGCGATGGTGGCGAGGGTCCGCAACAAACAGCGGCGCTTCACCTTCACCGTACTCGGCGGTGACGACGTGAACGCGTTCGCGCTGCCGGGCGGGCATGTGTTCATCACCCGCAGGCTGATCGACCTGATCATCGCGACCGACGGCGGTGAAGCGGAGCTGGCGTTCATCCTCGGTCATGAGATGGGGCACGTGATCAAGGAACATCCGATGGAGCGGATGATGAGCAATCAGGCGATCTTCGCAGCAGCTCGCGCGGTGCCTGTGGCGGGCATGGCGGGGCAATGGATTCGCTCGGCCGGGGCGAAGATGCTGCAAAGTGCCTACTCGAAGGAAGCGGAACTCGTGGCCGACCGGATGGGCGGGGTGCTCAGTCGGGCAGCGGGGTTCGATGCCATGGCGGGCGTTCATATGCTCGAACGGCTCAAGGAACACCACGGCAAGGCGGGCGACGACTGGATGGCGTACTTCAACAGTCACCCGCCGTTTGATTTGCGGATCAAGCAGTTGCGCACGTATCTGCAGAAGCGGGGAGGCGGGCGATGAGCGGTGAGCTGGCCGGTCGCGTGATCATCATCACCGGGGCCTCGGCGGGCATCGGCAAAGCGACGGCGCTGGCCGCGGCGGCTGCGAAGATGCGCGTGGTGCTCGCAGCGAGACGGCTGGATCGGCTGGAGGAACTTGCGTCGCAGTGCGAGCAGAAGGGGGCGCAGGGCGTGCTGGCAGTGGCGACGGATGTGAGTGTGGATGCCGACGTTCAGCAGCTGGTGACACAGGCGGTGGAGCTGTTTGGGCGGATCGATGTGATGCTGGCGAACGCGGGGCTGGGGCACTTCGGGCCGCTGCTGGAGACCGATTCGCAGACGCAAAGGCGGCTTTGGGAGGTGAACTATCACGGGTCGATCCGATGCGCGCGGGCGGCGGCGGAGATGATGCGGACGCAGCGCGACGCTGGCTGGGGGAAGGGGCACATCATGCTTACCTCCAGCGTGGTGGGGCGGGTGGGCCTGCCTTATTACGGGGAGTATGCCGCGACGAAGGCGGCGCAGCACGCGGCGGCGGCAGGGTTGCGGATGGAACTGGAGCCCGAGGACATCCGCGTGACCTGCATCTATCCGGGGGGCACAGCGACGGAGTTTTTCGACGTGATCGCCGACGGCGCGGGAGCCGAGGCCTTGGCGGAGAACACGCCACGCATCTTCATGCAGACGCCGGAGCAGGTGGCAGGCAAGATTCTGCGTGGAATTCGCAAGCCGAGGCCGGAGCTGTGGCCGAGCTGGATCACATGGTTGGGAATGATGCTGTGGACGCTTTCGCCGGGGCTCTACACGCTGAGCTTCCGCGGCCACGCAAGGCGATGTCGCAAGGAGCTGGCACGGTTGGCGGAGCAGCGGCGGGGATGAACCAAAAAAAACACCCCCGCGCCGGGTGGGGCACGAGGGTGTGGGTTCGGGAGCAAACGGCGATCTGTGACCGCCCGTTAACTTCATCAGGCCTTGGCGGCTTGGAAGTTCTGCTCGGCCTGATCCCAGTTGATGACTTCGAAGAACGCGGCGACGTAGTCGGGGCGCCGGTTCTGGTAGTTGAGGTAGTACGCGTGCTCCCAGACGTCGATGCCGAGGATCGGCTTGCCGGGGCACTCGACGATGCCGGCCATCAGCGGGTTGTCCTGATTGGCGGTGGAGCAGACGCAGAGTTTGCCGTCATTATTGAGGCAGACCCACGCCCAGCCGCTGCCGAAGCGCGTCAGGGCGGCGTTGGTGAAGTCTTCCTTGAACTTGTCGAACCCGCCGAGGTCGCTGTCGATGGCCGAGGCGAGCTGTCCGGTGGGCTTGCCGCCGTCTTTCTTGAGCAGGGGCCAGAAGAACGAGTGGTTGAAGTGCCCGCCGCCGTTGTTGCGGACGGCGGTGCGGATGTTTTCCGGCACGCGGGTAATGTTCGCGACGACGTCGGCGATGTCCTTATCCGCCCACTCGGTGCCCTCAACCGCGCCGTTGAGCTTGGTCACATAGGTATTGTGGTGCTTCGTGTGATGGATTTCCATCGTCTTCGCATCGATATGCGGTTCAAGTGCGTCGTAAGCGTAGCCAAGCTCCGGAAGCGTAAAAGCCATGTCTGGCCTCCTGTCAGAGGTGAAATCGAATCGCGGGTTTCCCCAGCCCCCCACCACAGCGGACGAACAACCGCTGCTCGCGCCGAAGCGCGTCCCTGTAAACAAAGCTAGGCCAACAGAACATAACGGTCAAGCGGGATCACATAAGCGACGGCTCTGGTGCGTTATTCGGCGGGCGTGAGCTTCTCGAGTTGGCGTTCGAGTTTTTTCACGCGGGCGATGACGTCGGGGAGCCTGACGGTGGAGAGGTGGATGCGCTTGGCTTCGGTGAGCGGGAGCGCGGGGGTGCCGCCGACTTGGCTGTTGCTGGGGATGTCGCTCATGACACCGCTGGTGGCGGCGATCTGGACGTTGGAGCCGATCTTCAGGTGCCCTGCGACGCCGACCTGCCCGCCCATGACGACGTAATCGCCGGTCTGGACGCTGCCGGCGAGGCCGACGAGCCCGACATAGAGGTTGTGCTTGCCGACTTTTGTGCCGTGGCCGATGGTGACGCAATCGGAGAACTTGGTGCCGCGGCCGATGACGGTCGCGCCGACGGTGGCGCGATCGATGGAGCAGTTGGCGCCCATCTCCACATCATCTTCGACGACCACGTGGCCGACCTGCGGGATCTTGTGATGCTCGCCGGCGTGGGTGGCGTAGCCGAAGCCATCCTGCCCGATCACACAGCCGGCGTGGAGCGTCACGCGGTTGCCGAGGACGCAGCGGTCGTAGACGGTGACGGAGGGGAACAGTTGGCAGTCGTCGCCGATGTTCGCTTCAGGGCCGATGAAGCAGTGGGGGTAGATGACGCAGTTTTCGCCGATTTTCGCGTCCGGGCCGATCACGGCGAACGGATGCACCGTGGTGCCGGCGCCGATGGTGGCGGAATCGTGAACGACGGCCTGGGGGCTGATGCGCTGCTCGTCGAGCTGCGGATGCTTGCGGAAGCCGTGCAGCGCGACGACGGCGTTGCGGAAGGCGAAGTAGGGATCGTCGGGCACGACCAGCAGTGTTTTGCCGGTCGTCTCGACCCCTTTGCCGACGATCACGGCTGCGGCTTGCGTGGCGGCAAGCTGCGAGGTGTATTTGCGATTGGTCAGGAAGGTGATGGCTGAGGGGCCGGCTTCCTCGAGGGTGGCGCAATGGTCGACGATGGCGTCGCCGTCGGCTTCACCGGCCAGCGTCGCGCCGATCTGCGCTGCGAGTTGTGCGACGCTTATGCCCACGCCGATGTTCCTGTCAAAATGGAAGCGGAGATTCCGACCAGATTAGTAGCGAGCCCCCTTACGGTCAACGTCTGGCGGGCGGTGTCGTCGGCGATGTATGGGCACAACCGGGTTGGGGACAACCCGGCTCCTGGACAAGTTGTGTGACGTTACGGGTCGCGTCAGTCGTCGATGCGGTAGAGGTGGGAGCGGGTGCGGAGGTAGAGGGTGTCGCCGACGATGGCGGGGGAGGCCATGAATCCGTCGGGGAGTGAGTTTTCGGCGAGGCGTTCGAACTCACGGCTGGCGGCGAGGACGGGGGCTTCGCCCCGTTCGCCGAGGAAGTAGACCTTGCCACCCGCGGCGACGGGGGAGGCGGAGTAGCTGCCCTCCAGCCGTTCCTTCCAGATCTCTTCGCCGGTCACAGCATCGAGGCAGGTGGCGATGCCGCCGTCGTTCACGAAGATGATCAGCTCATCGTCGACGACCACCGGGGTGGGTTTGGTCGGCACGCCCCGTGAATATTCCCAGACGACGTTGGTGGCGGTGATGTCGCCGGTGCCTGCGGGATCGATGGCCATCAGGATCGAGCGGGGCGTACTGGTGTTGATCATGACCAGGCCGTTGGCGATGACGGGGCTGGAGGCGGCGTTGTAGCCGTCGAACGTCACGGTCCAGATTTCTTCGCCGGTTTGCGGATCGTAAGCGAACGCTGCCATGGACCCGACGCTCAGCAGCTGCGTCTGGCCTTCGACTTCGTAAACGATCGGCGTGCCGTAGCCCTTGCGGAAGTCGCCGTCGGCGATGACGTTGCCATCGCCGTCGTAGTCATCCCACTCGGTGGAGCGGTCGGTTCGCCAGGCGATTTCACCCGTGGCGGTATCGAGCGCCGCGAGGTACTGCACGTCGATGCCGTCCATCGTGAGGATGAGTTTGTCGTCAACGAGGACGACGGAGGAGCCGGGCCCACGGAAGTGGCGACATTCGAGCTCCGTGTGTTTCCAGAGCACTTCGAACGTTTCGGTGTTGATCGCTGCGGTGCCGTAGCTCCCGAAGTGGGCGTAGAAGCGGCCTGGCTCGATGGCCCCGGACGGCGAGGCGTAGCCGTTGACGGCGTTGCCCAGCGGTTCGGGCTCTTCGTTGTAGAAAAGCCGTTCGCGGAAGAGCACTTCGCCGTTGTCGGCATCGAGGCAGTAGACGAACATCTCCTTGCCGTCGGGCGTGGCGGTGGTCAGCCAGATCTGCTGATCCTGAATGATGGGCGTGGACCAGCCGAGGCCTGAGATCGGCGTTTTCCAGGTGACGTTCTCTTGCTCGCTCCAGGTGAGCGGTGGGTTCGCCTCATCGACGTAGCCAACCTGCGAAGGTCCGCGGAACTGAGGCCAGCCATCGGCGGCGATCGCGGGTGTCACGGCGGTGACGGCGAAGCCGGCGACGAGCGACAGCGTAAGAAACAGCGAGCGGCCGAGGAAGCATGAGCGGGTCACGTGCATCGTGTTCGTCTCCAATGTCAGCAGTGGGGGGGCCCGGACGTGGTCGGGGCGTCGTGCTATATCTTAGCCGGTTAAATCCGATTCAGGCGACGCATCTTCAGGCGTGGCGGATTTCATCAGCTCACGCAGCACGACCGTGGCGAAGCTGCCACGTGGCAATTCAAACGCGAGGAAGACGTAGGGACCGTGTTCGTCGGCCCCGCCGGAAACCTGAGGCTCATGAATCGGCATGCGAAACGCACGCCGGGCGCCGGTGGGACCGTAGGGCGAACTTGCGAGATCTTCTTCCGTGACGTGCGAAACGGCAAGTGCCTCGGCCTCCCACTGCCCCACCTGCCCGCCTGCCCGCATCATCTCCTTGCCCCACATCGGGCCCGTCGGCGAGATCTCAAAACGATCGCAGCGCGGCTGCTCGACGGCCGCATCAAGCACCTCGAACCGGCCGCTCGTGTCGTGCTTGATGGCGATATCGCCCACCACCAGTTGATCCAGCAGATTCGCCCGCAGCCGATCGTTGAGCAGCTGATTGAAGATCGCCGACTGAAACGCGGACACCATGAAATTGCGGTGAGGCTTGTCGATGCTCCGCACCGCCTTCTTCGGCGTGGCCCCCCGGCTCAGCGGCCCCAGCGCCTGCCGTTCGAAGCGGTGCACCGTGGGCCAGAGCTCCAAAGCCTTCGCGTAGTCGCCTGCTTCGTAGGCCTGCCGAGCCTGCTGATTGATGGCCGCTTCGCCTTCGATCGGCTTGCCGAGCAGTTCGTCGAGGAAGCCGGGCAGATCGTTCAGCAGCAGGTGCTTGCCGACGAGATGGTTGTTGTGGCGGTACCCGAAGCGTTGCTCGCCGATGAAATTCGGCGTGCCGACCTTCGCCAGGCGATTGATGATCCGCGTCGCGCGCACGGCGGCAATGGCGTCGACGTCACGAATGTAGATACGGAACCGGTTGCCCTTCAGGTGTCCGCGTTTGAGCTTGTTGGTGTGGCGAACGGAGTCCAGAATCTGGATGTGATCGTTCTGAAATTCGTGGGCCTTTTCCTCGGTGACATGCTCGACGCTGAACCACTGCCTCGTGATCGCGTGCTTGTCCTTCAGCCCGGCATAGCCGATCGATTCCCAAGGCACGTCGAAGTGTTCAGCGAACAGCCGAACCACGTCAGTGGTCAGCCGGCGGCGCTTTTCGACAAACAGGTAGAGGTGGTCGCCGCGACCGATGGGCTCGTAGAGCGGCAGTTCGTCGACGACGAAATCCTCCGGCCGCTGCTTGATCGTGCCGCCGATGCCCGGTTCGTCCTCGGTGAGGTAAGACAATCCAACCGTCGTCATCATGCCACAGGTGGTATCCGATCGCCGCGCCCGAGGCAAGCGTTGCGGCGTTGAGGGGGGTGAGCGGATACGAAAGCCGGGCCGAGCGAGGGTGTCGCTCGACCCGGGATCTATGTCAAACCCGCCGCGGCGGCGTACGCTGCGGGCGGGCATGTGGGAATCGCGTCATTTGTTCTTCTGTGAGATGCGATCCTGTACTTCGCGTGCCTTCTGCTCAAGGCGTTCCTGCGTGTCGCCTGCTTTCTCTTCGGTCTTGCCGGTCCCCTTCTGGGCCTTGCCCTCGGCCTGCTTGGAGGTGTCGCCTGTGACGGACCCCCACGCGTCCTTGGCCTTGCCTTTGATCTGTTCGAACTTGCCTTCCGCTTTCTTTTCTTTGCCGCCTTCGCTGGCCATGGGAGCCTCCTTTGATGTTTCGCCCGGCATCGGCGCTCATCGCCTTGCCTCTATTTGATACGCCTTGCGGTGCGTCATGGTCTTCAGTGCGGCGCTGCGGTGGGCATCGGAGCGCCGCCCTGCATGGCGTCGGTGCGAGCCCTATCCGTTGAGAAGTAAGTAAAAGGGCCCGCGTCCCCATCGACACGGGCCCGTGAGCCGTTCGGTAGCATGGCCCGGCGTTCAACGGCGCCCGAGCGCCCGCTCATAGCCGTAGCGGACTGAATCGCGGAACTTGTCCCAAGTGCCGGGATTGTCTTGCTCGAAGCGTTCCCGCGCTTCGGGCTCGACCGACTCCCAATCGCGGTTGCCGTAGTGCGGATCCACCGCCAGTTGCCGACCGTACTCGTATGCTGGGCTGTACTGGTCGTAGGTCTCGCCGGTGTCGGCATAGCTGCTTTCGAAATTCTGCCGATAGTCCTGATCGAGTTGCTCGATGTCGACATCGGTCTTCCGCACGGTGTCGTGCACCGTTTCGGTGTGCTCTTCCTGCTCCTTGCGGAGGACGACATCTTCCACGACGCGAGCTTCCTTCTCGACGACAGGCTCCTCGCGCGTTTCGCTTGCTTCGATCGTCCGCTCTTCGAACGCATCGGCATCCGCGGGACGGTCGGCCTTCTCACGGTCGACCTTGATCCGCTCCTCGCGCAGGGTCACATCCTCTTCAACCGGCTGCTCCTCAACCCGGCTATAGATGCGCACCCCGCCCGCCCGATGGCGACGCTTGCCGACGTCCAGGTGCTCTTCGACGATCGGAATCCGTTCCTCGCCTTCTTTGCGGCCGGCCTGGGGCTGCTGTGACTGTGGCGGTGTTTCGCTACTGGCGAATGACGCGCCCTCTGCCGAACCCGCCTGCGTCGAACCGGTCGAGCCCGCCTGGGTGCCGGCACCTTGGCGACGCTGTTCGGCGACGCGCTCATCAAGATCGACCGGGTGATGACGATCAAGGATGTCCGCTGCTTCGTTGGCGCGATCCTCACCGCGGGCGTCGACGGAGAGAACGCTCGAACTGTGGCGTGCCGCCTCGGCGTACGTGTCGGCATCCTGCTTGCCGAACATCTCGCGCAGGTTGTGCCAGAAGCCGCCTTGCTCCTCGCGGCCCTGAATATTTTCGCTTCGGTCGACGAGGCGAATTTCCTCGGCGTTGAAGCCGTTGTCGATCAGTTCCTGCCTTGCTGCGTCCGCGTCTTCGCGCCTGTCGAACAGGGCGGCGACGCGTGTTGTATCCGGTAAAATCATCGCTCTTTCTCCTTCGCGTCAGGGTCCATCTGTCGCACCCGCCACTCAGCGGGGCGGACTGAGGCTGTTGCTCGATCCGCTGTTTCGCCCCCTCGCGCTGTGTCGAGTTAAACACGAATCGGAAACGCCGTCTCTAATCAGATGCTAGGCCCAGGCCCGGTTGATCCTTCGTCGGTGTTTTCCTCATTCTCTCGATGGATTGAAGCTTCCTCACGACGAAGCACCACGCGCTGCGGCTCACGGTGTTCGCGACGTTGCCGTCTGGTGATGTGCACCTCCTCCTTCAGTCGCAGTCTTTTCTTCACCACCACGACCTCTTCGTAGAGGGGCACGATGGTGGTGTCGCCCTCCTGCCGAATTGGTAAAGTCTCTTCGACATACTCGCCGATCGGGAACCGCTTCACCTCCACGTCCTCATGTAGGGTCGGCTCGTCGACGACCTCTTCCCACTCATGCACGGTCTTCTCCACGATGACCTTGCCGGTGGGCACGGCTTTCCTGCTGATTCGCAGTTGCTCCTCGGCCAGTGGAATGACCTGCTCGTCGGCGCCGGTCGTGCCGTGATGCGCTTCGATGTCGGCGGGGCCGATGGGCATCGCCAGCGACCCATCCTCCAGCGTCTCCAAAGCGTCCGCTGCGACGGTGAGTTGCCGACCGTCGTCAAGCGTGACCGGGACGTCCCCTTGAAGCGTTTCGAGCCAGGGCCCGCGCGGCGCGTGCCCGCGCAGACCGTCCTTGCCGATGATGCGGATCGTGTCCGGCTGAATCATGATCAAGCCTCCCCCGACCCCAGGTCGGCGGCTAATCTTCTTCGATTGTCAGGTAAGCGGTGCGGTGAAACGCCGCGTCATTCTTTGCGATCGTGCTCGTCACGTGCATGAACGAGCGACGGCGGGCAGGTAGCCTCGACCGCGGTGAACGGTTCGATGATCTTGTACGTATGATGCGCCCCCTTGGGCACGACCCACGAATCGCCTGCGGTGAGCTGCACCATCTGCCCCTCCACATGAAGTTCCGCCTTGCCTTTGATCACGTACCCGAGGGTTTCATAGTCACGGGCGTGGCCGGGCTTGGCGTCGGTGGGTTGTTCGTTCTCCCAAAGGCGCATGCTCATGTGGACGCCGGTCGCCAGGTACTTCTGGCCCATTGGGCCGAGCGGCGAATGGTGCGAATCGATTTTCGTTACGGTTGTGTCAGCCATCGTCTCCCCTCCCTTTTGAGGGCACGCCGAAGCGCGCCAACTCATGCTACGCAGGGGAGGCGCGGGCGTCTTTGGGAGCAAGGCAATTGGCGGTAAATCATGAAAAATCAGCGGCGGGTATGATGCCCCCGGCCTGCGCGGAAGTTCATCGCGCCGATCATCGTGACGATCAGCCCGACGACCTGCAGCGATAGGCTCAGCGATGTCTCGGCGATGGTGAAGTGGGTGACGATCGCGAAGATCGCGCCGCCGAACATCAGCACCAAGCCCGTCTGCCTTTGGTTCATGCATCACTTCCGAAGCGGATTCTTAAATCGGCGTCTTGATCCCCATCGCCCGCACCACGCACCAGCCCTTGCGCGCTTCGAAGAAGCCGAACAATGCGAACGCGAGGCAGATCGCCGCCGCGGCCCACGCCCAGGGGCTCGCCCACCAGCCCGCGGCCGCTGCCACAGCAAACGCCGCCGCGACAGCGAGCATCAGCAAGCCCCAGTTGAACCGCGCGCGACGACCACGCTGATTGATATTGCACTGCAGAGCCATTGGGTGATCAGCCTTCCAGCGCCTGCTTGATGGCGTTGAGCATCTTTTCGCCGTCGGGCTCATCGGCGGAGCGGAAGCGGGCGATCACGTTGCCCTCGCGGTCGAGCAGGAACTTCTCAAAATTCCACTTCACTTCGCCCTGGTCTTCGATCTCGACCTTCTTCGAGGTGAGGTAGCTGTAGAGGGGGGCGGCGTTGTCGCCGTTGACGTTGATTTTGTCGAGCAGCGGGAAGGTGACGCCGAAGTTCTCCTCGCAGAACGCGGCGATGTCCTCATTCGTGCCCGGCTCCTGCCCGCCAAATTGATTGCACGGGAACCCCAGCACTTGCAGCCCCTGCTTGGCGTAGGTTTCGTGCAGCTTCTGAAGGCCGGCGTACTGCGGAGTGTAGCCGCACTTGCTGGCGACGTTGACCATGAGCACGACCTTGCCCTGGTACTTCGCGAGGTTCACGTCTTCGCCGTTGATGTCTTTCATCACGTGGTTGAGCGCGGGGGGGACGTCGGCCTCTTCCTCGTCAGCCTCGCATGCAGCGCAGTCCTCAGTCTCGCAAGTTCCATCTTCGCACGCGCTCTTAGGTGCGGCCGCAGCGAGCGGGTGGGCGGGTAGCGCACAGCAGGCGCCGTCGGGCATGGGCGTCTTCTCGTCAGCGGCTTCGCCGAACGTGACCGTCGAAGCAGTGAAAGCGAGCGTGAGCAGCAAAAGCGAGGCAATGGCAAGACGCATGGAAGTAGCTCCTGTGAGGGCGGTCAGTGAAACACTCGGCCGTATATCGTATTCATGTTGAACCGTCTGGGCGAGGCGCGCTGAAAATTCGGGGACGACCGGGTTGGGGACAACCCGGCTCTTGGATGACGCACAACCGCTTACTGACGCGTGTTCGTGACACATAGCCCCGGCCTTGGCCGGGGTCTCCGGGATTACCCCGGCCGAGGCCGGGGCTATGTGCAGCGAAGGTCTGTTGCTCTGTGGATCGACTTCCGCTGCGCGCTGGCTGGGGTTCCCCTTCTCGCTAAACTGGTCGCATGGCATCCGGCAATTCCGAAGACGAGCAGGCGAAGCAGCGGGCGGCTGAGCTGCGCGCCGAGATCGACCGTCACAACTATCTGTACTTCGTGAGCGCCCAACCGGAAATCAGCGATTATGCCTTCGACCAACTGCTCAAAGAGCTTGAAGCGATCGAGGCAGCCCACCCCGATTTGATCACGCCCGACAGCCCCACCCAGCGTGTGGCCCAGCTCCGCGCCCAGATCGACCGTCACAATTATCTGTACTACGTGAACGCGCAGCCGGAGATCAGCGATTACGCGTTCGACCAGCTGCTCAAAGAGCTTGAAGCGATCGAGGCAGCCCACCCCGATCTGATCACGCCCGACAGTCCCACGCAGCGTGTCGGCGGCGAGCCGATTGATCGCTTCCACGCCGCCGAACATGCCGTGCCGATGATGAGCATCGACAACACGTACGACGCCGGCGATCTGCGTGCGTGGGATCAGCGGGTGCGCAAGGGCCTCGCAGGGAGCGGCGCGGGCGGGTCGTTGTTCGGGGAAGAGGTGAGGTACGTTTGCGAGCCGAAGGTCGACGGCGTCGCGGTCTCGCTTACCTACGAAAACGGACAACTCGTGCAGGCGGTCACGCGAGGCGACGGGCGCGTCGGCGACGACATCACCGCCAACGCCCGCACTATCCGTTCAATCCCGCTCACGCTCCGATCGCATGGCAGGAAGGCTGCCCCGGCCCCGCCTTCGGTGATCGATATTCGCGGCGAGATCTACTTCACCTTCACCGCCTTCCGCGCGCTCAACGCAGCGGTGCAGCGGAACATTGCGTATGAGATTGAGCGGGCCGAATCGGCGACACGCAAGAAGCGGGAGGATCACGAGACGATGCAGACCCGTCGCCTGACGGCCCTGCGCGACAGCCTCGCCGTCCACGGCAATGCCCTCACCGAAGCCGACCTTCAAGCCCTACGGAACCTGCAGAGTAAGGTCAGCGACACGCTCGCGTCGCAGCTGAACGCGATGCTTGAAACCGCAAGCGAGGTGGACGTCATCCACGCCCCCGATCTCTCCGATGAGGACCTTCGGCTGGCGGGGACGCAGACGTTCGCCAATCCGCGTAACGCCACGGCTGGGACGCTCAAACGCCTCGATCCACGTGCCGTCGCCCGGCGGGACCTGCGCTTCGTCGCTCACTCACGTGGCCGGGCTGAGGGCGAGCCCTTCGACGCGTTCTGGGACTATCTCCAAGCGGTGGAGGCGTGGGGTGTGCCGATTGATCCGGCCACGAAACGGCTGGACGACATCGACGCCGTGTGGCAGTACATCGAGCAGTTCGATACCCGCCGGGCGAAGCTGGATTACCCGGTCGACGGCGTCGTCGTCAAAGTCGACAGCTTTGAACAGCAGCGGCAGCTCGGGGCCACCAGCAAGGCCCCGCGCTGGTGCATCGCCTACAAATATGCGCCCGAGCAGGGCGCGACGCGTGTGATCAGCATCGATTTTCCCGTCGGCAAAACCGGCCGCCTCACGCCTGCCGCCACGATGGATCCGGTCGAGCTATCAGGCACGGTGGTTCGGCGGGCGACGCTGCACAACTTCGGCGAAGTGAGCCGAAAGGATATCCGCGTCGGCGATACGGTGATGGTCGAAAAGGCCGGGGAGATCATTCCGCAGGTGGTGAAGGTCGTGCTCGATCAGCGGCCGCCGGGCACGAAGCCGGTCCAGCCGCCGACCCGCTGCCCCAGTTGCGGCGGCCCCGTGGAGGTCGAGTTCGACGACGGCACCGTGCTGCCCGCTGACGACCCCGCGATCGCCGAGCGTGAGGTGACCAGCGAAACCGGCCGCCGCTGCATCAACCCCGAATGCCCCGCCCAGTTCCGCGAGAAGCTGATCTGGTTCGCCGGCCGCCGGCAAATGGACGTCGACGGTCTGGGGGAGAAAACCGTCGACCGCCTATTGGATGCGGGCTTCGTGAAACATTTTGCCGATGTTTTCAGGCTTCCGGAACGGCTTCGCGGGCCGGAAAAGGATGAGATCGAACTCACGTTGAGCGACGGCTGGCAGAAGCGTCGGAAGGAGCTTCTATCAGTGTTGAAGCTGGACCTTCCAACTGACCGAAAGTCAGCTCGCCAAGTGCTAGCGCGGCAATTTCTGAGCACGGGCATCGCTCTTATTGCAGGGGAGCCGGTGCGCCACACTGGCGATGGATTCACGGGCGCTCGAAGGGCAGTCGCGAGGCTCCTTCTTGAGTACGGCGTTACGCGGGACGTGGCTGAGTCCCACATTCACGTGAACGTGCATCGCGTCAAGGAGGTATTCGGTGTCGGAGATGAAGAGCTAAAGAAACTCGACTGCCCCCCACGCACCGAGTCTGTCGCCCTGCGCAACCTCGTAAGCTCGATTGAAAAAGCAAAAGGGCGGGGCCTTGCCCGAGTACTGGCTGGACTAGGCATCCGCCACATCGGATCGGCAAACTCACTGGCAATTGCGCGGCGGTTTCGGGATATGGATGAGTTACGTAGGGCATCCGAGAAGGAGATTGCCGATGCACTGAGCACTGCCGATCCCGAGAAGAAAGATACGAGAACGAGCCAGGTGGCAGAGGAGTTACTTAAATTTTTGGAACTACCCGAGTCGATCGCATTCCTAACTCGTGGTGGCACAACTTCCGTGGCCGATGCTCTGGAGAACGCGCCGCAGAGTTTGCCGTTGACGAAGAGCCGCATGGAGAAACTTGATGCCGCTTTCGATAACGTAGCCTCATTGCGGGACGCCGGGAAGGAAACGGTTGTTGCCGCGTTGGAGGGCAAGAGAGTCGCTCGGTCGCTTTATCTATGGCTGCATTCAGACGCTGGTCGTCGCACCATTGATGAGTTAGCGGAGGCGGGTGTGTCAATGATCAGTCAAGACTACGCCGCCGAACGAGAATGCCCGGATTCACCTCTGCTCGGCAAGAAAGTTGTGATAACTGGATCGCTCGACAACTTCACGCGAGAAGAGTTGAGATCGTTATTGCAAGAACTTGGCGCTAAGGTTACAACAAGTGTGACCCGGAACACCGACATCTTGGTCGTGGGCGACGAACCTGGCAGCAAGTTCGAGAAGGCAACACAACTCAACGTCCCTATCTGGGACGAGCAAAAGCTGCTGACTGCACTGCCCGAAGGCCGTCGACCGAAGTGAATGTGTCGTTCGGAGTTTGAAAGGTCGCGCGATGGCAGGGTTACTCAGCGCCTCAGTTCAAGACACGCCTGTAGCCGTGATCGACCTTGAGACTACGGGACTCAACAACGCGTTTCACCGCATCATTGAACTCTCGATCGTCCGAGTAGAGCCCGGCCGAGCACCGAACGTGGTGCTCGATACGCTGGTAAACCCGCAACGGCGGGTGACTGCTACGAAAATCCACGGCATATATGATGCTGATGTGGCGAACGCGCCTACTTTCAATGAACTTGTTCCTTCAGTTCTGGAAGCATTGTCAGGCTGTATCGTTACGGCGTACAACGCCTATTTCGACATGCGATTCTTGTGCTCGGAGCTTGAGCAGTGCGTTGATGTGGGAATGCCACCTTACCTCTGTCTCATGTATCTTCGCCCACTTCTCGGACTTGGTACTCGATGTTCACTGACGCAGGCCTGCCAGGAGCACGGCGTTCCATATGCTGATGCTCATCGTGCCGCTTCGGACGCCTTCGCGTCAGCTCACCTTTGGCGCGCCTACGAAAAACAGTTTGGCGACTGCGGCATAAGCCGATTCAGGGATCTCGCCTCGTGGGGGCGCTACAAGTTTCTACAGTCGTTGAGTAGCAACCCTGTTGATTGGCAGATTCCCGAGACTGCGCATTGTAAGCTGAACCCGAGGGCATCAGAACTAGTTTTGCCGCTCGTTGATCCGGATGCTCTCATTGGGCGTCCCGAGTTCTATGAAAAGCCAAAGCCCAAACGAAGGCGGCGACCAGTTCGTAACCGGCCGTTTATCGCTGCGGTTGCGGGTGATTCGGTGTTTGCGGGGAAGACGATTGTGCTGACGGGGTCGCTTGAAAGTTTCACGCGGCCGGAGCTGACGGAAAAGCTTGAAGCGTTGGGGGCGAAGATCACCTCGAGCGTGTCCAAGAGGACGGACGTGGTGATCGCCGGCGAGGATCCCGGCTCGAAGCTGGAGAAGGCGCGGTCGCTGAACGTGGAAGTGTGGGACGAGCCGACGCTTCTCGAGCGGCTTAAGGCGCCGGTTTAGCTGCTTCGGTGTCGAGCGTGGTGCCCTTACGCTGAGCGGGACTGGCCATGCCCATGTCGTGACAGATCACGAGCAGTTGGTCGACGCGAGCGGCACAGGTGTGATGGGTGAGCATTGCGGTGCGCGCCTTCTGCGTGAGCCTTTCGGCGGCGGCGTGGTCATTGATCAGCGTTTGCAGCATCTGGGCCACGGCGGGGCCGTCGGGCGCGTGTGCGAAGTGTACACCGGCGGTGAGGCCTTCGAAGTTGGGAAGCGGTCCGGCGACGATCACGGGGACGGCGCAGGCCATGGCTTCCATCATCCGCATCGGCAGATCGGCGGGGGCGCGATGGCGTTCGGCTTCGAGGTGAAAGGCCACGCGATGCCGGCTGAGCAGGCGGGGCAGACGACGGTTCGGCACGACGCCCTCAAGACGAATGCCCGCATCGTGCAGCAATCTGCGGAAGCGCGGCGGATAGCCCCCACCGCAGACGCAGCCGGTGAGGCCCGTCGTCTGGAGCGGCTGGACGAACAGTTCCCGCAGCAGCTTTTCGCGCCGACCGCCTGACCAGTGACCGACCCAGATGGCGTCGCCCTGTTTCGAGGTGTCGGCGACTTGTTCGCTGTCGAAGAGGTTGGCGTTTACCGCGGCGGTCCAGCGCCAGCTGAAGATGCCGTCGCGATGGGCGAAGTTGTGTTCATGTCTCGCGGCGCCGCCGTTGAGCACGCCGTCGTAACCGGGCAGATCCCACAGTCCTGCCATGGCCGCCTCGCCGACGCCGGATGAGGCATGGGTCCCCGCGTGCAGCAGCAGTCGAAAGCCGCAACTGCGTGAGCGATACGCCCCGATCTGTCGAGCGAGCGGCAGGCCGACCGCTTCGTGAACAATGACCAGATCCGCGCCGCGCAGCGCCCACCACAGGTCGACGCCCTGGCCGTCAAACTGCCCGGTCTCCAGGCCCGGCAGCAGGCGGGTCATCTCTTGACGTGCAGCGGTTCCGGTGGGGCTTGCGCCTGCTGCTTCGAGCAGCCGCACGGCATGGCCGCGCTGCACGAGTTCGCCGGCCACGCCGCGTATGAAGTGGCCGGTTGCGTGGTCGCCGCCGCACACCACCGAGGGATAGAACAGCACGATTTTCATCGGAGTTACTCCAGCGATGTCACACCCTCTGCCCAGCGCGGACGAAGCATGAGCCCTTCCAACGCCATGGCTGACCGATCCTGCTGACCGTAGCGGCATTGCGTGGCGGACTCGCGGCGTAGCTGCTCGTACAGCCGCATAAACCCGCGCACCGTCTGTTGGGGGGTCATGGCCAGCCCACGCTGCCGCGCTGCCGCGGAGAGCCGTCGCCGCGCGCCGTCGTCTTCGATGAGTTCGTTCACGGCTTCGGCGAGTGCGGCCGAATCATCCGCGGGGACGTACACCGCCGCTTCGCCCCACGTCTCCCGCAATGCCGGGATATCGCCTAGCACCAAGGCGCAGCCGGAGAGCGCCGCTTCGAGCGTCGCCATGCCGACCGGCGCATAACGTGAAGGCAACGCAAAGATGGCTGCACGCCTCATCTGCGCCGCCATTTCCGCTTCGTCCAGTTCGCCCAGCGTCACGACCGATCGCATGCGCCAGGTGCTGCCGTCGAGGTCGCGCCGTTCACCGGCCACGCGGACAGGCCAGCGGATGTGGCCGGCTGCGTCATCCAATGCCTGCAGGTTGTTGCCCTCATCCCACAACTGCCCGGTGCTCAGCACGCTGGTGGATTTGATGCCGGGCTTCAGGCGACGGCCGCAGCGACCGGGGCGGATCACCTGCATACGCCGCAGCGGTCCGTAGCATCTTCTCATCATGGCGGACATCGCTTCGCTGGCGCAGACGACGGCATCGGCGCGGCGGAGGCCGGCGGCGAGAATCTCTTCGCCACGACGCCATTCCACCGGCGGCGGGCCGGCCATCACCGACCACCACCACGTGCGCGCACAGCCGTGACCGACGGCGACCAACGGCCCCGGCAGCCGCATCGCCGCGTGCGAGGTGCCGTTGAGCTGGACGACGTCCGGCTCGACGCGTTCATAGATGCGAAGCAGCCAGCGGTTCGCATCGGCCAGTTCCGCCCAGGGCGCCAGCATCCAATCCAAGCCGAAGGGCGCTTCGTAGATATTTGCCCCCGTCGCTGCAAGTGCCGCCCGACTGGGTGGAGGCAAGCGTTTGCCGAGGGCGGCGACGGTGACGTCGACATCCATTCTGCTCAAGCCGCGCGCCAGCTCGAGCGTGTGCGTCCAGCCGCCGCCGCGTGTGTCCGTGGTCAACAAAAGTCTCAAGTTAATCCTTCGCAATTAAAACTGCCTCCGACTACGTACAAGCCAGCTCCGGCTCTCCGATCACAACCGATGCGTGCGTTGCCTCAAGGGACGTCCGTGCAGGGGGCGACCCATGTGCGGACGGGTCCGCAGCGTTCGCCGCCGCCGATTTCCATGGCTTTGCCGAGGCCGGGCAGGGTGAAGCGTTGAGTCTGCAGTTCGTCGGGCCGGAGTCGCCCGTCGGCGATGGCGTGGAGCGCTTCGTGCATGCCGCGGATGGCGGAGCGTGGATCGCGGATGCGGCCGCTGACGAGTTCGACATCGGCGCGTTGCCAGACTTCGGCCGTGCCGTCGCGTTCCTGCTCGGCTGCTCCGGCGCTGCCCCCTGCGAGGACGAGCCGCCCGCCTCGGCTGACGATGCGCCCGGCCAGCCGTGTCAGGCCTCCTGCGCCGCTCGCTTCGATGACGCGTGTGAACCCCCGGCCGCGGGTGAGTTCGCTCAGCGTTGCCTCGGTGCCGGCGAGACGATCGCATTGGATCGCTTCCGTCGCGCCGCACTGCTTCGCCCAGCGCAGCCCCTGCTGACGTCTCGAGACGGCGACGACATCCGCCCCCGCGCCGGCCGCCAGTTGCACAACGGCCAGCCCGACCATGCCCATGCCCAGCACGGCCACGCGCTCGCCTCTCCCAAGCCCCGCGTCACCGCCCGCGCGGCGCCAGACGTTCATCGCCCGGCCGAGTGTCGTCGCCGCCACGACTTCCCCCTTGCTCCTCCGCCCCTCGCTTCCGGCTTCGATGCGCACGACCTGGTCGGCCTCGCTCACCGCAAGCTCGGCGAACCCCTGGCGCGTCACCATCGCCACGCGGTCGCCCTCTGCGATGTGCTTCACATCATGCCCCACCGCCTCGGCCACGCCCCACGCCTCGACGCCCGGCTCGCCCGGCATCAGCGGATATCGCCAGCCCCGGGTCCCGCGCCACGCCGGCGTATCCAAGGGCGAGACGACACACCCGGCCACCCGGACGCGCACCTGCGACGCCGCCACGCCCGGCACCGGCACCATCTCAAGTCGTAGCCGCCGGGGTCCGGTGATGATGGCCGCCGCCATCGTCCGCACGCGTGTCGACGCCGCCGTCGCTCTATGTTCCACAAGACGCGCCGCGAGCATGTATTCCCCCTCTATTGCTGCCGCTCGTGATTCGGCAGGCCCCGCGACCCGCCCCGCTGTTGAAGCCAACGGCTCGTCACCATCAACAAAAGCCGTGCCGCCCACCGGCGCGTCGGTTCGCCCCGTAGCGGTTGTGCGAAGTCATGCAGCGGCCTTCGGCGGGCCAACGCCTGGTGCTGCAGTTTGTGCATCCGAGCCCGGCTTCACTGCACCGGCTGGCCCTCCGCAGCCGCGCCACCGGCGATGCGCCTTGGGCATCATCTTTGCCCTGCGTATATCGCCACGCACTGCCGCGACTTTAAAATGAAGGGGCCTCCGCTTGCGACCACAAATTGGACTATGCCTCGACATCGGCCTGCACGATCGCACCACGCTCGACCTGGCGTTGCCGCTACTGCAGCAGCTCCGCGTGGAGCACGTTCGGCTGCCCATCCGTGCCAGCGATCAGCACCGTCCGCACGCGAACGTCTGGTACCGTCGCCTTTTCGACGCGCTCAGCGACTGCCGCATCCTCCCCGTCTTCTCATGCGCCGGCCTCGACGCGGCCATGCCCACCATCGCCGAGCCACGTGACAGGCTCGCCGTTTTCGTCGACCGCTTCCTCAGTGAGCACGGGCAACATTTCGACACCGTCCAAATCGGCGACGAGGTCGATCCAACCCAGTTTGAGATTGCTGCGGACATTCGCCGTGATGACCCGTTCGTGGCTGAGGTCGCCAGGCTCCACCGTGCCGCAGCCTGCGCGCAGCGGCATAACAAGCGCACGGTGCTGGCGGGACTTCGGCGGGTATGCGGTCGATTCCTCAAAGCTGTTACGCAGGTGGGGGGGCTTGAGCACATTGATGTCGTCGCCGCCCACGTTCAGCCGCACGCCGGGTCGCCGTTCGCTGAGGGGTCCGCGTTCGTGTCGTTCCTGCATCTCAAGCGTCACCTTGCGTCGCTCACCGATCGGCCCACCTGGATCACCACAGCCGCGTGCCCCACGACGGAGGACCCCACCGCCACCGCCGCCTTCGTTGAGAGCGCCGCCACCGCACCTTTCCAGCGCCTCTACTGGAATCCGCTGCTGGCGCAGCCTGCCGCAGCCGGTCCCTGCACGGCGCTCGCGACGGCAGCAGGCTCGCCGCGACCGGCTTTTCATCATCTCCGCCAACTCCTCGCCGAGAAGCAGCGGCTACAGGAGCACGGCGTCGATCTGGTCGCGGGATGTTGATCGGTGCGGGCAGGGTGCCCCGGGGTCGCAGACGCACACCCTCAGCCATACGCATTTGGAAATAGGGGCCACGGGGTGCTATTCTGTTGACCTTCCCCTGCCGCTCGGAGTTGCGTATCCATGCCCCCGTCTTCCGCGTCCCCCTCGTCTCCCGTTCCGCTGCTTGATCTCAGCGAAGCCCACCAGGCCGACCGCGCCGCCTTCATGGCCGCCATCGGTGAGATCATCGACACCAATGCCTTCGTGCTCGGCAAAGCCACCGAGCAGTTCGAGCACGACCTCGCCAGCTATTGCCAAGCGACCCACGCGATCGGCATGAGCAGCGGCACCGATGCGTTGCTGGCCGCACTGATGGCTGCGGAAATCGGCCCGGGCGATGAAGTTATTGTCCCCGCCTTCACCTTCTTCGCCTCTGCGGGGTCCGTCGCCCGCGCCGGTGCCAAACCCGTCTTCGTCGATATCGACCCGGCCACGTTCAACATCGACCCCGCCGCCGCCGCCGAGGCCGTCACCCGCCGCACCCGCGCCATCATGCCCGTCCACCTCTACGGTCAGTCGGCCGACATGGATGCCGTGATGGCGCTGGCCGAACGTGAAGGGCTGACGGTCATCGAAGATGCCGCCCAGTCGATCGGCGCGCGCTATAACGGCATATCCAGCGGCACCATCGGGCACATGGGGGCGCTCAGCTTCTATCCGACGAAGAACCTCGGCGCGTTCGGCGATGCCGGGGCGGTGCTCACGCAAGACGACGCCCTTGCTGAACGACTGCGCGTGCTGCGCCTGCACGGCCAGACCGATACCTATCAGCACGGGCTGCTCGGCGGCAACTTCCGGATCGACGGCATCCAATCGGCCGTCCTCTCGATCAAACTCAAACATCTCGACGCCGATGCCGAGGCCAGACGTGCCGCCGCGGCGCGCTACAATGACCTGCTGGCGGACACGCCGTTGCAGTTGCCGCAGGTTGCGGCTGGTTGTCATCACGTGTTCAACCAGTACACCGTGCGGTCGCAGCAGCGCGATGCGTTGTGCGAGCACTTCAAGGCGGCGGGCATCGGCCATCGTGTCTACTATCCGCTGGCGTTGCATCTTCAGCCGTGCTTCGCGGATCTCGGTTATCGTGAGGGTCAGTTCCCCAAGGCAGAAGCCGCCACGCAACAGGTCGTCTCGCTTCCCATGTTCCCCCATCTCACCGCAGAACAGCAGACGCAAGTGGCCCAAGCCGTTCGCACGTTCTATGCATGATCGGTCGGCGAAATGACTCCCCCCCCCCCACCTTCTCCCGCCAACAATGACACCCCTGAATCGGGGCACACCGCGCATGCGGAGCGTGCCGGGGCGGTGATTTCGATGCGGAACGTCCATAAATCCTTTGGCAAGCTGCGCGTGCTGCGGGGGATCGATTTGGACTTTGAGCGAGGCAAAACCACCGTCATCCTCGGACCCAGCGGCTCGGGCAAAAGTGTGATGATCAAGAACATCGTCGGCCTGCTTCGTCCCGACAAGGGCGAAATCTTCCACGAGGGCCGACGCATCGACAACCTCCGCGAAGCCGACCTCGTCCCCGTCCGCACGCAGTTCGGCTACCTCTTCCAAATGGGCGCGCTGTTCGATTCGATGAACGTCGGCGACAACGTCGGCTTCCCGCTCGTCGAGCACACCGATATGAACCTCGCCGAGCGAACCGAACGTGTCGACGAGGTTCTGCGGATGGTGGGGATGGACGGCACACAGATCAAGTTCCCCGCGGAACTCAGCGGCGGACAGAAGAAGCGCGTCGCCCTTGCCCGGGCCGTCGCACTGCACCCAAAAGTCATCCTCTACGACGAACCGACCACCGGCCTCGATCCGATCCGGGCCGACGTTATCAACGAACTAATCATCAAACTCAAGCACGAACTCAACGCCACCAGCATCGTCGTGACGCACGATATGACCAGTGCGTACAAAATTGCTGACCGCATTGTGATGCTCTACGATGGCAAGCTGATCGCGGACGCGAGCCCTCAGGCGCTTCGCAGGACCGATGACCCTATCGTGAAAAGCTTCATCGAAGGCCGGGCCGATCTTCACCAGATCGCGTCCTTGGAGGCTGGCGGGACCCGCGAGTGATGGCAGGACGCACATGAACGATCGCAAGCGGAATTTCTTCGTCGGACTCACCGCACTCGCAGGGGTGGTGGGCTTCGTCTACCTCGTCTTCATCTTCGGTGAGGTGCCCACCTGGGTGACCGATACCTACCGCATCACCATCACCATGAACAACGCAGGCGGCATCACGCCCGGCAGCCGTGTCAGGCTCAATGGCGTCGACGTGGGCCATGTCGAGAATGTTCAGCTCCAGTCGGACCCGACCGAGGGCGTGCTGATCCACACCGAGATTCAATCCGGTTACGAGATCCTTTCTGATGCGCGCGTCAGCTCCTCAGCAGGCCTCATCGGCGGGGCCGCGCAGCTCGCCATCGTCGCCACCAAGCCACCCGGTGTCGCTGTCGCGCCGCCGCTGCCTAAGGACGGGACCGGGAAGCTGCACGGTGAGGCACCGACCGACTTCGGCACGCTCACGCAGCAACTCGAGCATTCGGTGCAGGAGCAGTTGGCGAACTTCGGCAAGCTGACTGAGAAGCTGACCGAGCTTTCCGACCAGTACATCGTCGTCGGCCAGCGCGCCGGCGAGATGCTTGAGCATCGCGACCTCGCCGATGTCGACGCGGGGCGTGTTCAGGCGAACCTTACCACCATGCTCGCCCGCTCCGACGCCACGCTTTCGGAACTGCACCAGACCATCGACCAGATGAATCAGCTCGTCGGCGACAAAGAGCTCCACCAGGAAATTCGCCAGACGATCACCAACACCCGGCTATTCACCGAAGACGCCCGACGCGTCGCCGCCAACGCCGATGAGAACCTCGACAAGCTCACTCGGCGTTACGTGGCCGTCGCTGACGATCTTTCGAAAACGCTTCTGGAAGTGGACGATCTGGTGCAGGAGGCCCGCGAAGGCCAAGGTACGCTCGGGCTGATGATCAACGACCCGTCGCTGTACAACAATCTGCAGGACGCAGCCGGCCGCCTTTCCGACGCGCTTCGCGAGGGGCAGCTGCTTCTCGAAAAGTGGCGTGCCGAAGGCGTTCCCGTCCAGTTCTAAGCGCCACCCCCACCACCTTGTTCCGCCGCGTGTGCAGGCCTTTGTGCTTTAGCCGCAGGAGTATTGATTATGACGACGCCTGAACCTTCCAATCACGCGCTCGGACCGGTGCCGACCAAAGCCGAACTGCTGGCCCGGCCGATTCAGCACATCGATATCACCCAGCACGACCCTACCGACCTGATCGAAGCGATGTCGCACATGGCCTACAGCAGCCGGGACCTGGCGCGGGCGGCGGGCATCTACGACATGATGCTGCGCGACCGCGACTGCGCCATCGTCCTCACGCTCGCCGGTTCGCTTGTCTCGGCGGGCCTGAAGAAGGTGTTCGCCGACCTGATCCGCTTCAACATGGTCGACGCGATCGTCTCCACCGGCGCCAATGTCGTCGATCAGGATTTTTTCGAAGGCCTCGGCTTCAAGCATTACATCGCCGACGAACGCTACAAGTCAGGCATGGACGACCAGGCGCTGCGCGAGCTGAACATCGACCGCATCTACGACACTTTCATCGACGAGGACAACCTCCGCGAGTGCGACGAGGTGATGCGGCAGATCAGCGATTCGCTCGAGCCGCGCCCCCATTCCTCGCGTGAGTTCATCCATGCGATGGGCCGCTACCTCGCTGAGCGGAACGTTGACCCCGCCGATTCGATGGTGCGGGCGGCTTACGAGCACGACGTGCCGATTTTCTGCCCCGCCTTCAGCGATTGCTCGGCCGGCTTCGGGCTTGTTGCGCATCAGCATGAAAAGCTTCAGGCCGGGCAGCCGATGCTCAGCCTCGATTCGGCCAAGGATTTTTACGAGCTGACGCAGGTCAAGCTCAAGCACCCGACGACGGGCATCTTCATGCTCGGCGGCGGCGTGCCGAAGAACTTCACGCAGGACATCGTCGTCGCAGCCGAGGTACTCGGTTACGAAGTCGACATGCACAAGTACGCCGTTCAGGTCACCGTCGCCGACGTGCGCGACGGGGCGCTCTCCAGTTCGACGCTGAAGGAAGCGTGCTCCTGGGGCAAGGTCGACACGGCCTACGAGCAGATGGTTTACGCCGAGGCCACCCTCGCCACGCCGTTGATCGCGGGCTACGGCTATCACAAGCAGGCGTGGAAAGACCGCACCGCCCGCCGCTGCAACGAGATCTTCCAGCCCGCCGGTTCCCGCTGAAGCGGTAGGGGGGGGAACGAGCCGCGACCGTAAGGGAACGGTCGGCGCAACGCCAAGGCAACACGGGTAGGCACGCCTCGCCAACCGTGACAGCGAAGCGCACATAGTTCGAACATGGCGACGATGCCCCAGATCGCGACGACCACTTACTGACGTGCGTGGCTCGAACCCGAGGCGTCCTCTGGCCCGGCGATCAATCCTGCGTCGCCAGATACTCGATGACGTCGCGGAGCTGGCGCGGGGTAAGGATGGCACCTTGTGGTGGCATGGCAGAGATGGCGGGCGTCCGCGTGATGATCTCATCCAGCGGCACAACCTGAAGCTGGCCGTCGGCAGCCACCATCGTCAGTTCCTCCTCGGTCTCCTCGCGGAGCACCCCGGCCACGACGCCGCCGTCCTCCAGTGTCAGCACGACGGTGCCGAAACCCTCAGCCACTTCCTGATTAGGCGTGATAATGTCCGCCAGCAGCTGCGCTCGGGTTCGCCGCGCTCCGATGCCGGTGAGATCCGGCCCGGCGTCGCCGCCCGTGCCGTTGATGGTGTGACAGCGGATGCATTGGGCAGCGGGATGGCTGAAGAATACGTTCTGCCCGGCCTCGGCATCGCCGCCACGCCGCGCGATCTGGTAAGCAGCAAGCGGATCCGCCGCGGACAACGAGGCCTGGTAGTCGGCCAGACGCTCGGCCACCGCGTCGCTGCGACGCTGCTCCGCTGCTTCCACGACCTCAAGCTGCAACGGTCGACGCACGTTCCCCGCCAGCAGCTCATCAAGCCACTGGGCAAGAATGGCGTCGGCACTGTCATGCTCCAGCGTCCCCAGCGCCATCAAAGCGTACTGCTGCTCAACAACGGTGCCGTCGGCCAGCGCTTCGCGAAGTGCGCCGAGACCAGCTGCGGGATCACGCTGACTCAACAGCGAACGCGCTTCGGCACGCAACAACGGCTCGTCAGCTTCGAGCGCCTTGCCGATCGCCTCCCGCGCACGCGGTGAATTGCTGCCGATCAATGACCGCAGCACCGCCAGGCGCGCCTGCACCGACTGCTCAGCATCGCCCAGTCGCGCCATCAACGTTTCTTCGTCCAGCGCCAGGTCGAGCGCCGTCGCCAGATCAGTCGCCTGCGATTGCAGCTGACCCCTCGTGTTGTCCACAAGCGTCACGATCAGCGGCTCCAGTGCCTCACGTACGAGCTGGTCATCACGCTCCTCCAGCGGGCGGGTGTAGTTGAGCACGCGCTCACGCAGCGGCGGCTGCGACCACACGGCCAGGACCTCCAGCGCCTCGGCCCGAAGCACCGTCGGCTGGGTGACATCCGCAGCGAAGTGGGCGACCCGGGCCGCGGCCTCCTGCGTGCCCACCGCCAGATTCGCATTGATCACACGGCGGAGAAGCTCCACAGGTGCCGTCTCTTCACTCCCGCCGATCGGCACCTCCTGCGTGCCGTCGGGCTTGCGCCAGCCGACGATCAGATGCTCGCCGCCGTTCCCTTCCTTGTGCAGCACCTCGATGTAATACCGCTCACCCGAGACCAGTTCGATCGGCTCGGATGTCTGCTCAGGGTGCTTTTCAAAGTTGTCGATTTCCGCCCACTCTGGGGCCGAGGCGATCAGCCGCTTGTCGTCCGGCGATTCGCTGGTGGAAAGATAAACCTCGGCTGAATCGTCCGCGGTGACGAGAAACACATGCTCGCCCGACTGCGTCGGCTCGATGAACCCCGTGATGCGCGTGCCGTAATTGTCGGCGGTGTTCGCAGGGGTGGCGAGCGAAACCGTTTCATCCACGTCGTCCGGCTCGGCGGGAAACTTCGTCGCCTCCCGCAGTGACGCAATCGTGTTGCCCTCGATGTTCCGGTAGTACGCCAACTCGAAGGTCGGCTCTTCCTTCGCCTGCGTAGCCTGACGCGTGTAACGATTCAGCAGGGACGCCAGCGCGGGCATCGCGTCGGTCACGTTCATGTCGTAGATGGCGGTGGCGGCCTCTCGGACAATGTGCGGTTCCACATCATCAAGGAACTGCGTGAGCCTTGCGTCCTGATGCCGACGCAGCGCGAGCACGATACCCAGCCGCTGAGCGGACGAAGCGGTCGCGGCACGGTCGACCAGTGCATCCGCATCGCTCGTGCCGAAGATGCCCATGATCGCGCCGTGGCGGAGGTACGGGTCGGCATCGTCGTTGGCGTGAAGCAGTCGAAGCAGAGGCTCGAAGGCTGCCTCGTCGCCGATCTTCCCGATCGCGATGGCGGTGAGCGCCTGAACATGTGGCGCTTCGTCGGAAAGGTTCGCGATCAGCGGGGCGATGCGGTCGTTTTGGGCGAGGGCGCTTCGCACCGCTTCGCCGCCGGCCGCGCTGGCCGCCGCGTCGCCGACCACCTTGGCCGCCTGGGCGCGGACGTGGTAGTTCTCATCGTCAAGCCGTTCGAGCAGATCATCGAGCACGAACGTGCGCCCCGTCCGGAGCACCTGCCCCATGCCCCACACCGCATGCAGCCGCGCGGGCACGAAATCATTGCTTGCGTCGGCTGCGATCGTTCGGAGCACAGCTGCGTCGGAATCACTTTGCGTCTGATCCGCCAGAGCGAACTGTGCGCGCATCCGGATACGCATGTCGCGATGGTTGAGCAGATCGCCCAGTTCATCGGCGGGCATGGCGGCGAAATCCTCACGGATCAACTCAGCGACCTGGGCCTCGGCGGCATCGTTCACATGTTCGCTGTGCGCGAGGGTATGCAGCCGTCCCGTCGGCGGGTTTTTCATGCCCCAACCGGCTTCCCAGTCGGCGATGTAGAGCTTGCCGTCGTAGCCGAACTTCATATCGGTGGCGAGCATGTTCCAGACGAACTGCCGCGGGTTGACCATCTCGAAGCCCGCGCCTTTTTGATCGAGCTTGAAAGTGTGGAGCCCGCTGTTGGAAGGGCCGCCTCGGAAATCCGCCAGGAAGAAATGCTCATCGTACTCAGCGGGCAGTCCCAGTCCGGGGTTATATTCGAACCCGCTCGGCCCGGCGGAGAGGTGATAGAGCGGCGGCAGCGTCCACGCCGGCTGATCCTCATTGGCCAGTTCCCAAATGCGTTCGCGTTCCCATGGGCCTCGGTCCTGCATGTACTGGAACGTCATTGACCACCCGCTGTCGCCGCCCTCCAGCAGATAGACGATGCGGGCACGGTCGCGACCGTCGGCGTTGTTGTCGCCGGTGAACAGGTTCCCGTACTGGTCGAACGCCAGGTCCTGCGGGTTCCGCAAGCCGTAGTAGACGACTTCCAGTTCCGAACCGTCACGGTTGCAGCGGAACAGGGCGCCGCGGCCGACGTCCATCGGATCCCGCAGTCGCGAGCCGTCGGGCTGTTCGATGTTGTAACCCCGGTCGCCGACGGTGAAGTAGATTTTGCCGTCCGGCCCCAGCGTCAGACCGTGCAGGTCGTGGCCGACGAAGGCCATGCGGACGCCGTAGCCGTGATGGAGGATGTCGGTTTCGTCGGCTTCGTGGTCGCCGTCGGTGTCGCGCAGACGGTAGAGGTCGGGGATGTTGGTGAAGTAGATATCGCCGTCCAGCGCCAGCACGCCCGAGGCCACACCGTGGAGCGGATGGTTGAAGCCGTCGGCGAAGAGATGTGAGACGTCGGCCCGGCCGTCGCCGTCTTCGTCGATCACCAGCCGCAGCTTCTCACTGTGATCGGTGTACCACGCCTCGGAGCGCTGGCCACGTTCGATCCATGCGTTCTGATACGCGAGCCGATCGGCGACGGTCTCAGCTGCCAAGTCGTCGTCAATCCAGAAGGCCGACGAACGATTGTCCGAGACGCCCTGGTTCACGCGATAGGTTTCCACCACGAACACTCGGCCCTGTTCATCGACATCCAGTGCCACGGGATGGCCAAGCATCGGCTCCGCGGCGAAAAGCTCCATCTTGAAGCCCTCCGGCACCGTGGCCGCTGCGGCCGCCTGCTCCGCCGCCGCATTCTCCTGCGCCCGCACCGGCTCAGCGGCGGCAAGGCTCGGCAGGCAGAAAATGACCGTCAGCAGGGCGTAAATCCCGCCGATCCATCGCGAATGAAGGTGCATGCGCGGCACTCCGTCTAAACAGAATTCTCGTGGGGGGCCTCAATCACGCCAGTATAACGCGCCCCCCGGAATCGCGTCACGCGCAACATGCACACAGCAAAGCCCACGGCGGGTCGCCCTGGGTCTCCCTCAAATGTGATGCGTCCCCAGCAGCGACGGCCGAGAAGCCGCGTCGCCTTTGGCTTATACTGTCGGCCATGCACGTGTTGGTCATCGGCTGTTCGCTCAATCCCCACAGCTACTCGCAGCTTCTCGCCCGCGAGGCCGTGGCTGAGCTGCGCCGCCTCAACGTCGACACCCGCCTCATCGATCTCCGCGAGCATCCGCTGCCGCTGTGCGACGGCGGCAACGCTTCCGAGGCCGATCCCGCCCTCACCGATGCTATCACCCACGCCGATGCGATCGTTCTCGCCACACCGGTTTACAATTTCGACGTTTCGGCAGCGACGAAGAACCTCATCGAACTTACCGGGCAGGCGTGGCGCGATAAGCTCGTCGGCTTTGCCTGTGCAGCCGGCGGGGCTGTCAGCTTCATGTCCGCCATGGGGCTCGCCAACTCGCTGATGCTCGATTTCCAGTGCGTCATCCTCCCCCGCTTCGTCTACACCACCGGCCACGACTACCAGCACAGCGCCTTGTCCAGCGATCGCGCACGCCAGCGTCTCCAACGCTTCACCAGCGAACTCGTCCGCATCGGCACCGCGCTCAAGCACAGCCACGTGCCGTCGCCCGACGCTTGAATGCGCTCGCCATCGACACCAGGCGCAGGCTACAATATCGCAGGACCCCGACACCTATTTTCACGACGACGAAAGTGATCCAGCCATGCGCACACGCTTGTTGAATACTCGCGCAACACTGGCGACAGCCTTCGCACTCGCAATCGCCACCCTCAGCATCGGATGCAGTGACAGCGGCGAGCCCGCCCCCAACGTCGAAACGGCCGACGTCCAAGGCACCGCCTTCGACGACGGCACGAGCACGGCGCAGCCCGACGCGGAAACCGAGGCTGTCGAGGACGAGGCCGCTGAGCCCGAGGCCGAGGTCGCCAACGAGTCCGAGGCTGCCGAAGACGCATCGCCCAGCGCCGAGGCGTCGCTTGACGAGATGCTGGATGTGGAGGAATCCGAAGTCGAAGCCGAACGCCGCGCTGCCGAGGAACTGGTAGAAAACGAGGTCGAAGCGGCGGGTATCGAGGCGGCGGATCAGGATCCCGAAGCACGTAGCAAGGTCGCTGCTTCCGCGCTGGAACAGATGCACGAGCTAGGCGGCGAGCCGCTGGAGACGCCCGAGGTCGACGGCTACATCAGCCTCACGTTCCCGCAGATCGGCGGCTTCGAATTCCACGACAACCCCCCCGAGCGCGCCGACCCCGCCAAGGGCCGTCGCGGCGAACTCACCGAGCCCGACTTCAGCCAGCTGCCCGACGATATCCGCAAGCTGAACAACCAGAAGGTCGCCATCAGCGGGTACATGATCCCCAACAACTTCCGCGACGGCGGCACCAGCGAATTCACGCTCGTCCCCGTCGTCCCCAGCTGCTTCTTCTGCGTCACCCCCGCACCGATGGACTGGATCGAAGTCACCACCGCCGACGGCGAGTACGTCCCCTACGCAGGCGACCAGCCGGTCACCGTCACCGGCACCTTCAGCGCCGGCGCGATCTATAGCGGCGTCTTCCTCCACAGCCTCTACCGCCTCAGCGCCGACGAAGTCCTCGAATTCGAAGAAAACTAAACGCCACACCAATAGCCGCGACGCTACGCGTCGCCGGACGGACCGGCGGGCTGTAAGCCCGCGGCTACTGTGTGCTGAGGTGCGTGGGCTGCTTACGCGGCCTGGCCGCAGCATTTTTTGAACTTCTTGCCTGAGCCGCAGGGGCATGCGTCGTTGCGGCCGACCTGCGGGGCCTTGTTCACGATGGTCTTGGTGACCTGTCGTTTGGAGCCGGCACGCTGCGCCGCTTTCTGGTCGGCCTGCTGCTCAGCGGTGCCGGCCGCTTCGGAAGCGGGCGCGCCCGCGCCGACGCCGGTGGATTCGGCCTGCTCATGCGAAGCCTGCTGCTGGGCGTAGGGGTTTCGCATCTGCACCTGCGGGGTGAGGCGGGCTTTGAAGATCATGTCCGTGACCTTGTCGCGGACGCCGGCCAGCATCTCCTTGAACTGCGTCGAGCCTTCCCGCTTGTACTCGATCTTCGGGTCCTTCTCGCCGAAGCCCCGGAGGCCGATCGAATCCTTCAGTTGGTCCATCCCGTAGAGATGGTCCTTCCACGCCTGGTCGAGAATCTGCAGCAGCACGAACCGCTCAAGCTGCGTCAGCTCCGCCCGCATCACCCGGATCGCTTTGTCGTGCAGCATCGCCCGGCGGTCGGGGTTCGCCAGATCCTCATCACGCAGCTGAACCGCCCACCGATCCTTCACCCGCTGGGCCAGCGTGTCGTCGCTGGGATTGTCCGCGAGGGTGCTGTCGAGCCAGGCTTCGAGCTTGCCATTGTGCCACTGCTCGGAAGCGTCGAGCAGTTCGCGGAAGAGCGCGTCGCCGTCCTTGCTGGTCACCTGCTCGGGCGTCCAGCCGAGGTCGAAGCGATGGTTCGCCCACTTCACCAGCTGGTCAGCTGCCCACGGAGCCGCCTGATCGCCGCCGTCGCGGATGGCGCCGAAAACCATGTCGAGAATGAAGCGGATGGGGTACTCGATCTCGCGTCGCTGGTAGGCCTTTTCCGCCCGCTCGAAAATCAACTCAGCGATGCGCTGCTCGGCCTGCTCATGCGACTCGTTCTGCTTCGCCTGAAGTTCCTCGACCGTGAGTTCGAGCGCGAACTTCTGCCGGGCCCAGTGCGCCAGTTCGCTGGCGGCGTAGCCGGGATCGTAATAACGGTCCAGCGCCTCCAGCGACTGTCGATCAATCAACCCGTGCGCGACTTCCGTCAGATGCTCGACGACCTGGTAGGGATCCATCTCCCGAAGTTTTGCCACTTTCAGGTCCACGCTGAAGCGGCTCATCGCCCACTGCGCCAGGCCCTTGTAGTCCCAGTCTTCGTCGGGGATGTCATCGGACATGTACTCGCCGACGTTGATTTCGACATCCTGCCGCACCTCCGCTTTCGCGTCGGAGCGGATCGCGGTTTCAACATCCGACAGGTCGTCGCCTCGCAGTTTGGCGGGCTCGACGGTGACGTTCAGCGTCGCCTTGATCGCCTCGGCCACCTGGTTGGGAATGTAATCCGGATCGTAATAGCGGCCGACGGCGTCTTCGATCGCCTCGGTGAGGTACTCGCTGATCAGCTCGCGAACCTCTTTGCCTTCCAGCACCTTCTGCCGCGTGCCGTAGAAGTAGTTCCGCTGGTACTCCATGACCTCGTCGTATTCGAGCAGGTTCTTGCGGATCGCAAAGTTCCGCTCTTCAACCTTCTTCTGAGCACGCTCGACGGACCGCGAAATCCAGCGGTGTTCGATCGCGTCGTCCTCCTGCATGCCGAGCACGGAGAGCGCTTTCATGGTCGACTTGCCTGCGAACATCTTCATCAGGTCGTCTTCCATACTGATGAAGAATCGCGAGGAGCCCGGGTCGCCTTGCCGCCCTGCACGACCACGCAGCTGGTTATCAATGCGCCGCGCTTCGTGCCGTTCGGTGCCGACGATGTGCAAACCGCCCGCTGCAACCACTTCCTTCGCCAGCTTGATGTCGGTACCACGCCCGGCCATGTTCGTAGCGATCGTCACGTTGCCGACCGTCTCTTTGCGATGGTTGACGTGCTGCTGACCGGCCTTGGCGATGATGGTCGCTTCGCGTTCGTGCTGCTTGGCGTTGAGGATTTCGTGCTCCACGCCGTGCTTCTTTTTGAGGAGGGCTGCGAGGACTTCGGATTTCTCCACGCTCGTCGTGCCCACCAGCACCGGCCGCCCTTGCTGGTGATGCTCGACGACTTCGCCGAGGATCGCCTTCCACTTCGCGTCTTCCGTGAGGAAGATCAGGTCGTTCGAATCGTCACGGACGATGGGACGGTTGGTGGGGATGGCCGTCACGTCCAGCCCGTAAATCTCCATGAACTCGTTGGCCTCGGTGAGCGCGGTACCGGTCATGCCCGCCAGGCGTTTGTAGAGTTTGAAGAAGTTCTGGATCGTGATCGTCGCGAGGGTTTGCGTTTCCTGTTTGATCTTGACGCCGTGGTGCGCTTCCTTGGCTTCGATGGCCTGGTGCAGACCGTCGGACCACTGGCGACCGACCATCAATCGACCGGTGTTCTCGTCGACGATCACAATCTCGCCGTTCTGCACGACATACTCGCGATCGTTTTCGTAGACCGCATGAGCGCGCAGGGCGTTGTTGATCAGATGGTCCCACGCCATGTCGTTGCCGACGACGTAGAAGCGGGTGCCGACGAGCTTCTGGGCTTCCTCCACGCCGATGGCGGTCATGTTCGCCGCCTTCTGCTCACGCTTGACGACGTAATACTGAACGTGGCCGATCATCTCAGCATCTTTTTCCGCGAGGAAATCGGGGCCCAGATCGCGGAACTTGCCGACGATCTTCTCGATTTCGCTGTTGGAGACTTTGTTCGCCGCGGCACACTGGTCGATGAAATCGGCCTGCGCCAGCCGTTGCTTCGTGTCGGCGTTCGCCTGTTTCTGAAGGCGTTTGAGTTCTTCCGCGACCTGGTTGGCTTTGATGTACTGCGGGGCATCGCTGTGGGCGGGGCCGGAGATGATGAGGGGCGTGCGGGCTTCGTCGATGAGGATCGAGTCGATCTCGTCAACGATGCAGAAGTCGCGTTTCTTTTGCACCTGCTCGTCGGCCCGCAGCTTCATGTTGTCGCGCAGGTAGTCAAAGCCGAACTCGGCGTTCGTGCCATAGACCACGTCGCACATGTAAGCGCGCTGCTTCGCGTCGGCCGGCTGCATGTGGTAGGGATGAATCGCGCCGATCGTGAACCCGAGCCGATGGAACGCGGGGAACACCCAGTCCCGGTCACGCTGGACGAGGTAGTCGTTCACCGTCACCACGTGGCACTGCAGGCCTTCGATCGAGGCCAGGAAACAGGCGAGGGGGGCGACAATCGTCTTGCCCTCACCGGTCTTCATCTCCGCGATCTTGCCTTCAAAGAGCACCATCCCGCCGATGAGCTGCACATCAAACGGCCGACAGCGGAACGGCGGCCGCGACTCGGGATAAATCTCACGCACGGCGTCGTAGATGGCGTTGGGAATGTCGACCTGCATGTAGCCCGGCACCGGCTCGTCGGAACCGAGCACGTTCACCGGCTCCAGCGCGTCGACCTCCGCCATGATCTGGTCGTAATGATGGCGAGCCTCGGCGGGCAGCTTCGACGGATCGAACTTCTCGCGATGCTCGGGGCTGAAAATCGACCGGATGCCGATGTTGCGGTCCAGCGATTCGCGCATGATCGCCAGCGCTTCGTACTTCAACTGCGAGGCCGGCGTGCCGTCGCTCACCTGCTGACGCAGCGCCGCCGCGCGGTCGCGCAGCTCGGCGTCGGTGAGTTTGATGATCTGCGGTTCAAGCTCGGTCACCTGCTCCGCCTGGCGTCGGTAGCTTTTGACGACGCGGTCGTTGCGGGAGCCGAAGATCTTGACGAACGGTTTGCTGACGGAATCGAGAATGGCCATGGGATGACGTCTCTGCTTCTAGCGTGAAACTTGAAAGGATCGGCCTTCGACTCGGCTGCATGAGGCAGCTGCTAAGCCGACGACCGGGCATGGAGCACCCGAATCTCAGGTGCGTCACAGGCAATTAGGTGATGGGCAGGGGCCGCTCATCCTCAAGAACGCAGAGGACGGGCGGGGCAGAGGGTCAAACGATCGGCGGGGGCAAGGCGATGAACTGAGGCAGCGCGACATGCGTCGGCGGCCGAGGCGTGGCCGGGGCATCGGGGCAGGTCGCCATCGGCGCCGCCGGCAGCGACGCCGCCATGTGAGGCCGATTCGGCGCCATCGCCTCCTGCGACCCGCACAACTGCCGGGCCGCTTCACTGACGAACTGGATCAACTGCTCCGCCCGATCGGACGAGACCACCGTCGCCGCTGAGCGGTGATAGCCCAGCGACGGACCCGCCGCCGCAGCCAGAGGCACAGCCACCGCGAGCCCGGCAAGAACGGCCGGAACCACGAAACAGTGTCGCGAGCTGATTGAACGGCGGTGCTGATCCATATCTACATCTATACGTTTGATCGGTCGATTCGTTCAGCCGCATGATAGGCCGGGGGCGGACAAATCGCCAGAAAATGCCCGGGAGGGCGTCCAGCGAGGCATGGCGTCGCGGCTATTGTCTTAGCGGGACAAATTTTCGCAGGAAAATGCGCCGGGCAAAGTGGGGGGGGGTGGGGGGGCGTTTCCACTTCGCATCCTTGCCGCATACCATACGCGTCTATGCTGCTGACGCTGCACCGCTACATTTTGAGAGAACTGCTGAAACTCCTGGCCGCCAGTTCGGCCGTCCTGGTCGTCGTGATGGCGTTCGGGTTCAGTATCGGTCCCATCAGCGAAGGTCTGCTGGGCCCGGCGCAGATGCTGCGCGTCATCGTTTACACGATCCCGGGCATGTTGCTGTTCGCCCTGCCGTTCGCGGCCGCTTTCGCCAGTACGCTGCTGTTTTTCCGCATGGCTGCTGATAATGAAATCACCGCATGTGCCGCCACGGGCGTCAGTTATCGGAGTCTTTTGGCACCGGTCCTGATCGTCGGCCTGCTGCTCACGGGAAGCCTGTTCTGGCTGAGCAACTGGGTCGTGCCGCACTTCTGGCGGGTCGTCTCGCAGGAGGTGGAGCAGGACGTGGCGGAGATGGTGGTGAGGCAGATTCAAAGGCGGGAGGTCGTCCGCCTCGGCCGATTACTACTTTACGCCGACGTCGCCCATTCCAATGTCCCCATCAATGAGGACATCCCTGAAGGCAGCTTGCGGCCGTATAACAGGCTGGTGCTCGACGGTGTGGCCGTCGGCCGCATGAGCCGCGACGGAGGTATGGCCGGCGGCGACGGTGCCGCTGAGCGAGCCGAGGTGAACCTCTATCGTGAAGACGAACGCGACCGGGTCTACGCCACACTTCGCCTGATCAACGTCACTTATAACGATCCCGAAACGGGGCGACTGGTCTTCAATGAGCGGGCCTCTGTGCGGGCGCAGGAAATTCCCCTGCCGTTCTCGCAGGAGCCGAAGTTCATGTCGCTGCCGCAGCTTCGCAACCTCGTTCAGCAGCCCGAGCTCAGCAGCAGCGTCCGCGGCAAGAAAAGTGACCTTGTCGAGGCCCTTGCCGTTCACCATCTGCTCGAACAGCTTCAGCAGGAACTAATCGAACACGATGAACTGGAGCTGGACACCGGCCGCGGCGAGCGACACCAACTCCGCAACGTCGTCGGACAAATCCAGGGCAGCGACCTGAACCTCGAACCACGCAGCGGCGAAACGTTCAACGTCCGTACCCGCAGCGGCGGGCTCATCTCACAGCAGCTGGACGCGCGCAGCGGTCGCCTGGAGGTCAGCGACGACGAACTCGCCGAGGAGCTGCGCATCAACCTCGTCCTCGAGCGTGTCACGGTGCGCGATCGCACGCTGCCCGGCTCCAGCACGCTGCGTGAGGTCACACTTCCGCTGCTGCGATTCGACGCCACGGTGATGGCTGACCTGCGCACCGCCGACGTCGCTGAACTGATGACGCTTTCCGAGGGCCACGCCGCGAGCGATGTGGTCGCAGCCCGGGCCGCACTCTCCGAGCAGGTGCTCGATCTGCTGCGTGATATCACCAGCCGCATGCACGAACGCGGCGCGATCGCCGTCAACTGTGCGCTGGTGCTGATGCTTGGTGCCGTAATGGCGATGCTGCTGCGGAACCAGGTGCCGTTGACGATCTTCTTCTGGTGTTTCGTGCCTGCTGTGCTGGTGTTTCTGGGGATCACGACGGGTCAGAACATGATCCAGTCGCTGCGGTTCCCCATCCAGTGGGGCATCATGATGACCTGGGCCGGCAACGCGATACTGGCCGCCACCGTGGTCGGAGTCTACTGGAGACTGTCGCGCAATTGAACCTTTGACCCCCCGCGTCGGCCCCCGCTTATGCTCACCGACGCGACACCCGGCTGGACCCCCTCGACGCTGATGAAAATTCTCGACCGTTACATCATGCGGCTGTATCTGCTGAACTTCGTGATCCTCTTCGTGGTGATCACCGGGCTGATTCTGCTGATCAACCTGATCGTGAACTTCGATAAGTTCGTCAACGCCGCCGCTCAGGAAGGCGGTAACCCGCTCGCCCGCGCCTGGCACATCATCTCGTTGGCTGCGGATTTCTACGGCCCGCAGATCTTCCTCTACTACAACTACATGGTCGGCCTGCTGCCGGTGGGCGCCGCCGCGTTCACCCTCACGCAGTTGCTTCGGACGCGCGAGCTGACGGCCATCCTCGCCGGCGGCATCAGCATGCAGCGCATCGCCATGCCGATCCTCGCGCTCGGCTTCGCCGCCAATGTGCTGATGGTGCTCAACCAGGAACTGATGCTCCCCTCCATGGCCCAGCAACTGCAACGCCGACACGGCGACATCGCCCAGGAACACGCCCGCGAGCTTCAGGTCCGCTTCATGCCCGACTCCAGCGGCGCGCTCTACACCGCGGCCGCGTTCGAAGTCGCCAATAATGCGCTGCGTGATGTCACCATCCTCGTCCGCGAATCCCTCGGCGACGGCCGCTTCGGCTGGGCCTCATTGCGCATCACCGCCGACCGGGCCGTCTGGGACGATGACCGCAAGGGCTGGTCGCTTAGCAACGGCATCAGCGTTCAGCGCGAAACGTCCAACCCCGCCGAGCCCGACCTCACCACCCGCCGGGCCGACCCGATCGACTTCATCGCCAGCGATCTCGACCCCGTCAGCATCGTTCAGCGTGAACGCGCCCGGTTTCGGCAATTCCTCTCGACCAAGCAACTCGATCAACTCATCGAACGCTCAGCCCTGCTGGACCCCGGCGAGTTGCGGCGCATCAAGCACAGCCGCTTCAGCATGGTCGTCGTCAACATGCTGATCCTGGGCATGGCGCTGCCGTTCTTCCTGCTGCGCTCGCCTCAGAACATGCTGATGCAAGTGGTGAAGGTCGCCCCGCTGTGCATTGGCGCGTGGGGTGGCGGCTTCCTGATGATGCAGATTGCCGCACCGGGCAACATCGCCCCCGCCGTCATCGCCTGGCTCCCCGTCGCCATCTACACCCCCATCGCGATCTACCTGATGGACGCGATCGAAAGCTGATCGCCGCCGCGGCATCATTCCGATCCCACAGCTTCGCGTTCAACCTTGAGTGATTTGCCGCAGTGCGGACAGTGATCGGGCGTGTCGTCTTCCGAACCCGCCGAATCTTGCCCACCCTCCCTCAAGCGGCGTTGCGCCAGCTCATCCACGAACGCGGCCCCTAAAATACCCGTCGGCAACGCGAACATGCCGATGCCGAGAACGGCGATGACCGACCCGAGCAGCTTGCCCCCCGTCGTTATCGGGTAAACATCGCCGTAGCCCACCGTGGTCAGCGTCGCGATGCCCCACCACATCGTCGCGGGGATGCTTGAAAAAGCTTCGGGCTGCGCCTCGTGCTCGACGTAATACATCAGCGATGACGCGATCAGCAGCAGCACGCCGAGCACCATCAGCAGCGTGATCAACTCCTCCCGCTTCCGCGTCACCACCCGGCCGAACGTCTGCAGCGCTTGTGAATAACGGGCGAGCTTGAGGATACGGAAAAGTCGGAACAGCCTCAGAATTCGCAACACACGCAGGTCCAGGCCGACCATCGGCAACCAGAACGGCAGGATCGCCAGCAGATCGATCAGCGCCATGGGGGTCATTGCAAACCGCACTCGTCCCGCCGCCCCCACGTACCGCGGCGACGCCGTGCTTGACCATACCCGCAGCAGCCATTCCACCGTAAAGATAACGACCGAAACGGCGTCGAACACCCTTATCGTCTCGCCGAACTGCGCCCGGACGCCGGCCATGCTTTCGAGCATCAGCGAGATCACGTTCGCCACGATCAGACCGATGAGCAGTCCATTGACGATCCGCGTCGTCCCGTCCGCCCAGTCCCGCCCCTCGAGCACCGCGTAAACCCGCTTCTTCAGCGCAGCCATCGTTTTCCTTCGTCAAGCGACCCGTCGCCCCGCCATCTTGTACAACGCAACATGCGTGCCCCTGATCACATGATCGAGAGGGCGTGCGCGAACGGTTTGGTCGAAGCCGCGTTACCGGGTGGCCGGCAGGGTCTTCAGATCGTAATCGTGGTCGCGCTTGCGGATGACCGTGGCCTTCGTGATGGTGCTCGGCTCGACGCCCGGCTGGGGCCGCTGCGGATCCACGCGCTCCAGCTGCGCCAGCACATCCATCCCCTCGACCACGCGCCCGAAGGCCGTGTGTCGGCCGTTGAGGTGAGGCGTGGGCAGAAACGTCAGGAAGAACTGACTGCCGCCTGTGTCGGTCCCGGCGTGCGCCATCGAAAGCGTTCCCCGGAAGTGCCGGCGGTACTCACCATCAAGCTCGCAAGGCACAGCGTAACCCGGCCCGCCGGTGCCGGTGCCCTCGGGGCAGCCGCCCTGGGCCATGAAGTTCGGCAGCACGCGGTGAAAACTGAGCCCGTCGTAGAAGCCGTCTTCCACCAGATTGATGAAGTTCGCGACGGTGTTCGGGGCGTGGTCCTCAAACAGTTCGATGACCATGTCGCCGGCCGTCGTCTCAAGCCGCACGCGGGGAAGATCGTCAGCCTCGGCTTCCTCCGCACGGATCGCCTGCTCCTGCTCGCCATACTCCTGATAGTCGGCGACGGAACCGGCGAAACGGGCGGCACGCTGGGTCATGGCACCGGCCTGCTCAGCGGCTTCGAAGTGCGCCGCAGCCTCATCAAACTCACCCACAGCGAACGCCGCGATCCCTGCCAAAGCGTGACGCTCGTCGCTGGCGTGTTCATGCTCGATCATCAAACGTGTGGCCCGGTAAGCCTCATCGAATCGATCGCGAGCGATGGCGCTTCCCGCTACCTCGGCGAGCGTGGCGGCGACGTCTTCGTCGGCGTTCGGGGCGGCGGCGTAAGCGTCGATCGTCGCGTCGGCGAGTTGAGGCGTCATCGCCCGCAGCTCCATGACCAGCGCGTTGAAACGCTCAGCAAGCTCGGCTTGCTCCTCGCCCTCAGCCTCGGCGTAGGCGGTGCGGATCTCCTGAGCCTCCGCCGTCATCGCCCGAAGCTGACCGTAAACTTCCGCGAATCGCTCAGCAGCTTCATCCGCATGAGCCGGTGCCGTCAACAGAGCGAGCGCCACCACGAAAAAGATGCCACGGCATGCCAGACGCATCATCGCGTCCTCCAAAAACAAATTCATCACGAACCGGTACGCGCGCACGTACCTCATCTACCTTAAGCACCACAAGCGAGACGCAGCCGAAGCGGTTCGGCGGGTCTTACGCAGGCTCTTCCGCCACCAGCTGCGTGCTGAGGTGCGCCGCGAGCAGGCGGTTGGTCAGCTCAAGCTGAAGCCCGCTGAGCTCGCCGGCTTCAAGACGCTCCACGAGATACTCGGTGATCGTGTTGAACGACGCGTTCGAATCACGCAGCTGCGCAACCATCGCAGCGGCCGCTTCGGCATTGGCCTCATCGTCCAGCTCGCCCTCGCGGAGCCGACGCTCCTCGTCAAGCGTGACGGTGAACGCTTCAGGATGCTGCATGAGCATCGAATCGATGACCGACTCGGCGAACTCCGACGAATCGTAATCCGCGGGGAGCGTGGCACCTGATTCCTGGCGTGCGGCCATCGACTCGCCCAGCACGATCGCCAACTGCTCGACCAGCGTATCGCTCTGCATCAGGACCGTCGGACGCTGCTGCTGCTGAGCACAACCTGCCGCGAAAGTCGCCACCAGCGTCAACGCCAACACACCCGAGAAAATCGTCTTGCCCATCATCCTGGCTCCTGAATAAGGAATATCACCAAAGCTCAATTACGCCGGCTCGGCGTCGTCGGCCGCACACTCACGACCGATCTTCTTGAGCAGCGCTTCGTACAACTGCTGCGTCGTTTTTCCGAGACGACCGTCGCCGATCGTCTCCTTCTCCACCCGCACCACGGGCAGGATACCCCAACTTGTGTTCGTGAGCATCAATTCATCGGCTTCGAGAACATCATTGATGGTCAACATTTTCCGGTGCACCGGCAAGTCCAGCTCCTCGGCCAGCTCCAGCACCGCCGCCCGCGTCACCCCCGGCAGCACCGCCGACGGCAGCGAACCGGAAACCTCTTCTCCCCGTGCGATCGGCGTATATAGCTGTTCATCCTTCACCAGCAGCGCGTTGGAAACGGCCCCGCCGGCGAGGTGATTGGTCACGGAAAACCACAACGCCTCGGCGGCGCCCGCCTGCGCCGCCTGCATCAGCGATCGCAGCCGAACCCAATAATTGATCGTTTTATGCCCCGCCGTCGGGTCGAACGGGTTGGCCTTGGGGTCGGCGATGACGACGGTGACGCCCTCAGTGAAGAAGCCTTCGGGGTAGACGGTCGCTTCGCTCGGCGTGATGCAGATGGTCGGCTGCTGAGCCTCAGCCCCCTTGCCCGCGCGGGCGGCGGAGAGCATGGCGAGGTCGCCACCTGTGACGGTCAGCCTTAGACGCTGCCGACCCTCGGTGAGCTTGTTCTTCGTCAGCGTCATCTCGACGGCTTCGCGCAGGGGCTTTTCTTTGAGGCGATGCGTCAGCCCGAGTTCGCCTGCACTGTGCACCAGCCGGGCGATGTGCGCATCGAGCTGAAACACACGGCCGTGGTAGGCGTGCATCGTCTCAAATAGCCCGACGCCGTGCTGCACCGCCGCATCGAAGATGCTCAGCTTCGCGTCTTCGGCATCGATAAACTGACCGTCAAGGTAAACCTTCATAGCCTGAGCATCGTCCCCACCTCGCGACGATTCGTCAACGCCGACCGTTTCGTGAGCGGCGGATCGCAGATCCGCGCTCGTTTCAATTCAACGGCGATCTGCGATCACCCGCTAACGCATCGTTTACAAAATTTGACGGCAGAGCGCCACTGCCGCCATGACCGCCGTTTCAACGCGCAATACATAAGGGCCCATTCGCCAAGGCACGAAGCCCGCATCGCACGCCTGCTGGCGTTCCTGCTCCGCCCAGCCGCCTTCGGGGCCCACCAGCACGAGCACGCGCTTGGTGCTGCCCAGTGCGCCCAGCAGTTGCATCGCCCCCACCGTGCCGACGCCCTCGGGGTCCGCAATCAGCTTCAACAGTTGATTGGGATCGAATGCCTCGCGCGCCGCCTCGGCCAGCAGATCGTCCAGTTCCCGCGGCTCCTCGACCTCCATCAGGTGAGGCCGACCGCTCTGCTTGGCGCTGGCGATGGCCATCCGCTGAAGGCGATCGTGCTTGGCGTCGCCGACTTCGACAATGCTACGCTGCGTGCGCAACGGGATGATGCGGTCGGCGCCCAGTTCGCTGGCTTTTTCGATGAGCATGTCCGCCCGGCCGCCTTTGGGCATCGCCACGGCCACGGTGACCGCAGGCTTCGGGCGGGGCTCATGCCATCTCCTGGTGACGGCGACGGAGGCGTCGCGGCCTTCCAGTCGCAGCGTGCCCTCGGCGAGGTTGCCCTGGCCGTCGAAGAGTTCGACGGCATCGCCGGGCTTCAGGCGGAGGGCCTTGCGTGCGTGTCGAGCCTGGTCGGCGTCGAGCGGGAGGGGGTCGGTGGAGAGGTTGTCGCTGAACAGTCGCCGCATGGACGCCTCGTGAATTTGTGCTGGTGGTCGAGAAAAAATTTACTGTTTTCGTGACGCAGATTAACTGCGCTTCCGTGAAGGCCGATACTACCGACTGCGGAACAGGGGTGTTCCGTCTCGGCGCGGTCGTCGTATGATAGAGAAAAACCCCACACGTTGGGCTGCTCATGCCTGCTGAGGACCTGCCGGACATCGAATCACAACTGGACGCGCTGCTCGACGACGAAGCCGACGCGGACGATGCCGGTGCGCCCAGCCCCGCGGACTTCGAAGCACCTGACCCCGAACCCTACTTCGCCCCGGCTCCTGCCGCCGCTTCCCCACCCCCAGCCGTCCCCGAAGCCGATCCTGAAGGAACGCAGCAGGAATCTGAGCGATTCGACCCACCCGAAGCCGACGAAATCGATCAAGAATTCGAGGCCGGCGTCGACGACGATACCGATCTAAGCGAAGCCATCGACGACATGATCGCCGAGGGCGAGTCGGTCGCTTACGAAGCGCCGCCTGCCCCTCCCGAAGCTCCCGAACCCTTCGCTCCCCCCGAGTCAGCACAAGCGTCCGCACCGTCCCAGCCTGCGCCGCCGCCCTCGGCCGATCCCGCCGGCTTGGCAGATCCGGAAGCCGCTATCTCAGATGGCGACGCGGTCGGAGGCGAGGAAGCGGTTGAAGGGGATTTCGACACCGTCGACGACGTCATCGCCAGCTCCCCCGCAGACGACGCCGCGTCAGATGATCTCGAAAGCCCAGCCGCGCCTGCCGCCTCCGCAACAGAGCCCGAGGAGCCCCTCGCCGGCGTTTCGGACCCACCGCCGCTGCCTCCCGCCGATCCCGAAACCGCCGCCGGTGCCGCCGAGCTTCCCCTAGCCGCCACATCGCCGACCGCGACCGAGGCAGTCGATCCTTCTGACGACGAGCCGACTGAGGAGGAACCGTCGGCACTGGACGACGCGCTGGCGGATCCTGACGACGAAATTCTTGGTGACATGCAGTCGGTCGACCAGGCGATCGACGAGATGGTTGACGAGGAACTCGCCGCGACGGCCGCCGCCGCCGATCCCGAGCCCCATGCGGCCGCCGAGAAGCCTGCTTCGCCCGAGCCGCCTGAAAATGTCAGCTTCCCCGCGTCAAGCGACCCCGACATTTTCGACCCCGGCGACCTCGATTTTGAAGACCCCGACGCCAGCCATCCCGCAGCTCGCCCGGAGGGTTCCGCCTCGGCCGTCGCCGACGAACTCGATGCCGACGAAGCCCAGCAGCGTGATGACGAACCGAGTGCGGAGGACGATCCCAAGCCCGCCGCCGCCCGATCTGCCGGTAAATCCGTCGATACCGAGGCCGACGCGCCCGCCGCTTCCTCGCTCGCCGCCCGATTGAATCCTCTGGCGCTGATGCTCAAAGTGCTCGCCGCGATCAACCGCCCCATGCTTTACCTCGCCCCGCAGACCCGCGACCTGTGCGGCTTCATCGGCGTCAAGACGTTCTTCATCTCGCTGGGCCTGCTCGCCTACTCCGTCTGGGGCCTGACCATCGCCACCTTCGCCACCTGCCTGGTCCTCGCCACGCTCACCCTCTGGTGCTTTTATCTGTTGTTCATCAGAGCCCGCGCCGCCGCCAATTCGTGACACACGCCCACAAGCCCCCCCTCTGGCGTGCTGCGACGGCGAAGCTACGATGTGCAAGATCATCATTCACCCGTAGCACCAGCGACAGCCCATGCCCGCTCCGCCGCCACCATCTCCGCCGCCCCCGCCGACTCCGCCGGGCGTGTATCCGCATCGCCGTTACCTGGCGATCGATCCCGGCGGCAAACGCACCGGCCTCGCCGTCGGCGATGATCTCACCGGGCAGGCCGGGCCCATCGGCATGATCCCCTCACACGATGAAGCGACCTTGATGCGCGGCTTGCGACGCGCCATCGAGGAGCACGGCCCTGACGAACTCGTGCTTGGTGTCCCCTACGACATGGACGGAAATGCCGGCCCCGCCGCCCAACGCGCCCTCGCCATGGGCGACCGCATCGAAGCGGAAACAGGCCTGGTGGTCCACCGCGTTGATGAACGGTTGACCTCATTCGCTGCCGACGAAGCCATGCGGCAATCCGGCTACACCCGCAAGCAGAAGAAGCAACGCCGTGACGCCCTCGCCGCCGCCGCCATCCTCCGCGACTTCCTCGCCACGCGGTAAATGTTCAATACGAGCCGCGACCGTGAGCGGATGTGCGTACAGCCTCTGCGGGCCGTGCAAGCTCAGTCTTCACGCATCAAGAAACGATATCGCCATGATGCATTTGCCCGCCGCACAACCGCTTCCTGACGGGCGCGGCTCGTTGCCTGAGTTGCGCCGGACGGTCGGCTTGCGCTTCCCGCTCGCGCCATCCAGCTTCAGAGCCCGAGCGCCTCGGCCATCGCTTTGCCCATGTCCGCGGGAGAGTCCGCCACGGCGATGCCTGCGTCGCGCAGTGCCGAAATCTTCGACTCTGCCGTGCCCTGCCCGCCTGAGATGATCGCCCCGGCATGGCCCATCCGCTTGCCCGGAGGCGCGGTTCGGCCGGCGATGAAGGCCGCGACGGGCTTGGTGATGTTCGCCTTGATGTGAGCGGCGGCGGCCTCTTCGTCCGTGCCGCCGATCTCGCCGATCATGTAGATGCCGTCGGTGTCCGGATCCGCGTTGAACGCATCGAGCAGATCAATAAAGTTCAGCCCCTTGACCGGATCCCCGCCGATGCCGATGCACGTCGTGTGGCCGATGCCCTGGTTCGCCGTCTGCCAGACCGCTTCATAAGTCAGCGTCCCCGAGCGGGAGATGATGCCCACGCCCTTGCCCGAGGGCGCTTTGTCCTTGGGCAGGTGAATGTAGCCGGGCATGATGCCGATCTTGCAGCCGGCGGCACCGTTGTCCTTGTCGCCCGGCGTGATAATCCCCGGACAGTTCGGGCCGATCAGGTACGCCTCGGGGTAGCTCTTCAAAGCTTCACGCACACGCACCATGTCCTGCACCGGGATGCCTTCGGTGATGGCCACGATCACACGGATGCCCGCCTCGGCCGCTTCGAGCACAGCGTCGCCTGCGAACGGCGGGGGCACGAAGATCATCGTCGCCGACGCACCCGTCTCGCGCACCGCATCTTCAACGGTGTTGAAAATCGGCAGGCCGTTGTCGTCCTTCTGCCCGCCCTTGCCAGGCGTGACACCGCCGACCATCTTCGTGCCGTATTCCAGGCAACCCTTGGTGTGGAAGGCGCCGGCGGAACCGGTGATGCCCTGGCAGATGACGCGTGTTTCACTATCGACGAGGATGCTCATGGCGGGGGCTTTCTTCTGCGGCTGATCGTAAACGAAGTGCGAGCCGCTCAGAATACCGGCCCACGCACCACGACTCAAGCGCCCCCACGTTTGCCCGCATGGGGATTCGGGCGGCGTTGATGGGTTCGTTAGCGGGCGATCGAAGATCGCCACGCGCCCTGGTGCCACCGACCACGCAACGCCGAACGCGGATCTGCGATCCACCGCTAACAGCGAGGCCTCCAGTGTTATACTTTGGCCATGACGAAGCTTGCTGTTTCCATGATGGTGCGGTCGCTGGCGGAGACGCTGGCGCAAACGGCCCTGGCCGCCGAACGCGGAGCCGATCTTGTCGAGCTGCGCGTCGAACAATTTACGCATGCCCCGGACGAACTGATCGAACTGCTCGATCAGTGCCCGTTGCCTTGCATCCTCACCTGCCGACCCACCTGGGAAGGCGGCCACTACGAAGGCGACGAGGCCACCCGTGCTGCGTTCCTTCAGCATGTGCTCCTCGGCGAGCGCGGCGAAGGCGACGGTGTCACCCGGCCGCCGGTCTACATTGATGTCGAACTGCTGGCCTACCAGAGGTCGCCGGAAATGCGCGACCTCATCGCCCGCATCGTCGACCATCCCGCCCAGGAGCATCCCGCGCGCGTGGGGTTGATCCTTTCCTCGCATGATTTTGAGCAGCGCCCCGCCGACCTGCTCCAGCGCGTCGAAGCGATGCTCGAAGCGCCCGAATGTCGGGTGATGAAAATCGTCTGGCAGGCGCGGTCGCTGCGAAACAACCTCGAAGCCTTCGAGGTGCTCCGCGCTTCCTACAAGCCGACCATCGCGCTGTGCATGGGCGAGTTCGGGCTCGCCTCGCGCGTGCTTGCCAAAAAGTTCGGCGCCCTGCTGACCTTCGCCGGCCTCGATGACGACACCGGCACCGCGCCCGGGCAAGTCGGCGTGGCGACGATGAAACAGCTTTACCGCTGGGATGCGATCGACCGCGACACGCAGGTGTTCGGCGTAATCGGCTGGCCGGTCGCCCACTCCAAAAGCCCGCAGATCCACAACGCCGGCTTCGACGCCGTCGGACACAACGGCGTCTATCTGCCCCTGCCAATTCCCCCCGAGTGGGAGCACTTCAAAGCGACGGTCGGCGAATGGGTCGCCGATGAAAACCTCGATTTCCAGGGCGCTTCGGTCACCATCCCCCACAAAGCGCACCTCCTGCAATTCGTCCGCGAACAGGGCGGGGAGATCGACGAACTGGCCGACCGCATCGGTGCCGCCAACACCCTCGCCCGCCGGCCGAACGGCTCGCTTTTCGCGACGAATACCGACTACGGCGCCGCCCTTGATGCCGTTTGTGATGCGATGCAAATCGAGCGTGAAGACCTCGCCGGCAAACGCGTGGCCGTCATCGGCGCAGGCGGCGTGGCAAGGGCGATCGTGGCGGGCTTCGCGCATTACGGCGCCACCGTCGTCGTCTACAACCGCACCGCTTCACGAGCTGAGGAACTGGCCAAGGCGTTCAACGGGAAGACCGGCAAAGTGGTCGCCGCCCCCATGAGCAAGCTCTGCGACACCTGCTGCGAAATCTACATCAACTGCACGCCGATCGGCATGCACCCCGACGTCGACGCCTCGCCGATGGAAACTTTGCCCAAGCAGACGACTTCACAGACCGTCGTCTTCGACACCATCTACAACCCCACCGAAACCAAGCTGCTACGGCAGGCGAAGGAAGCCGGCTGCGTCACCGTCGGCGGGATCGAAATGTTCAACCGCCAGGCTGCCGCGCAGTTTGAACTGTGGACGGGGAAGCAGGCGCCAGCGGAAGTTTTCAACGTCGGTCGCTGATCGCCTCAATAGCCGCGGGCTTGCAGCCCGCTGGTGCGCCGGGGACCGGCGGGCTGTAAGCCCGCGGCTATTCCACGATCGGCAGCTGCACCTTGCGGTGCATCTCGGCCGTCGGGCGGGCGATCAGGTCGTACTCCGCGGAATCGATGATCGTGCACCGCACCAACTCGCCCACCGCCAACTCCTCCGCGGCGTAAACATAAGTCTGGCCGTCAATATCCGGTGCCTGCTGATACGTGCGGCCGACATACAGCCGCCCCTCGTCTTCCGTCACGCCCGCCGTCGCTTCGCCCTCGACTTCGGTGATGTCGTCGATCAGCACATCGAACGTCGCCCCCTCCGCAGCCAGCTGCGCATTGCGTGCGAACACGACCTCCTGCTGGGCGAGCATCAGCTCTTCCTTGCGGGCCTCAGCGACATCTTCGGGCACCGCATCGCCCTCGCCGAACAGTCGACCGGCGACGGTACCGGGCTCGGGGGAATAGCAGAACACGCCCATGTTGTCGAAGCCGAATTCGCGAACGAACGCCACCAGCTCCTGATGTTCCGCTTCCGTTTCACCGGGATAGCCGGTGATGAACGTCGTGCGAATCGCCATGCCCGGGATGCGGTCCCTTAGCTTGCCCAGCAGCGTCGTGATGAGCTTGCGACTGGTCCGCCTTCGCATCGAATCCAGCACGCGGTCATTGATGTGCTGCAACGGCATGTCGATGTACTTCAGCACGTGCGGCAGCTCAGCGATCGTATCAATCATCTCATCAGTGAAGCACGATGGGTAAGCGTACATCAGCCTCAGCCAGGCCCCGCCGTTCTCCGCCGCGACGTCGTTAAGCTCACGCAGCATGCCCGAAAGACCCGCCCCGTAGCCGATGTCCTCGCCGAAGCTGGTCGTATCCTGCCCGATCATGTTCAGCTCGAACGCCCCGTCCGCCAGCAGCTCCCGCGTCTCCGCCAGCAGGCTCGGCAGCGGCTTGCTTCGCATCTTGCCACGGATCGACGGGATCGTGCAGAACGCACAGTTCTGGTTGCACCCCTCACTGATGCGGAGGTACGCGTAGTGCCGAGGCGTCAGCCGAAGCCGGGCCGCGTCCGATTCGTGATAGCCATTGCCTTCAATGCCGCGCGCCCGGCGGGCCACGGTGTCGTTCGCCGCGATCGAGGAATACGTCGGCACATCCGTCGCGAGGTCCGTCTGCTCCCGCTTCATACCCCGCACCGCTTCGGTGATGCGGTCACGGTCGAACACGCCGATGAGTGCGTCGATCTCGGGACACCACTCCAGCATCTTCGCGCGGTGGCGTTGCACCAGACAGCCCGCCACAATCAGCCGCTGCTTCTGCCCGGCCTTCTTCCGCTCAGCTGCTTCGCGGATCACGCCAAGCGATTCGTCCTTGCTCGCTTCGAGGAAGCCGCAGGTGTTGACGACGATCGCGTCGGCTTCGGTCTCGTCGTCGATAGGAATCAGCCCGTCCTGAGCCAGCAGCCCGAGCATCTTCTCGCTATCGACAAGATTCTTCGGACAGCCAAGGCTGACCAGCGCGACAGTCTGCACATCGGCGTCGCTGGCAGTGGGGGTGGTGGTGGGTTGTTGGACGTTCGCTTCAGTCATTGGGGGCACCGGGAAAACGGAATTATCGGGGGGATCTCGAAGGGGTCATCATATCGGCTCCCCCGGACTAGGGCTCGCGCCGCTTTTCCCGGCGGCGGTCGATCGCCAGCGGGAGACCGACGAGCATCGCCAGCACAAACGCAGCCATGCCGCCGAGGACGGCGACGATCAGAACCCCAACTATGATGCGAACGTCTACGTCGAGCGCATCAAGCCGCAAGCTGAGTACGCCTGTGTACACGAAGTGGATCATGCCGAAGATCAGCCCCGCCCGCAGGCAAGAAGCCCAGTACCGCTGCCCGCGCAGATTCCCGCGCACCTGCACGACCACCGCCACCACGAACGCGATCAGCAGCGGGATGATCAGGCCCCACAAAGCCATGCAGTTTCCTTGCTCGCTCGCGGTCCTGAAATAAACAGGGCCGACCCCGTCAAAAGGGTCGGCCCCATTGTATTCGCTCACAGGTCACCGGGCTGGGGATAGCCCGGCTCTGGGAAAAGTCGACGTTAAGCCGGCACCTGGGCCACCAGCAGTTCGGCGATCTGTACGGCATTCAACGCCGCACCCTTACGGATCTGATCGCCCGCGACGAACATCTCCAGACCGTAACCCTCGGGCTGCGAAAGGTCACGCCGAATTCGGCCGACCAGCACGTCATCCTTCCCGCTCGCCTGAAGCGGCTCGGGATGAACATTGCCCGCACGGTCGTCCACAACCGTCACGCCCGGAGCCTTGCTGAGAATCTCGCGCGCCTGCTGCTCGGTCAAAGGCTTCTCAAACGTCAGGTTGATCGACTCACAATGCGCCCGCAGCACCGGCACCCGCACGCACGTCGCCGTCACGCCGATGGCGTCGGTGCCGAAGATCTTGTGCGTCTCGTTCACCATCTTCATCTCTTCTTCGTTGTAGCCGTTGTCCACGTCGATCGGGGAGTTATGGCTGAAGAGGTTCCAGATGTACTGGCGGCCGAAGATGTCCTGCGTGATCGGATCACCACAGGCCCAGTCGCGGGCCTGCTGTTCAAGCTCCGCCATCGCCGCCGCCCCGGCCCCCGAGGCTGCCTGATAGGTGCTCACCGCCACGCGCTTCACGCCCGCTGCCTGATGCAACGGCCAGATCGGCACGTTCATGATGATCGTCGAACAGTTCGGGTTCGCGATGATGCCCTTGTGATTAGCGATCGCTTCGGGGTTCACCTCCGGCACCACCAGGGGCACCGTGGGATCCATCCGGAAGGCGGACGAATTATCGACCACCACGCAGCCTTTCGCCGCAGCAATGGGGCCGAACTTTTTGCTGATCGACCCGCCGGCCGAGAACAGCGCGATATCCACGTCATCGAACGACTGCTCCGTGAG
>JBBDRF010000080.1:0-16120 GCA_040905565.1 Phycisphaeraceae bacterium | reverse complement strand
TGACCAAGATCACCAACTTCGGCGTCTTCGTCGAGCTCGAAGAAGACCTCGAAGGTCTGCTGCACATCTCCGAACTGGCCGACCACAAGGTCGAGAACCCGCAGGAGGTGGTGAAGGTCGACCAGGAGCTGGAAGTCAAGATCCTCCGCGTCGACGTGGACGATCGCAAGATCGGCCTCTCGCTCAAGCGAGCCCAGTGGACGGCCGACCAGGAAGAAGCGGTCGCCAAATCCGAAGCCAAGAAGTCCCCTGCCGGCGGCGGTGGCGGCCTCGGCGGCCTCGGCGACGGCGGCGCACTGGGCACGGACAAGATCACCTTCGGCCAGGGCGGCGCCAAGCCCACCGGCGACTGATTGCGTTCCCCACAACCTGATTGAAGACCAAGGGCGTCGGTGTTCAGCACCGACGCCCTTTTTGCGTCCAGCCACGGTGCGAGGCACCACAATTTAGCGGCGGTGCTTGCACCGCCTTCTCGGCCCCGCGTGGCATCGCCGAACGCGCGGGCCAAGGCCCGCGGCTAAATGAGGTGCCGACGATCATCGGCATTGCGTCTTGGCTACGCCATCTCGGGCATCAGCGACGCGTTGCGTTTTTCAAATGTGACGGGAATCGTGAGGCTGAACGTCGCGCCCTGGCCGACGTCGCTGTCGACTTCGATGCGGCCGTGCAGCAGTTCGGATAGCTCACGACTGATGGTCAGTCCCAGCCCCGTGCCGCCGCCCTCGCGCGTCACCGACGGATCGAGCTGGGTGAACTTATCGAAGATGCGCTCCTGGTCCTCCGGCCCGATGCCGGGCCCCGTGTCACTGACGCTCAGACGCATATAGGCCGCGGCGCCATCGCGCGGCGGTGGAATGTGCTTCACCGACAGCGTCACCACGCCACCGGGTGGCGTGAACTTCACGGCATTGGCCAGGAAGTTGAACAGGATCTGCTGCAGCTTGCCCGCGTCGGTGTGCACCAGTGGCAGGTTGGGCTCGATCTTCTGCCGCAGCAGCACGTTCCGCTTGCTCGATTGCGGCCGCATGAGATTGATCAGCCCCTCACAGGTATCCCCGAGGCTGACGGGGGCGATGTTCAACTCCGCCCGCCCCGCCTCGATCTTGGCCAGGTCGAGCAGGTCGTTGATCAGCTCCAGCAGGCGCCGGCTGGCGGTGATGATGTGCTGCACGTACCGCTTGCGCTTTTCGTCCATCGGGCCGGTGCGGTCGGCCAGCGTTTCCTGCAGCACCTCGGCGAAGCCGATCATCGAGTTCAGCGGCGTGCGCAGTTCGTGCGACACGTTCGCCAGAAACTCGCCCTTGACCTTGTTCGCTTCGTAGAGGGCGACGTTGCTCTCCGCCAGTTCACCCAGTTTCAGGTCCAGGCTTTTGTTCACCGAGCGGAGCTGCTCCTGCTGCTCGTTGAGGTGTTCGAGCATGGTGTTGAACGCATCGGACAGCTCTTCAAACTCGTCGCCGGTGTTGATGTCGGAGCGCAGGTTCAGGTCGCCGTCGGCCACCTTGCGCGTCACGTCGCGCAGCAGGCGGACGGGCGAGAGGATCAGCCGGGTGGTGATGAACCAGAACACCCCCACCGCCAGCAGGCCCGCGAACGTGCCCGCCGCGATGGTGTAGATGCGGTTGACCATCTGCTGGGCCGGCGCATCGCGGTCGCGCAGATGGATCACGAGCACCTGCGCCAGCCGGTCGCCCGCGTTCTCGCCCTCGGCTGCGGGTTCGGGCTCGCGCACCGCCCGGGCATAGCGATAGTACGTGCCGCCTGCCGCATCCGTCGCCGGGGCGAACCATTCCTCCGTCGTTGGCCGAAGCTCGAATCGCTCGATCGCCTGCTGAAAAAACGGGTCGCGCTCGCCCACGCGGGCAAATTCGTTCCGCTCAACCAGCGAAAGCGACAGCTCCGCCTCCGGCGCCAGCGACCGCCCCGCCGGCGTGAGCGAATCCTCCAGCCGAATCTGGTCCATCATCCACACATCCGCCAGGTCCGCCGCCCGCTGCTGCGGCCCGAGTTCGACCAGTGTATGCATGCGCATCCATACCACCGCCAGCGCCGCGGTGAGGATGAGCACCACCGCCGCCCCGAACAGCAGTTGGCACTTGTTCGCCAGGCTGACCCGAATCGGTTGGATCATGCGGACATTCTACGACGAGCCCGATCGGCCCGCCCGCTTCATTGGGCGAGGGCTCAAGACCTATACCGCTTGTACGGCAGGGCCTCCAGAAATGCACCCACCTCCGTCGCACGACGAACGCCGTGATCAACGTCGATCGGCGCCTGTGTGTGCGGATAGGTTGCAGGGGCATCGCTGACACCATGTCGGCGTGCCTGCGTCAAGGTGTAGCGATAGGCAAGCCAACACTGCTTTTCATCGCGAATGCAGCCGTCGAAGTATTCACGGCCCTTGGTGTCGCGCCAGAAGGGAACGAGGCGGGACGGGCGAGGTTCCCCGCCCACTGAAGCGGGCGGACCAAGGGGGTACGTGTCGTTCACGAGCTTGGCAACGGAACCATGGAGATGGCGCATCAACTGCGGGAGGTTCTCGCCGTTGTAGATGTAGCCGAGGGTGTGGTAGTGGTTGTCGAGAAGGCTTGTCACCCAAGGGATGAACCCGTACTTGTGCGTGTAATAACGGAAGCGATCCCAGAAGATGACTTTGGCTTGTTCGGAAGCAAACGCTGGAACGCGATCGCGGCAGCGGGCAGTGATGAAATAGACCTGATTGTCCGCATACCAGTGCTCGAAGCGGTGGCTGCTTTGATAATGCTCACGTCGTGAACGCGATCCTTTCCGGATGCGTTTGAAGAACGCCATGCCATTCCCCCTTCGGCCCGCCCACTTCAGTGGGCGGGAAAATGCGCTGTTGCTCCAATCCCGCCCATTGAAGTGGGGCGGGCCGAGAGCTTCGATCACCCCGTCGTCGCGAGCGCTTCGTCCAGCGTGCTGCCGTAGTCGAGCGTCTCGGCGATGCGGTTGTGCTCGTCGCAGATGATGACCTTCGCCTGGTGCGCATCGAGCGCGTCTTCCTGCATCAGGCCGAAGCAGACGATGATGACCTTGTGGCCCGGCTCGACGAGCTTCGCGGCGGCGCCGTTGACGCCGATGATGCCCGAGCCGGGCTCACCCTTGATGATGTACGTCTCAAACCGCACCGCGTTGTCGATGTCCAGCACGAGCACCGCCTCGTTCGGGCGAATGCCGCTGGCGCGCAGCAGATCGGCATCGACGGTGATCGATCCCACATAATCCGGGTCGCACTGGGTGATCGTGGCTCGGTGAATTTTTGCTCGTAACATCTTGCGCAGCATCAGGCACCTTTCGCGGTCTCAGGTCCGCGGGACTGCTCATTATAGCGGAAGGAACCGGCGCAGGCGATGGCGGCGGACCAGCCGAAAGTCGCTCAGCCTTGCGGGGCCGGCGCGGTTCCATTCTCGGGCGTGACGCTGCGCAGGGCGTGCAGCAGCGGGACGAGGCGATGCTCGACCACCTGATCCCAACCCATTTTCTTGACCAATGCCTGGCCTGACTTGATCAGGGCCGACCGCTGCTTGTCGGTGAACGGGATGCGGGTGATCAACGCCTCCGCCACCTCGCGGGCGACGCGGGCCTCGATCACGTCCCGCTGCGTCTGGTCGATGGCGAGCATCTGGTGCAGCGTGCCGTCGCTTTCGATCTCGGTAAAGTCGGCGACGATGACATTCTCCGGCCGATCGCCGTCCGTCACCGCATCCACAAAGCCCCGGCAGCCGCACACGTTCGAGAACACGCACACCGCCCCCGAGCCCAGCGGCTCGAGCGGGCTGATGCCGAACGGCTCGTAGGTCGCCATGCCGAACTCCACGTCCGTCGCCCGGCGGAAGTCGGCGATGGTCATGTCCTTCGGCAGCCGCCGGCCGATGCGGTCGCGCGACCAGCCGAACTGGTTGACCAGCACGATCTGCAGGTTGTCGTGACTCGCGTTGAACGGCTCGATCATGTGGTGGATGTCCACCTCCGGCCCGACGAGGTCGGGGAAGCCGTGGCGGTGGTGGCGCGGCCAGCCGTACTGCTGCTCCATGTGGGCCACATCCTGCGGGCGCCGCACACCGCCGCCGGAGGTGAGGATGTAGAGAATGCCCTTCTTTTTCTTCGCCTTGAGCTTCGCATCCAACTCGTGGCAGACCTTCACGTCGCGCCACAGCCCCTTGCTCACCACCGGGCGGGTGACGTGGGTCATCAGCACGTCCGGCTCATAGCCGACGAGCTTCTTGGAATACTCGGTCAACATCGCCCGACTCGCCTTGCGCTGTTCCAGCGTCACCACCGGCGCGGGGATGCCGTTGTAGACCAGCTGCACCGGGTGCTCGTCGAACGGCTCGTTGAGAAAGTGCAGTTCGTCGCGCGTGTAATCGCCCACGGCAATCACGCCGTCACACAGGTGCGCCCGGCTGATGAGGGCGTGACGCAGGAACGCGTCCTGGCTGCCGAACACTTCGTCGACGTACTGGCCCTGCTCGCGTGCTTTGCGCAGCACGTTGTAAAACATCGTGTCGTGGCCGGGGTGGTCCTCGACCAGGCGGCGGGCGGTGGCGCACTCATGCGCGTGAAAAACGGTGCGGAACTGTTCGCCGCCGTCGAGGATGGCTTGCAGCGCGGCGGGCATGCCCATGAACTCATGCGCGAACAGCACGCACGGCCAGTCGTCTTCGCCGAGCAACCCCTGCAACGCGTAAAACGCCGGCTCGGCGAGGCGCACGTATTCTTCGTAGTCCCAGCTTTTTTCGTATCGGCCGCTGTCGATGCCGAACCGCTCCCACAGGCGGAGTTTGAACACGTTCAGTCGATCGGGGTTGGCGCGGAACACGTCGATCAGCAGCACTTCGGACTCGCCCTTGCGGTCCTGGCCCGGCGGGTCGTAGTAGCGTTTGCCGTAAACGATGGCGACGTTGAACGCCCACTCCACCGGGCGGAACTTGCCCGCGAGGCCGACCTTGTCGATCTGGTCGATGGAGGAGTAGAGCACCTCGCCGTGCTCGCCGAGGCGGTTGGCGGCGTCGGCCTGAATGTGCGTGGCGGTGGGCCCGATGAGGATCGATCGCTTCACCGCCTGCTGATACACCGGAGAGGTGATGAGCCCTTCGAGCACCGTGCCGATGCCGCCGAGCTGCTCGACCGCTTCGTGCGTGACATGGGCGAGGGTGAGGGGGGCATTGCTGATTGCTGCTGATTGCTGATTGCTGATTGAGGCATTCATGCTTTGTACCTTAGCCGGCTGTCTGGGCGCAATCGAAAATCAGCGATCAGAAATCAGCGATCAGCGATGGCATCAGCCTGGCGGCAGGTCCGCGTCGTTCACGCCGCTATCGCCAGGCGGGCCCTGCTGACCACGATCCCGGCGGGCGGCGGTGGCGAGCGCGGGGCGGTCGCTGCTGGCGGCGCGGCCGCGCGGCATAGCGATGATGCCTGTGCGCGCCAACTCCACGATGCCGTACGGCTGAACGAGGTCGATGAACGCCTCGATCTTGTCCTCCGTGCCGGCCAGCTCGATCATCAGCCGATCGGCCGCCACGTCCACCACCTTCGCGCGGAACAGGTCGGCCAGCGTGATGATTTCCTGTCGTTTGTGGGGGTCGTTCACCGACACCTGCACCAGCATCAGGTCGCGCTCTACGAACGCCGTCTCCTGGTAGTCGACGACTTTCACCACGGGCACGAGCTTCTGCAGCTGCTTGCGGACCTGTTCGAGCACGGCATCGTCGCCGTTGACGACAATGGTCATCCGCGACAGTTCGGGGTTGTCCGTCCGGCCGACCACCAGCGAGTCGATGTTGAACCCGCGGGCGGCGAACATGCCCGCCACCTGCGCCAGCACGCCCGGCTCATTCGTCACCAGCGCCGCGATCACGTGACGCCACATTGGGGAAGTTTCGCTCATGGCGCGACATCATACGCCCCCCCTCGACAAAGCCCAAATCGTAGAAAGGGGCCGAGGGGCCAAGGGGCCGCGGGGCCGAGTGGAGAGGGGCGTACGCCTTTGTCTTTTCACTCGGCCCCTCGGCCCCTTGGCCCCTCGGCCCCTCGGCCCCTTAGCAACTCACTTGCTCAACGCGCCCATAGTCCCGACACTACGCCTCAATTGTCATTCCACAACCCGAGGGAGGTAACGCATCATGGGACGACCCGTCACGCTGTTCACCGGCCAGTGGGCCGACCTGCCGCTGGAGGACCTTTGCCAGAAAGCCGCCGCGTTCGGCTACGACGGCGTGGAACTCGCCTGCTGGGGCGACCACTTCGACGTGCCTCAAGCCCTGAAGGATAAAAAATACGTCAAGCAGCGGTGGGAAATGCTCGCCGACCACGACCTGACGTGCTTCGCGATCTCCAACCATCTCGTCGGGCAGGCCGTGTGCGACAACATCGACGATCGCCACAAGACGATCCTCGGCGACGACGTCTGGGGCGACGGCGATCCGGAAGGCGTCCGCAAACGGGCCGCCAAACGCATGATCGACACCGCCAAAGCCGCCCGCGCGTTCATGGACGCCAGGCCGGACAGGAAAAGCTGGGGCGTCAAGCCCGCCGTGGTCAACGGCTTCACCGGCTCAAGCATCTGGCACGCCCTCTACGCCTTCCCCCCCACCAGCCAGGACTACCTGCAGCGCGGCTACGACGACTTCGCCAATCGCTGGAAGCCCATCCTCGACGCATTCGAGAACGTCAACGTCAACTTCGCGCTGGAAGTGCATCCGACGGAGATCGCCTTTGACATCGCCAGCGCCGAGCGGGCTCTTGAAGCCATCAAAAATCATAAACGCTTCGGCTTCAACTACGACCCCAGCCACCTCGGCTATCAGCACGTCGACTACGTCAAGTTCATCTACGCGTTCGCCAAGCGCATCTACCACGTCCACGTGAAGGACGCATGGTGGAACAAGGGCGACGGCACGGTGGGCGTGTTCGGCGGGCACACCGAGTTTGCCGATCGGCGCCGGTACTGGGACTTCCGTTCCCCCGGCCGAGGCGACGTCGACTTCGAGCAGATCATCGTCGCATTGAACGACGTCGGCTATGCGGGTCCGCTCAGCGTCGAATGGGAAGACAGCCGGATGGACCGCGAGCACGGTGCGACCGAGGCCTGCGCGTTCGTGCGTGACATGGACTTCAAGCGCAGCGACATTGCGTTCGATGCACAGTTCGATCGGTAAACAATATGGGCAACTTGCATGTGAAACAGCGATGCCCACGGATGCAATCCGTGGGCTTCTGTCGTCCATTGAAAGTCCTCAGAAGAGGCTGTCCAATGCCTGTTGCTCGATTGTTCGCCACTTCGCCGCCTGCTTATGCACCGTCTCAAGCTCTTTTTCGCTGAGGTGCTTGGCGCCTTCGGGGGTAATGCGACAAACGTCAAGCGCCCCGCCCACGCTTGGGGAGGTCTGGCTGAGGGCGCTCAGCACGCGCACCGCCGCCACCACGCCATAGTCCACCGCCCGTTCGACCATTCGAAAGTGAGCCAGCAAGGCCCCCGCCTGCTGTGCCATTGGTGCGCCACTGCCGATCGCATGGAAGCCGATGTCTTCGTAATGGTTCACCATGCCGTTGGGGTTGATCTCCACAATCCACGATTGATCGTGGGTGTAACCGGCGGCGAGCAGATAAGCGGAAGGCGTTCCCGCCGACGCTTCGCCGGGCACGTTTTCAATGAAATGATCGTAGTGGTACTGCATGATGGGCAGCGCCCGCTGCTGGAGAGCGCGCCCCACGTCATCAGAGGCGAGGATGGCCTCCGACGCGTCATTGAAGTGATGCTCGTAATCGAGCAATACGGATCGCGCACCGCTGCCGCCCCACGCCCCATACTTGCCAAGCGGGTGCAGCTTGCGCCCGGGATAGCTCATCCCGCGATCTTTGTCCGTGATCTGCGTGTCGGCAGCAAGCACCAACCCATCGGCGCAACGTATGGCGAGAACAACAGTCATGCAGGCTCCTGGCAGAACGGCGTCAAAGTCATCCCCCGGCCCCAGCATAAGGGTAGGCGCGCCGCAGCGGGTGCGTAAACCCATGAGCGAAGCGTTAAAATAGGGCATGTCGACTTTGACACGCCAACAGGGAGTTCACGGATGACACAGGCGAAGGCGAAACTTGATCCAGTCGTGGCGGCATGCGATGAGCAACTGGCGAACGTCGCCGAGGCCTTTGAGGCATTGATGGACGTGACGCCGACCAACGAGCATGCCGCATGGCAGGCCTTTCAGGCGTCGCGGTTCGAGGTCGCGCCGGCACTGAAGTATCGGCCGCTTTCGGCTGATCCGCCGGTGCTCAAGCGACAGTTGTTCGCCGCGCCGGTGGAGCAGGTGCGCGATCCCGCGCTGGCGGCGATGTTCCGCACGCAGCAGGCCGAGTTGGACATGCAGTTGAATCTGCTGCTGTATCGCAATACGCCGCGGTTCGTGTTGGAGAGCGAGCAGTTGTACGGTCGGCCGGACGAGGCGCTCCTTAAACTGGCGGAGGCGATTCTGCAACGGCTGCCCCCTGACCGCCCCCACCCCGGCGAAGGCGCGATTCCCGCGGAGGCCTTTGCCGAGCGAGCACGCGAAGTCGGCGCGGTGTACAGCGAAGCGTCTGACCATTATCAGGGCACGGTGGAAGTGCGCGATGATGTATCGACGCTGATCACCTCGCATGGCAAGCTTCTGATCGACAAGCACCTGATGACCCGGGCTGACCGGCTCGAGGCGCTGGTGCATCATGAAATCAGCACGCACCTGCTGACCTATTTCAACGGCCGTATGCAGCCGTTGCGGCAGTTCTGCACCGGATTCGCCGGCCACGAGCAGTTGCAGGAGGGGCTGGCGGTGTTGATCGAATACCTGGTCGGCGGCATGAACGCGGAGCGCTGGCGGGTGTTCGCCACGCGTGTCGTGGCCGTGGCGATGATGCTTCGCGGCGAGGCGTTTACCCGCACGTTTCATCGACTTCACAACGAACTGGACGTCGAGGGTCACACCGCCTTCCGCACCACGATGCGCGTTTACCGCGGCGGCGGGCTGACCAAAGACATCATCTATCTGCAAGGCTTCTGCGATCTGCTGGCGCATCTGACCCACGGCGGTGAACTGGAGGTGTTGTACCTGGGGCGATTCGGTCTGGCGCAGTTGCCGATGGTGCAGGACCTGCGCGAGCGCGGCGTGTTGGAGGAAGGCTGGCAGTTGCCTCTGCCGTTGAAGGATGCCGCGGTTCAGCGTCGGCTCGAGCACGTGCGCAGCGGCGTCGGCGTCCTGGAACTGGTGGCGGAACTCACGCGCTCCGAGTGACGGCAACTGCCGCGCGACCGCTACAACTCTTTGCGGATGCCCGGGGCCTGATCGTGGCCGCGCTCGCTGTGAGACCGAACCTGATCGCGCAGGTGCAGCTTGCGGAGGCTGGGGTTTTCTTCGCTGAAGTCGTCTTCGGGCTCGTAGCCGAGCATGTCGCGGGTTTCGGAGATGTCCATCTGGTTGAACACGTTGTTCGACAGGCCGTGGACGATGGCATAGCGAATCGACTCGTCGTCAATGCAGCGGTGGATCAGTTGATTCAGGTCGCGCCACGAGACGAACGTATTCATCATGCCGATCTTGTCGGGGTCGCGGGCGGCTTCGATCGGCTGGAAGGCGCCGATGCGGATCGCGATGACGGACAGGTCCTGTTGCGTGGCCATGTATCGCCCCATCGCTTCGCCGAAGCACTTGGACACGCCGTACAGGTCGCCGGGGTTGACCGGGTCGTCGGGCTTGATTTGGACGCCCACCGGGTAGGCCGACACGGCATGAATCGACGATGCGAACACCACCCGCCGACAGCCCGCGGCCCGGGCGGCAACGAACACGTTGTACGTCCCCGTGATGTTGGTCTGAATCACCGTGTCCCACGTCACCGACGGGCTCGGCCCCGCAGCCAGGTGCAGCACGGTGTCCGCCCCCGCCATCGCCTGCTTGAGCTTGTCCAGATCCGCCAGGTCCGCGCGCACCACCTTGCCGAACTGCTCCACGTGGGACATGTCCGCATCGGGCAGGTCCAGCAATGTCAACTCATGTTGCTCCGCCGCGTGCTCGGCGAAGTACGCGCCGATCCTGCCCGCCGCGCCGGTCACGAACACCTTGCGCGGCTTCGGCTGCGATGCGTTGCGAGCCTTCCGATCAATCATAAATGCGCGGGACATTGCAACACCTCCTGTCGTCAAGCGTAGGCACGTCGATGCCGCCACTTCAACATCACAATCGCCCGCATCTTTAAGTTGCGTTCCTGCCGACCTCTACCGCCGTCATTCCCCTCGTTTTCCTTCGATGGCTAGGATCTTCTATGGCGAAGTTGTCGACTTACAGAAAAAAACGTCATGCATCGATCACGCCGGAACCGGGCGTGGCAACGGGCGACGCGAAGCAGGCCGACCTCACTTGGGGCCCCGCCGGTCGGCGGTGGGTCGTTCAGAAACATGACGCGTCGCGATTGCACTACGACCTCCGGCTCGAACACGCGGGCGTGCTGCTGAGTTGGGCCGTGCCCAAAGGCCCGCCGATGCATCCCAGCCGCAAAGCACTGGCGATTCACGTCGAAGATCACCCGCTCGACTACGCCGACTTCGAAGGCACGATCCCCCAGCACGAATACGGCGGCGGCACGGTGATGGTCTGGGATCGCGGCGCGTACGAACCCGTCGGCGGCGATGATCTGACGAAGATGTACAAAGCCGGTCGGATGAAGTTCGTGTTGCAAGGCGAGAAACTGCAGGGTCGGTTCGCGCTGGTCAAAATGAGAGGCGAACGCAGCGACGGCGGAAAGAACTGGCTGCTGATCAAAGACGATGACGAACACGCCCGCGGCGACGATGAGCCGGACATCACGGAAGACGAAATGCTGAGCGTGAAGACCGGCCGATCGCTTGCGCAGATCGCCGATGGCGCTGCGCCGGCAAGCGTCGACGCGAGCGAGCCGCTCGACCTCGACCTCCCACCGAAGGCGGTCTTGGCGAAGATGCCTGATCGCATCCCGCCGCAACTCGCGACGCTCGTCGACGCAGCGCCGTCCAACGAACAATGGGTGCATGAAATCAAGCTCGACGGCTACCGGGCGGTCGTCTATCTCGCCGATGGGGGTTCGCGCGTCATGACGCGCAATGATCAGGACTGGACCAACCGCTTTTCCGCCGTCGCTCAAGCGATGCGTCATCTGCCCGCACACGATGCCATTGTGGATGGCGAGATCGTCGCCCTTCAGCCGGACGGCACGACCAGCTTTCAACAGTTACAAAACGCCCTGCGGCAGCGTCGCACGCCCCTGACGTTTTTCGCGTTCGATCTGCTCTACGTCAACGGTCACGACCTGCGGACCTGTCGATTGATCGAGCGTAAACAACTGCTCCGCCAACTGATCGAAGGCGGCTTCGGCAACACACACGCGATTGTCCGATACGTCGATCATCAGCCGGGCAGCGGCGGACCGTTTTTCCAACACGCCTGCGACTTCGGCCTGGAAGGGGTTATCAGCAAACGCGCCGACGCAACCTACACCTCCGGCCGATCTCGCACGTGGACCAAAACCAAATGCGACAAGCGACAGGAGTTCGTCGTCATCGGGTGGACCGACCCGTCGGGCTCGCGCCGCGGGTTTGGCTCGCTGCTGCTGGGCTATCACGAACCCGACGGGGCGCTTCGCTACTGCGGCCGCGTGGGCACGGGGTTCAACGAGCCATCGCTCAAGACCATCAGCAGCCAACTCGGCGGGATCGCGCGCAAGACGCCGCCAGTAAGCGACCCGCCCGCGCGGGAGAAACGCGAGGCCCACTGGGTCAAGCCGCAACTTGTGGCGGAGGTGGCATTTGCAGGCTGGACCGACGACGGCATGCTGCGTCATGCGGTGTTTGAGGGGCTGCGCGAAGACAAGCCGGCGGCCGAGGTGCACCGCGAAACCGAAACCCCTCGAACCACCGTAACTAGGGAGGCGGGCAGGAAAGGCGAGCCTGTGACGATGAACACCTTGGCACCAACGCGACGCAACGGCCAAGCCACGGTCGAAGTGGCCGGCGTGTCGCTGAGCAACGCCGATCGGGTGCTCTACCCTGAACAGGGAGCGACCAAGGCCGACCTCGCCGCCTATTACCAGGCCGTCGCCGAGCCGCTGCTGCGGTACACCGCTGATCGGCCGCTGTCGGTCGTGCGATGCCCGAGGGGTCGCTCCGCCAAATGCTTTTATCAGAAGCACGTCAGCGAGGGGCTGCCCGAGCCCGTCCGGCAGATCGACGTGGCCGAAGCGGGCGAAAAGGCTGAGCCTTACCTGGCCATCAACGACCTGCCGGGCCTGATCGCCCTGGTGCAGATCGGCGTGCTGGAGATTCACCCCTGGTCAAGCCGAAGCGATCGGCTCGATCGGCCTGATCGGCTGGTGTTCGACCTCGATCCGGGGCCGGACGTCTCGTGGGAACAGGTCATCGAGGCGGCAGTGCTCGTCCGGGATTCGCTCGAGCAGATCGACCTGCAAAGCTTCGTCCAGACCACCGGCGGCAAGGGGCTGCACGTGATCGCACCGATCCGGCGCACGCTCAGTTGGGACAGTGCCAAACAACTGACCCACGCCATCGCCTCGGCCATTGCTTCCGGAAATCCGAAACAATACGTCGCGGTGATGACCAAGGCCAAACGCCAGGGCCGTGTCTTCGTCGACTACCTGCGCAACAGCCGGGGGGCGACCGCCGTGGCCTCCTACTCCACCCGTGCGCGCACGGGCGCCCCGGTGGCCACCCCGCTTCGCTGGGACGAACTGGCGGGCCTCGAGTCCGCCAGTCACTACACCATCGCCAACGTGCCCCAGCGTTTAACGCAGCTGAATGATGATCCCTGGGCTGGTTTTTACGACCTTAACCAGACCGTCAGCCGCAAAGTGCTCGACTTGCTGGGGATCACGGCCGACTAGTCCGCCCGCTTCGACAAGGAGCAATCAATGCCACGTTCCATCTGGTCCGGTTCCATCAGCTTCGGCATGGTGAATATCCCCGTGAAAGTGGTCACCGCCGTCCGCGATCACAGCATCCATCTGCACATGCTCAGCAAGGACGGCTCATGCCGCCTTCGACGCAAGCTCTACTGCCCCGACACGGGCGAAGAATTTGACTTCAACGACACCGCCCGCGGCTACGAGGTCGCGCCGTCGCAGTACGTCATTCTCAAGGATGAAGAACTCGATCAACTCAAGCCCGAAGGTGGGCGGACAATCGATATTTCCGATTTCGTTCAGCTTGAAACCATCGACCCGATCTATTTCGACCGCAGCTACTACCTCATACCGGCCGAAGGTGGCGGCAAGGCCTACAAACTGCTGGTCGATGCGATGACCAAAGCGGGCTCGCTCGCCATTGCCCAGATGGTGATGCGCCAGAAGCAATATCTCGTCGCCATCCAGGTCACCGACGACGCGATGGTCATGCACACCATGCACTACGCTGACGAGGTGCAGGGCTTCGACGAAATCGCAGACGAGCTGCCCAGCGGCATCAAGACGACGAAGAAGGAAGTCGAGGCGGCCGAGCAGTTGATCGAATCGATGAGCGGCGAATTCGATCCCACAGCGTACGAAGACGACTACCAGCAGCAGGTTCGGCAGCTGATCGAATCCAAGGCAGAAGGCGGAGGCGTCAAGGAAGTCGCAGAGGAGACCGAGGAGGATATCCCGCCCACGTTCGACCTCATGGAAGCGCTCAAAAAGTCCGTCCAACAGCGGAACGGCAAGAAGAAAACGAGCAGCAAATCAAAGAAGACCAAAAAGCGAGCCCGCCAATCGGCTTGAGCGCTTGACGAACGGGCCATCGCGAATCGGCCCGTGCCCCCGCCGGTCACAGCCCGCTCGGGTAGGTCTCCGGCCCGTCGCCTTGCGCCCATTGGCGGGTGCGCTCAAGCGGCTCCACCGCACGCGTGTGGTCGAAGTGCAGCAGCACATCAAACTGCGCCGCCAGCTTGCAGTGAAAGTAATGACTTCCACGCTCGGTTTCCGGGCGATAGATCACGCCGATCATCCGCTGCAAACGCGGTTGCGTCAGTTGATCGACCACCTCTGGATGGTCCATGCGCAACAGGAACGCCTCCTGCCCCGTTTCGTGAAACAGCGCTTCATGACTGCCTGGCAATGCGGGGCGGACGGCCGTGCGCTCCACCGGTCCGTCCCAGTCCGAAGCGGCCGACACCGTGCCGTGGTAGGTGGTGAACCCGACCAGCACCGCCTCGTCGCCGAAGCGCTGCCGGGCAAGCTGTCCGAGGTTCAGTTCGCCTTGCTCGGCCATTTCGGTCGCACGGGCATCGCCGACGTGCGAGTTGTGCGCCCACACGACGATCTTGGCTCGCCCGCGCGTCCGGCGCAAATGCTCCACCAGGCCCGCCAGGGTTTCGTCCATGTGTTGGTCGCGCAGGTTCCAAGTGTTCACTCGGCCGGCGAACATGGCGCGGTAGTAGCCTTCCGCATTCGCGATCAGCCGAGCGTTCTGCTCGGCGAAGAACTGCTCGTCCCGGGCCACCATGCCATCGCGAAGCAGATCGTCGGCGGCACGTCGGCGCAGCTCGAGCAACTGCTGCAGCGCTTCGTTTTCGCAATCGGGCCGAATGCCGAGGCTGGTGACATAGCCGTACCGCTGCGGGTCGGCCGTGCCATGATCGAAGCAGGCGTATCGGCTGCGCGCCCGCTCGGCGGCTTCGGGGTCGACCTGTTCGAGGTAGCGGACCACCGCTTCGATCGAGTGGTAAAGGCTGTACAGGTCGAGGCCATAAAAACCGACGCGCTTCGGTTCGGGCTGGGCATCGTTATATTCACGAAGCCAGCCGACGAAATCGAGCACGTCCGCGTTCCGCCACATCCACGTGGGGAATCGGCGGAAGTCATCCAACGCCTCGACCGCGTTCGCATCCGAGCCGGGGCCGCGCACGTATCGGTTCACGCGATAGGCGTCAGGCCAGTCCGCTTCAACCGCCACGCCGGTGAAGCCCTTCTCCGTGATCAGCCGCTGCGTGATGCGTGCCCGTGCCCGGTAAAATTCGTGCGTGCCATGCGTTGCCTCGCCAAGCAATACCACCGGTGCATCGCCGACGCGTTCGAGGAGTGCATCGTAATCCGCCGGTTGCCCGGTGATCGGCGTCGCCAGCTTGTTAATGATGTCGAGACCCTGGTCCGGCATCGTTCGCTTCCCGGCTGTCACACGGAAGGTGTGGCTTCAAGCCTACGCAACGTCAGGGAGCCGAGGAGCGCCGATCGACCGTTTCCGGCTTGGCGAGCGTGGCCTGATTCGCAAGTCGAACGATGCCCGACTTGCCGACGCGCCACGAGCCCATTCAAAGCTCGACATACTGCATATCGTTCAGCTGCTTCAGCGCGATCGGCGGGTGGTGCACATCGGTCACGAACGCGTCGCCCATCTCCCGGCGAAGCTCCTTGACGTCGTACCGCTGCCGCTCGGCCGCACCGATCGCGGCGAGCAGATCCAGCGCGATCTGGCCCTCGTTCTTGGCCAGCTCGATCACGGGGATCGCCTGCTTGAAGCTTTGCAGCCGATGCTTGTGGTTCTCAAACGTGCCGGCCTTCTCGGCCCACGTCGCACCGGGCAGCATCACGTCCACCTTCTCATCCAACGCGCTCGGCAGCGTGTCGATCAGCACGTTGTACCGATCACCGCTGGTCAGCGCCTCGACGAACTCCGGCGTCGCCCAGTTGCTGGGGTAGTTACCCGTGATCAGCGTCGCGGCGAACTGGCCGTCCTTGAGCTGCTTGAGCAGGTCGTCGTACTCGATCACCTGATCGCTGAGCTGACCCAGCGCCCGCCGCACGCCGCGGGCATTCGGGGCCTTTTCCGCCAGCACGGTGTAGCCGCCGGGGAAGTGCTTGTCCTCACCCTTGACCGGCACGGGGCCCACGGCCAGCGTCGCCTGCGGGTCGATCGCCAGCGCCAGCTTGCCCAGCAGATACGCCTCTTCGCACGGCAGCATCGGGCTGACCATCACGGCCAGCGAGCTACTTCCGGGGGCGCCCTTGTCCTTGACGATCTGCTGGAGCTTCTCGCTGACCTGCTTGTATGCCTGATTCCAGTCGCACTCTTCGTGCGTGCCCTGGACCTTGTGCGTGGGCGAGCGGAAGC
>JBBDRF010000079.1:0-16146 GCA_040905565.1 Phycisphaeraceae bacterium | reverse complement strand
AAAAACCCGCCGCCTGATCATGACGCTGGAACACAAGTTTTGACAGTTGCTCCGCCGGGTAGCCGAGGCCACCGTTCGTATGCACGGCGTGCGCAAAGTCCTTGGCGCACAACCGCTCCCTTACGGTCGCGGCTCGTATTTCGGCTTCTGCGCACCATGTGGCGCGCACCTTAGCCGAAGGCGAAGGCGTTGGCGGGGTTGTCGACGTAGAGGCGGTGGAGGAGGACTTCGTCGACTTCGCTTTGCTCGAGGAGGCGGCGCAGGCGTGTGACGAGCCATTCGAGGCCCGGTGAGCCGCCGTAGCTGCGCCAGTAGCGTGTGCTGGCGGCGTCCATACCGACCATGATCTGTGTGGGGAACTCGGGGAGGAGCGTGGCGATGAGGTGGACGCTTGGGTTGGGTTCGTATTCGGGGGGCCAGCGGAAGGCGGCGTCGTAGGTGAGGTTGACGCCGAAGTTGAGCAGTTGGCGATGCTGTTCGGGTGCGGCGATGCGGTCGACGTGGCTGAGGGTGATTTTGTTGGGTTGGACGCCGTGGTTGAGCAGGAGGTCGACCTGATCGATGGCGTTGTGACCGCCGTCGGTGTGGGTGACGATGGGGCATCCGGTGCGGCGGTGTGCTTCGGCGGCGGCGAAAAAGGCGGTGCGCTGGCGGTGGGTGAGGTGTTGTTGGCCTGCGACTTTGATGATGCCGGCGCGGTGATCGGTGCGTGTGGCGGGGGGTTGGGATTCGTCGGCGGGGATGCCGCGTTCGATGTCGGCGACGAAGAATTCGACGAGGTCGCCGGCGTCGAATCCGTCGAGCCAGTGGTTGGGGCGATAGTATTTTTCGAGGTGGAGGCCGGTGGCGGCGACGACGTGGACGTTTGTTTCGCGGGCGATCTGGACGAGTTTTTCGATGTTGCGTCCGCAGGCCATGGGCATGGTGTCGACGAGTGCGGAGCCGCCGAGTTCTTTGAAGGTGGTCAATTCGCCGACGGCTTTAATGACGTTGTCGAGTTTGCGATCGGGCCAGGTTTCGTGGACGTAGGGGTCGTCGATGATGAGATGTTCGTGGGCATCGCAGACGCCGAAGGCTTCGGGGGCGATGTCGCCTAGCACGGTACGGATGAACGGATCATTCATGCGGAAACTGCCTGCTGAAGTCTGGCGGCCACGGTGCGTGCGCGGATGCTGAGGGGCACCGCCGAGTAGACATTGTGGAGCAAGCGAGGGAAGGGGGCAATCGGGGAGGGGGAGTATTGGGAATCAGGCTGCCACAAAAAACCGGCCTGCGCCCGATGAACCGGCCAGGCCGGCAGACAACCGTGTGGCTGGATGAAGGGCGGGTCGCTTATTCGTAGGTAAGACCGACTCGCTCAATCGGGTGGGCGGGTGATGGGTTGACACAATGTTTAGGAATGCCTAATCTTTTAATTCGTCATGCAAAACTGCAGCAGGCGAATTCCGAATTTTTCAAGATAGGGATTTTTATGCGACATGGACAGGGATTGCTGAGCGCAGGGATGGTGTTGGTCGGGGTGCTGGCGGGCTGGTTGGGGATGGCGACGGAGGCGTATGGTCAGGCGCAGACGGTCGACCGGTCGGCTGATCCGGATGCGGCGGTGGCCAGGCCGATTGGTGCGGAGCCTCATCCCTTCACGGTGGAGCCGGGTCGGTTTCAGCTGGAGATCGAGCCGTTGAACTACCGGTACGATCGGCATGATCCTGATCGTGCTGCGGAGCGTGTTCAGGGTTTTGAGGTGCCGGTGCTGCTGAAGCTGGGCGTTTGGGCTCATACGGATGTGCAGATTGGGTTCGATGCATTTGTATGGGAGCAGACGGATGATTTTGCGGCGGGGGAAAGCGATCGCAGTCGGGGGTTCGGCAACATTGAACTGCGTGTGAAGCATAATCTGTGGGGGAACGATCGCGGTAGTAGTGCATTTGCGGTGATGCCGTTCGTGGCGCTTCCGACGCATCGGCATGGTCTGGATAGTCGGGCGGTGCAGGGCGGCGTGATGCTGCCTTATGCAGTGGAGCTGACCGATCAGGTGGCCGTGGAGTGGACGCCGAGTTTCGCCGCGGTGCGTAACAGTGACGACGCAGCGTACGTTTTCGAAGCCGGGCAGGTGCTCGTGGTCAATTATGAATTCATCGATGCCTGGACGGTGTTCGGCGAGTTCGAATCAGTCGTGACCACGGAATCGGGCGAAGGGTGGGCGGGTCACCTCGGCGTCGGACTCACCTGGGATGTGCATGAGGACCTTGCGTTGGAAGGCGGCGTGAACTTCGGGGTGACGCGACCGGCGGACGACTTGAATTTCTTCTTCGCGATCGTGCGACGGTTCTGACGGCGGCGGGGCGACGTTGTGGGCGTGAGTGGTCGTGGGGCTATAATGACTGGCTATGCGTGATGACGATCGAGTTTGTTTGTGCTTTGGTGTGTCCAAGCGGAAGATTGTGAACTTCTGCCGCCGCGAGCGGCCGCCTTATGCCAGCCAGATCAGCGAGTGTCTTTCAGCGGGGACGGGGTGCCAGTGGTGCGTGCCGTTCATTCGCAAGCTGCACGCGCAGGTGATGGCGGGGGAGGAGCACCCTGACCTGCCGATCAGCCCGGAAGATTATGCGAAAAGGCGGGCGACGTATCGCAAGACCGGGCAACGTGATGAGCAGCAGAACAGCGGGGAATAGCGGTAGGGCGGTGTAAATTCGCGGCCGTTGCGAAATTTGTCGCCAAGGCGCGTTGACACCGAAAGATGCGTCCGTATACTTGACGATCTTCCCCAGCGAAGGCCGGTGCAAAGCACCTCCCGAAACTGCGGTTGATAGCGTGTGAACGAAGTTGCTCTTTGACAGCTTTTTGGATTGAACGGGTCGATGAACGGCAGCAAGATCAGAATCCGTATGGAATCGTACGATCACCAGGCCTTGGATTCCTCGGCCCGGGAAATCGTGGACCACGCCAAGCGCACCAACGTGAAGGTCTCCGGCCCCGTGCCGCTGCCGACGCGAATTGAGCGTTACACCGTGTTGCGGTCTCCGCATATCGACAAGAAAAGTCGTGAGCAGTTTGAGATCCGCACGCACAAGCGTATCATCGACATCTTCGATCCGAACGCCCGCACCGTCGAAGCACTCAACCGTCTGGTTGTGCCCGCCGGCGTGTTCGTCAAGATCAAGGCGTAGATCCGCAGCGTCGACTCGGCCAAGGCCGGGCCAGCGTTTGAGGCAAAAAACTAATAGCAAATGAGGCAAACCCGAAAGGGTTACGCCGCAATCAAAGGGGCTTCGCTCCTCTGCATGTGCAAGAGCCGTTGTCGAGCAGTCGGCAACACCCCAGCGGTTGAAGGATTTTTCAGCGATGGCAGCAGCAATACTCGGTCGTAAAGTTGGCATGACTCGGATCTTCACCGAGGACGGGCGTAATCAGCCTGTCACGGTGGTCGAAGCCGGGCCTTGCTACGTGACGCAGATCAAGTCGCCTGAGACGGACGGCTATGCCGCGATTCAGGTGGCGTTCGACGAGATTAAGCCGCGTCGTTCGACGATGCCTTTGATCGCTCACGATGCGAAAGCAGGCGTGGCGCCGCAGCGATTCCACCGCGAATTCCGCGTGGATGAAGGCGACCTTGATCAGTTCGAGTTGGGTCAGGCCCTGTCGGTAGATCAGTTCGCGTCGGTCGGCTACGTCGACGTGACCGGCACGAGCAAGGGCAAGGGCTTTCAGGGCGGCATGAAGCGTCACAACTTCAAGGGTCAGCTCGCCAGCCACGGTGTTGAACGCAAGCATCGGTCGCCCGGTTCGATCGGCGGCCACGCGAACAACGCTGGTAAGTCCGGCAAGATCAAAAAGGGTAAGCGGATGGCCGGTCACATGGGCGATGAGCGGGTCACCGTTCGCAGCCTGGACGTGATCGCTGTCGATAACGATAAGAATTTGTTGCTCGTCAAGGGCCCCGTGCCCGGCGGCAAGAATGGACTACTTGTGATTCGGGAGTCGAGTCGCTTGTACAAGCGTAAGGCGTCGAAAGCCGCCAAGGCCTCCTAAGTCGCCAACGGGCGACCACGGGCCGAGACATTACGGTTAACACTGCCCAAAGGCAGTCAAGAAGACCGAGTCGCAACCAGGCCGGCGCAGCAGTGAGCGCGTCGGAGCTGGAAGCGGCGATTCAGGTGAAGCCATGATCGAGATACCTGTATATACAGCAGACGGTAAGCAGAGCGAGACGCTCAGCCTTGACGAGCAACTGCTCGGCGGCGAAGTGCGTCCGTCCCTGCTCAAGCAGGCGTACGTGATGTACCACGCCAACCGACGTCAGGGCAGCGCGACCACGCGTGGCCGAGGCGAGGTGGTCGGTTCGACACGTAAGCTCTACAAGCAGAAGGGCACCGGTCGCGCTCGGCGTGGCAACGTCCGCACCAACGTCATGCGTGGCGGCGGTGTGGCGTTCGGTAAGCAGGCCCGCAGCTTCAGGCAGTCGATGCCGACGAAGATGCGTCGCCTGGCGACCCGCAATGCGCTGCTGGCCAAGGCGATCGATGGTGAGATCAAAGTTGTCGACTCGTTCGGCAACGGCGAGGCTCCCAAGACGTCGAAACTGGCAGCTGTTCTCTCGGCGATCGGTATCAACCGCACGTGTCTGCTGGCGATCGGCCATGAGGACCGCGGCACGTTCCTCGCCGCCCGCAACCTTGCGAACGTAAACACAATCCAGATGGACCAGATCAACGCGTACGACCTTCTGTCGACGCGTTTTCTTTTGGTCGATAAAGCGACGCTGTCGGGCTGGCTCGATGCTCAGAAGTCGGCTGTCAAGACGATCGAGGAGGCAGCCTGAGATGGAAGCGACGCAGATTATCATCAAGCCGCTGGTCACTGAGAAAAGCTCGTGGGAATCCGAAGCGCGTAACCGCTACAGCTTCGAGGTTCACCCGGATGCGAACAAGTTCGACATCCGCACAGCGGTGAGCAAGATTTACAACGTGCGTGTGCAGACCGTTGCGACGCAGAACCGTCAGGGCAAGTTCCGCCGTACGCGGTGGGGCATGGTGCGGTCGCGAAGCTGGAAGCGAGCGACTGTCCTGTTGCACCCGGAAGACAAGATCGAGCTGTTCTAAGCACTGACCCACGGGTGCCGCGTTGCGGAGCCCGGCAAGCATAAGACGGATTTAGACGATGGCGATTCGAGTCTACAAACCAACGAGCCCCGGTCGGCGTAACAGCTCGGTCAACCTCCGCAGTGAGGTCACCAAGCAGAAGCCCGAGAAGTCGCTGCTGCGTCCGATCAAGAAGACCGGCGGCCGCAATCACACGGGCAAGATTACGGTTCAGCATCGCGGCGGCGGGCACAAGCGCCGCTACCGACTGATCGATTTTCAGCGCAGCCGCCTGGATGAAGTAGCGACGGTGATCGGGATCGAGTACGATCCGAACCGCTCGTGCAACATCGCTCTGGTGGAGTATGAGGATCGCGAACGCCGTTACATCCTCGCCCCGATCGGGCTGACCGACGGAGGCAAGATTGTCTCCGGGTCCGGCAAGGTCGAGCCCACCGTCGGCAACGCGATGAAGATTAAGAACATCCCCGCGGGCATCAACATTCACAACGTTGAACTCGTGCCCGGCAAGGGCGGCCAGATCTGCCGCTCGGCAGGCACCACGGCCCGGTTGATGAATAAGGAAGGCAAGTGGGCGACGATCGTCCTGCCCAGCGGTGAAATCCGCCAGGTCAGCGTCGAATGTCGGGCCACGATCGGCCAGGTCGGCAATACCGACCACCAGAACGTTCGCCTCGGCAAAGCCGGCCGCAAACGTTGGCTGGGCATCAGGCCCACCACGCGTGGCGTGGCGATGAGTCACCATGCTCACCCCCTCGGTGGTGGTGAAGGTCGAAGCAAGGGCGGCCGTGCTCCGAGTTCCGTGTCAGGCGTCCCCTCCAAGGGTGGTCCGACACGGCAGCGGGGCAAGTCGTCGAGCAAACGCATCATCAGGCGGCGTCGAAGCGTCCGCTACGGGATTCTCAGGGTTAAATAAATCAGTGTCGCCTCGATGGTGAGGCGACCGGCTACGGGAACGGAACATGACACGCAGCCTCAAAAAAGGCCCATTCGTTGACGAGAAACTCTACCGTAAGGTGGAGGTGCTCAATCAGCAGAACCGCAAGGATCCTCTGAAGACCTGGGCCCGGCGATGCACGATTGTGCCTGAGTTCGTGAACCACACGTTCATGGTGCACAACGGACGTGCCTTCAATCAGGTTTTCGTCACCGAAGACATGGTGGGCCACGTGCTCGGTGAATTCAGCCCCACGCGGACCTTCAAGGGTCACCGGGTCAAGTAAGGATAGACGGATCGGCATGGCCGATTCGGGAGTCGGACGACGATGGCATATACAAACACATACCGTTTCGCCCGGATCAGCTCGCGGAAAGCAAGGCTGGTCGTGGATATGATCCGCGGCAAGAGCTGGGCCGAGGCCCGCACGCTCCTTCGCTTCTCCAAGAAGCGCGCCGCGGTGATGGTCCTCAAGGCGCTCGACGCCGCCGCCGCCAACGCCGAGAACGAAGGCGAACTCGATCGCCGGGCGTTGCAGGTCACAGAGGCCCGCGTTGACGAGGGGCCGACGATGAAACGTTGGCAACCCAAGGACCGCGGCCGGGCGTTCCCGATCTTCAAGCGAACCAGTCACATCGTCGTTTCGGTGGACGAAAGGTAATCATGGGACAGAAAACGCATCCATTCGGCTTCCGAGTCGGCATCACCGAAGCGCACCGTTCGCGCTGGTACGCCCCGAAGCTTCTCTACGGCGAACTGCTGGTCGAAGACGAGCGAATCCGTGTCTACTGCGACAAGATTCTCAACCGTCGTCCTCCGTTCGCCGCCGTGTCGGACATTCACATTGAGCGCACCCGCGAGGAGCTCAAAGTGATTCTTCGGACCGGCCGGCCAGGCCTGGTCATCGGCCCCAAGGGTGCCGAGGTCGAGCGGCTCACGAACGATCTGATGTCGCTGACCGGCCGTAAGGTCTCGATCGACATCGTCGAAGTCAAGAACGCCGACGTCGAAGCCCAGTTGATCGCCGAGGGCATCGCGGAGCAGCTTAAGAAGCGTGCGGGCTTCCGCCGAATTCTCAAGATGCGTGGCGAAGCGACGATGAACGCCGGTGCCAAGGGGGTCAAGATTCAGATCTCCGGCCGGCTCGGTGGGGCGGAGATGGGGCGCAAGGAAACGCTGAGGCTCGGGTCGATCCCGCTTCAGACGCTCCAGGCCCAGGTGGATTACGGTTTTGCCCAGAGCTTCACAACCTACGGCGTCATCGGCGTCAAGGTGTGGGTCTACAAGGGCATGTACCAGGAAGCGGACGCCAATGAGGCGTACTCTCGAGCAGCTGGTGCTCGTCCGCGAGCCCGCGGTCGTCACTAATAGATAAGCAGCGCGGGCCGCGGGTCTGCGAAGGAAGGTCACAGTCATGGCGATGATGCCCAAACGAGTTAAGTTCCGCAAGGAACATCGCGGCAAGATCCGCGGCAACGCACAGCGTGGTAACTATGTCGCATTCGGTGAATTCGGCATTCAGGCGCTGGAGCCGGCGTGGATGACGGCCAAGCAGATCGAGGCGGGTCGTATCGCAGCGACTCACTTCCTTCGCCGTGAAGGTAAGATCTTCATCCGCGTGTTCCCCAACAAGCCCATCAGCAAGAAGCCGTTGGAAACACGAATGGGTAAAGGTAAGGCGGACGTGGAGTATTGGGCAGCCGTGGTGAAGCCCGGCACGATCCTCTACGAAATCGCCGGTGTTCCAGAGAATCTCGCCAAGCAGGCGCTCGCCCGCATGGCTCACAAGATGCCCTTTAAATGCCGGATGGTTTACCGTCGGCACGGCTTCTAAACAGCACACAGGCGGGGCCACGCCCCGAGGAATCAAGCCATGAAGGCAGACGAAGTTCACAAGATGAGTGATGAGGAGATGGTGGAGGAGCTGACCAGGCTCCGCCGGCATCGTTACGACCTCAAAAGCCAGACGGTCACCGAGAAACTTGAAGATCCGACGCAGTTGACGAAGACGCGTCGGGACATCGCCCGGATTTTGACTGAGCAGCAGGCTCGTCGTCTGGCGAAGCAGGCAGAGGTTAACGCATGAGCAACGACGCCCAGTCAACCCGAAACGAGCTGACCAGCGCCCGCACCGGGCATGTGGTCTCAGACAAGCGTGATAAGACGCGGACGGTGGAGATTCAATTTCTCCAGAAGCTGCCGAAGTACGGCAAGTACGTCAGGCAGCGGAGCGTGTTCCACGTTCACGACGAACAGAACGCGTCGCGCATCGGCGACATTGTGGAGATCGCCCCTTGCCGCCCGCTGAGCAAGACCAAGAGCTGGCGCTTGGTCCGCATCGTCGAGGAAGCGCCACGTGAGACGAAAGCCGAGGCAGGCGCCGCCGCCGCCGCGGGAGGTGAAGGGTAATGATTCAGTCTGAATCAAGAGTGGATGTCGCTGACAACAGCGGCGCTAAGATCGCGATGGTCATTCGCGTGCTGCGAGGCTCGACCTCGCGTGGGTCGTACACCCGCAAGACGGCGGGCGTCGGCGACCGCGTGATCGTGACGATCAAGAAAGCGCTGCCCAACGGTGAAGTCAAAGAGCACGAGGTGGTGTCGGCGGTGGTGGTTCGGACGAACTACCCCACCCGTCGCGAGGACGGTTCTTACGTCCGGTTTGACCGCAACGCCGTCGTGATCATCGACAAGGATGGCAACCCGCGTGGCACCCGAATTTTCGGCGCCGTCGCCCGCGAGCTGCGTGACCGTAACTATATGAAGATCGTCTCGCTCGCCAGCGAAGTGATCTGAGGAAGCTAAGACCATGGCCCGACACGTACGACAAGGCGACCTGGTAATGGTGAACACGGGTAACGACCGTGGCAAGACCGGGCATGTGCTGCGCGTGGACCCTAAGAAAGAACAGGTCTACGTGGAAGGCATGAACGTTCGCAAGAAGCACGTTCGCCCGACGCAGCAGAACCCGCAGGGCGGGCGGATCGACAAAGAGATGCCGATTCACATCTCGAACGTTCAGCCGGTGAGCCCGTCGTCGGGCAAAGCCACGCGTGTTCGTTTCGAAGTGAAGCCGGACGGTTCGAAGGTGCGACTTGCGGCGGCGGGCGGCGACATGCTCAGCACGCTCCGCAAGGCCAGAAACTAATCAGACTCACCCCACGACAGGGTCACAACTGTCGGCGACGAAGAGAGCGGGAGCCGCGATTATGGCACCACGCATGAAAGAAAAGTTCAATCAGGAAGTCACCCCCAAGGTGGCGGAGCAGTTCGGCATCAAGAACAAACTGGCGCTGCCGCGGATCGAGAAGATCGTCGTCAACGTCGGGATGGGCAAGGAGCTGGACGGCACGAAGGTGAAGGCGCACGTGCGTGAGCAGGTGCTTGACGACCTGGGCCGGATCACCGGTCAGAAGGCCATGGCGGTGTCGGCTCGCAAGAGCGTGTCGAACTTTAAGGTTCGTGAAGGCTACGAGACGCATGCGATGGTGACCGTTCGCGGCCCGCGCATGTGGGAACTGTTCGACCGGGTGTTCAGCATGGCTGTCCCCCGCGTGAAGGACTTCCGAGGCCTCAGCGACACCAGCTTCGACAAGGCAGGCAACTACAGCTTCGGCGTGACTGAGCAGGGCATCTTCCCTGAGATCAACATGGCCGAAGCGAAGTACAGTCACGGGATGAACTTCAATATCGTGTTCCGGAATTCGGACGCGGAGAAGAGCCGATTCGTGCTGCGTGAGATGGGCGTCCCCTTCAAACGCGACGATGACTAAACGGCAGAGAAACAGGCAATAGCGATCCAACTGGAGATCGATTTAGATGGCAAGCAAATCAACAACCGAGCGGTTGAAACGCGTTGAGAAGACGGTCGCGAAGTACCGTGAGCGTCGGGCGGAGCTGAAGAAGGCGGGCGATTACGTCGGCCTGGCACGGTTGCCGCGAGATGCGAGCCCGACCCGGATGCGTAACCATTGTGCGTTGACCGGCCGGACGCGGGGCGTGTACCGCAAGCTGAAGATCTCACGCATTAAGCTCCGTGACCTCGCCCTTCAGGGCAAGATTCCGGGGATGAAGAAAGCCAGTTGGTAAGAACACCGTCCTGCAGGCAGACCGCCGCGGACAGGCATTGGAGACTGAATCAAGATGGCACTTAGCGACCCGATCGCCGACATGCTTACGCGGATCCGTAACTCGGTCCGGAACAAGGCTCAGCACGTGACCGTGCGTAAGTCGAAGGTGTGCGTGGGCATTGCCCAGGTGCTCCAGGCGGAAGGCTACATCAAAGGGTTCGATGAGATCGATGACGGCAAGCAAGGCCTGATTCGCGTCGAGCTGAAATACGGCCCCCGTGGCGAGCATGTGATTCATCACATCAACCGGGTGTCCAAGCCGAGCCTTCGTGTTTACCGAGGGGTGGAAGACATCCCGCGTGTGCTCGACGGTCTGGGCATCGCGATCGTGTCGACGTCGCGCGGCATCGTGTCCGACCGCAGGGCGCGCGACGAGCGAATCGGCGGCGAACTGCTCTGCACGGTGGAGTAACACCCCGCAGCCGGCACACCGTCGCGGCATACCCGCCCCAAAAGGTGGCCCCCCAGGGGCGTAGGAATAAGAGACACTATTATGAGTCGCATTGGAACAAAACCCGTCGCAGTCCCCAACGGCGTGACCGTTACGATCCAGGATCGTAAGGTCACCGTGCAGGGGCCCAAGGGCACGCTCGAGATCGAGCATCGGCCCGAGGTCACCGTGCAGTGGGAAGCCGACGAGAGCCGCGTCACCGTGCAGCGGCAGGATAACTCCAAGCCCGCGAAGGCCTATCATGGCCTCACGCGGGCGTTGGTGGCGAACATGGTTCAGGGCGTCACCGAAGGTTTCAAGAAGGAACTGGAGATCAGCGGCGTCGGCTGGACGGCACGGCTGCAGGGTAAGACCCTCTTCCTGAGCGTCGGCTATGCTGACGTCCGCGAAGTGACGATCCCTGACGACGTGACGGTCGAGGTCCAGGGCAACAAAATGATCGTGACCGGTGCCGACCGGCAGGCGGTCGGGCAAGTCGCAGCGACGATTCGCTGGCATCGGCCGCCCGAACCCTACAACGGCAAGGGCATCAAATACTCCGACGAGATCATCGTCCGCAAGGAAGGCAAAGCCTTCGCCGGCGGGTCCTGATCGGACTCAATCAGCTTCGAAAGCGACAGGGCGTGTAAGCGTCCCTCACGAGAGTGCAAGCGATGGAACAGAACGTCCTCAAAACCAAACGAAGGCTGCGGCGTAAGCGGGGCATCCGCAAGCGCATCTTCGGAACCGCTGAGCGTCCCAGGCTCACCGTGTTCCGGTCAAACCAGCACGTCTACGCCCAGATCATCAACGACATCGAGGGCAAGACCCTCGCGTCGATGTCCAGCCAGGCGCTGGAGAAGGGCTCGACCGTCGACGCGGCCGTGCAGGTCGGCAAGCAGCTGGCGGATAAGGCACGGGAAGCGGGCGTGGAAACACTCGCCTTCGACCGCAACGGGTTCCGCTACCACGGCCGCGTGAAGGCACTGGCCGACGCGATGCGCGAGGCGGGGCTGAAGTTCTAATCGCAGCGACGAGAGCCAGGACACAAACCTCCGGATACGAAATTAGACCATGGCAGAGATCATCGAAGAATCACAGGGCCTGGAGTCGACCACGATCGGCATCTACCGAACAGCCGCCACCGTCAAAGGTGGTCGCCGCTTCAGCTTCGGTGCGCTGGTAGTGGTCGGCGATCGGCGCGGCCGCGTCGGGCTTGGCTACGGCAAGGCGCCGAGCGTTCCCGCAGCGATCGAGAAGGCCCAGAAAGCGGCGAAGAAGTACATGCAGAAGGTCACACTTCTGGAGGGCACGGTACCTCATCAGGTGACCGGGAACTTCCTCGCTTCGGAAGTCAAGCTCATTCCCGCGAGCCCGGGTACCGGTGTTATCGCCGGTGGCACCGTCCGCGCCGTCCTCGAGATGGCCGGCGTGCGTGACTGCCTGACCAAGGCGATGGGCTCGACGAACCAGAAGAACCTGGCCAAGGCAGCCTTGGCGGGGCTTCAGGGACTGCGAAGCAAGGAGGCGATTGCCGAATTGCGTGGTGTCGAGCTCGGCAAGACGGCGGTGGAAGACAAGCTCGAGCGTGGTCAGCGTTTCGCGCCGGCCCCGGTCGTCGCGCCAGTCGCTGCCAAGCCCGAGGGCAAGAAGGACGGCAAGGGGAAGGGCAAGGCGAAGGCTGAGAAGCCCGAGGCCGCCGCTCCCGCAGCCGAGCAGCCTGAAGCCAAGCCGGAAGCAGAAGCCCCCGCGCCGCCGACTCCCCCCGAGGGCGAGGCTGAGCAGGGCGGTTCGGACGAGAAGCAGCAGTAAGTAAACAGAACAGACCTCGGCTTCGCTCACGCGGAGCCAGTTGAATGGGTGAATCGGCCATGATGATTCATGAGATCACAAAGCTGGTAGGTAGAAACAAACGACGCAAGCGCGTCGGCCGCGGACCCGGTTCGGGTCGTGGTAAAACTTCGGGCCGTGGGCACAAGGGTGCCGGTTCGCGTTCGGGCTACGGTGGTTCGATGCCGCCGAGCTACGAAGGCGGGCAGATGCCGTACTTCCGTCGAATCCCCAAGCGGGGTTTCAACAATGCGGCGTTCCGTACCGAATACGCGATCGTCAACGTGAAGGCTCTGGAAGAGCGTTTTGACGATGGTGCTGAGGTGAACACTGAGACGCTGGTGAACGTCGGACTTGTCCGCGACGCCAAGGTACCGGTGAAGATTCTCGGTGAGGGTGAGATCGGCAAGAAGTTGACGGTGACGGCGACTCGTTTCTCCAGCTCAGCGCGGGAGAAGATCGAGAAAGCCGGGGGAACCTGCACCGTCGCTTAAATTCATAGAGTAGGCCGCCCATGCTTCAGGCGTTGTCGAACATGTTCAAAATTCCCGAGCTGCGCAACAAGCTTGCGTTCACGCTCGGGATGCTGGTGATCTACCGGATCGGGTACTGGATCCCGCTCCCCGGTGTGGACCAGGGCGCGATGAGTGCGTTCTTCGAGCAGCAGGAAGGCACGCCGATGGGCGACCTTGCTGCGTACATCGGTATCTTTACCGGTGGTGCGCTGCAACAGAGCACGCTGTTCGGACTCGGCATCCTGCCTTACATCTCCGCAGCGATCATCATGCAGTTGATGGCGACCGTGGTGGACTCGCTGAAGCAGCTTCAGCGCGAGCCCAACGGGCGGCAGAAGATTCAGGAATATACCCGCTACCTGACACTGGGCCTGTGCCTGGTGCAATCGATGTTCTACGTGCGATTCTTTCACGCGCAGAACTTCGTGCAGGCGGACTTCGTCAATACGCCCACCTTCTGGATCTCCAGTGTCGTCGGCATGACCACCGGCACGATGTTCCTGGTCTGGCTGGGCGAGCAGATCGACAAGTACGGCATCGGCAACGGTGCGTCGCTGATCATCACCGCGGGGATCATCGCGGAGATGCCGGGCGCCATCGGCTGGGTGTACAGCAACTTCAATATCCAAATCGTCGCCGATCAGCTGAACATTCTTCACGTGGCGTTCCTGCTGGCTGCATTCGTCCTTGTGGTCGCCGGTACGGTTCTGATCACGCAGGGCCAGCGGCGGATTCCCGTTCAGCAGGCCAAGCACACCCGAGGGCGGCGCGTCTACGGTGGGCAGCGGCACTATCTGCCACTCCGTGTGAACCACGGCGGCGTGATGCCGATCATCTTCGCCAGCTCGCTGATGATGTTCCCCGCGATCGTGCTGCCCTGGATCGCCAACGTCGGGCAGCGGATGGAATGGGAAGGCTTCACCAGCTTCTTCAATCATCTGGCCGGCGAACTGTCGATGACCGGGTACCACTACCTGTACGTGCTGGTCTACATCGGCTTGATCTACTTCTTCGCGTACTTCTGGACGAGCGTCCAGTTCCAGCCGCGTGAGATGGCCGAGCAGCTGCGTGATCACGGCAGCTTCATCCCGGGCCTCAGGCCCGGGCCGAGGACGTCGGATTATCTGAATAACGTGATGGAGCGCATCACGTATGTCGGTGCGGGCTTCCTTTCGATCGTCGCGGTGGTCCCCACGATCATCAGCGCGAGCGTGAACGTGCCGTTCAACGTGGCGGCGTTCCTCGGCGGTACGGGTCTTTTGATCACGGTGAGTGTGGCGCTGGACTTCGTGCAGCGGATCGAAGCGACGATGCTGATGCGTAACTACCAGGGCTTCCTTGGTGGCACCGACAGCAGCAAAGGGCCAAAGATTCGGGGGCCGCGGCGTTAGGAATAACGGGCGGGATGGACTTGGAACTTTTTCCTGTTAAGATATTGGCTTCGCGCCGGACGGCCGGTCCGTCGACGCCAGCAGAGCGATGAGCGGATCGACCCAAGGTATGGCGATCAGTCTGAAATCCAGAGCCGAGATTGCGAAGATGCGTGCCGCGGGCCGCATCGTGCATGAGGCCTTGCGACGTTGCCGGGCGGCATGCCGACCGGGCGTCACCACGGCGGAACTGAACGCCGAGGCGGAAAAATTAATCGAAGGAACGCCCGGAGCGGTCGGCCTGTTCAAATGGTATCCGACCTACCGCGAGGGAGAAGGGTTCCCCGCCGTGACATGCATCAGCGTCAATGACGAAGTGGTGCACGGCATCCCGGGGGATCGGGTCATCGGCGAAGGTGACCTTGTGAGCGTGGACTGCGGCGTGCGGATCGACGGCTGGTGCGGCGATTCGGCGACGACGATCCTCGTGGGGCAGGTGTCGCCCGAGCAACGCCGGCTTTGCGAGGTCACGGAGCATGTGCTGCAGATCGCCATTGAGAATATCCGTCCGGGTCGCACCTGGAGCCGGGTGGCCAGGCAGATGCAGAACTACGCTGAGCGAGCAGGATTCAGCGTGATCAAGGACTTCGTTGGGCACGGCATCGGACAGTCGATGCACGAAGAACCGAAGGTGCCCAACTTCGTCAGCCGTGACCTTTTGCGTCACGATATCGAGCTTAAGCCGGGCATGGTCCTGGCGGTTGAGCCGATGTGCACCCTTGGCACCGAGCAGGTGCGGGTGTTGAAAGATGGCTGGACGGTAGTGACGGCCGATGGTCGGCCGGCGGCCCATTACGAGCACACGATTGCCGTTACTGAAGACGGCTGCGAAGTGCTCACCGACGGCCAGTAAAGGCCCAGCAGAGACAGAAGCAAGTTATGCCCAAAGAGGACAAGATTCAGGCCGAAGCGGAGGTGGTTGACGCCCTGCCGAACGCCATGTTCAAGGTAAAGCTTGAAAACGGCCACGTCGTGCTGGCGCACCTGGCTGGTAAAATGCGGATGCACTATATTCGTATCGTCCCGGGCGACCGGGTGACCGTGGAAATCAGCCCGTACGACCTGACGAAGGGTCGGATCACGTACCGGCACTAGAATAGAAGATGCGACGCCGTTGGGCGGCGGGGCGTCGCGAAGTTGAGGTGACCTGATGAAAGTTCGCTCGAGTGTCAAAAGAATTTGTGAGCACTGCAAGATCATTCGCCGTAAGGGCGTGGTCCGCGTGATCTGCACGAACCCAAAACATAAACAGCGTCAAGGCTGAAACAGCGGCATGGCAGACATTGCCCGCTGAAGATCATTACAGGAGCTAGCAGAATGCCACGTATCGCCGGCGTTGACATCCCCGATAATAAGCCCATCCGCATCGCGCTGCGGTACATCTATGGCGTCGGGCCGCACTTTGCCGAGAAGATCATCAAAGAGCTCGGCATCGATGGACAGATGCGCACCAACAAGCTCAGCGAAGAAGATATCGCCAAGCTTAACACCCTGATGGACAGCGAGTACGTCATCGAAGGCGGACTGCGTCGTCAGGTTCAGCAGAATATCGCCCGGCTGCGCGACATTCGCGCCTACCGTGGTGAGCGTCATCGGCGAGGCCTGCCCGTTCGCGGTCAGCGTACGCAGACCAACGCCCGCACCCGCAAGGGTAAGAAGAAGACGGTCGCCGGTAAGAAGGGCGTCAAGAAGTAAGCATTGACTGAGCGCGGGTCGCGAGTTTCGCGGGGGGGGGGGGGGGGGGGGGGGGGGGGGGGGGGGGGGGGGGGGGGGGGG
>JBBDRF010000078.1:0-74105 GCA_040905565.1 Phycisphaeraceae bacterium | reverse complement strand
CCCCCCGGGCTCTTTGGGGTATTGACGATTGAGCGGGAGCAGAAACGTTGGCCGCAGCGGGATAGGCTTGGTTTGGAGAAAGCTGAGCGGCCGGTGGTCCGTCTTGCCAGCATGGCGACGGCCGGTTAACCTGACGTTTTTCACGCTCACAAAGCGACGGACGATAGTCATGCCCCCATGGCAACCGCGCCATTTCGGAGTTGATCAAGTATGAGCGAATTCGCATCTGAGACGGCCACGGCCATGCCTCACGATCCCCAGGCCGCTGAGGACCTGTTTAAGAAAGGCCGCGAGGCCGAAGCCCGAACCGACCGGTGGGAGGCGATTCGTCTTTATCGGCAGGCGTTTGAGGCGGCCCCGGAGCACCGGGAGATCTGCTTCCGTCTGGCGTACCACTTGGATCTGGTGGGCGAAGAGGACGAAGCGCTCGAGCTTTTTGAGCGTGCCTGTGAGGCCCAGCCGGCCCCGCTGAACGCGATGATCAACCTCGCGCTGCTTTACGAGGACGAGGGCCGCTTCGTGCAGGCTGAGCGTCTGCTGAAGATGGTGGTGGAGACGGACCCGAACCACGCCCGCGGTCGGCTGTTTCTCAAGGATGTTTCCGCCAGTCGGGACATGTACTACGACGAGGAATCGCAGCGGATTCACGACAAGCAGACGTCGCTTCTTGAGACGCCGGTGACGGACTTCGAGCTTTCCGCTCGCGCCCGCAACTGCCTTAAGAAGATGAACATCCGCACGCTGGGCGACCTGCTTCGCGTCAGTGAAGCGGAGCTGATGGCGTACAAGAACTTCGGCGAATCGACGCTGAACGAGATCAAGGACATGCTCTCGGAGAAGGGCTTGCAGATCGGCCAGAGTCAGCGTCAGATGCAGCAGGCCGCCCGCGAGCAGGTCTACACGCAGCTGGCGGAGGGCGCTGATGAGAGCGCGCGGGGGACGCTGGACAAGCCGGTTGAAGATCTCGATCTTTCTGTGCGGGCCCGCAAAGCGATCGGCCTGCTGAACATCTCCACGATCGGCGACCTGGTGGCGCGAACGGAAGCAGAGCTGCTGGGCATTAAGAACTTCGGCCAGACCTCACTGGATGAGATCGTTGAAAAACTGGCTGAGCACGATCTGAGTCTCCGCAAGCTTGACGAACCTTCCTGAAGCGCTGCACCGGTTGCCGCTACCTTCTGTCGCCCGGGTTATCGGCAATGATCGTACGTGCTGCCTGCATCATATTATTGTGCGTGGTCACGGCTGTGGCTGCGGTGGGCTGCGGTGCATCTTCGTCGCCCCGGAAGCTGCCGCGTGCGGTGGAGAAGATGCCCGGCGAGCCGATCATCCGGGTTCGGCTGCACGAGAAAACCTCGCAGATCACCTTCAACGGCCCCAAGCGCATCCAGGTCAGCACGGCAAGCGGGGCGGGGCGATCGCACCTGCTCGCGACGCCGGTCACGCTGAGTCTTTCCGGCCGGACATGGTCGGGCCCGTGGCCGGAGGGCGGGTTGAATCGGCGTGAGACACTGGTCGTTGAAGCGGTCGGTCCGGCAGCGGTGCAGGTTGGAAAGCGTGCCTACCCGGGCGTGATTCATCTGGTGCCGGCTACGGGGGCGTCACTCACAACCGAGGAGCGCGACGCGTTCGATGTCGTGAATCATCTGGGCATCGAAAGCTATCTGCCAGGCGTGCTCGAGCACGAACTGTACGCGAACTTTCAACCGGCGACGTATCTCTCGCAGGCGATTGTCGCACGCACCTATGCCATCTCGGGCATGATCGACCGCGGCGGCAGCGGTCACTTCGACGTCGAATCCACCATCGATTCGCAGGTGTACGGCGGCCAGGCGACGCGACCCATCGCTCGCAGGGCAGCGGCTGACACCGTCGGGCTCGTGCTCACGCATCAAGGTAAAATCTTCACCGCCTACTACTCCTCCACCTGCGGCGGCGTGCGGCAAAGCCCAGCCGACGCGTTCGGAGGCTCAAGCACCGTCACGCCGCTGGAACCCAAGGCGACCCATTCGTGGTGCCACATCAGCCCGCGCTATGAGTGGGGACCGGTCCAGCGGGATGTGGCGGAGCTTTCCAAACGCATCGCTGCATGGGGACAGCACCGGAATCTGGCGATCGGTCAACTGGGCACGGTGATCGATATCCGCGTCGTGAAGAGCAATCACCTCGGTCGGCCGTTGCGGTTTCGGATGATCGACCATCGCGGCAAGGCCTACGAGCTCAAGGCGGACAGCTTGCGGCATGCGTCCAATCATCACGACGAAGCGCAGGGCCTCGCCCCGGTTTCGGGCGACGATAACATCCGCTCGGGACACTTCGACATCGCCATCCGCGACGGCAAAGCGCACTTCACCAACGGCCGGGGCTTCGGGCACGGCGTCGGCTTCTGCCAGTTCGGAGCGGAGGGCATGGCGCGGGCGGGGAACGATCCAACGGAGATTCTCGCGGAGAATTATCCGGGCGCGCAGATCAAGAAAGCATACTGAATCGGTCAGGCTGGCAACGGCGACCGCCCGTTGAGTGGGAGGATCGGGCGTAGCGGGAGCAGGGCCGAGGCGAGTTGCCATTGGAGCATGTCGAGCACGCCGACGGCGGTGGTGGTGCCGACGAGGTCGTTGAGTTCGTCGGGATCGCGAAGCAGATCGAACAGGGCGCGGGGATGCTGGGTATCGACATCGTAGATGATGCGGTGCTGCATGGTTTCAAGCATGCACCGGTTGCTGTATTCGCAGAGGACGTGGTCGCGGCCGACTTCGCTGTGATGCATCGCGGGGAGGACGGATTGCCCATCACATCCGCGCGGCGGATCGACGCCGGCGATGGCGCACAACGTGGCGACGAAATCAACGGTCCCCACCAGGCGATGGGCAGCGAGCGTTTCCCCGCTTTTGCGGATCGGCAGATCGTTCATCGTCTCCGGCGGCAGGATCCACAGCGGCACGGTGACGGCCGGACCCAGCAGTGAGCGATGGCCGACCAGCCCGCGTTCGCCGAGCAGTTGGCCGCGGTCGGAGCAGTGGGTGATCCATGTCGTTGAGCCGAGGTCGTGCTTGTCGAGGGCGCTGCGGATGCGACCGAGGCCGTGGTCCAGCAGGGCGACGCGTGCGAGGTAATGTTGGCGGATGCGGCTGATGCGTTCGCCGTTGAGGTTTTGAATCAGCGTGCGGGGATAGGGAATCTCGGCGTACTGATCAAGGGCAGCGAGGTCGGCGGGGGCAAAGCCGCGATGCAGGGCAGCGGCATCGATGTGCTTCGAGAATCTGTCGGGCGCGGGCAGGTCGTTCCCGGGCCCGGTGAAGTTAACAATCAAAACCCAAGGCCGATCGGTCGGCATCGTCTCAATGGCAAGGCCGGCCTGCTCGGCAATGAAAGTGTCGACATCTTCCTCAGCGGGGATCGGGTTCGGCTGCATATCGAAGGGCCCGGTTTCAAGCCGAGTCCGGCGCTGCTGCTGAACGGCGTCGAGTCGGCCCCGATCCGCCATCTGCTTGAGGTAAGCGCAGTCGTTGTTGGCGAGCGTTGAAACGTCGGCCACCGGGCAGTGGCGATGGCAGAGGTCGGCGATCGGCTGAACATTGCCGACGCTGACGATGTGGTAGCCCGCCTCGCGCAGCTGGTGGACCCAGGTGGTGGTGGACGGGGCGGGGGTGCCTTCGTCGAGCATGCCGTGCTGGCGGGGATGGAGGCCGGTGAAGAGGCTGGCGCGGGCGGGACCGGCGGCGGGACTCACTGTGGTTGCAGGAAGGCTGATGCCCCACGTGGCCAGGTCATCAAAATGAGGGGTGTTGACGGGCCAGCGCGCAAGATAGGAGAAGACATCGCTTCTCATGCCGGACGTCAGCAGAACTACCAGATTGCGGTCGAGGGCCATACCCCTGAATCATCGGTTGAGCGGGGAGGGACCTTTCGCGGCGTGGGGTTTTTTATTGACGGAGCGGCAGCATGGGGGACCGTTACGCTTCGGTCGGGCCGCTTTCGAAGCGGGTGCCGATGGGCAGGTTGTGGCCCTTCTGGAAATCGCTCCAGCTCATGGCACGCTTGCCCGGCGGCTGCACCTCCAGCAGCGCCACCCCCCCACCCCCCCCACTTGCCCCCCCACTGCTGCCGGTGGCGATGATGCCATCGGCGTTCATGGTGCCGGGCTCGCCTTGGGCGGTGATGACTTCGACGCGTCGCAGCAGCAGGTCGTGGGTTTCGGTTTCGTTCGGCCGGCGGTACTTGGTTCGCACGCCCGGCCAGGGGGTGAGGCCGTGGATGCGGTTGCGGACGGCCTCGGCGGGTGCGGCGAAGTCGACCCAGGCGTCGGCCTTGCTGAGCTTGGGGGCGATGGTCTTGCGCGCGGCATCCTGCGGCTGCGGCTGGGCGGTGCCCTGCTCCAGATCGTTCAGCACACGCAGCACGAGATCGGGGCCGAGCGCGGCGAGACGATCGTGAAGTTCGCCGACCGTTTCCAGTGGATCGATCGGCGTCGCCTGCTGACCGAGCATGTCGCCGGCGTCCATCTTTTCAACGAGCGCAAAGACGGTGTTGCCCGTCTCTTTTTCACCTTCGATCATCGCCCAGTTGATCGGGGCAGCCCCACGATAGCGCGGCAGCAGCGAGGCGTGAAGGTTCACCGTGGCGGTCGGGCCAAGCCGAGGCGAATCGATCAACGGCTGAGAGACCTTCTGCCCGAAGGCAACGACGACGTTGGCGTCGGCACGCGCAGCTTGAATCTGCTCGAGAATGTCCGGCTGGTTCACGTTCTCGGGTTTGATGAGCGGCAGGTTCTGCTCCTGCGCCCACGCGGCGATCGGCGTGGGGGTCAGCTTGCGCTTGCGGCCGGCCGGCCGGTCGGGCTGGCTCACGACGAGCACCACATCATGCTTTTCATGCAGCGCGATGAGCGTGGGTAATCCGAACGCACCTGAACCGAAAAAGACAATACGCATGCGCAAAAAGTAGGGTAGCGAAGGTGCGGCGTCAAAACCGGCGCATGAAAACGGCCACGGGGCCTGGGACAAAACGCGGCGTGGATCAGTACGGCGGACCACTCGAACCGGTGCGTTCATCTACGGCGGATCGCGATGGGCGACCCTGAGATTAGAGTGTGTCTGACCGTCGGTGCTGTCCGCTGTGCTGACGGCACGCCGCGTTTTTGTCTCAGGCCCCGTGGCCTATCTTCTATATCGGGTGCGATGAGGTGGCGGCTTAACTCAGGCGACGGCGGCGGCGCGATTATTTTTACGACCGGACCGCCTCACCGGCGGCGCGGCCCGCGGCGTGTCCGGTGGCCCAGGCCCACTGAAAGTTGAACCCGCCGATGCGGCCTTCGACGTCTAGCATCTCGCCCACCAGATGCAGCCCGGCAACCTGGCGCGAGGCCATGGTGCGGTGATTGACCTCAGTCATCGGCACGCCGCCTGCGGTGACCTCGGCATAGTTCCAGCCACGGTCACGCAGGACGGGCAGCGTGAGATCCGTCAGCGCATGCACGACGGCGCGCCGATGGTCGCGCGTCATGCGGCCGATCGCGGGGTTCGCCTCCGTCGCCGTCGCGGAATCTTGATGAGCGACGTGTGCGGTGAGCACCTCGGCGACGCGGCGGGGTAAACGCTCGGCCAGCAGCGCGCTGAGCGGCCGTTTCGGCGCGGCGGCGGCTTGTGTGATGAGCCACTTCTCGACAACCTCGAACGGTTCGGGCAGCACTGCGGCTCGCAGTTGCGCGTCGCTGGTGGTCTCGTTGGCGATGACCCAGAATCGGCTTGCGTCCATGACGACGGGCCCGCTGATACCGAAGTGCGTCCAGAGGAGCGAGCCGTGGCGGCGGTCGATCAGCTTGCCTGCAGCGAACGTTTTCAGTTCAACCTCCTGCGCGATGCCCGACACCTGGGCGTGGAAGAAACTGTCATCAAGCACGAGCGGCACGAGGGCGGGATAGGTGGGCGTGACGGTATGGCCGAGGTGTTTGATGATTGACCAGCCGCCGCCGTCGCTTCCGGTTTTGGGAAGTGAGCGACCGCCCGTGGCCATGATGAGTTTGCGGGCTCGCAGTTCGCCGCCGCTGTGCGTGATGAGGAAACCGTCGGCGTCATGCTTGATGTCCTGCACGCGGTGCTCCGTCAAGAGCGTGGCCCCGACGGCGCGGGCACGGCCGAGCAGCGCATTGAGAACGGTGTGGGCGTCGTCGCTGACGGGGAAAAGTTTGCCGGTCTCTTCACGCTTGAGCGACACGCCCATGGATTCGAACCAGGCGATGGTCTGGGCGACGGTGAAACTTCGCAGGACATTGCGGACGACGTTGCGGGGGCCGTTGAAATCGTCGGCTTTGACCTGATGATGGGTGACGTTGCAGCGTCCGCCGCCTGCGACGAGAATTTTTGCGCCGACGCGTTTGGCACCATCGAGCAGCACGACGCGATGATCGGGCGCGGCTGATTCGGCTGCGAAAATGGCTGCGGTGAGACCGGCGGCCCCCGCGCCGATGATGGCGATGTCTGCTTCGTCGGTCATGGCGATGTTGCTGCGTTGGATGTTCGGGGCGGAAACCTGTGCATCAAATAAACAACCCCGATCGCAGATGCGACCGGGGTTGCTTAGTTTTGACTAGCTGGAAGCGTGAAGCTTACCAGTTGCCGCCGCCACCGCCGCCGCCGCGACGGCCACCGCCGCCACCGCCGCCGCCGTAGCCGCCACCGCCGCCGCGGTTCTCGCGGGGCTTGGCTTCGTTGACGTTAAGGGTGCGGCCTTCGAATTCCTGGCCGTTAAGGGCTTCGATCGCCTCACGGGCTGCGTTATCGTCAGCCATCGTGACGAAAGCGAAGCCGCGGGGACGACCGGTTTCCCGATCGGTGATCACGGCGACTTCGTCGACCTGACCGTAGTTGTTGAACAGACCCTCAAGGGTTGCCTGCGTCGTATCAAACGACATGTTGCCAACGTAAATTTTCATAGCACGAAGCTCCTGACTGGGTGACCGTCGGAAGCTTCGCCTCGAATCGTCTTAATGCTCACGAGTGGAACCTGCGGCGCGTCACTGTTGAAAAAGCGGTCGAACGCGGTGCTCGACCTTTCGCCCGATGGACCGCAGTGTACGGCCCAATCGATCAGCGGACAGTATAGCGACACAAACGCAAATGGCGAAGCGCTCACGTCAACAAATCTTGAAAGTCTTCTCTGCACCATCGTCGCGTGCGGCGGGCGGTGCGTGGCGGGGAGCATTTGGGGAGGCCGATGGTGGCGCTAAACTTTGGGTGCAAATGGTGGAGGGGAGGTCCGTGTTGGGCGACAAGCCTGGTGACAAGGCGCGGGACGCGAAGCCGATGGATGAGGGGGAGGCCCGCCGACAACGGTGGAAGCTTTTCTACCGGCTGGAGGCGACGGCGGAACGGCCGATGGTCGTGCTGGCGCTGGTGTGGCTGATCCTGATGATCGTCGAGTTCACGCAGGGGCTGGGGACGACGCTGCTGTATATCAGCCATGGGATCTGGGTGATATTCATTCTGGATTTTGTGCTGCGTTTCTCGCTTGCGCCGCGGAAGCTTGGCTTCCTCAGGCGGAACTGGCTCACGGCGATTTCGCTGATGCTGCCCGCGCTGCGGGTGCTGCGCATCTTCGCGGGGCTGCGGTTTCTGCGAGCGGCGAGGCTGATGCGATCGGTCAGTCTGGCGCGGGTGATCACGTCCTTGAACCGTTCGCTGTGGGCGCTGAACAAGGCGCTTCGGCGGCGTGGTCTGGGCTATGTGATCGCCGCGACGGTGCTGGTGATCTTCGGCGGCGCGGCGGGCATGGCGATCTTCGAAACACCGAGCGCCCTGCGTGCAGCCGGTCACCTGAGCGAAGCTGAGGCGGGCGGGCTCGCCAGCTACGCCGACGCCGTCTGGTGGACCGCGATGATCATGACCACGCTTGGTTCGGAGTATTGGCCCAAGACGCCCGAAGGCCGGGTGCTGGCGTGGCTGCTGGCGGTGTATGCGCTGGCCGTGTTCGGCTACATCACGGCGTCGATCGCTTCGTCCTTCCTTGAGCCGGACCCGAACCGCAGCCCGGCCACGTCGGCTGAGGTGCGTGCCCTGCACCAGCGGATCGTGACGCTTCAGAAGCAATTGGCTGAGCGCGATGCCGACGGCCGATGACAGCTATATCGTTATTTCCCAAACCGCAGCAGAAGGAACAAGCGTGATTAGAGGCATGGACGATTTGCTGACGACATTGCGACGCATCGACGGTCGCGGCTACGGCGCGTACAAAGACATCGCAGGCAGTTACGAAGTCGAGCCCGGCGTGATGCTTTACGTCGATCATGTCCAGGGCGACCCGTTCGCGGCTCCGTCAAAGGTGCGGCTGCGGGTCGATCAGCAAACGGCAGCGCTGCCCGCCGCGCTCTTCGCCACGCGGACGCGCAACATCGCCCTCGCCGATTTCATTGCACGACAGGTGCGTCAGGCGATCATCACCGAAAGCGGCGGGCGAAGGGGCTCGGGCAAGTCGGGGCTGATCCGCATTGATGCTGGTCAACAGGAAGTGCTGGAACGCACGGCGGTGAGGCTGACCGACGCGTTCGTCGAAGCGCGGCTGGAAGTCGGCCTGCCCGCGGCGGGTCGGAAGGTGCTCGGCCGAGAGGCGGCGGCGGTGCTGTGTGAAGATCTACCAGCTGTCGCAACGGCGGCCCTGCGATGGGAGAGCCTGCCCGGTGAAGAGGCCGAAGCGTTCGTGGCGTGCGTGGAGAACCAGGCACATATCCGAGAGCAACTGGGGGCAATGAAGCTGGTGGCGTTCGTGGCGGATGGGTCGATTCTGCCTCGGGAATCGGGAGCCTCGGACCGACCGCTGCCGAGCGAACAGGCGATCGCTTTCAAATCCCCCGAGGCCAAACGGGTGAGCATCACGCTGCCGAATGAAGCCGTGCTGCCGAACGGTCAGCGGACGCGCGCGTTGAGCGGGATGGGCATCGGCGAAGGGGTGACGCTGATCGTGGGCGGCGGCTATCACGGCAAGAGTACGCTGCTCGAAGCACTTCAGCGGGGTGTGTATTTTCACGTGCCGGGCGATGGGCGGGAGTACGTGGTGACGCGGCCGGAGGCGGTGAAGATTCGCGCAGAGGATGGCAGGCGGGTGGAGCGGGTCGACATTGCTGCCTTCATCAGCGACCTGCCGGGCGGTCGGTCCACCGCGGCGTTCCAATCGGAGGATGCCTCGGGCTCGACCTCGCAGGCAGCGAACATCGTGGAAGCGATCGAGATCGGCGCGACCACGCTGCTACTGGATGAGGATACGTCCGCGACAAACTTCATGGTGCGCGATGCCCGTATGCAGCAGCTGGTGCACAAGGAGCACGAGCCGATCACGCCGTTTGTGGATCGGGTGCGTGAACTTTATCAGCGGCTGGGCGTATCGACGGTGCTGGTGATGGGCGGGTCGGGCGACTATTTCGATGCTGCTGACAGTGTGATATTGATGCGGGAGTACGAGCCGAGCGACGTGACGGACGAGGCGAAACAGATCGCGGCCCGGATGCCGTCGGCACGCGTGGCCGAGGCGGCGGCTGCGCTGAATGAGCCCACGGCACGCATCCCGATCGCGACGTCGCTCTCGGCGGCTAAGGGCAAGCGAGCGGTGAAGATTCAGGGGCGAGGCGTGGAGCAGATCGCGTTCGGCGAACATGAGATCGACCTGCGACAGGTCGAGCAGATCGTCGACCCTTCGCAGACACGCGCCATCGGCAGCGCCATTCATCTGGCCACGCAGTTCATGGATGGGCAGCGGACGCTGGCGGAGGTGCTGCAGCAGGTGCAGCGGAGGCTCGCGGAGCAGGGGCTCGAGGCCCTGGGACCCTTCGGCGAAGCGGGGGAGCATCCGGGCAACTTCGCCCAGCCTCGGCGTGCGGAAATCGCCGCGGCCATCAACCGCCTTCGCACGCTGCAGGTGAAGCAGCGGGCGTGAATCTTCTTCGGTTTCTCCGGGTTCCGCTGCCGGTGCGGTAAAATACCGGCGCGGGTTTCGAGGCTTCGTTCCGAGGCAGGAGATGAGTCGTGATTGGTGATCGCAACGTGATGGTGATCCACGATGAGCGGATGCTCAACCACCGCCCGGAGGTGGAGGACCCGTATCTTCCCGGACGGCTGGACCGGCGGGTGCGCGAGATTCTCGACGGGCTGGCTGTGCGGTGGAAGTACCCCGAGCACCCCGGCCGTGTAACGGAGATCATGGACCTGCTACGCAGCGAACCGGTGCCCGGCGTCTTCTTCGAGCCGGGCGTCATCGCGACCGAACAGCAACTCGGCCGGGTGCATACCACGTCCTACCTGCGTGAAATTTTTCGGCTGCGCGGCAAGTCCGCCTGGCTGGATGTCGACACCACGGCCGTTTCACCCGGGAGCGTGGAAGCGGCGGAGGTGGCGGCAGGGTCGGCCATCGCAGCAGTCGAAGCCGTCGTCGCCGGCCGGGCCGACAGCGCCTTCGCCCTTTGCCGACCGCCGGGCCATCACGCGGAGCCGGTCCGTGCGCGGGGTTTCTGCCTGTTCAACAATGTGGCTGTGGCGGCGGCGCATGCGCAGACGTCGCTGGATTGCGAACGCGTCTTGATCGTGGACTGGGACGCCCATCACGGCAACGGTACGCAGGACATCTTCTGGGCGGACCCGGATGTACTCTTCTTCGACACGCATCGCGCCGCACCGTTCTATCCCGGCTCGGGCCATCTTGACGAGGTCGGTGCCGGCCTCGGCGAAGGCACCACCGTCAACGTGCCGCTGCCTGGGGGGGCGGGCGACCTGGCGCTGGTGAAGGCTTTTCGCGAAATTCTCGTGCCGGCTGCTCAGTGGTTCAAGCCTGACCTGATTCTGGTGTCGGCGGGGTTCGATCCGCACCGCATGGACCTCTGCCTGAACTGCGGCTACGAAGGTCTGGCGAACGTGACACGCATCGTGCAGGAACTGGCGGACGAGCATTGCCAGGGGCGGCTGGCGCTCGTCCTCGAAGGCGGCTATCAACTGGAGTCGCTGTCACGCGGGGTGCGGACGGTGCTGGAGATTCTCTCAGGCGGCGAGCCGCCGGCCGTCGAAGAATGCGGCCACCGGGAAGTCGTCGACGCGACGGCGTTTCATCTTGATGCCTTCAAGGTTCTCTGACGGCCCAGCCGGCCTTTCGGTGTATGCTCAATCGGGCCGCGCTGGTATAGTAGATAAGTCTCTTATAGCCACTGTTCACTCACGGGAGAGCCGTATGTATAACGCAAAGCACGTCGCGACGATCGCCATGGTAACCGTCTTTGGTTTGGCCGCTCTGGCGGAGGGGATTCTGGCGCAGGTGCCGCAGGATCATCAGGATCGCATCCGTGAGGCTGTGCCCAGTGAGCCGCGTGTTGCGGTGGATGAGCCGCGCAAGGTGCTGGTGTGGAGCCGGGCGGTGGGGTTCCGTCATAGTTCCATCCCGCAGGGCGCTTTCGCCATGAAGGTGATGGGCGAGCAGACCGGCGCCTGGGAGACGACCGAAACCGACGACATCCAGATGCTGACGCGTGAGAATCTGCACCAGTTCGACGCGTTGATTCTCAACAATACCACCGGCGACTGGATTCGGCCGCGTGATGAAGACATGCAGCATTTCGAAGGCAGCAAGGATGAAGTCGAGCACGAACTTCGTCACAGTATTCTCGAGTTCGTCGCCAACGGCGGCGGGCTGGTCGGCTACCACTCCGCCGGCGACTCAAACTATCACTGGCCCGAGTTCGGCCGACTCCTCGGCGGTTACTTCGACGGCCATCCGTGGAACGCAGGCGACACCGTCGGCATCAACGTCAACGAGCCGAACCACCTGCTCTGCGAATGCTTCGACGAAACAGATTTCCGCATTACCGACGAAATCTACCAGTTCCGCACCCCCTACTCGCGGAACTACCTGCGTGTGCTGCTCAGCTTGAACACCGACAACACGGACATGAACCGTGGCGGCTTGAAGCGCACCGATGGCGACTTCGCCGTCGCCTGGGTCCGCACCTACGGCGAAGGTCGCGTGTTCTATTCGTCGCTTGGTCACCGTGAAGATATCTTCTGGAACCCGACGATCATGACGTACTACCGCGACGGCATCCAGTACGCCCTGGGCGACCTTGATGTCGACGATCTGCCTTCGAACGTCGTCAAAGACGAAGGCTACGAGACGCTTTTCGACGGCTCCGATCTCGACCGCTGGACCTTCCGCGAGGGCGGTTGGGAAATCGACAGCGAAGGCAACATGGCACTGGTAGAAGACGGCGGCTACATCTGGACGAAGGACGCCTACGAAGACTTCATTCTTGATGTTGAGTTCAAGGTCGCCGAGGGCACTAACTCCGGCATCTTCTTCCGCACCGATCCCGGCAACGCTGTGCAGGGCGGCTTTGAGGTCCAGGTGTACGACACCGCGGCGAATCCCAACCCCGGTCGGCATGACGCGGGGTCGCTGTACGATGCCGCCGCCCCGCTGACCAACGCCATGAAGCCGGCCGGCGAATGGAACCGCCTCATTCTCATCTGTCAGGGGCCGCGTATCCACGGCATCCTCAACGGCCAGGTAGTGCTCGATCTTGATATCGACACGTGGGACACCGCGAACCGCAACCCCGACGGCACCGAAAACAAGTTCGACACGGCGCTGAAGGATCTGCCGCGCTCGGGGCACATCGGATTTCAGGATCACGGCGATGCGGTGTGGTACCGCAACGTCCGCGTGAAGCCGCTGGACTGATCGCCGGCTCCTTTAGCAGCGTCCCCATCCAAGGCACGGGAGATTCTCCGCGATCGGTCGGTGGCGAAGGCGCTACAGTGAGTCAGGTTGACCGCTGCCCGCGTCCGTCTTGTCCGCGCTGCCGCACAATGACCATGCCAGCCGAGGAGTAACCCATGGCCGTGCAGATGGAGCTTTCCCGCATCCTGATCACTGAGACGCAGGACTATCAACTCATCGAGTTGCGTGAGATTGACGGCGAGCGGAAATTCCCCATCGTGATCGGCCTGTATGAAGCCGCGGCGATCGAACGACGCCTGAAGAACATCCCGCTCAAGCGGCCGCAGACGCACGAGCTGCTGGCGAACATGATCGAAGACCTCGGGGGCGAGCTTCAACGCATCGTGATCAACGACCTGCGTGAGCACACTTTCTTTGCGCAGCTGGTGATCAACATCGATGAGCGGACGGTTGAGGTGGATTGCCGTCCTTCCGATGCGATTGCCATCGGCATCGCGACCGACGTTCCCATCTTCGTCGAAGAGCACGTTCTTGAGAACGCCGGCTGACCCCCCACCGCCGGATACCGCCGAACCATGACATTCACATTCTGCGCGGCCGAGGCGTCCAGGGGTCCGGCGGCCTCGTGCTCTGTCGAGCGATCACAGGTCGTTGCCGAGGGGCGCGTGCCAACGTGCGTGATCGCGAAGGCTGAACGGTGCGCGTCTGGCTTGGCAGGGGCACTTGGCCCCGCTGATTCAGTTGACCGGCGCCCACCGCCCGCATGAGAAACGCGGGCATGCCGCAGACCGCGCCGGCGGCCATCATGTAGACCGGGTTGGGCATGGCGTTCAACAGATTGTCCGCCATGAACAGCAGAACAATGACGGCAAGCACTGCGGGCGGGCCGCGCCAGTACCGCGTCGGGCATCTCCTCCAGAGCAGAACAATCGGCAGCAGCATGGCGGTGGTGAGGGCTGTGAGGCCGACGATTCCGTACTGTCCCATGGCGATGATCCACATACCGTCGGTTGTGGAGACGTCGGTGCCGGTGTCCTCGTCAGTCACGCGTGAGCGTCCCCAGCCGCCCCACCCGAAAACCGGTCTCTCGATCGCGCGCTCGATGAGAATCTCCTCATTGTCGAACCGGAAGCCGAGCGATTGAGCACGCGCTTCGGAGATGCTGGCGGCGACATTGACGACGTTCTCACCCATCCACGTGCCCGTCGTGCGGACATACATGTAGGTGGGGATTATCGCGGCGAGCATCAGGGCGGGGATGGCCAGGCGTGTCCAACGTGCGGTGTAGAGGATGCCGAGGCCGGCGATCAGCAGCAGCAGCGCCCCGAGCGATTTGCAGAGGACGGCGGTGATGGCGAGACCGCCCACCAGCGGCCCCAGCGGAAGGCCGAACACCTGCCGCACGGTGCCGCTCGTCCAGAGCCAGAAGGCGGCGAGCGTCCCGGCCGTCATCCAGAGCCCGACTTCCAAGCCGCTGCGCATGAAGACGACGGGGCGGAACCCGCCGAAGCGTCCGACATGAATGAACGACGAAGGCGGCGCGCCGTAGAAGGTATTGTGAAGCTGCGGACTCATGCGCACTTCGTACAGGCAGAGGGGGACGTAGATCATGCCGCCGATCATCACGCCCATGGCCAGTTCGCGCATCCCCTCGGCATCGGAGAACCAGACGCGTCCCATCAGCCACGGCACGCCCCACATCAACGTTTGCGTCAGCATCGCCGAAAGCCCGTCGTACACACCGAGGTCGTTGCTCATCGACGTCACGAACGGGACGAAACACCAGATTGCCATCGGCACATCGAACCAGCGCGGCCGAAAGTTCAGCAAACGCTTCGGCTCCGTCCCAACCGTGCCGAGAACTACCGCCATCGCGATCGCCGACATCTTGGTGTAGTTCGGAATACCCTGGAACTCTATGCCCGTGACCGGCAGGAAAAGCCAGCCGCCGATGAGCACGATCAGCGTGGCACGCCTCGGCGGGAACACCAGGTAAAGCGCCAGCGCAGCCGGCAGGTACACGATCAGGACGACCTCGGCGAAAACGTTCATTCAGCTAAACCCCCGCAAGACTTTGATCCGCGTACGGTCGGCGAAGAGCTTCAAAGCCGAGTTCTGCCAGCGCCAGCGTCGTACCTGTTGCCGGACGCCGCGGGTGAGCACCTGGTCGGCGTCGCGCTTGATCCAGTTGAGGTACTGCGACGGTGCGGTGAAGCCACGTGCGCGGGCGGTGAGTGCAGCTTGCCCGTCTATTCCGGCGGCGTCGGTCATCAGGCAATGCTCGGAGCGCGGGTCGTCCATGTGCTCCGCCCAGATCAGCGGGTAGTACCAGCCGCTGATGTAGCCGTCGACGGTCATCTTGATGCGATTGATGGCGAATTCACGTCCGGACGAAGCGCGGTTGTGATACCGCTTCGCCAGCTCTTTGCGGATGAGCACTGCCGTGCCGCCGATCCACGCCGCCTGCATCACGCCGTGCTCGCCGAACTGCACCACACGACCGTCGGCCGCGGCGCGGTTCCGTTCGTAGTCGTCCATCCAGAATGTCCAGCAGCCGACCATGCCCAGTTCGTCATGAGCGCGCACGGCAGCAGCGATCGGCTCACTCCAGCGTGGTGGGATCAGCGTGTCGTCGTCGATCTTTCCGATGACATCAGACTTCGCCTGCTCGAGAAACCACTGCGTGGGCACGCCCTGCATCGCGTTCGTGGGGCAGTGATGCTTGTGCACGATGCGCGGGTCGTGCGTCTCGGCCATCAAGTCGGCCGCCCCATCGGTCGAGCCGTTGTCCCACCAGTGCAGACGAAAGTCGCTCGGATCGTTTAGCAGTCTCGCCAGCGTCTTTTCCAAGTACGCCCGGCGGTTCCAGCTGATCATCAACAAATCGACCGGTTCGTCGGTCCCCATGTTCCCCCCTCACAAAACACGCGCGGCGCCGGCACCTGACAGCATCCACCGCGCCCGACCATCAGGCCCCACACCTGACGAGCCGCATCATAGGCAGCCTCTACGCGCGTCCCCCCACGCCGTTACCACCGGCCCGCCCCGACCAGTGCCTCAGGACTCTCCCGGGCCTCCACGTCGTACAGGCCGGTCACCGCCGCCATTTCAGCAGGGTTTTAAAGGCACTTTTGATGCGCGGTGTCAGGCGTGTGCGGTTGTAGGCGTCGGCGGCTTTCTTGATCACCTCCGCCTGCGTGGGGTAGGGGTGAATCGTTTTCGCCAGACTACCCAGCCCCTTGCCGGCGACCATGGTCGCTGTGATCTCCGAGATCATCTCACCGGCATGACGGGCGACGAGCGTGGCACCGAGAATGCGGTCCGAGCCTTGCTTCAGGTGGACGCGCAGGAACCCCTCGGTTTCGCCGTCGAGGCGGGCGCGGTCGACGTCGGCAAGGTTGATCGTCAGCGTCTGCACCGCCGTTCCCTGCTCCTTCGCCTCGTGCTCATAGAGCCCGACGTGCGCCACTTCAGGATCGGTGTACGTGCACCACGGGATGCTCAGATCGCTGACCTTGGCGCGGCCGAAGAACAGAGCATTCTGAATCACGATCCTCGCCATCGCATCGGCGGCATGGGTGAACTTGTATTCCGAAGCGACGTCGCCGGCGGCGTAGATGTTCGCATTGCTCGTCTGCAGATAATCGTTCACCTGCACGCCCTGTTTGGCGTAGTCCACACCCGCCGCTTCAAGGTTAAGTGATTCAACGTTGGGAGCCCGCCCGACGCCGAGGAGAATCTCATCAACCCGCACCTCTTTCGCCGTGCCCTGACAGTCGAGGCGCAAAACTTTGTCACTGCCCTCGCCGGTGATGTCGACGGTCTTGCCGCCGCAGATGATGCTGACGCCGTCGCGGTGCATGGCGTATTCGACGATCTCCGCCGCCTCGGCATCTTCACGGGGCATGATGCGTGGCTCGGCTTCGATCAGCGTCACCTGCGATCCGAGTCGCGAAAATGCCTGCGCCATCTCGCAGCCGATGGGCCCCGCACCGATGACCGCCAACCGTTTCGGCAACTCGGTGAGCGAGAAGACGGTTTCATTCGTGAGGTAACCCACGTCCTCCAGCCCCTTGATCGGCAGTGCGATCGCACGCGCCCCGGTGGTGATGGCAGCCCGCGCGAAACGCAATGACTGCCTGCCCACTTCCACCGTGTCGCGGCTGGTGAACTTCGCTTCGCCGAGGTAGACATCGATTCCGAGCTCGGTGAAGCGGGCGACCGAATCGTGGCTGCTCATCTCGGCGCGAATCTTTCGCATCCGCTCCATGACGGCGGCGAAATCGACCTGCGGCTCGGCGTCCACCTTCACGCCGAACGTCGCAGCATCACGCACATCAGCCACGGCGCGGGCACAGCGGATGAGCGCTTTGCTCGGCACGCAGCCGACGTTCAAGCAGTCGCCGCCCATCAGGCTTCGCTCGATCAAGGCGACTTTCGCGCCCATCCCAGCTGCCCCAGCGGCGGTGACCAGCCCCGCCGTACCCGCGCCGATGACGATCAGGTTGTACCGGCCCTTCGGCGTGGGATTGGTCCAGTCGGCGGGGTGGGTTGCCTGCCGGAGCCGCTGATTGTGTTCGTCGTGCGGCTGCAGGGCGGGCGAGGCCCACGCCTCCTGCCGCTCTGCTTCACTGAGTTGTTCCGCAGTACGGATCACGGCAGGTTCTCCTGATTGTTGAGTGCCCAGTCGTAATCGAGCCATTGCACACGAGGCCGCCGATCGGCCTCAAGATCGGCCTTGAGCGGAGCATGATATTTTGCGGCGTAGTCGAGGACCGACCCGGCGACCTGCTCAAAATCACTGCCGTACCAGTTGTACAACGCTGTGAGATGAATCACGCCGCGCTCGCGATCGTACCGCAGCCAGCGTGAGCCGTCGGTATGCGCGATGCGGGCCTGATCGCGTAGCTGCTCATCAAGTCGATCGGCGGTGTAGGCCTCGGCGTGAAGCGGCGGACAGCCGACCGCAGCACACACCAGCGCCCAGTGAATGTCCGGCTCTCTGAACTTCGGGCGGATCTGCTCGTGCTCGATCTGGTTGAGACTCCAGACGTGGCCGCCGATGTTCCACCGCTCCGCGTCCCAGCGCTGGCTCTCTGGAATGTCACGAATGCCGTTGATGCCGGGACGGTCGAGCCAGTCGATCATCAATTCCAAGGTGAAACTGTTGTAGGCATTGATCAGCAGGGCGAGCTTTTCGTCCCGCCCCATCGCGTCGAACGGAGCCTGGGCAAGCGACGCGTTGTACTGCCGAAGTGGCTCGGGATCGGCGGCGATGGCTGCGTAATCGACGCCGCCGTTGTCGTTCACGTGCTGCTGGAGAATTGCGTCGAATGGCGCATGATCGAAGCCGGGGCCGCCGGGGCGCGGTTCGTAGGCTTCGGCCATGGCAACTGCCGGCGGGCCGCCGACCAGGTTCACAAACCACTGCGGCTGCAACTGCGCACACGCTGCGCCAAACAGCACGATAAAAGCGACGCCCGCGGCAATGGCGGCACCTTTCCACGGATTGTTCACGGCTTGTTCAGTGTTCATCGCATCACGCTCCTCTTCAGTGGGGTCAACTTCCTCCAATGGCGTCTGCTCACGAATCGCGCGGCGAGCGAGCCGCGTGACGTAGACGGTGACGGCAACCGTCGCCACGAGGCCCACGATCATCAGTGCCCACTGCCCCGGCCCACGTTCAACCGCCCCCGCTTCCAGCGTCGCGCGTCCCGCAAAGCCGAGGTAGACATACAGAAAAATCCCGGGAAGCATGGCGACGGCCGTCGCGAGGATGCAGGGCCAGAAGCGGATCGCGGTCAAACCGTAAAGGTAGTTCTGCAGGTTGAACGGTACCGCGGGCGATAGCCTTAATAGCGCCACGATCTTCCACCCGCCTTCACCGACGGCGCGGTCGACCGCAGCAAAACGTGGGTAGTGTCGCAGGTTTTTTTCGACGGTCCGCCTTGCGAGATAGCGGCCGATGAGGAAGGCACCGGCGGCACCGGAAGTCGCGCCGACCAGCACGACCAGCGAACCCAGCCAGAGCCCAAAGATCATCCCCGCCGCGACCGAAAGAGGCCAGGCCGGCAGCATCAGCACCGTCGCCATTGCATAGACGCCGATGTAGATGATCGGGCCGAGTGGGCCGAGTTGTTGGACCCATCCGACGAGCGCCTGCATCCACTGCCCCGTCGGCAGTGCCTGGGCGATCAGCAACAGGCCGATGATGATCAGGCCGATCGAGATCAGCTTCACCCACCGTGCCGTGGCGGGCGATCGAAGCGCCGCGAAGCGGGAGGTGTGACCGGGCTCTTCGATGGGCGGCTCATCGTGCATCGTCATGTTCTTTGTTGTGCCGGTGCTTGCGGGTGTGTGTCTCATGCCAGGGTGCCGCCACACGATGAGCCGGAGCCTGCGGTGCAGGCGAAGCAGTGCTCGCCGGTGGCGATCTGGCGGTCGCGGAAGGTTTGCGGATCGAACTGCTGGATGTGCATGGCGGGCCCTTCAACGGGCAAGCCGAGCGCGAAGTTGAAGTCGCAATCGTACATCGTGCCGTCGTGGCCGACGTGCAGTTGATGGCGGCACATCAGGCCTTCGATCGTGCCGGGGTTGAACGCATCACGTAGCAGCTGTTGATACTCAGCGGCTTTGCCATCGCGATCGAGGTCGTGCAGAAATCGGCCGATGGCGATGTTTGTGATGGCGTACAACTGGTTGAAGCGGATGTCGAACTCGTTGAAGAGCGCCACCCGGTAAGCCTGTTCAAGCTGCTTCTGATCGGGTGGCAGACTCGGGCCGAGCGGGTTGTAAACGAGGTCCAGCTTCAGTTGCTCGTCAATGCCGTAGCCGACGCGGTTGAGACGCTGGATGACTTCGACGCTGTCACGATAGACGTGCTTGCCGCGCTGCTTGTCGACATTGTTCGGCAGATAACACGGCAGCGAGGCCACGAGGTGCACGCCACGCTCAGCGAAGAACTCGGGCATGTCGGCGTAGCCCTGCTGAAGCATGATCGTCAGGTTCGTGCGCACCATCACATGAAGGTGGCGACCGACGGCGGCGTCGACAAAGCGGCGGAATTCGGGATGCATCTCGGGCGCGCCACCGGTGATGTCGAGGGTGTGTGCCCCGGCCCGCTCCGCAGCATCAAGCACAGCCTGCATGGTCTGCCAGCTCATCTGCTCTTCGCGCTTCGGTGAGGATTCAACATGGCAGTGGTGACACGCAAGGTTGCACCGCAGGCCGATGTTCGCCTGCACCGTGTCGATGGCCAGCCCGGTCAGCGGCTGCCGAGCGGCCTGCTCGATTGCCGCGTCGAAGCCATTGCTGCCGTTGATGGTGAGCGGCGCCGAGGCCGATGGGGGAACCATAGCGTCATCCTTTCCATCAAATCAGCAGCACGACCCGCCGGCACATGCGTCGTCGACAGCATCGGTCGCCTCGGCCTGGCCACGCTTGGTTTGCTGCGGGCTTCGGTGGATCGGCCTGCTGCAATCAAACGTCTCCGCGGCATCGGCAGGGACGGGCACCCCCGGCTCCACGCCGATCACCTGCTCGGCGTAGGGCCCCGCGGGATCGTTGAGCATCTGATAGGTCTTCGCGCACACCGCCATCCGCTCGCCGCGGTGGTAGACATTGCCATCGTCGTCGCGCACCTGCTTCCATGGCCCCTTGTAAACGACCGCCTGGTTGCGCTCCATGCACGGCCCCGCATCGCCCTTGTGAGCCCGCACGGTCATGGCGCGAAATTCGATGCCGTTGATCGTCTGCCAGGGCTGCTCGCTGCGTGAGAGAATCTCGACGCCGTGGAACCCAGCCTCTTCGAACATGGCGAGGAATCGATCTTCGCGGAAGGCGCCGGAGATGCAGCCGCTCCAGAGGTCGGGGTCGTTCTGCATCGCTTCGGTGGGCTGTTCATCGCAGACGATGTCGCTGATGACCGCCCTGCCGCCGGTGCGGAGCACGCGGAACATCTCGCCGAACAAGCGACGCTTCTGCTCGGGCTTCACCAGGTTCAGCACGCAATTGGAGACGATGGCGTCGACGCTGTCGTCGGGCACCAGCGGCCGTTCCTGCCGCGTCTGGTCGCACCACGCTTCGAAGCGGGCCAGCTGTTCCACGCCGGTCACGGGATTCGCCGTGAGCCATTGGTGCGCGGCGTCCAGATCGAGGGCCATGTCCTGAATCTTCGCTTTGTGGAACGTGAAGTTCTGGTAGCCGAGTTTGCCAGCCATTTCGTCGGCATAGCTTCGGGCGAGATCCAACATCGCGTCGTTGAAATCGAGGCCGATGACGCGGCCGTTCGCCCCAACCTTCTGCGCCAGGATGTAGCAGATCTTGCCGGCTCCAGAACCGAGATCGACGACCGTTTCGCCTTCGCCAACGTGCCGCGAGGGATCGCCGCAGCCGTAGTCTTTTTCGAGGATTTCCTGCGGGATGATCTTGAGGTACTGTGCGTCGTACCCATCGGTCGGACAGCAGAGCGCCGGCTCCACGGCCTCGGCACCGCGGGCATAGCGCGAAAGCACCGCCGCTTCAAGGCCGGCTGATTCTTCCGGGTCAGGCTGCTGAACGGTAAGTCTGGTTGAACGGCTCATGATCTTTCCTTCGCTTCGTCATCAACTTCAGGTGTTCGGCCGCTGGAAGCGGTAACGACATAATAGCCTCTGTAGAGGACTTGCCGAAATGTGTCCGGCGGGCGGCGGGCGATGCTCGGCCTGAAGCTCGCTCCATCCCAGCAGTGCCCCAGCCAGCGCGTTTTATTCCCCGGACGAGCGCAGAGACGAGAGGCGCCGACGACCTTGGACAAATGCCGTTGTCCTGCGAGCTTGCTCGTTTTTGGACTTCCTTCAGACCTCCGCTACTATGACGGGCTTCTCAGAAGGATCAGATTCATGGCACGACGCACATTCATTCAGGACATGCTGCCCAACCAGCTTATCGAGGGCATCTTCAGCATCCAGAACTGTCAGCTGGGGCTCACGCGTAACGGCAAGGCCTTTCTCAAGTGCCTGCTGTGCGACCGGACGGGGCGAACGCCCGGGCGGATGTGGAACGCCTCGGAGGAGCTGGTCAATTCGCTGCCGACCGACGGCTTTGTCTATATAGAAGGTCAGACGCAGCCGTATCAGGGCGAGATGCAGATCATCGTTCAGACGATCCGCCCGCATACGCCGGAGGCGGCCGACCTTCGCGAGCTGTTGCCGAGCAGTGAGCGTGATCCTGATGAGATGTTTGAGCAGCTTCTGAAGATCATGCAGTCGATGCAGAGTCCGCAGCTGGAGAACCTGCTGCAGGTGTACCTGGCGGACAAGCCGTTGATGGAAAATTTCAAGCGTGCCCCGGCGGCAATGCAGCTGCATCACGCGTACCTCGGCGGGCTGCTGGAACACACGCTGGCCCTGCTGAAGCTGGCCGAGGCGACGCTGCCGCTGTATCCGCAGATCAACCGCGACATCGTTCTGATGGGCCTGTTCCTGCACGACCTGGGCAAATGCGAAGAGCTGACGTGGGAGTCGGGCTTCGCTTACTCCGACGACGGTAAGCTGGTGGGGCATATTGTGCGTGGGGCGATGTGGCTGGAATCGAAGGCCAGGCGATGTGCGGAGAACGGCGACCCGCTGGATCCCGACGTCCTCCGCGTGCTGCAACACATTATCCTGTCGCACCATGGCCAGACCGAATTCGGAGCAGTGAAGATTCCCGCCACGCCCGAAGCGATCTTCGTGAGCCTGCTGGATAACGTCGACGCCCGGATGCACATGGCCATTGCTGCCGGCCGGGGCGAATCCAATCGCAGCGAACAGCTGGGCGGCAACTTCACCGAGCGTATCTGGGCGCTCGGCACGGCCATCTATCGGCCCGATCCGCTGGCGCACGAGACGCAGCCGGCGCCGAGCCGTCGCGCTTCTGGCGGTGAGCAGGCCTCCTCGACTTCCGGTGAAGCCGGTGACGTGCCCGAGCTTCGGCTTGGCGGTGGGGCCGAAGCCGACCGTGGCGGGCTCTGATCAAGCCTTCGTCATCTCACAGCAGCAATCGCCCCGCCCCCGCCACCGGATGTTCCCTCGTGCGGCGCTCGGTTTCGCACCGGCATAGGTTCTTCTGAGTACCTGTGCTATAGTCATCGAACCTCGGAGCTTCCGGGGCGTGCTACTTTGACCACGAGCGCCAGACGATGAAGCTGTATACGCGACAAGGCGACGCCGGCCAGACCGCCCTCTTCGGCGGTCAGCGGGTTGAGAAGAACACGCTGCGTGTGGAAGCGTACGGCGGCGTCGACGAACTCAATAGCGCGATCGGGTTTGCTGCCGTCGTTGCCGAGCCTGAGCACATCAAGCCGGTGCTGATGCAGCTTCAGCCGGAGTTGTTCGAACTCGGCTCGGCCCTCTGCACCCCGCCGGGCGAGACGATCGGGCACGTCAAGCCATTCAACGGAGCACAGGTCGAGCGTCTTGAGCGTGAGATAGATCGGCTCACGGCGGTGCTTGAGCCGATGCGTCATTTCGTATTGCCGGGGGGGACTGAATCGGCAGCCCGGCTGCACCTGGCGCGCACCGTGTGCCGGCGGGCCGAGCGGCAGATCGTGGCGCTGGCGCAGGCCGAACCGGTCGATGCCCCGGTGCTCTCCTACATCAATCGCCTCAGCGACCTGCTATTCGCCATGGCCCGGCGGGCGAACCAGCTGGCGAAGGTCGCCGACATCGCTTGGAAGCCGTAGGGGAATATATGCGTAACTGCTTGAACGAAAGCCTGTTCAGACACGCCAAAAGTGACGTGATTTTTTTTGCCATGAGCGGGAACTCAGCGTCGGGTTCCGCGTCTAAGGGTTCAGCACGCGGCGTTCAAGGAATGACGCGGCCGAATTTTCGCCAATTTTGGAAAGGAAGAGTCCGATGCATCTGAAACTTCTCACGCTTCTCGCCGTCCTCGGAGTGAGCACCTTGGGGATGATTGCCTGTGAGCAGGAATCGCCGAATACTCCCGGCGGTGAGCAGCCCCCAGCGTATGAACCAGGCGAGCCCGGCACCCAACCCGGCGAACCCACCGATCCCACCGAACCCACCGAGCCCGGCGAGCCCACGCAGCCGCCGCAGCCGTAAAGCAATCTTGACCACACACGCGAACGCCCATGCGCACCATGGGCGTTCGCTCATTTTTCGAGCGATATCGCTCGTCGCACTTTAGAGGAGACACCATGTCCCAAGTGAACAACCGTACGCGCATCAGCTTCGTCGCCATCGCGATGGTCGCCCTGGCCGCCCTGGCCATCGGGTTCGATCGTGCGGGCGCTGCCGATGCTGAGCAGGTCCGCGTCGGTACCTATCAGCCGCAGCAGGCTTTCCAGCTCTACCACCGCACCGCGGAGTTCCAGCAAGCGATGCAGGAGCTTCAGATGCAGGCCCAGGAGCTTGAGCCCGAACAACTCGGCCAGCTGCAGCAGGAGGCGGAGCAGATGCAGCAGGAGCTGATCCAGAAATTCCAGCAGGACGTCGAAGCCGCCGTCCCCGAGATCGCCGAGAACGCGAACGTCGATATCGTGGCCGTCGAGGTGGTCTACTCGGCCCCCGGCGTCGAGGTCGAAGACCTCACCGATCAGGTTGTCGAGCAAATCAACGAAGGTGCTGAAGCACCGCAGCAGGAAGAGCTGCAGCCGCTTCCCACCCCGTAAAACTCCCGACCCATCGTAGTGTCAACGACGAAGCCCACGGCATCGCGCCGTGGGCTTCTTTCGTGAGTCGTCATGTCGATGCGCATGCTCAAAGCACAGCCGCGATCGCTTCGCAAAGCTGATCCATATTGTCCTCGGTCATCCCCGCCACGTTGATGCGGCCGGACCCCACGATGTAAATCGAATGCTGATCGCGCAGCGCCTGCACCTGATCCTTGGTCAGGCCCGAGAAGCTGAACATGCCGCGCTGCTGCTCAATGAAACTGAAGTCGCGCGCGACGCCCTTGTCACGCAGCGTCTGCACGAACAGCTTCCGCATGCCGTTGATTCGGCCCCGCATGTCGGCCACTTCGCCCTCCCACCGCTGGCGCAGGTCGGCGTCGCCCAGAATCGTCGCCACGATCGCCCCGCCGTGCGCTGGCGGGTTGGAGTAGTTGCCGCGGATGCAGCGTTTGACGTGGCTCATCACATTCGCTGCGTGCTGCTGGGTCTGGGCGACCATGGTGAGCGCGCCGACGCGTTCGTTGTACAGCCCGAAGTTCTTGGAAAAGCTCGAGCAGATGACGACCTCGGGCACCGTTTCCAGCAGCGTCCGCAGCCCGTCCGCATCCCGCTCCAGCCCTTCGCCGAAACCCTGGTATGCGAAGTCGACGACGGGCAGCAGGCCGCGCTCGACCAGCAGCTGCGAAACCTGCTTCCACTGATCGATGGAGAGGTCGGCCCCGGTGGGGTTGTGACAGCAGCCGTGCAGCAGCACGATGTCGCCGGCCGGCAGCTTGCCGAGGGCGTCGAGCATGGCGTCGAAGTTCACGCCGTTGGTCGCTGCGTCGAAGTACGGATACTTCGCAAGCTTCAGGCCCGCAGCGGTGAAGATCGGCTGATGGTTCGCCCAGGTCGGATCGCTCAGGTGAAGCGTTGCTTCGGGATTCAGCTGTGCCAGATACTCGCCAGCGACGCGGAGCGCCCCGGTGCCGCCGGGCGTATGGGCGGTGGCGGCACGCTTGCTGGTGACGATTTCGTGGTCGCTGCCGAACAGCAGATCCTGCACGAAACGAGCGTAGGCCCTGTCGCCGTCGATCGGCTTGTAGGCCTTGGTCGTCTCGGTTTCGAGAAGGCGTGCCTCGGCCTGCTTCACCGTTTGAAGGATGGGCGTGGTGCCCTTGGCGTCCTTATAAACGCCGACCGCGAGGTTCACCTTCTGCGGGTTCGCGTCCTCGTTGTAGGCCTCGGTAAGTCCAAGGATCGGGTCGGGCGGCGCCATTTCCTGATGTTCAAACATGGTTCAAATCGTCCGTGCGGATAACCGCGTCAGCGTTGTGAATGTGAATGCGAGCGGGCTACTTTACCGGAAGGTCGACGACGAACGCAAAGCGACGCGAACCTTGCAGCTGTTCTATTTTTCATAGCTTAGCAGTTCCACCCAGTGCTTCGCCTCGACATCGCAGCCGTCGTGCAACTGGTGACGGCAGCTTGTACCGCTGGCGATCACGGCCGCCCCCTTGGGTCGATTGCGCACCGCGGGGAACAGCCGATCCTCACCGATCTTCAACGACAGGTCGTAATGTTCGTAACCGAACGATCCCGCCATGCCGCAGCAGCCCGAATCGATCTCCTGCACGTTCAGCCCCTCCACTTCGCTCAGCACACGCTTGATCGCCGCGGTGCCCGGCCCGGCCTTTTGATGACAGTGACCGTGCAGCAGCACCTGCTCACAGGCGGCGCGGAAGCGACCGGTCAGCCGGCCTGCTTCGATTTCGGCAGCAAGAAAGCTTTCCATCGGCTGCACGTGAGCGGCGATGCGCTGGCCGAGTCCGACGTCGTCGATGAGATCGGGCAGGTCTTCGGTGAGGGCCGACGCACAGCTGGGTTCGAGCGTCAGAATTGGTCGGCCGGCTTTCGCGTGAACGTCGAGATTGCGGAGCGTCGCTTCGCCGTGCCGTCTCGCCTCGCGCAACATGCCCTTGGAAATGGCCGGTCGTTGGCAGCAGCCCGCCGCCGCCAGCAGCACGCGGTAGCCGCACGCTTCGAGCAGCTGCACCGCCGCCTTGCCGACGCCGGGCTCGAAGTAGTTGGCGAAGGTGTCGTCGAAAAGCACAACCTCGGGCCGGTCGCTTTCGCGAGGCGACGAGCGCTTGCCGAACCACCTGGTCAGCGATTCCCGGGCAAACGGCGGCAGCGAACGTCTGGCATCGACGCCACCGAATCGTGCCCCCATCCACCGCGCCAGCCCGCTGCGCTGGATCGGATTGATCAGATGCGACAACGGCCCCACGAACCACGGCGCCACGCGTGGCAGGGTCGCCATCATCCGCGTCCCGATCGGCACGCCGAACTTGTCGTGCCGCAATTGCAGCGCGTCGCCTTTGAGCTTCGCCATGTCCACGCCGTTCGGGCATTCGCTCTTGCAGGCCTTGCAGGAAAGACACAGCTCAAGCGTTTCATGCACCCCGTCGCTCGCCAGTGCGTCCTTGCCGAGCTGACCGGTCATGGCGAGACGGAGTGCGTTCGCCCGGCCGCGCGTTGAGTGCGCTTCATCGCGTGTCGCCATGTAACTGGGGCACATCGTTCCCGCGTCCAGCTTGCGGCACGCCCCCACGCCGTTGCACTGTTCGACCGCCAGCGCGAAGCCGCCCTGCTCGCGATGATGAAAAGAAGTGGCAGGCACCTCGGCAAGGCGATACTCCTCACCGTAGCGCAGGTTCTCCGTCATCGGCGGCACGTCCACGATCTTCCCGGGATTCATCAACCCCTTCGGATCGAACAGCCGCTTCACCTCGCGAAACGCTTCGTAAATCTGATCGCCGAAATAGGGTTTGATGAACATGCCGCGGACCAGGCCGTCGCCGTGCTCGCCGCTCCACACGCCGTTGTATTCCTGCACGACTTTGAAAGCAGCGTTCGCGATCGACTGCATTTTCGCGACGTCTTCGGTCACATGCAGATCGAGGATCGGCCGAACGTGCAGCACGCCCACACTCGCATGGGCGTACAGCGTGACGGGCGTGTCGTGCTCCTTGCAAATCGCCAGCACCTTATCGATGTAATCCGGCAGCACCTCCACGGGCACACACGCATCCTCGATGAATGCCTGCCCCTTCCGCGCCCCCGGCTGATTGCTGATGAGCCCCAGCCCGAGCTTGCGAACATCCCAGATGCGCTTCTGACCGGCTGCATCGCTGCGCACAGGCCAGCTGTACCCGACGCCGCGCTCGGCCAGATCGGCTGCGAGTTTCTCGATGCGATGGGTCGCGTCCGCCTGATCTTCGCCGAACACCTCGACCAGCAACATTGCGCCGGGTTTGCCTTCGACGAAATCCGTCAGGTGTGCCGTGGTGCGATTGCGGACGGCTTCGGTAAGCACCAGTTCATCGAGCAGTTCCACCGCAGCCGGCGCATGTTCAAGGATCGGCCCCACGCCTCGCAGCGAATCGGTCAGCGTGTGAAAATGCACCGCACAAACCGCTGTAGCTCGCGGCACCGGCACCAGCCTCAGCTTTGCTTCGAGGACGACGCAGAGGGTGCCCTCGCTGCCGAGGATGATCTGGGCGAGGTTCCATGTGTCGGCTGAATCGTCGAAGGCATCGAGCGCGTACCCCGCCACCCGCCGCATCACCTTCGAGTAACGCTTGGCGATTTCGTCACGATTCGCCTGAATCACCTTCTCGAACCCGGCGTAAATCTCAGCCTCTCGTCCCTCGCCCTCAGCGACTGCGCGCCATTCATCACGGCTGTGCGGGCGGAGCGTGATGATAGTGCCGTCGGTCAGTGCGACCTTGAGTTCAAGGACGTAGTCGCTGGTCTTGCCGTAGATGATGCTGCGGGTGCCGCTGGAGTTGTTGGCCATCATGCCGCCGACGGTGGCACGGTTGCTGGTGGCCGGATCGGGTGGAAAGTGCAGCCCCGTCGGTGTCAGCTGCTTGTTGAGCTGGTCGCGGATCACGCCCGGTTGCGCCCGCACCCATCCCGCCTCAGCGTCGACTTCGAGCACGCGATCCATGTAACGGGAGAAATCGAGAATCATCCCGTGCCACATCGTCTGCCCGGAAAGACTCGTCCCCGCACCGCGTGGCGTGATGGCCACCTCATGCTCATGCGCCAACCGAAGTGCCGCGGCAGCATCGTCGGCATCCACCGGCCAGACGACACACATCGGCATCACCTGGTAGTGGCTGGCGTCGGTGGCGTGAATGCCGCGTGTGACGGCATCAAAGCGGACGTCCCCACGCACCGCCTTGCGAAGGGCCGTCTCGAAGGCACGGGTGCGATCCTCAACCGAAAGTGAAGCTGACTTCATGATGCGACATCCAAGAAAACAAGTACCACGAATCGGCCTGAGCGGTTGGCCTTTTCTACCACCATCGGCGGTCGACGACCGCGGTCGACACGAACTCAAAGTGAACCTTTTCAGCCCCTACCGCCCGACCGGCTCAGCCTGTTCGGTTTGCGGGAGGGCCGACGTCCGCTCACGCCTGCGCTGACTGTGCTGAGCCGAGGCGACCAGCGAATCCATCCGCCCCAGTGAGCGATCGACCTGTGCCCGAAATGCGTTGAACGGGAACAGCACCACGAGCGCAATCACCAGCCCCACCACCGTCGTCAGCAGCGCCTCCGCGATGCCCATGCCGACCATGGAAGGGTCCGTCACCGCTTCGTCGGAGAGGATGCGGAATGCGGAGATGATGCCCGTGACCGTGCCGAGGATGCCGAGCATCGGGGCGGCCGTGATGATCGTGCCGAGCGTGGGCATGAATCGTTCAAGCCTCGGCCGTTGCATCGTAATCGCCTCATCCGCAGCAGCCGCGTCGGGGCCCTCAGCGATGAGCCGCTGAACAAGGCGGCCGTAGACCGAGCGATCCTCCGCGACCAGGGCAGCGACTTGATCGTGCTCATCGTGCCTCAGATGCCGACTGATACGCAGAAACTTCGCCTGCCGCCAGCGGTTGTTCGTGACCAGGAAGAACCAGCAGCGTTCGAAGATCAGCGTCAGCGCCACCACGCTCATCACGCCGAGTGGCCACATCACCCAGCCGCCACGTTGCGCCAGGTCCGTCAACATTTCATAACCCGTGCCAACCATGTCGCCCATCATAGAGCCCCTACGGTTTTCGTTCACCTTCGTCGGGAGGCGGGCGGGTATCCAGCGGGGGGTAGCGTGGGCGCGGGCGGCGACGATGATTTATCATGGTAAGATGACCCAAGCCATGGCAGGACCTCCCCCCCATTCCCCCTATCCGCCCCACCGCGCCCCGGAAGATTGGTACGCCCGATCGTTCGGGGAGTTGTATCCGTTGCTGTATCAGCACCGCGACGACGCCTCTGCCGCTGCCGAGGCCGCTGCGTTTTTGAAACTGTTAAAGCTTCCCGCTGCTGCCCGCGTGTTGGATATCTGTTGCGGGACGGGTCGGCATCTGGCCGCCATGTGCCAGCAGAATCTCAACGCGTGGGGGGTCGATCTCAGTTGGCCGTTGCTCAAGTCGGCGGCGGAGCGACCGGGGCTTGCCGGTCGCGTGGTGCGGGCTGATCTGCGTGCGTTGCCGTTTGCTGGGGGATCGTTCGACGCTGCGGTGAACCTGTTCACCAGCTTCGGCTATTTCGCGGAGGATGCGGCGAATGAGCAGGCCCTTAAGCAGATGGCGAGCACGCTTCGGCCGGGCGGAAAGCTGCTGATGGATCTGATGCACGCCCCGCGTCTGCGTGAGACGCTTGAGCCGCATTCGCGTCGCACCGTGCAGGGGCCGAGGGGCGAGGTGCTCGTCGAGAACCGCCGGCAGATCATCGATCAGCGTGTGGTGAATCGCATCGACGTAAACGACGGCACCGAGCAGCGCACCTTCACCGAAAGCGTGCGGCTGTACGAACCGGCTGAGTTCATGACGATGCTCGAAGCGGCCGGGCTGCGTGCTGTGCAACTCGTTGGCAGTTTCGAAGGCGATCCGCTCACAGCAGATTCCGCCCGCATGATCGCGATCGGGGTCCGCCAATGACCCCACCCCGCCCCCCCCACCCCCCCGACCTGTCCCGCAGTGAAACGGGCGCACAGGGTGATCGCCCCGCCGCTCACTGGCCGCATTATGCTGTGCCCCCGGAGCGTGTGCCGTTGATTGGGCGTGATGCGTTCATCGCCCGCCTCGCTGCCGGCGCGTTTGTTGATGATGTCCCGCTGCTTGATTTCAATCAGCCGCCTGCCCCGCCTTCGGACACGCCGTTCCTGAATCGTGCCGCTCTCGCCGAGGCCCTGGCTGACGGCAACGCGGCGCTTGGCAATCCGCTTAATGCTGAAACGCTGGCGGCGATTCGTGGCGAGGGGCGAATGGTGATCGCCGGTCAGCAACCCGGCCTGCTGCTGGGCCCGATGTTCACGCTGCTCAAAGCCGTGACGGCCGTGAACGCAGCCGAGCAGTTGCAGCCGAGCCTGAACGTGCCGATCGTGCCGGCCTTCTGGATCGCCAGCGAGGACCACGATCTCGAAGAGGTCAACCGCGTGACCGTCGGCGACGGCAAGCTTGTGCTCGATCACCCGCAGTTGCATCGCCCCGGGCCGCGGCCGCCGGTCGGGCACGTGACGCTGAGCGATCATCGTGCGGAGCTTGAACGTTTCGTGGAGCAGGCAGCGAACGACCTGCCGCACGGCCGCACCCTCGCCGACCTCACCGCCGAGCTTAATCTCAGCAGTTACGCCACGCAGTTTGGTCAGCTGCTTGCGCGTCTGCTTCGGCGACCGGGGGCGCCGGCCGGGGGGGCGGGCATTGTGCTGGTGGATCCGGAGTGGCTGCGTGATCTGACTGCCCCCGTCCTCGCCGCGGCTGCGGAACGATGGGCGGACCTCGAAACAGCACTACAGCAGGGCCGAGATCATCTGGCGCAGCAGGACCTGACGCCGCCGCTGGAGCGTGTGAATCTTTTCAAGCTCGACCAGTGGGACCGCCGCGTGGCGGAGGATGTGACGCCCGATTCGCCCGCCGAGATTCGGCGCAACCCCGAGCAGTTCTCCCCCAGTGCCGCACTGCGACCGATCGTGCAGGATGCGATTCTGCCGACGCTGGCGACGGTCGCCGGGCCGACCGAGCTGCTCTACCTCTGGCAGATCGATCCGCTTTACCGGGTGATGCACATGCAGCGATCATGGCTGCTGCCACGGCTGTCGGCCACGTTGCTCGACGCCCGCACCGCCCACCACGTAGAACGGCTGAACCTTCCCGAACCGACCTACGTGTTCGATGTGTTCGACCATCTGCGTGAACTGGAAAACGCACCCGCCGTGGACGATGCCGACCTCAGCCAGCTTCAGTCGCTCGCGGAGCAGTTGACCGAAGAACTCGCTGCCATCGATGAACCCGCGGAGCGCAAGACCATCGGCAAAGCGATCAACTCGATCCGCTACCGCATTGACCGCGTGACCCGGCGTGTGCATCAGCGTCGCCTCGACCGCGACGGCGTCGGGCGTCGCAGCCTGCAGCGCATCGCCGACGTGGTCTATCCGCACCATCAGCTTCAGGAGCGCCGCATGAGCGTGCTCGAAGCCGTCGGCCGACTCGGGCCGGGCCTCGTCCACGCGCTACGGCGACTGGATGTCACCCGCTTCGACCATCATCTTTTACTGGCGACGCAGCCCCCCGCCGGCGTCACCGCTTCTAAGGAATCCCACGCATGAGTGTTGACGTGCTCGTTATCGCCGCCCACCCCGACGACGCTGAGATGACCGTCGGCGGCACCCTCGCCAAACTCGCCGACCGCGGCTATACCACCGCCATCGTCGACATGACACGAGGCGAAATGGGCAGTCGAGGCACGGCCGAACAGCGCGACGAAGAAGCCGCCGCCGCCGCGAAGGTGCTCAACGTCTCCCATCGCGTCAACCTCGACCTCGGCGACGGCCTGCTCGAAAACACCTTGAAAAACCGGGTCGCGGTCATCGAACAAATTCGCCACTTCCGCCCCAAGCTCGTCATTGCTGCCTACTGGGAAGACCTTCACCCCGACCACCGCGCCACCGGCTACATCGTTCGCGACATCATGTACCCGTGTGGCTTCGCAAAGTTTCCCGCCAAGGGCGAGCCGCACCGCCCCAAGGAATTTCTCTTCTTCATGCAACACTGGGGATTCGAGCCCAGCTTCATCGTCGACATCACCGGCTACCACGAACAGAAGCTCGACTCCGTCCGCTGCTATGATTCGCAGCTGTACCAGCCCGGCGAAAACGACAAACTCGTCTGGATCAGCGATCCCAACTTCCTCGCCCGCCTCGAAGCCCGCGCCCGAACCTACGGCACCCAGATCCGCACCGAGTTCGGCGAACCCCTCCTCAGCTGCCGCCCCGTCCCCATCGACGACCCCATGGCCACCTACAAACCGTTTTTCGATTGAGGGTCAATCGCGTCTACACTGGCATCTATCCATTGAAAAGGGTTGTCCATGGCCAAACCACGAATCTTTGTGAGCTCAACATATTTCGACCTACGAGTCGTGCGCGCTGACCTCGAAAGGTTTATCAAAGAGAACGGATACGAACCTGTCCTCTTTGAGAGCGGCCACATTCCCTATGGCAACGAAGATGCTCTCGAGGAATATTGTTATCGAGAGATTTCGACGTGCGACATCCTCATTGCAATCATCGGCGGCAAATACGGGACACAGTCACAAGATCAAAAACACTCAATCACACAGCGAGAGCTCAAGACCGCGATTGAGCTAGGCAAACAGATATACGTTTTCGTGGAGAAATACGTCCACAGTGAATACCGAACGTACCGAAAAAACAAAGATGTCAAAGGTTTCACACCAGTCGCCGTGACAGACGCTCGGGTATATGAGTTTCTGGACGAAATCACAGCCCTCCCTGCCGGTAATCCCATCGAAGCGTTCGAGACATCCGAGGATATCGTGCGATTTTTGCGGGAGCAGTGGGCTGGTCTGTTTCAGCGCCTCCTCCAAGAGAGCGGCCGACAAAAGGAAATTAATATCGTTGCCAGCATGAAAGCGACGGCTGAGACCTTGAATCATTTGGTCACGTTCCTTACGGAACAGCGGACAAAAGGTGATGAGGCGATCAAAGATATACTCCTCTCAAGCCATCCGGCTTTCGGTGCGATCAGAACTGCCGCAAACGTCCCCTATAGAGTTGTCTTCCACACTTTCCAAGAGCTCGAGACGCTATTGTCAGTTCGGGGATTTACGTATAACAGCCATAGCCCTCCACACGAGTGGTACAACCAGAAGGCTGGCTATGGCATAAGAGTCTCAGCTGCCATTTTTGAGGAGGATGGAAAACTGAGGATCATTATGCCAGACGATTGGGATGACGGCTGGGTTGATAAGTACGAACTGCAACAGGCTACGCCGTCCTACATGGAAGACGACATCCCCTTTTGAGAAAAGTGCTAGCTTCCCGTCCCCCGCTTCATCTTCGAGATCCCCCCATGCGTATCCTTATTTCCTGTCATCCCACTCAGGGCGGTAGCGGCGTCGTTGCCACGGAGCTGGCGATGGGCCTTGCTTCGCGCGGTCACGACATGCATATGGCCGCGGTCGAACGGCCGTTCCGCCTCGGCGACAATCGCGACGTGCACTTTCATCCGGTGAACGTGACGAACTACCCGCTGTTCAAGTATCCCCCGCACGACCTTTGCCTCGCCAACGAGATCGCCGAGGCCATCGTGGCCCACGACATTCAAATTGTGCATGCCCACTATGCGGTGCCTCATGCGATTGCCGCCATCCTTGCCGCCCAGGCCGTACAGCCGCACCCGGTGCGCGTGGTGACGACGCTGCACGGCACGGACATTACGCTCGTCGGCTCGCATCGTGATTTTTACCGCGTGTGTCGCCATGCGATGGTTCAGTGCGATGGGCTTACGACCGTGTCGCAGTGGCTTCTGGATCAGACGATGAAGGAGTTTGATCTGCCCGAACCGCCTGTGGTGCTGCCGAACTTTGTTGATTGCGACCGTTTCGGTCCCCGCGGCCGTGCCGGCTGGCCTGAGGACGGTGAATTTCAGGTTCTGCACGCCAGCAACTTTCGACCGGTCAAACGCGTCGTCGACATCATCCGCGTGTTCGAGCGCATTCAGCGTCAGATTCCCGCAAGGCTGGTGATGGTGGGCGACGGCCCGGAGCGCGGGCTGGCGGAAGAACTCGCCGGCGAACTGGGCATCTGTGATCGCGTGCGTTTCGTCGGGCCCCAAACCGCAGTCGAGGACCTCTACCGCTCCAGCCATCTGTTCCTCCTGCTCAGCGACTACGAATCGTTCGGCCTCTCCGCCCTCGAAGCGCAGGCCTGCGGCGTGCCGGCGGTGGTCTCCGATGCAGGCGGGTTGCCTGAAGTGGTGCGGGATCGTGTCACCGGTCGGCTGAGCCCCGTGGGCGACATTGAGAAGATCGCCCAGGCGTCCCTTGATGTGCTCGGCGATGCGGAGCAATGGGCCGCAATGAGCGAAGCCGCCGTCTCCCACGCCCGCCGTACCTTCTGCCGCGACAAGATTCTCCCGCTCTATGAAGACTTCTACGAGCAGATCCTCAAGCAGTAACGATCCCGGCACGACCGGCTTGAGGACAAGCCGCCTCCTTGTCCGCATGGGTTCCACACAGAGCCGGGCTGTCCCCAGCCCGGGCCGTCCGACTCCAGATCACGTCACCAGGCGGCGAAGCGCGGGTCGGCCTGATATACTCGTGACGCTTGTTTCTGGAGTGTTTTTTGATGGAACGACTCGCACGACTTCGCGACAACATCACCAGCGTCTACATGGGCAACCCCGAAGCTGTCGACCGGGTGCTGGTATGCCTGCTCGCGCGCGGCCACATCCTCATCGAAGACGTGCCCGGCGTCGGCAAGACCGTCCTCGCCCAGACGCTGGCGCGCAGCGTCGAGTGCAACTTCGCCCGCCTGCAGCTTACGCCCGACATGCTGCCTGCCGACGTCATCGGGGTGACGGTCTATTCGCAGGAGAACGAAAATTTCGTCTTCAAGCCCGGCCCCATTTTCACGAACATCCTGCTCGCCGACGAGATCAATCGCGCCACGCCTCGCACGCAAAGCGCTCTGCTCGAAGCGATGAACGAAGCGCAGGTCTCCGTCGATGGCATCACGCGAAAACTTGATCCGCCCTTCATGGTCGTGGCGACGCAAAACCCCTTCGAGTTCGAAGGCACGTACTTTCTACCCGAAAGTCAGCTCGATCGCTTTCTGATGCGCATCCACCTCGGCTACCCCGACCCAGCCGACGAAGCACGCATCCTCACGCAGCAGCCGTCGCTCGGTGCCCTGGCGGATCTTCGTCCCGTGATCTCGCGCGAGGACGTGATCGACCTTCAGCAGAAGGTCAACGCTGTGAAGATGGACAAGACGATCGTCGACTACGTGATTCAACTGGCCACGATGACGCGCGAGAGCGATCAACTGGAAGTCGGCGTTTCCCCGCGAGGCACACTGGCCCTGGCGCAGGTGGCGCGTGCGACAGCCATGCTCAATCACCGCGATTACGTGGTGCCCGACGACATTCTGACGAACGTGGTGCCGGTGTTTTCCCATCGCGTGGTGGCCAAGTCGGCCATGCACGATGGCTCACCGCTGACCACCGCCCGGATCATGCAGCAGATCATGGAAGGCGTGGCCTCGCCGGCGTGATCGCTCAGGCCTTTTCGGATTCCGAGGCCGGTTCCGCGGGGCGCGGCGCGGGCTGTTTGGGAGCGGGGATCCGGACGTGGGTGCCGCAGGTCCCGCAGCGCACGTTCTTGCCGCGCGCCGTGGTGGGCACGCCGAGCACCCGTCGGCACTTGAGGTTGGGGCACATGATACGAATGATGGGTCCGGCTGCCATAGCTGTTCTCCTGATGCTCAGCAGTATTCTCATCGTCCGACCGGCCCCCCTGCTTTAAGCCCCACCCCCCAAAAGCCGATCTTGCTCCGATGGAACGTGCTCCCCCCGCGTTTGATATGACGTTCGGAAAATAACTGTTGATCGTGGCATCAACTCGGGCTAGAATACTTATAAGTCAATCAATGACTCCTCCCGCCAGGCACTGTCACGGACCGGATCGGGGACGATCGGCTCCAGGACGATACCCAACAACGCAAGGACCGAAGACATGAGCGAAGGCATCCGCGGCACGTGGTTGGACGATCCATCGCATTTCCGTCGCCCCAACCGGCGGGACTTTCTTTACGTCGGCATGCTCGGCGGGCTCGGGCTTCACCTCGGCGACGCACTGCGCCTGCAGTCGACCGCCAAAGCCGACACCGTCAAAGAAGGCCGCGCCAAGAGCGTGATCAACATCTTCCTCCCCGGCGGTGCGTCGGCGCAGGAGACGTTCGATCCCAAGCTCTACGCGCCCGAAGAATACCGCGGCCCCTTCGGCCACATCGCCACCAAAATTCCCGGCGAACGCTTCAGCGAGCACATGCCGCGCACCGCACAGATCGCCGACAAAATCAGCGTCATCCGCTCCATGAGCCACGGCGAAGCCGCCCACGAACGTGGCGTGCACAACATGATGACGGGCTACCGCCCCAGCCCCGCCCTTGCGTACCCCTCCATGGGCTCGGTCGTCGCCCACGAGATGGGCCCGCGTAACAACCTGCCGCCTTACATGTTTGTGCCCAACCCCAGCGTCGACACAGCCGGCAGCGGCTACCTCAGCTCCCGCTTCGGGCCCTTCGGCCTCGGTGCCGATCCCGCCAACGCCAACTTCCGCGTCCGCGATCTCTCGCTGCCCAGCGGCGTCGACGAAACACGCTTCAGCCGTCGGCAATCCATGCTCTCCGCCGTCGACAAGCACTTCAGCACGCTGGAGAAATCCGACAAACTCGAAGCGATGGACTCGTTCTATCAGCAGGCTTACGCGATGCTCTCGTCCAAGGAGGCCCGCGAAGCGTTCGACATCAGTGCCGAGCCCGCAGAACTTCGCAAAGAATACGGCGAAAACCAGGCGGGCATGCGGATGCTCATGAGCCGACGCCTCGTCGAAGCCGGCGTTCGCTTCGTCACCATGGTCTACGGCGGCTGGGACCACCACGACAACATCGACGGCGGCCATAAAAACCTCATCGGCCCAACCGACCAGGGCTTCGCCGCCCTCATCAACGACCTCGATCGCCGAGGCATGCTTGATGACACGCTGGTGATGGTGACGACTGAATTCGGCCGCACGCCCCGCATCAACAACACCGCCGGCCGCGACCACTGGCCCGGCGTCTTCTCCATTGCCATGGCGGGCGGCGGCGTCAAGCGTGGCTACGTCCACGGCCGCAGCGATACCACCAGCACCCACGTGCAGGACGACGCCGTGAGCGTGCCCGACTGGGCCGCCACCATCTATGAACTGATGGGCATTGAGCACGAAAAGACGCTGATGGCGCCGGGCGATCGGCCCATCGAGATCGTCGCCGGCGGCCGCGCCGTTCGCGACCTGCTCGCCTGATCGATTCGACAAGCAACGCCTTTGGGGCCTATCCATCATGACGTCAAGCCGACCTGATCCCGTCGTGCGCTTTGCCGCTGCGTGCTCCTTCGCATTCCTGTTGGTCTTCGCCGCCGCGCCGGCGCTCGCCAACTCCCCGGAACTGCAGAACATTCAGCCGGTCGGCGTGCAGCGCGGCACCGAAACCACCGTCAACTTCCACGGCCCCCGCGTCGGCGATGCAGCCCAACTGCTCAGCCATGACGCCGGCATCGAAGCCCTCTCCTTCGAGAAGGTTAACGACAACCACGTCCGCCTTAACCTCCGCGTCGCCCCGGACGCCCAGCTCGGTGAGCACCGCCTCCGCCTTCGCACGCCCCGAGGCGTCACCAACCTCCAACTCCTTCAGGTCGGGGCACTCCCCGTCGCCGATGAGGCCGAACCGAACAACCTCATCGAAGAAGCCCAGCCGATCGAGATGAACACCACGGTGCACGGCGTCGCCACCAACGAGGACGTCGACTACTACATCTTCGAAGCGAAAAAGGGCCAGCGCATCGTCGCTGAAGTTCAGGCCATGCGCCTTGGCCGGCTCATCTTCGACCCTTACATCGCCATTCTCGACATGGATCGCTTCACACTTGCCGCGTCCGACGGCACGGCCTTCAGCGGGCAGGACGGCGTGGCCTCGGTCATCGCCCCCGAAGACGGCAACTACCTCATCGAAATCCGCGAGAGCGCCTACGGCGGCAACGGCAACAGCCACTACCGCCTGAACGTGGGCGACTTTCCCCGACCCCTCGTCGCCTTCCCCCTCGGCGGCAAACCCGGTGAGCAGCTTGAGGTGACGATGCTCGGCGACGAAGCCGGCACCATCACGCAAACGCTCACACTTCCCGAGACCGTGACCAACCGCCTGAACGTTTACACCGAGCAGGAAGGCGGCTTCGCCCCCACACCTAATTTCATGCGTGTGTCGGACATGCCCGCCGTCACAGCCGAGGGCGCCCCCCTCAGCCGCGGCGATGCCCAGGCCATCGAACCCATGCCGCCCTTCGCCGTCGACGGCATCATCGCCGAAGAGGGCCAGACCCACTGGTTCCGCTTCAACGCGAAGAAAGGCCAACGGCTGGAAGTGAATAGCTACGCCCGTGAGCTCGGCTCGCCGATCGACACCGTCATCGCCGTTCACAAAGCCGATGGTGGTCAACTCGAAGCCAACGACGACAACCGCGGCTCGCTGGACAGCTTCGTTCAGTTCACGCCCCCCGAAGACGGCGAATACTATGTTCGTGTCTGGGATCACCTCAGGCGCGGCGGGCCGCAGTTCGCTTACCGCCTGGAAATCGCGCCCCCCACGCCCAGCCTCTCGCTGAACATCCCCGACATCGGCCGCAACGACACGCAGGGTCGCCAGTGGATCGCCGTGCCGCAAGGCAACCGATGGACCTACCGCTTCCGCATCAACCGCAACAACATCGGCGGCGATATCGAACTCTACTCTGAAGACCTGCCCGAAGGCGTCACGATGCACGCCGAAGTCGTCCCGCAGGGCATCAACGAAGCCGCCGTCGTCTTCGAAGCGGCGGAAGACGCGGAAGTCGGCGGTCGCATGGGCCGAATCCTCGCCCGCCACGTGGAGCGGAAGGATATCGTCGGCTCCTACGTCCAGCAGATCAACGCGGTGCATCAGAATAACCTCGGCACGTTCCACGCGACGCCGATCGCCGAGATGCCGATCGTCGTGACGGAGAAGGCCCCCTTCAGCATCCGCATCATCGAACCGAAGGTGCCGCTCCTGCAGGATGGGCCGATGGCCTTACGCGTCGTCGCCGATCGTGCCGAAGGGTTCACCGCCCCGATCACGCTGGCGATCGAGTACCGCCCGCCGGGCTTCAACGCACGCGCCACCATCAACATTCCCGAAGGTCAGAACGAGGTCGCCTACCCCGTCAACGCAGCCGGCAATGCCCGCGCCGGTGAATACAAAATCGCGGTGCTTGGCTGGGCGGGGGTCGACGGCGGGCCGCTGTTCGTCGGCTCACAACTGGCGAACATCCGCATCGAGCCCTCCCGCCTCGGCGGCGAGATTCAGCTTACCGCCATCGAACAAGGCGATTCCGCCCGCATGCCCGTGAGCCTCTTCGGCAAGCAGGCCTTCGAAGGCGAAGCCACCCTTACGCTCAGCGGCCTGCCCCCCGAAACCTCCGCCGAGCCGGTCACCATCACCGCCGACACCGAAGAAGTCATCTTCGAGATCACCACCAACGAAAAAACGCCGCTCGGCCAGCACCGCTCGCTCTTCGTCGAGTTCAGCCAGGAAGCCGAAGGCGAAGTGATGAAACACACCTTCGCCGGCGGCGGGGTCCTCCGTGTCGACAAGCCGCGCGAGCCTGAACCCGAGCCGGAGCCCGAGCCCGAAGCCGAGCCGGAACCCGAACCCGAGCCAGAGCCCGAGCCGGAAGAGAAGCCGCGCCCGCTCACCCGCCTCGAACAGCTCCGCAAAGAGCTCGCTGAGGAACGTGAAAACAAATAAAAGTCAGCCGCGGCTGCCGATCCAGCTACCGTCAATCAGGAAACGTGCCATGCACTGTAGACCGTTTCAAACCATCGCCTCAAGCGTCGTCTGCATCCTTACGCTGCTCGCCATGGCCTCCGCCGCGAGCGCCGAGGGCAAGACCGTGGAGCGGGTGGGCGTGTTCCCCCCGCAGATCGAGCTGACAACGCTGCGCGACCGCCAGACCCTCGTCGTCCAGGCTGTGTATAGCGACGAGGTGACGCGCGATGTGACCGCTGCCGCCGAGTTCAAACTCGCCGACGGGTCGCTTCTCGAACGTGACCGCAACACCTTCTACCCGGCTGCGGATGGCGAAACCACGCTGACCGTCACCTTCGAAGGCCACGAGATCGAAGTGCCGGTGAAGGTCACCGAAGCTGCGGTCGATCGGCCCGTCAGCTTCAGGCTGGACGTGCTTCCCGTGCTCGCCAAGGCCGGCTGCAATACCGGCGACTGTCACGGGTCGGCCCGCGGGCGCGACGGATTTCAGCTTTCCCTGTTCGGCTTCGACCCCGACGGCGACCACTTCCGCATCACGCGTGAACAGCCCGGCCGCCGCATCAACCTCGCGTCGCCCCACGACGCGCTCATCATCCAGAAGGCGCTCGGCGACGTCACGCACACCGGCGGCGAACTGTTCACCGAAGACAGCGAACTTTACGACACGCTTATCCGCTGGCTCGAAAACGGTGCGCCCAACGATTCGCCCGACGTCGCTGAGGTGGTCGACATTCAGCTCATGCCCGAGCAGCTGGTGCTCGAAGGCGAAGCTGCCACGCAGCAGATGAGCGTCCTCGCGCACTACTCCGACGGCACCACGCGCGATGTCACCCCCCTCACCGTTTTCATGTCCAACAACGACGCCTCCGCGGACGTCGATGAGCAAGGCCTCGTCTCCGCCAAAAAGCGTGGCGAAGCGTTCATCCTCGCCCGGTTCGACGCCCATACCGTCACCAGCCAGGTCATCATCCTGCCGGATAATCTCGACTTCGAATGGTCGGACGCCCCCGAAGCCAACTACATCGATGAACTCATTCACGCCAAGCTGCAGAAGCTTCGCGTGCTGCCATCCGAGCGCGCCAGCGACGAAGTCTTCCTCCGCCGGGTGTACCTGGACATCGTGGGCATGGTCCCCGAGCCCGAGGAGGTGCGTGCTTTCCTCGCTGACGAGGATCCGAACAAACGCGAGAAGCTGGTCGATGATCTGCTCAACCGCAAAGAGTTCGTCGAAGTCTGGGTGATGAAGTTCGCCGAGCTGCTGCAGATTCGCTCGACAGACCCCAATCAGGGCATCAGCTACAAAGCCTCCCTGCTGTATTACAACTGGCTCTCCGAGCGTCTGGCGAACGAAGTGCCGATGGACGAGGTCGTGCAGGAGCTGATTGCCAGCAACGGTTCAACCTTCGAGAACCCCGCAACAAATTTTTATCAGGTTGAACGCGAAAACCTGCCGCTGACCGAGAACGTCGCGCAGGTTTTCATGGGCATGCGGGTGCAGTGTGCCCAGTGCCACAACCATCCGTTCGATCGCTGGACGATGAACGACTACTACGGCTTCGCCGCCTTCTTCACGCAAATCGGCCGCAAGAAGGGCGGCGATCCACGTGACACCGTCGTCTTCAACCGCGGCGGCGGCGAAGTGCGTCACCCCGTCAACAACCAGGTCGTCCAGCCCAAGTTCCTCGGCGGCGAAACGCCCGACCTCAAGGGCCGCGACCGCCGAGCCGTCCTCGCCGACTGGATCGCCTCCGAAGACAATCCCTACTTCGCCACCAACCTCGCGAACATCGTCTGGGACCATTTCTTCGGCCAGGGCATCACCGATCCCGTCGACGATGTCCGCGTCTCCAACCCGCCGGTCAACCCCGCGTTGCTCCGGGCACTCGGCGACCGCTTCATCGAATATGACTACGACTTCAAGCGGATGGTGCGCGATATCACCCTCTCCGAAACCTATCAGCGTTCCACCCAGATCAACGAAACAAACGCCACCGACGAAACCAACTTCTCCCGCGCCTACATACGCCGCGTGCGGGCCGAGGTGCTTTACGACGTGATCTCACAGGTCACCGAAACGCTGAGCACCAACAAGTTCCGAGGCCTGCCACAGGGCGCCCGTGCGGTGCAGATCGCCGACGGCTCGACCTCCAGCTTCTTCCTGACAACGTTCGGCCGCGCCACCCGCGAAACCGTCTGCTCCTGCGAAGTCTCCCTCGACCCGAACCTCTCCCAGGCGCTCCACCTGATCAACGGTGACACGATCCACCAGAAACTCCAGCAGGGCGGCGTCGTGCCGAAGCTCATCGAGCAGGAGAAGACGAACGCCGAGATTCTTGAGGACCTCTATCTCAGAACGTTCGGCCGCTTCCCCACGCAGCAGGAAACCGAGAGCATTCTGCCCCAGCTAGACGTCCCCGCCGAGCAACGCCGCGAGGTGCTCGAGGACCTCTTCTGGGCCCTGCTCAACAGCAAAGAATTCATGTTCAACCATTAATCGGCCCCGCCTGTGAACCAGCCGGTCTGCCGTCGAATCAAAGTGAGTTCCGTATGAACTGGATCGCCACCCTACGCCGCCACGCTCCACGCCCTGGTCGCTTCCTGCTGCTGCCCGCAGCCGCAGCACTGCTGCCGACGAACGCGATGGCGGAAGACAAGATCAACTTCCAGGACCACATCCAGCCGATCTTCCGTGAGCACTGTTTCAACTGTCACAACGCGAACGATCTGCGTGCGGACCTCGATCTCACCACCTTTAGCGCCCTCATGGCCGGCTCCTCCGGTGGGCCGATCGTCGAACCCGGTCAGCCGGATTCTTCAAAGCTCTACCTGGTGACCGCGCACATCGAAGAGCCCTCCATGCCCCCGCGCGGGCCGAAGATGCCCGACGAGCAGCTCGCCACGCTGCGTGAGTGGATCGCATCAGGCATGCGTGAAACCGCGGACGGCGACGCCATTCCCGTCCGCCGGCAAAGCCTTGATCTTTCGCTGCCCGCGCCGTCCGCAGGCAGGCCCGACGGGCCGCCGCCGATGCCCGACACCGTGCTCGAGGAACCGGTCCTCACCACGCCTCGGCCCAACGCCGTCACTTCCATGGCGCACAGCCCCTGGGCTCCGCTGCTGGCGGTCGGCTCGCTTCGCCAGGTCGTCCTGTACAACACCGACACCGCCGAACTGCTCGGCATCCTCCCCTTCCCCGAGGGCATGCCCGAGTCGCTGCGGTTCAGCCGCAACGGTCGGTTCCTGCTCGTCGGCGGCGGCTACGGGGCGCGCGTCGGCCTCGCCGTGCTTTACGATGTCGAGACCGGCCGCCGCGTCACCAGCGTCGGCGATGAATACGACACCGTCCTCGCCGCCGACATCACCGCCGACCAGGCGCGCATCGCCGTCGGCGGGCCCGGCCAGATCGTCCGCGCGTTCGAGACCTCCACCGGCGAAGACGCCTACAACATCAAAAAGCATACCGACTGGGTCCAGGCCATCGCCTACAGCCCCGACGACGTCCTGCTCGCCACCGGCGACCGCAGCGGCGCCCTCCACGTCTGGGAAGCGCACACCGGCAAACCGTTCTACTCCCTCGACGGCCACCGCGGCGCCATCACCGCCGTCGCCTGGCGCTCCGACGCCAACGCCTTCGCTTCCGCCAGCGAAGACGGCACCGTCCGAATCTGGAACATGATCAACGGCACCCAGCTCCGCGCCATCAACGCCCACGGCCCCGGCGTCACCGACGTCCGCTTCACGCACGACGGCAGGCTCGTCACCACCGGCCGCGACAATCGCATCAAAGTCTGGAACACCGAAGGCGGCGAACAGCACAACTTCGGCCCCACCGACGACCTCGCCCTCCAGTCCGCCTTCAACCACGAAGGCACCCGCGCCATCGTCGGCGACTTCGCAGGCAAGATCCGCATCTACGACATCGAAAGCGGCGAGCACGTCGCCGATCTCTCGCCCAACCCCCCCACCATCGACCAGCGCATCGCCCAGCAGCGCACCGCCATCGCCGCCGTGCGTGAAGAACATCCCAGCTTCGACGCCGACATCGCCGCCGCCCGCGACCGTGTCGCTCAGGTCCAGCAGGAAATCGACGCCGCCAACGAGCAGCGGGAACAGTTCACCACCGACGTGGCCAAAAATGATCGCACCGACGATGCCCTCGCCGAACGCGCCGCCACGCTTCAGGAAGAACTCGATCAAGCTCGCCTGGCCGCTCCCGCCCTCAAGCACGGGGGCAACCCTCCTGCATTCGAGGCACACCTCGCCAAGATCAACGATCTCGACGCCAAGCACCTCGCCCTGATCAAGGATCGCCAGGCCCTCTACCACGAGCATCGTGACCTGAACGCCAAGATCGCCCAGATCGATGCCGAACAACTGCCCGCGCTCGCGCAGAAGCTTGAGCAGGTGCAGCAGGAGAATCAGCCGATCGATCAGATCGCCAGCACGATCGCAGGCCATGAGCGTGAGGTCGCCCGCCTTGAAGCCGCCAAGGTCTTCACTCAAATCTATTACGCCAAGGACGAACTCGACGCGCACACCGAAGAGCAGGAAGTCGCGGAGATCGTTCTCGAGCAGGCTGAGCAGGCGCACCAGCAAGCGGAGCAGCAGTTGGCGCAGCTGCGGACGGAACCCGACGCACTGAAGGAAAAGATCGGCCCCGCCGAGGCCGCCGTCGCCGAGGCCGAGCAGGCCAACACGGAAGCCACCGCCGCACGCGACGCAGCTCGCACAGCTCAGCAGCAGGCCGAAGCGATGCTCGCGCGTTACACCGAGCAGGTTGCCGCTCACGAAGCCGCCTCGACCGAGCAGACGCAGCAGAAGGAAGCCGCAGCCGCCGCCGTCACCGAGGCTCTCGCCACGGTCGAAAAGGCCAACACTGCCTACGACGCATCCCTCCCAGCCTTGGCCGATGCGCGGGCGATGGCCGAGCGCCAGAAGGCCGCGCACGCCGAAGCAACCGCCAAGCTTGAAAAGCAACAGCAGCAGGTGGCCGCCGCACGCGAGGCCGTTCAAGCCAAGCAGCAAGCGGTCGCCGCCACCCGCGCCAGCCGTGACGAAGCGGGGCGTACGCTGGAGCAGTCGCGGCAGACGTTGGCTGCGCTCCCCGAAAAAATTACGCAGGTTCAGCAGAGCATGCAGCCGCTCGCGGAAGCCGTCGAAACAAGCAAGGCCGCGCTCGCGGCCCATGATCAGAAGCTGACCGAAGCGAAGGCTGCTCGTGATCAAGCCGACGCCCGCCTCGCCGCCGCCCGTGAAGCGGACCCCGTTGATGAAGAAGCCGTCGCCCAGCATCAGGCTGAGCGTGACACGCTTGAAGCCCGCGTGCAGGAACTGACGCACGCCAGGCAGCCGCTCGCGGAGAATTTCGCCGACGCTGCGACCAAACGTGAAGCGGCCGCTGCCGAACTCGCCGCATTGCAGGCCGAGCAGGAAGCACTGCCGGGCCGCATCACTGAGCATGAAGCCCGCCGCACCGCCCTTGCGGGCGAGCTGGCCGAGCACGAAGCTGCCCTGCCGCCGCTCAAAGAGGCAGTGGTCGCAGCCGAGGCACCGATCGCGAAGCTGACCGAAACGATGGCCGCCGCTCAGCAGTCCGCGGCCGAAGCCGTCGCCTCGGTCGAGACGCATCAGAAACGGCGGGACGAACTGGCAGCCGCGCGTCAGACTGCCCAGACCGCCCACGAGGAAGCAGCCGTCGCGCTCGCAGCCCGGGAGATGGCGCTGGCCGAGACGATGGCCGCCCTGACCGCCGCTCGTGAAAGCGTCGCCGCCACCGGTAAGAAGCTCGAGACCGCGACCGCCGAGGCCTCAGCCAAGGAGGCCGAGCACACCGCCGCCGCGGAGGCACTGCAAGCGACGCGTGCCACGCTCGCCGACCTGCGTCAGAAGCTTGAGGAAGCGCCGACACGCATCGCCGAGGCCGAGGCGGCGCTCACCGAAGCCGAGGAAGAACGCACCGCCGCCCGAACCCGGCGTGAACAGGCCGTCGCCGCACTGGCTGAGTTTGAAGCGCAGTTCGAACAGCTTCAAACGCAGTACACGCAGCTGCTACCATGAGGCCCGCCACCTCGTGCCTTGGCGAGCGGGAAGCGTAAGCGACCGTCCGGCTGAAGTGTGGAAAACAGATCGAAGTACAGGGCGACTTTCCGGGCTGTGAAGAGCCCGGCTCTTTTGTGACGTATGTGTGAGACGTGCGGTCGTCCTCGGCGTCGAGTCTCACACCAGCACGACCACCATCGCCGTCCAGAGAATCGCCGCCAGGGTGACGGCTGCGGTTGCGGGAATGATCTGTGTTTTCACGTGGTCCATCAGGTCCGCACCGCTGGTCATTGAGCTGAGGATGGTCGTGTCGGAGATGGGCGAGCACTGGTCGCCGTAGACTGCGCCGTTGAGCACGGTGGCGAAACAGATCATCATGAACAGTTCGGGATTGGCCAGCTCGGCCGAAGTCGCCACCGCCCAGGCCAGCGGCATCACCAGCGGAAACGCCACGGCATAGGTGCCGAAACTCGTGCCGGTGGAGAAGGCGATGATCACGCTCAGCCCCAGCAGCGCCAGCGGCAGCAGGACGGGCGGAATCCGCTCGCCGAGCAGGTCGACGAGGTAGATGCCCCCGCCGGTCTGCTCGCTGACCATGCCGATCGTGATCGCCAGCATCAGGATGACCGAGGCGTAGACCACGCCCTTGAGTCCTTCGCCGAAGCCGTCCATCACATTCGCCAGCGACATGCCCCGCGCCAGCGCCATCACCCCCGCGATGACCACCGCCGAGCCGAACGCCCACAGCACCTGGGGCGAACCCATCACCATGAACGTGCCGATCGCGATGCCGATCAACGCCAGCAACGGCACGAAGAAGTCCGCCACATTCGGCCGATACCCCTCGGGCACCTTCGGCTTCTCAAGCTCTTTACTGCTCAGCGGCGAAGCGTCGTGAGCGTCAAGTTCCCCCGTCTCGCGCGCCCGTTTGATCGCCCGGCGGAACTGGCTGCCGAGGATCGGCGCTTTGTCCATGCACAGCAGGAACGTGCCCAGTACCGCGAATATGCCGTAGAAACTCAGCGGCACGCTCGCGAAGAAGAACGCCAGCCGGTCGGCATCCGTCGCCAGGAATGCCACGCCGGGCACGAACAGGAAGCCCGCCACGTAGGCCGGCCACGCATTGAACGCCAGCACCGAAGCGATCGGCGAAGCGGTCGAATCCACGATGTAAGAAAGCTCCTCGTGGCTGATGCGTTCCTTGTCCGAAATCGGCTTGACCGACGTGCCCACCAGCACGGTGCTCATCGTGCCGCCCTGGAAGAACAGCACGCCGAGTAACCACGCGGAGAGCTTCGCCGTCCTCGGGCCGCGGACGAATTTCGCCGTCATCATTTCCGCAAAAGCCTGCGCTGCCCCGGTGCGCGACCAGATCCCCAGCAGCCCGCCGAGTAACCATAGATAGAGCACGAGAATCCCGGCGGCACTCGGCGTGCCCAGCCGTTCGACCAGCACGCCCGTCAGATCGTATTGCCCAAGCATCAGCGCCCCGACCACGATCGCCCCCGCCAGGCTCGTCAACGGCTCCCGCGTCATCAGGCAAAGCACGATCGCCACCGCAGCCGGCAACAGTGACCAAAGCCCCAGATGCCGCATCGCCGTCAGCCGGTAGTATCGGTCGACTGTTTCACCGCCCACCTGCTCCTGCCGCACCACCACCTGCTCGCTTTGCGCCGGCTCCTCGCCCTCCGCCATCTCGGCCGCGAGCCGATCCGGATGCAATGCCGATTCCTCCCACGCCACCACCTCATCCAGATACTCCCGCTCATCGTCAGCCCCGACGTACGCCTCCCCCGCCTCATCCTCCTGCACATCCAGCGGCACCGCCTGCGTCGTCCACGTCGGCTCCGAAAGATTCCCCACCAATAGCGCCGCGACCAGGCTTACCACCACGATCGCCAGCGTCACCCCGCCTCGACTCGACAGACTCCGCTTCGCCGGTTCGTTCATCGTTTACTTCCGTAACAGAGATCGAGAGGACCTGCGGACGTCGGCGCGTTTCACCGGCTTTTCTTCTTGCGATCCTTCCGCTTCCGCTTCGAGCGTTGCTTGGTCTTCAGCCCGCCCATGCCCCCCATGCCGCCGGCCCCCGCCTCGGCGCCTTTGCCCATGCCGCCCATCGCGCGCATGCGCTGCATCGGGTTCATCCCCGACATCTTCTTGGTCATCCCCTGCACCATCGAAAAGCTCTTGACCAGCCGCCCCACATCCTCAGGCTTCGCCCCCGAGCCGCGCGCAATCCGCCTGCGTCGGCTTTGCGTCAGCACATCGGCATCGGCCCGCTCAACTTTGGTCATCGACTGAATCAGCGCCTCGGTGCGGTCAAGCTCGCGATCATCCAGATCCAGATCCTTAAGCTGCTTGCCCACGCCCGGCAGCATGCCCAGCAGCATCTTCATCGAACCCATCTTGCGGATCGACCGCAGCTGCCCCAGGAAGTCGTCCATCGTCATCTTCCCAGCCGCCATCTTCTCCTGCAGCCGCTCCGCCTCCTCCTCGCTGACCTGCTCCTGCGCCTTCTCCACGAGTGAAACCACATCACCCATGCCGAGGATGCGACTGGCCATGCGATCCGGGTGAAACTCCTCCAGCCCGTCGAGCTTCTCGCCCGTGCCGACGAACTTGATCGGCTTGCCCGTCACCTGCTTCACGCTGAGCGCCGCCCCGCCGCGCGTGTCCGAATCGGTCTTTGTCAGCACCACGCCGTCGAGTTCGAGCTGTTCGTTGAAGGCTTTCGCACTGTTCACCGCGTCCTGCCCGGTCATCGCATCGATCACCAGGTAGATCTGGTGAGGCGTCACGGCCCGATGCACCTGCCGCAGTTCGTCCATCAGCGCATCGTTGACATGCAGTCGGCCGGCCGTGTCGAGAATCACCACGTCCATGCCGGACTTCTTGCCCGCCTTCACAGCATTTCGGCACACCTTCACCGCCGCGCCCACCGCTTTGCCGTACTCCGCCACGCGTTCCGGTTCGCCGTAGAAGTGGACCGCCCCACCGCCGCCGACTTCCTCGTTCACCTGATCGGTCAGCGTGCGAAGCTGCTCCACCGCCGCGGGGCGCTGAAGGTCCGCCGCGGCCAGCATCACGTTCTTGCCCTTCTTTTTCAGGTAGGCCGCCAGCTTGCCGCAGGTTGTCGTCTTGCCCGAGCCTTGAAGCCCGCACATCATCAACACCGTCGGCCCCGGCTGCACGTACATGATGTGCGTATCGACCGGCCCCATCAGATCGACCAGCTCATCATGCACGATCTTGATCATCTGCTGGCTCGGCCGCAGCGACGTCAGCACTTCCTGACCGATCGCCTTGTCCACCACGCTGTCGACAAAATCGTTGGCGACGTCGTAATGAACGTCCGCCTCCAGCAGCGCCACGCGCACCTCATGCATCGCCTCACGGATGTTCTCCTCCGTGATCTTGCCCCGGCCCGAAAGCTTGCGGAACACCCCTGAAAATCTATCACTCAGCGAATCAAGCATGACGCCTCAACAATCCTCTAGCGAGTTAACTCATCACATCCCGGCCGCGCGGCCGAGCAAATATCATAGCACATCACCGCACGCCGTCAGCGGCCCCTCCCGAATCACCGCTCCGGTTGACGCGATCGTGCCGGTCGAGTCAGATACGCAGCCGCCCCCCCAAAAGGAATCTCCCCCTCATGTTCAACGCCGCACGACGGGTGCTACTACAACGATGGGCCACCGTGGTCTGCGAGCATCCGATCAAGGTGCTCGCGATCACGATACTTATGGCGATCGCGTCCGTCGCCCTCACCGCCGGCTCGCTCACCTTCCAGTCCAACCGCAACGATCTGCTCAGCGACTCGCTCGACTGGAATCAGCGGTACATGGCTTACGCCGACCGTTTCGCCGGTCACAATGAACTCATCGCCGTCGTCCGCGTGCCGCCCAGCGAAGCAGGCCCCGCCCGCGCCAAAGCCTTCGTCGATCAACTCGCCAGCCGTCTCGAATCCGATACCGACCACGTCGACCGCGTCTGGCACCGCATCGAAGCCACGCCCAAGCTCATGCGTCTGCTTCCTCTCGAGGACTTCGAAACGCGGCTTGAACAGTTAAAGCAGTCCCAGCTCCTGCTCCAGGCCACCAGCGTCAGCGATCTACTCGCCCGCGCCACCTCTTCCCTCGCCGATGCCGAGGATGCTGAAGCGATCACGCCCGAGCAGGCCGTCGCCCAGATCGATCAGCTCACCCAGCTCGTCGAAATGATCGAGCAAGGCCTGCTCGGGCAGCTCAGCGAAGCGGAGATCGACCAGCTTCTGCTGCCCGAAGCCGACCGCTGGCAGTACCTCGAAAGCGGCGACGGCGCCCTCATGTTCGTCCAGATCGAAGCACGCGGTCAGCTTGAGGAACTTGATCCCTACGAGCAGGCCGTCGCTGCGGTGCGGGGCCACATCGCCGCCGCCCGCGCCGAGATGCCCCACATCGACGCCGGCCTCACAGGCATCCCCGTCCTCGAAGCCGACGAAGCGGCCGTCCTCGTCAAAGATTCCACCCTCGCCTCCATCGTCGCGGTCATCGCCATCGTCGTCCTCCTGCTCGTCGCCTTCCACGGTTGGCGTGCGCCCCTGCTCATGGTCATCTCCCTCGCCGTCGGCGTCGCGTGGAGCTTCGGCGCGCTCACGCTGTTCATCGGCCATCTCCAGCTGCTGTCCGTCTTCTTCACCGTCATCCTCCTCGGCCTCGGGATCGACTTCGGCATCCACCTCGTCAGCCGATTCGAACTCGTCCGTCATCGCTTCAGTGACGACCGCGCCGGCGCACGCCAGGCCGTCCTCAACACCGTCCAGCATACCGGCCCGGGCATCCTCACCGGAGCCGTCACCACCGCCGTGGCATTCGGCGTCACGCTGCTGACCGACTTCCAGGGCATGGCCGAGATGGGCCTCATCGCCGGGCTCGGCGTGCTGCTGTGCATGATCGCCATGCTCAGCGTCCTCCCCGCGCTGCTCGTGCTCCTTCACGCAGGCCATCGCGATGTCGCCGCCGCCGATGTCCGCACCGTGGATATGCACGCCCAGGGATGGCTCATGCCCGTCGTCCGCAGGCCCGGCCTGACCCTCTGCCTCGCCGCCGTTCCCGTACTGCTTGCCGCGGCCGTCGCCTCCGAAGTCGGCTACGACAACAACCTGATGGACCTCTACCCCGAGAACCTCGAATCCGTCCACTGGCAGCAGGTCGTGATGGATCACAGCAGCGAAGCCGTCTGGTCCGCCGTCTCCATCACCGACAATCTCGACGAAGCCCGCGCCCGCACCGAAGCTTTCCGCCAGCTGCCGGTCATCAACAGCGTCGGCGGCATCGGGATGCTCTTTCCGCTCGATGCCACGGCCAAACATGCCCTCGCCGCCGACGTCCGCGAAGACCTCGGCGAATCGCTCACACGCAACACTTCAGACGCGCTTACCGGGACCACGCCCGACCAACTCTTCCGTCAGCTCAACGCCCTCGCCGTCGGCACCGCCATCGGCTCGGGCCGCCGCGAGGTGCGTGAGCAGCCCATCATCCACGCCGCGCTGACCACCCTCTCCGCCGCCACACGCCGCGCGCTCGATGTCATGAATCAGCCCGACTTCACCGCCGAGGCCGACGCACGCCTCACCGCGCTCAACGGCTTCTTCGCCGCCACGCAGGCCACCATCCGCCAGATGACCGCCGACGCCATCTCGCCCCGCCCCCTCGCCGTCGACGATCTGCCCGCCTACGTCCTCCGCCGATCCGTCAGCAAAACCGAGCCCACTCAATACGTCATCGAACTGTTCCCCAAGCAAGACGTCTGGGAACAACAGCACATGCAGGACTTCGTCGACGCCTTACGCCAGATCGACCCGAACGTCACCGGCGTCCCCATCCAGATCTACGAATCAGGCCGACTCATCCGCAACAGCTACCTGTTCGTCGGCATCCTCGCCTTCGTCGTCGTCCTGCTGCTGGTCTACCTCGATTTCCTCAAGCCCCTCGACGCCCTGCTCTGCATGGTGCCCGTCACACTCGGGTTCGTGATGATGTTCGGCGCCATGTACGCCGCCGGCGTCACCATCAACCCCGCCAACATCATCGCGCTGCCCCTGCTCTTCGGCATCGGCGTCGCCAGCGGTGTCCACATCCTCCACCGCTATCAGCAGAGCCGTTACGCCAGGCCGCTCGGCCTCAGCGCCGGCACGGGCAAGGGCATCGTGCTCACCAACCTCACCACGATCATCGCCTTCGCCTCGCTCATGCTCGCCTCCCACCGCGGCATCCGAGGCCTCGGCTTCGTCATCGCCGTCGGTGTCGCCATGACACTCCTCGCATGCCTCACCGTCCTCCCCGCACTGCTCGAACTACGCAACCGCTACCACGTCCTAAAACGAAAACGCCAATGGGGCAGCAGTTAGCGGGCGATCAAAAATCGCCACCCCCCCACTTCCCCCAGCGACATCGCGCCCGTAACCCGGCACGCATCTCAATACGTATTCTGAAGCTCAAGCACCGTGATCTCCGCCGGGCAGCGAAACCGCAGCGGGAACCATGACCCCACGCCCGACGAGATGAACAGGTTACTCGCGCCCCGTCGATAGTGGCCGCGTGTGTACTTGAAGCCGAGGTTCGCCAGCCCGATCGACCCCTTCGCCCCCCGCTTCTTCGAAAGCAGCAACTGCCCGCCGTGCGTGTGCCCGGAAAGCGTGAGGTCGATGCCGCAGGCGCAAGCTGCGTCGAACGAATGCGGATGATGAGCGAGTAGAAGCGACAGATCGTTCCGCGGCATTTTCCGGGCTGTCTTGCGAACGTGCCTGGAGATCGTGCTGCCCGCCCGGGCCCAGTCGGTGCCGCCGATCGCGATCCGGCGGTCCTCATGTTTGATCGTCACCACATCATCCAGCAGCAGGTTCAGCCCCGCCTCATGGAACGCATCCTTCAATGGCTTCGCGTCGTGCAGATAGTCATGGTTGCCCAGCACGTGGTACACGCCCAGCGGAGCCTGCAACTGCTTCATCGCCTCCACCACAGCAGGCACGTATTCGTTGGAATAGTCGATAAAATCGCCGGTCACCGCGACGATATCGCTACCCATCGTGTTCACCGCTTCGACGATGTGCGGCAGGTGTTCGGGCGTCATCAACTCGCCCACATGCAGATCCGACAGGTGCGTAATCGTCAGCCCACACAGCTCATCGGGCAGATCATCAAGGAGGATCGTTCGGCGATTCAGGCAGAAATCCTTGCCCGGCCTCACCCGACTCAGCAGCCCGCGCATCAACTGGTTCGGCGCGCGGGTAAACACGGCGTGCCTCACAGCGGCCCGCCGGCGCTTCGCGCGATGCTGCTTTTCCGTCGGTGTCACGACTTCTCCAACAGCCCCAAAACCCCCAGACCAATCATAGCGGTTGCCCCCCTGCCGACCAAGCATCACGTGTCGTGTCCGACCGCACCCCGCGATCAGCCCCGCGCTCCACATCGCTGCGACTCGCCGTTATGATGCACATGATGTCTGATCCAACCCCACAAAACGCCGTTTCACGACGTATTTATCTCGATAACGCCGCGACCAGCTTCCCCAAGCCCGCCGCGGTGCATGAGGCGATGTTCCGCTACGCGACGCTGATCGGCGCGTCCCCCGGGCGAGGCGCCTACGCCGAATCCAAGTACGCCGGCTCGCTGCTCACGCAGACGCGCGAACGCCTGAATCAGCTCATCAACGGCTCAAGCCCCGACCATTGCATCTTCACGCTCAACTGCTCCGACGCGCTGAACATCGCCATCAAAGGCGCCCTCCGCACGGGCGATCATGTGATCACGACGGATCTGGATCACAACTCCATCCTCCGGCCGCTCAACCAGTTAGCCTCCGACAATGTCATCACGCAAACGCGCATTGCGTGCGATCCAGCCACGGGCCTGGCCGACCTCGACGCCCTCCGGCGCGCCATCACGCCGAAGACGAAGCTGATCGCCACGCACCACGGCTCCAACGTCACCGGCACCGTGCAGGACATGCGCGAGATCGGCAAGATCGCCCGTGAGCACGACTTGCTGTTCCTCGTCGATGCGGCCCAGACGCTTGGCCACCTGCCGCTGGACGTGCAAGCCGACCACATCGATCTGCTCGCTGCCCCGGGTCATAAGGGATTGCTCGGTCCACTCGGCACAGGCTTGCTCTACATCCGTCCCGAGATCGAGAAGTCGCTTCGCACGCTGCGCGAGGGAGGCACGGGTTCGGTCTCGGAAAGTGACACGCAGCCGGAGTTCATGCCCGACCGATTCGAGCCGGGTTCGCACAACACGACCGGCCTGGTGGGCCTCTCGCAGGGGGTGGCGTACATCCTCGATCAAACGGTCGATAATGTCGCAAAACATGAATTTGAGCTGATCGATACGTTCCTCGCTGCACTGGCCGAATCGGACACCCCGGGGCTTACTTTGCACGGCCCGAAGACGCGCGCAAACCGTTGTGGCGTCTTCTCTTTCACGCTCGACGGCCTCGCCCCCGATCAGCTCGCCGACGAGCTGGAGCGCACACACAACGTTCTCACTCGAGCCGGCCTCCACTGCGCCCCGCGCGCGCACGCCACCATCGGCACCGACAAAACCGGAGGCACGACCCGCCTCTCCTTCGGCCCCTTCACCACGCCCGAAGACGTCCGCCACGCCGCCCAAGCCCTCTCCAAAATCGCGCTGAAGCAGACGACGGGCGTCTGAACAACACCTCAACTAGAACGATCCACGTCGCAAGTGTGCAAGAGAACTTGCCACTTATCCTAGTTTTTTTAGTTGATTGTCACTATGCGGTGGTTATATAAAGAAAGATGGATTTCACGTGACCGCTCGCTGATTGTTTCTCTTTTCGTCAGCGGTAGCGGCAAATAGGGTCGGAACAGGTTCGGGTTCGAAACATATGACGTACGCATGAAAATCGGCCATTCCTCTGGTGGGCGATGCTCGGTCACGGTCTGCATAGATAACCTCGAACTCTGCGTTTTCCGTTCTTCAGAAGGAGGCTGAACTAGCATCAACACTCGAAACACGCGAATCTCGGTTAAAGCGGCGTGGAGCCGCGTTACAGACGGGATTCACACTTCAGTTAGGGGTAAACATGAGAAGTGCAATTTCGCGACGCGCGGTTTCAGTCGGATTCACACTGATCGAACTTCTGGTTGTCGTCGGTATTATCGCCCTTCTCATGGCGATCTTGCTGCCTGCGCTCAGTCGGGCTCGGCAGGAAGCGATGAAGGTAAGTTGTGCCGCCAACCTTCGGCAATGGGGTGCCGCCTTTCATACTTTTGCACTCGATAATAACGGACACCTACCGAATACCGGCTTAAACGCGCGACCGTCACTGTACTACCCCCGGGCTTGGGGTCCGCATCCCTGGCATGATTTTTTCGATGATTATCTCATCCCCCACGATGAAGAGGCTGCGGAGAATCGTGACCATCAGGTCGGCTGGTGCCCCTCCCGCAGCGACGACGCTTTGCGCGATTACACTTGGATTCATCTGGGCTACCTCTACCTGGCGCATCGGGAAACCAACACCGAAACGCAATACCACGGTACGGAAGGATGGGTCAGCCGAACTCGGCTGGATAGCGCCTATTCAAAGGCGCCGCTCATGTTGGATTCGTTCATGACGGACGGCGGGCGGCCGTGGTGGGTAGCCGATCGCAGTGTTGCGCTGGCGGCTCATATCAGTTCGTCCGACCCCGAGGCGATCATGGGCGGCAACTTCCTCTTCGAAGATTCTCGCGTGCAATGGTATGACTCGGCCGAGGCCGAGGTAGGAGGCATCTGGGACGCGGGCAACCACGATCGCGAGTACTACTTCAAGATCCCCGTCCCGGGGCTTATCGACTGATTCAGCTTGACTTGTGTCCAGCCGCCGCCTCGTCATCCCAGCGTGAGAGGCGGCGGTTTTTTTTGAAAGCCCCTCCAACGGCTGCCGCCGCTCGGTGCGCGGAGCGCGGAGCTGTGCTAAGCCGAAAGACCTATTGCTGCTGTGCCAAGCGTCGAGTAAAAGTTCGTAGGCTGTGATCTTAGAAGGAGTCCGTGGATGCTTAATCGACGTGGGATGCTGAAGGGTTTGGCGGCCGGGTTGGCCGGTGGTGCGGTGATCGTGCCCGGCAATCAGGTGCAGGCGGCGGACTCCGGCGGCGGCCGCAAGCGGGTGCTTCGGGTCGCCCATCTGACGGACACGCACGTGATGCCCGAGCGGAACTCGGAGGCGGGGCTGACGAAGGCGCTGCATCATGTGCAGAGTCTGGACGATCCGCCGGAGCTTATCCTCAACGGCGGCGACGCGATCATGGACTCGTTCGCAACGGACAAAGCCCGGGCGGACGCGCAGTGGAAGATCTGGCATCGCGTGCTGAAGAATGCTTGCAGTCTGCCCGTGCGCAGTTGCATCGGGAATCATGATTTGTGGGGCTGGGATAAGCCATCAAGCAAAACCACCGGCGACGAACCGGGCTGGGGCAAAGCCCGCGCGGTGAGTGAGTTCGGGTCGGCTGATCGGTACTACAGCTTCGATCAGGCGGGGTGGCGGTTTGTCGTGTTGGACTCAACGCATCCGAGGGGTGAGTCGGAATACGTGGGCAAGCTTGATGAGCCTCAGTTCGAATGGCTCGCGGCGCAGTTGCAGCGGACGCCAGCGGCGATGCCGATTCTGATGCTCTCGCACATCCCGATCCTGGCAGCCGCGGCGTTCTTCGACGGCGACAACGAGGCTTCGGGGAACTGGCGGGTGCCGGGCGCGTGGATGCACATTGATGCCAGGCGGATCAAGGATCTTTTCGCGAAGCATCCCAACGTGAAGGGGTGTCTGGCTGGGCATCTGCATCTGATTGATCAGGTGCGCTACAACGACGTGACCTACTGCTGCAACGGAGCGGTCAGCGGCGGATGGTGGCAGGGCGCGAACCACGAATGCAACAACGGCTACGGACTGATTGACCTCTACGACGACGGCACCTTCGAAAACCGCTACGTCGTCTATGACTGGCAAGTGTAGCGGGATCGTGACGCATGTCTAAAGGCGCGCAACGTTTTATCGCACAACGGCTCCCTCACGGTCGCGGCTCGTTGTGGACGGTGCGTTTGGTCGCAGGCAATACCGGGTGCGTTGGGGGCTTGACGGACGGTCGCTTACGCTTCCCGCTCGCTAAGGCAGTTTAAAGCATTCCGGTTTGGCGTGCGTAGGCGAAGACGCCGCCGGCGTCGATGATGGGTTTGACTTCACCGAGTGGTTTGAGGGTGAAGTTGTCGCCGGTGGTGTGGTTGGTGAGGGTGCCAGCTTCGACGTCGATCTCGAGGTCGTCGCCGGTGCGGATTTTGTCGATGAGGCGCTGCGTCGCTTCGCAGGGGACGAGGAAGCCGCCGTTGACACAGTTGCGGAAGAAGATGCGGGCGTAGAACTCAGCGACGACGGCTTTGGCGCCTGCTTCGGCGAGTGCGAAGGGTGCGTGCTCGCGGCTGGACCCGCAGCCGAAGTTTCGGCCGCCGATGAGGATGGGATATTCGGTGGTGGTTTCGCCCTCGGCAACGAAGGGGATGTTGCCGTCGGGGAGGCCGCGCTGGCCCTCGGGGACGCCGACGTTGGCGTACTTGCCGTAGAGCTTGCGTTCTTCGGGGTCGGTCATGGAGTAGTAGAGGTGCTCAGCGGGGATGATCTGATCGGTATCGATATCGTCGCCGAGGACGTAGGCTTTGCCGCGGATTGTGGTGGAGTCGGCCATGGTTGGGGGGTCCTTTGCTGACCTTGGGAAAACCGAGCGAATGAGTATAGCCTCCGCTTTCAGCAGGGCCAAGAAGCGTTGGCGGAGTGCGGCGAGGTTTCCCCAAATCGCCTTTCTGCAGCAGTTTACCAGATTTCCGTTGACCAGTTTGTGCAATTTGTTACAATTGCAAGACTATGCCCCCTCGCACAAAAAGCAAAACCGGTGTCGCCACCTCTGATGGTGTGCGCAAAACAGCAGGTCCCCGCTCTACGAAGAAGCGGACTGCCCGCCCGGCCTCCGGCAGTGCCGGTACGGCCCAAGTGGACATTACCAACTATTCGTCGGCCATGCGCTGGTTGCACGAACATGCGGACCACGAGCGGATGCGCATTATCCGCTATGACAACGAAACGTTCAACCTTGACCGGATGCGGAAGCTGTTGAAGGTGCTGGGTAATCCGCATGAGCAGTCGCGGTTCGTGCACATCGCGGGGACCAAAGGCAAGGGCTCGGTCGTGGCGATGCTCAGCCACATGCTCCAGTCCTGCGGTTACACGATCGGCAGCTACACCTCGCCTCATCTGGTGGATCTGCGTGAGCGGATTCAGATCAACAACCAGATGATCGCACATTCGGATCTGATCGACCTGTTCAAGCAGATTGATTCCAAGGCGAAGCAGATCGGGCCTGACCGTCCGACGTTTTTTGAGATCATGACGGCGTCGGCGATGCGGTACTTTGCCGACCAGGCGGTAGATCTGGTGATTCTGGAGACGGGGCTGGGCGGTCGGCTGGATTCGACGAACGTGGTGACGCCTGAGGTTTGTGGCATTACGCAAATTTCGCTTGATCATACGAACGTGCTGGGTTCGACGGTGGAGAAGATCGCGGCTGAGAAGGCGGGGATCTTCAAGCCGGGCGTGCCGGCGGTCAGCGTTGAGCAGGAACCGTCCGTTGAGAAAGTACTTCGGAAGGTTGCTGAGGAAGTCGACGCACCGCTGCAACTGACGGGTAAGGAAATCGAGTTCAGCTACCGTTTCGAGGCCAACCGCGAGTTGGGGCCGCACACGCGTGTCTGCCTGACGACCGAGAGCAGTGCGTACGACCATCTGCCGGTGCCGCTGAAGGGTGAGCATCAGGCGCTCAACTGCGGCTTGGCGCTGGCGATCCTGGATAAGCTGCGTGAGAAGGGATTCCGGACGCCGGAGGAGAAGATTATTGAAGGGCTTGCGGCGACGGTGCTGCCGGGGCGGATGGACATGGCTTGGCCAGAGCCACGGATCCTGCTCGATGGCGCTCACAACTCCTCGTCGATTCAGGCGTTGATCCGGGCGATCGGGGCGCACATTCCTTACGATTCGCTGGTGATGGTCATCGGCTGCTCGGAAGACAAAGACGTGGCGGGCATGCTGAAGCAGATCAACCTGGGGGCGGATAAGGTGATCTTTACCCGCGCCAAGAGCAACCCACGCGCGATGGATCCGGAGGACCTGCTCACGCAGTTCAACGAGATCTCCGGCAAGATGGCGCAGACGGCGAACAACCTTGAAGATGCGTTGAATCTGGCGGCCCGGGCGGTCAGCCGTGAGGACCTCATCTGCGTGACGGGCAGTTTCTACCTCGTCGGCGAAGCGAAAAAGTACCTTAACGATCTCGCAACCAAGCGGGCGAAGCAGAGACAACAGCAGCACGCCTAACCCCCCCCACCTTGGGGAGCGCGTTGGGGTGGGGGCAGCGGCGATCTTTGATCGCCCGCTAGCTTGTGCTGCGCCATCAGGTCAGGGGATGTTCAACGATTAAATAGTCTTGGACGATTCGGCCGCCGATCAGGTGTTCCTGAATGATGCGTTCGAGCACCGGCGGATCGCAGTGGCCGTACCACGCGCCTTCGGGGTAGACGACGGCGATGGGGCCTCCTTCACAGATTTGCAGGCAGTTGGCCTTGGTGCGGAAGATGCCGCCCTGCTTGGTGAGCTTAAGCTGTTTCAGGCGTTTCTTGAGATAGTTCCAAGCTTCAAGCGAGCGTTCGCGATCGCAGCACTTGGGCTTGGTCTGATCACAGCAAAGCAGAATATGTCGGCGGGTGACGGGGATGCCGAGCTTCTCGGCGGCGCGTCGCTGTTTGTCGGTCACGCTCATGGTGTGGGGGTCCGGTAGCGTCGGGGTTATGGGAGGCGTGGGGGTGGATTGTATCGCACCAGGTAGGATCAAAGTCCAGCAAGTCGCCACGCTGCGATTGAGAGGAAGACGACGAGCACGGCCCGGAGCAGGCGCACGGGGATGCGGTGGGTAAAGCGTGCGCCGAGGTAGCCGCCGATCATGCCGGTGGGCGCGAGCAGGGCTGCGACCAGGAGACTGTCGCCGAGGGCCAGGCTGTGCTGGTCGAGCGTGGCGTTTTTGTAGAAGGCTCCAAGTCCTGCGGTGAGCGTCATGAGTGCTGCGGAGTTGGCGATGCAGTTGCGCAGACGGAGTTTGAGGAGCATCTGCTGGAGCGGGACGCCGATGGCCCCGCCGCCGATGCCGAGCAGTCCGCCGAAGAGTCCCATGATGCCGCCTGCGGTGGAGGTTCTGGGCCAGGTGGCGTAGGTGAGATCGACAGGTGCATCGACGGGGCGTGGCGTGCGAAAAAGGCGGATGAAGTTGACGATGATGACGTAAACGAGGAAGGCAGCGAGGACGCGGCCGAGGAGGACGGGGCCGTCGCTGCCTCGGAAGATGGGCAGGTTGCTGATCCAGACGCCGAGCATCATGGCGACGAGCGCGATGGGGAGCATGCGGTAAACGACGGGCCAGACGACGGCCTTGGCGCGGACATGGCGAAACGTTGCGGGGACGGCGACGAAGACGTTCACGATCATCGCTGCGGCTTGATAGAGATGCTGATTGAGGTGGGGGAACGCGCCGGCGAGCCCGGGGAGCGCTTCGCCCTGACCGAAGAGGACGACCAGCGCGGGGATCATGACGGTGCTGCCGCCGATGCCGAGGAGCCCGCCGAGCCCGCCGGCGAAGAGGCCGACGACGGCGATGGTGACAACGACCCAGAGTTCAAACATGGGCCATCTCCAAGGGATGCTCAGCGGGACGATCAAGCGAAGGCATGACGGTAGCTTAACGTGAAGCGGGACGGCAGGCGATTCAGGCCGCGGAGACGTCGTCAAGGGTGATCATGAGACGCTTGCCAAGCGCGATCGCAAGCCGTTCAAGCGTGGCGATCGTCGGGTTGGGGTGCTCGGCATTTTCTAGTCTGGCGAGATTCCCTTTGTCCATGTTCACTCGGCGGGCAAGTTCCGTCAGCGAAACACCCTGTCGTTCACGCTCGGTCTTGAGCAGGCGCACGACCTGTTCGATGCGCTCATGCTGGGCGAATATCTCACGGCCGCGCGCGACGATCGTTTCACGCTCCTCGCGATCAACGCGTTCCATCTGATCCTGAGCGGTGCGACGCTGGGAAGGCGAGAGCTTGCGGTATTCACGCTTCATGGGTTTCATGTCAGACCTCGTAGGCGGTGATGGGATGAATGGTCAACTCGTCCACAATCTCGTAAACGCAGGCCAATCGGCGACCGGTCGTGGTGTAGCCGAACGCGACCATACGGTCGCTGCTTCGACTCTGTTCGATGGCGACGGCACTGACCAGCGCCTGTTCGAACTCGTCCTGCGTCACGCCGTGCGCAGCCAGATGCGGAACGTTCGCGTCGGTCCAGATGATCGTTTCATACGGCATGATGCGTTTCGCGTTGTATTGTATGACACCGCGACAGCCGTTGTCAATTAAGACGACGGCTCCGTGCGTAGCGCCAGACGGACGGTTGCTTACGCTTCCAGCTCGTCAAGGCAGTCCCATGAACACAAAAAACCGCACCCCCGTTGTTGGCGAGGATGCGGTTTCTATTTCGGACGCAAGTGCGTGCGGCTTACTCGGCCTGGGCCTGCTCGCGCTCGGCTTCTTCGCCTTCGTCGGCTTCGGCTTCGAGCTGCTCAGCGGGCTTGTCGGAGACGACCCAGAGCTTGATCTCGGTCTTGAGCTCGGGCGAGAGCTGCACGGGAATCATGTACGAATCGAGCTGTTTGATCTGCGAGCCGATGCGGACTTCGCGCTCGGCGATGTTGAAGCCCTCTTCCTGCAGCGCGACGGCGATGTCGTGCTGGGAGACGGAGCCGAAGAGCACGCCCTGCTCGTTGGCGGAGCGTTCCATGGTGAGCTCGAATTCTTCGAGGCGGGAGATGAGCTTTTCCTGCTGAGCGCGGAGCTCACGGAGTTCGCGTTCGACCTGAGCGCGACGTTCCTGGACGGCGTCGATGTTGCCCTGGGTGGGCTCGGCGGCGAGGCCGTGGGGCAGCAGGAAGTTGCGAGCGTAGCCGGGCTTGACCTCGACGATATCGCCGACGATGCCGAGGTTGTCGACGTTTTCGGTCAACAGGAGTTTCAAGGTTTTCTTGCTGAGCATGAGTGGATCCTCGTATGCGTTTTCTGGCGGCGAAGTCGGCGATTTGGGCACCGCTAGGCCGATGTGTATTTGATCAGAAGGGGATGTCGTCGTCGTTCATGTCGGGGCCGGGTTCCTGAGGCGGGGGCGGGCTGCCGCCGCGCTGGCCCCCCGCCCCCCCCCCCCCCACTGCCGCCGCCGTAGCCGCCTCCGCCGCCACCACCGTATCCGCCGCCGCCCTGAGGCGCGCTGCGGCCGCCGGGCTGGCCCCCGCCGCCGCCTGCGTTCTGGCGATCCTGGGGCGAGTCCATGAACTGGAAGTTCTCGATGAACACGCGGTGCTTAGAGCGTTGGTTGCCTTCTTTATCCTGCCAGCGGTCCAGTTGCAGACGCCCTTCGACGAACAGCGGGCTGCCCTTGGAGAGGTACTGGTTGATGACCTCGGCGGTGCGGCCGAACGCCCGGCAATCGACAAACAGCGTCTCTTCGCCGGGCTCGCCGTCCTGTCGTTTGAAGCGACGGTTGACGGCCATGCCGATCTCCACGACCGGCGTGTTGCTCGGCAGGTAGGACAACTGCGGGTCACGCGTGAGGTTGCCCATCAAGACGATCTTGTTGTAGTTGGCTGCCATCGTGTGGCCTCCTTGGGTTTGGCGGGCGCCCGGGGCGGTTTAGGCGTCGCGGGTGCCGGATTCGGGAGCCTCGGTCGCCTCGTCGCCAGCGGCGGGCGTCGGACGGGGAGCTTCAGGCTCGGCGCTCGCAGCGGCTTCGGATTCCGTGCGGCTGCCTTCGGTCGTCTCCGCCGTTTCGGTGGCCTCGGCTGCGGGGGCCGCTTCGCCTTCGGCTTGAGCTTCGCCCTCTGCCGGGGCAGCGCCTTCGGCACCTTCGCCGCTGCGCTCGAGCGCCTCGGCGGCCTGCGTTTCCTTGGCCATCTCTTCAGCGAGTTCCAGTTCGGTCTGGCCCACGTGGTCGGCTCGCAGAATCATGCAGCGAAGCAGCTGCTCGGAGAGGGTGACGTCGCGCTCAATGTTGGGAATTTGCGAGCCTCGGACGTTGAAGTAGGCGAGCATGTACAGGCCTCGCTTCTGGCCCTTGATGGGGTAGGCGAGCTTACGCTCATCCCAGCGGTGCAGGGAGACGACCTCAGCTTCGGATCGCTTGAAGACTTCGTTGAGGGCTTCGGTGGCGATGGCGACGCTGGACTGCACAGCTGCGGAATCGAAAAGGAACATGCCTTCGTAAAGGACCGGTCGGGATGCGCTCATGGGTTCTCCGTTCGTTCGGTGGTTTGGGAACCGCCCTCATCAGGCGATTCCGAACGACTTTCTTGATTAGGTTTCGAAGCGTTGGTCGTTGATTTTTTTGGTTTGGGATTCGGCGTGTTGAAGCGGTTCATCGCCTGCCCGGGGCCTTCGGTGGCCCAGCAGAAGGAGGCGGCGGCGGCTTCGTCGACGGCCGAGGCGATGGCGGGACGCTGCTCATCGTGAAAGGGACTGAGCACGTAGTCGGCCTGGTTGACGCGACGCCCGTTGATGCGGGGCTCGTCGACACCGACGCGTAGCCGGGGGTAGTTCGCCGTGCCCAGCGCCTGCTGAATGTCGGCGAGGCCGTTGTGTCCGCCCACGCCGCCTGAGCCTCGCATGCGGATCGCACCGGCGGGGAGGGCGACATCGTCGACGATAATGAGCACGTCGTGCGGCTCGACCTTGAAGAACCGCGCAGCCTCGCCCACGGCCAGGCCCGAGCGGTTCATGAAGGTTTGCGGTTTGAGCAGCATGACGGTTTCGCTATCAAATAAGCCCTGGTACGTGTCGGCGTGGAAACGGTTGCGCGGGCCGTCGAGAAGGTGCTTGCTGACAAGACGGTCGATGACCATGAAGCCGACGTTGTGTCGCGTGGCTGCGTACTTCGCACCCGGGTTACCCAGTCCAACAATCAGCTTCATCAGTGAGCATTCCTCAGGCAGCTGAGCCGTTCAGTTCGGTTCGGCTCAGCCTTCTTCCTTCTTCTCGTTGAGCACTTCCGGTTCGGCCTCGCCCTCGCCTTCGGTCTCCTCTTCCTCGTATTCATCGAGGATGTTGATCGACACGACGCCGTCGTCGGGGTTGTGATCGGTGGCGACGCCTGCGGGCAGCTTCAGATCACCGACGGTGATCGCTTCGTTGGCTTCGAGCTTGCTGATGTCCACCACGATCTCGTCGGGGATGGCGTTGGCGCGGCAGCGGACTTCAAGCTCGACGAGCGGCTGTTCGAGAATCGCACCGTCTTCCTTGAGCCCCGGCGCCTCTTCACGGCCCTTCAGCTCGATCGACACGGTCACGTACACTTCCTCGGTGAGGCTGGTGCGGGTGAGGTCGACGTGGATGATGTCGGTGCCGAGGTAGTCGTACTGAACGTCCTTGACGAGGCAGGTTTCGGTCTTGCCGTCGTCGAGCTCCAGTTCAAGCATGTGGCTGCCTTCGTGGAGGTGGTGGAGCAGTTCTTCACGATCGACCGCGACGTGGGCTGGGTCTTCCTGGTGACCGTAGACGACCGCGGGCAGCTTGCCGCTGCTGCGGAGGCGTGCGGCGTAGCGGGTGCCGAGCCGATCACGCTGAGCCGCTTTGATGCGAGGGGTTTCATGTGCCATTTTCGTAGTCTCCGCTTTGCGTAACGCAGTGAATGTTCGTTTATCGTTTGCCCGAGTAGCCCGGCCTGAACAGGGCACTGATGGACTCGTGATGGTGGATGCGGTGGATTGCGTCGCCGAGCAGCCCGGCGGTGGAGAGCACCACGAGTTTGTCGGCGATTTTGGCGCAACGGGCGCCGCAGGGGATGGTGTCGGTGACGATGATGCGGCTGATGGGCGCTTCGTGCAGACGCTCCATCGCCAGGCCCACGAGCACCGGATGGGTTGCGGCGGCGATGATGTCCTTCGCGCCGTGCTGCATGAGCAGCCGGGCCGCTTCGCAGATGGTGCCGGCTGTGGAGATCAGGTCGTCCACCAGCAGCACGGTCTTGCCTGTGACGTCGCCGATGAGGTTGGCCGAGACGACCTCGGAGCCGCTCTTTCGGCGTTTGTCGATGATGGCGAGGTCGCCACCGAGCATCTCGGCGTACATGTTCGCGGTTTTGACGTTGCCGACGTCGGGGCTGACCAGCACGATGTCGCCGAGTTCATGGCGGACGGATTCGATGTACTCGACGATGACCGGGGCGGCGTGGAGATGATCGACGGGGATATCGAAGAAGCCCTGGATCTGGGCGGCGTGGAGGTCCATCGCGAGAACGCGGTCGGCGCCGGCGGCGGTGATGAGGTTCGCCACCAGCTTGGCGGTGATGGGCGTGCGGCCCTGGTCCTTGCGGTCCTGCCGGGCGTAGCCGTAGTAGGGAATGACGGCGGTGATCTGCTTGGCACTGGCGCGCTTGAGGCAATCGATGTAGATCAACAGCTCCATCAGGTGGGCGTTGACCGGGTGGTACGTGGACTGCACGACGAAGCAGTCACGGCCGCGCACGTCTTCCTCGATCTTCACGAGCAGTTCGCCGTCGGGGAATATTTCGGTATGGCCCTGGCCTATTGGTAACTCGAGGTAACGCGAGACGCCCTCGGCCAGTTCGCGACTGGCGCGACCGGCAAAAACCTTGACCTGGTCGGCGTCCGTTCGACTCATCGTCGCACTCCCGCGGCCAGCCGCCGCCTTAAAATCGCGTCAACTTCCGCCTGCTGAACCGGCGTGTTGATGCTCAGCACGTCCTCCGCGGGGACGGCTTCGATGACTTCCACCGTGCGGCCCTGCTTGATGAGGATGCCCAGCACGTCGGTGAGGTAGTATTCGCCCTTGGCGTTGTCGTTGTTCGTTTGATCCAGCGCAGCGAACAGATCGGCAGCCCGGAAGCAGTAGTAACTTGGGTTGACTTCGCGAAGGTTCTTCTCCGCGTCGGTCGCATCTTTTTCTTCGACGATGCGTTCGAATCCGCCCGCTGCGTCGCGGACGATGCGACCGTAGCCTGTGGCATCTTCGAGCGTGGCGGTGGCGATGGTGGCGGCGGCGTCGTTTTCCCGGTGACGTTTCAGCAGCTGCTCGAGTGTGCTGGGCCGAATCAAAGGCCCGTCGCCGGCGAGCACCAGGACATCGACATCGTCGGCATCTTCTTTATAGAGAGGCCCGGCCTGCATGACGGCGTGGCCGGTGCCGAGCTGTTCACGCTGTTCGACGAAGACGCAGGAATCACGGCCGGCGAGTTCGGCTTCGACCTGCTCGCGGCCGTGGCCGACGATCATGATCTGTCGGCGTGAGCCGGCGGCTTCGCACGCATCGACGACCCACTGCACCATGGCACGATCGGCGACCGGGTGGAGGACCTTCGGCAGATCGCTGTTCATACGCGTGCCCTTGCCTGCAGCCATGATGATGGCTTCAAGCGCACGCTTATTGGAGGGGGATTGATTCATGATCGTTCGTCTCACGTTCCGCTGATGACCGCACGAAAAACTGGCCCGCCTGGACTTGAACCAGGAATGCCAGGATCAAAACCTGGTGTGTTACCGATTACACCACGGGCCAATCGTGGTTCGGCAGCGGTGCGAGGCACGGCCGCCGATCGTCTTGATTTCGTCGCGGTAACCCGGCAAAAGCGGTGTCGCGTGAACGACCGGGGAAGGGAACCGCGGCTTACTTCCAGGAGCGGGACAGGCCTTTAGTTAAAGCCGCGGACCTGCCCATGCCCACGCCTCGCCTTTCGGCTCGTCATGGGCGGCTCGTCCCTGTGGAAGCTTGGTCAGTGTAGCTTACCGGCCGATCGTGTCAAATTGCGGTGGTAAGGACAAATAGCCGCGAAACGACGTCTCGCAGGTCCGGCGTGGCGTAGGTTCGCGGCTGTTTGTGCGACGCGTGTGGGGGTTTGCGACGCCGTAAACTTGCTCGGCTGGGGGGGAAGTGCTAAGAGTAGCCGCTCAATTTTTCAACTTTCGCATCAGCAGCTCGGTGGAGAAACGGCATGGCTTTGAATATCGGTGTCATCGGCGGCGACGGAATCGGACCTGACGTGGTAGAGACGGCGCTGGGGGTCCTCAAAGCTGCGGCGAGCCAGAGCGGGCTGCAATACCACCTTACCGATCTGCCGTACGGCGGGAAGCATTACCTGCAGACCGGGGAGGTGATCACCGACGAACAGGTCGCGGATCTGCGGAAGTTTGACGCGATTCTGCTCGGTGCGGTGGGCACCCCTGACGTGCCGCCGGGCGTGCTGGAGAAGGGGCTGCTGCTGAAGCTGCGGTTCGATCTGGACCAGTACATTAACCTCAGGCCGGTGCAACTTTACGACGGGGTGCAGTCGCCGCTGGCGGGCAAGGGGGCTGCGGAGATCGACTTCGATGTGATCCGCGAGAATACGGAAGATCTTTACACCGGGGCGGGGGGCATCGCTCGCAAGGGCACACAGCAGGAGATCGCAACGCAGGAGATGCTGGCCACGCGGTTCGGCGTGGAGCGGTGCCTGCGGTATGCGTTCGACTTTGCCCGCGCCAAGAAGCAGGCCGGCCGGGGCGGCGGGAAGCTGACGCTGGTGCATAAGACGAACGTGCTGACCTTCGCGGGGGGCTTATGGTTCCGCGCGTTCGAGGAGATCGGCGAAGCAGACTACCCGGACATCACGCGGGAATATCACCACGTGGATGCCTGCTGCATGTACATGGTGGCCAAGCCTGAGGTGTACGACACGGTGGTGGTGCCGAACATGTTCGGCGACATCATCACAGACCTTGGCGCCGCGATCGCGGGAGGCATGGGCCTGGCTGCGTCGGGGAACCTGAACCCCGACGGCACGGCTCCGAGCATGTTCGAACCGGTGCACGGCTCGGCTCCGGACATCGCAGGCCAGAACAAGGCGAACCCGATCGCGACGGTCGTGAGCCTGGCGATGCTGCTGCGGGAAACCGGCCGCATCAAGGGCGACGCCGCGGCTGTGGCAACGGGCGCAACGGTCGAAGCGGCTGTCCGCAAAGTCTGCCCCCAGTTCACCGGGCAGGCGATGGACCGGCTGAACAAAGGGACGAACGAAGTCGGGCAGATGATCATCGACGCCCTGTGAGGGGCGCGGGCGTGACGGCTACTGCCGGGAGCGGCGTCGGAAGGCTGCGGGGGTGTAGCCCGTCGCACGCCGGAAGACCGTGGTGAGATACTGCACGTACTTGAAGCCGACGCGCTCGGCGACGGTTTTGATGGGAACGTCCGTCATCGCCAGCAGTTCCGAAGCTGTGGCGATCTGAACCCGCTGAATCTCCGAGTGGATGGTGCGGCCGAGCACCCGTTTGAAGCGCACCTCCAGCGTCGCGCGGGAGAGCCCCGCATGGGCGAGCACATCGCGCACCTGCAGCGGTTCGCAGGCGCGATCGCGGATCAGCGCGATCGCCTCGGCAACCTTTGCATCCTGCACCGCAAGCACGTCGGTCGAGTGGCGGGTGGCCACGCCGAGCGGGCTCACTTCAACCACACGCTGATCAAGCGTTTCCCCGCTCATCAACTTGTCCAGCATCAACGCGGCCTGATAGCCGACGCGGTCGGTGGCCTGGATGACACTGGAGAGAGGCGGCGAAGAGAGTTCGCACATCATCTCGTCGTTGTCGACACCGAGCACCGCGACGTCCTCGGGAACGCGCAACTCGGCTCGGCGACACGCTTCGAGAACGTGCCTGGCGCGGGCATCGTTGCACGCCATCAGCCCCACCGGCAGCGGCAGCGTCTTGATCCAATCGGTCAGATCTTTCTGAAGCGACTCCCACTGCCTCGGCGTCTGGTGCCGACCGGTGTAGGTGTGGCAGGTATGGCCCTTCTCCGCGATACGTTGGGAGAAGGCTTCGCAGCGCCCCTGCGACCAGGGATTGAAGGCGGTTCGAGGCATGCCGCAATAGGCAAAGTTACGAAAACCGCGGTCAATCAGATGTTCCGCAGCGACCCGCCCCACTGCTTCGTGGCTGGAGAAGACGTAAGGCAACTGCTCGTCGAAGCTATAGCCACCGCGCCCGCCGCCAATCGCGACGGTGGGAAGGTTGACGCCTCGAACGGCGTGGGCGATGCGGACGTCGTCAAGGTCGACGAGAAGCCCCTGGCCGTTCCACTGCTTGAAGTTGGGAAGCTTCGAATGCGGATCGTCCTCGACGTACAGGCTCCAGTTGCCGACGCCGCGGACGTACCTGGCGATCCCAGCCAAAACCTGGCGATCGTAAGGCTTGTGAATTTTTAGAATTACAGCGACGTGCTTAATCATAGTGCTACCAGCCATTGGGCGAGATTTTATAACATCTGACGAGAATGGGATCAAGTCATATTGAAAAAAAGATACGAAAAATCGAAAGTCCTGCGTTCGGCGACGCTCGGTCCCAGCCTACGCATCATCCATGAAAGATAGGCGTAATTCCGAGGGGGCCGAGGTCTGTCGCCGCGGCACTTACCGACGCCGGAGGCCCCGAACAGGGACTACGGGAACGAACTCAGCGTGCGTTCTTCGGGTCCGTGCTGTCGCACTGCGGACAGATGCCGTAGAGCGTTAACTCATGGTCCTCAACGCGAAACCCGCCTGGGAACGTCGTACCGGCGGGTATCGAGATAGGACAATATGCCATGTCGAATACCTGATTGCACATGCGACAGCGGAAATGGTGATGATGGCCCAGGTCGGCCGCTTCGTAGCGAGTCTGACCATCGGCGACGATGACGGGGAGGATCTCATCCGCTTCGGTCAGCAGTTTGACCGCACGGTAGACCGTGGCGATCCCCATGCGAGGGCTGGCGCGCTTGGCACGCTGATGGATCTGATCCACCGTGAGCGGACCCTTTGCCCGCCGGATGACACGAAAAATCGCTTCCCGTTGGGCCGTCTGTCTCTGGCCGACACTTTTTCCAGTCACGACACTTCCTCTAACGATGGTGCCACCGGGGCGGCATCCATGGAACGCAGTCCAGATGATAGCAGCGTAACGGCTTCGCGGGAAACCCTGCCGTCGTTGTCGACCGCCGCGGTCTGTGTTATAGCAGCACGCATGACTAACACGCATCATCGTCTTGCCGTGGTCGGGATCGGCGCGATTGCGGGAATGCACGCCCGCGCCATCGCCGATTTGCCGAACGCCACCCTCGTCGCCGGCTCCTGCCGAACCGAAGCGAAGGGTCGTAAATTCACCGAGCAGTTCGGCGGCAACTGGTACGCCGACTTCAATGAGATGCTCGACACCGAAAAGCCGACGGCTGTGAGCATTGCCACCCCCAGCGGCGCGCATCTCGAGCCTGCCCTCGCAGCGATCGAGCGCGGCATCCCGGTGCTGATCGAAAAGCCCATCGAGATCACCACCGAACGTATCGACATCATGCTCGAGGCGGCGGACAAAGCGGGCGTCCCGATCGGCGGCATCTTCCCGCAGCGGTTCAACCCGGTCGTCAAAGCGGTGCACGAAGCGGCTGCTTCCGGGCGATTCGGCGAAGTCGCGATCATCAACACCTATGTGCCATGGTGGCGCGATGATGATTACTATGCCCCCGACCGCTGGCAGGGCACTTTCAAGCTCGACGGCGGCGGGGCGCTGATGAACCAGTCCATCCACGGCGTCGACGCCATTCAATGGCTCGCCCAGGCCATCGATAGCAACGGCGACCCGGGCGTGAATCCCGTCGAGCAGGTGTTCGCCTTCACCGGCAAACGCGGACACGATGCGAACCTCATCGAAGTCGAGGATACCTGCGTGGCGGTGCTGAAGTATCGCAGCGGAGCGCTGGGGCAGATCTTGGCAGCGACCTCCATGTGGCCCGGGCAACTGCGGCGCGTGCAGATCGCCGGACGTGACGGCTCGGCGGAAATCCTCGAAGAACAGCTCGTGCATTACCAGTTCCGCAACGAGAGCGCGGAGGACGAGATGGTCCGCAACCGCTTCAGCGGCGACTCGGCAAGCGAGGGCGGAGCTTCGGATCCGATGGCGATCGATTATTCGAACCACACGCGTAATATCGCAGCGTTTCTCGATGCACTGGACGGTAAAGGCGAGTTGCCGGTCGACGGCCGCGAGGCCCGGAAAGCCGTCGCGATCATCGAAGCGATCTACGAGTCGGCGAACACCGGGCGTGCCGTGACGGTGAACTGATAGCCGCGACACTACGCCTCGCTGGGACCGGCGACACGTAGTGTCGCGGCTATTGCTATTGTCGATTCGACCGACGTGAGCCTTCCGCCATGTTTTGCTACACTGGTGGGCTCGATCTATACGATCGCCCTGAATTATCCAGAAGAACCCAAGAAGGAACGAACAGCGATGAGCTTTGATATTGAGATTATTTTCGGTCGGCAGGTCCTCGATTCCCGCGGCAACCCCACCGTCGAAGTTGAATGCCACCTCGCCGGCGGCGTGGTCGGACGTGCGATTGTCCCTTCCGGCGCGAGCACCGGTGAAAACGAAGCGGTGGAGCTGCGCGACGGCGGCGACACGTGGATGGGCAAAGGCGTCAGCCAGGCCGTCGACAATGTGAACGAGACGATCGCCCCGGCTGTGGCGGGCATCGACTGCCGTGAGCAGGAGCTGATCGACGCGATCATGCTCGACCTCGACGGCACGGACACCAAGAAGAAGCTCGGCGCGAACGCGACGCTGGGCGTTTCGATGGCTGTCGCCCATGCAGCGGCGGAGGCCAGCGGCATGCCGTTGTACCGCTACCTCGGCGGCACCGGCGCGAAGACGCTCCCCGTGCCGATGATGAACATCCTCAACGGCGGCAAGCACGCGGATAACAACGTCGACTTCCAGGAGTTCATGATTCAGCCCTGGGGCTTTGACAACTTCGGCGATGCGTTGCGGTCGGGCGTGGAGATTTACCACACGCTCAAGAAGGTGCTCACGAAGCGAGGCCTCAGCACGGCCGTCGGCGACGAGGGCGGCTTCGCACCCGACCTGAAGGACAACGAGGACGCGCTGAAGATCATCGCCGAGGCCGTTGATCAGGCTGGTTACAAGCTCGGCGAGCAGATTTTCATTGCACTCGACCCGGCCACGAGCGAGATGTACGACAAGGAAAAAGGCGGCTACGTCTTCTTCAAGAGCGCGCCGGATAAGGTCGTCTCCTCCGACGAGATGGTCGATTACTGGGCGAATTGGTGCGATAAGTACCCGATCCGTTCGCTTGAAGACGGGCTGGATGAGAACGACTGGGACGGCTGGAAGAAGCTCACCGCGAAGATCGGCGACAAGGTGCAGCTCGTCGGCGACGACCTGTTCGTCACCAACAGCCGTTTCCTGAAGCGCGGCATCGACAGCGACACCGCAAACTCCATCCTCGTGAAGGTGAACCAGATCGGCACGCTCAGCGAAACCTTCGAAGCGGTGAACCTGGCCATCCGCAACGGCTACAGTGCGGTGCTCAGCCATCGTTCCGGTGAGAGCGAAGACGCGACCATCGCCGACATCGCTGTGGCGACCAACTGCGGCCAGATCAAGACCGGCGCCCCCTGCCGAAGCGATCGCAACGCCAAGTACAATCAGCTGCTTCGCATCGCAGACGACCTCGGCGAATCGGCGGTGTACGGCTCGGCGACGTGGAATAAGTCCTAAGGTCGACGGCCTCGGCGGACGTGCAGTCCGGCCGGGAGATCAACAGTACAATAGCGAGCGCCCGGTCGCATGATCGGGCGCTTTTTCAATGGATTGAATTGCATGCTTGAACGTAAGAAAGGTCCGTGGCACGAGGGGCTCGAGGCGGCGCGTGCCAATACGGTGCCGGGCATATTGCTGATCGTGATTGCCGTGGTGATTGTCGGCAGCTACTACGTGGTCCCGCCGGTGCAGACGGCGCTGGATGCCATCGCCGACGTGAAGGTGCGCGCGGGTTTCATCTTCGCGATCTGCTCCACGGCGATCTTCGGCGGACTGCTGCCGGTGCTGGTGCAGCAGATGAGGCCGTCCGCGCGAAGCCCCGAAGCATGGAAGGCGTTGCCGTTTTTGATGGGCTTCTGGGCGGTCAAAGGTGCGGAGATCGATTTGCTCTATCGCGTTCAGGCGTGGATGTTCGGTGACAACTCGGCACTGTCGACGATCGTGGCGAAGGTAATTTTCGACGAGTTCGTTTACGTGCCGTTGTGGGCGGTGCCGACCATGGTGATCGGTTACGCATGGCACGAGAACGGGTATGACCTTCGGCGGACGCTGCGACGGCTCGGTTCGGGCTGGTATCGCAAACGCGTGGTGCCGATGATGCTGGCGAACTGGGCGGTGTGGGTGCCGACGGTGGCCCTGATCTACTGCCTGAAATTGCCGTTGCAGTTGCCGGTGCAGAACGTGGTGCTGTGCCTGTGGGCGATCATGGTGATGTTCCTGGCCAAAGCGGCCGAGGCCGACGCAACAGCGGCGGAAGCGCGGGGCGGCGTCGTGCTATGAGGAATGTATGAGGGGTGATGTATGATGTTTGATTTGCGGAGCCCCCGCCGCCCCGCGTTTTCTACTTCATACCTCACACATCACACTTTATACATGCCCCAAACGAGCAAGGCCGCGGGCAGCGTTTGCTGCTTCGCGGCCTTGGTTCGGGTGGATGTCTGGAAAGTGGTCAGCTGATCAGGCGGCACGTGTGGAGCGGCGACGGCGACCGACGGTGCGCTGACCGTTGGCCA
>JBBDRF010000077.1:53793-74363 GCA_040905565.1 Phycisphaeraceae bacterium | reverse complement strand
GGCCATGGTCGGCTTCGACGAAAACGAAGTCACCCTTCAGGCCATCCAGGACGGCTACTGCATCGGCACCGTCGTCCAGAACCCCTACGAATACGGCTACCAGAGCGTGAAGGTGCTTGCGGATGTGCTGAAGGGCGGAGAAGACGCGCTGCCCGAAAACACCTTCATCGACATCCCCGCCCGCTCCATCACCCGCGAGAACGTCGACACCTACTGGGCTGAGCTTCGCGCCCTGACCTCCGACTAACGGTCCTGTTTCGCCACCCGATGGATGGTTCGCCGTTTCCCAACCTTACGCAGAGTTGAAAAGGCATGAGTGACGACGCCACGCCGATTCTTCAGGTGCGCCGTGTGAGCAAGAGTTTCCCCGGCGTGCGCGCGTTGCATCAGGTGGAACTGACGCTCAACCGCGGCGAGCTGCTGGCCGTGATCGGCGAGAACGGGGCGGGCAAATCCACGCTGATGAAAATCCTCGCGGGCATTCAGCCTCCCGACTCCGGCGAGATCCTGCTGGACGGCAAACCCGTGACGCTGGACTCCGTGAACGACGCCATGGACGCCGGCATCGCCCTCATCCATCAGGAGCTGAACCTGTGCGGCAACCTCAACGCCGCCCAGAACATCTACCTCGGCCGCGAGCCGCGACGCTTCGGGCTCATCGATGACAAAGCCATGGAGCGCGGCGCCGCCGAGGCCATGCAGCGCGTCGGGCTCAACGTCTCCCCCCGCACGTCGGTCGATACCCTCGCCGTCGGCCATCAGCAGATGATCGAGATCGCCAAGGCCCTCTCCGTCAACGCCCGCGTGCTGATCATGGACGAGCCGACCTCCAGCCTCTCCCAGCACGAAACCGAACAACTGCTCAAGGTCATCAAAGACCTGCGGTCGCGCGGCGTCAGTATCATCTACATCTCCCACCGCCTCGGCGAAGTCAGCGAACTGGCCGACCGCGTGACCGTGCTCCGTGACGGTGAAAACGCAGGCCATCTCGACCGGGTGGAAATCACGCGTGACCGGATGGTGACCATGATGGTCGGCCGCGATATTTCCCAGTACTACGGCCGCACCTCCCACGAGCCCGGCGACGTCGCCCTCGAGGTGCGCGATCTTCGCACACCCGACCACCCCCACCACCGCGTCTCGTTCAAACTGCGAGCAGGGGAAATTGTCGGGCTTGCGGGCCTCGTCGGTGCAGGCCGTTCCGAGATGCTGCGGGCACTGTTCGGCGTCGACAAACCGCTCAGCGGCGAAATCCGCATCGCCGGTGAAACCGTGAAATTTGCCTCATGCAGTGACGCCATCGGCGCGGGCCTCGCCCTCGTCCCCGAAGACCGCAAGCAGCAGGGCCTGATCGTCGAAATGTCCGTCCGCGAGAACGTCGGCCTGGCCAGCCTCCGCCATCACGCAGCCGGCGGCGCGTTCATCAACAAGCACGAGGAAAAACGCGTCACCGCTGAGATGACCGACAAGCTGAATATCAAGACGCCGTCCCCGCACCAGATCGCACGCTTCCTCTCCGGCGGCAATCAGCAGAAACTCGTCATCGGCAAATGGCTCGCGCTTCGGCCCCGCGTGCTGCTGCTCGATGAGCCGACGCGAGGCGTCGACGTCGGCGCCAAGCAGGAAATCTACCGCGTCATGGAAGACCTCGCCTCGCAGGGCATCGCCATCCTCTTCGTCTCCAGCGAGATGGAAGAAGTGCTCGGCATGTCCGATCGCACCCTCGTCATGCACGAAGGCCGCCTCACCGGCGAGCTCGCACGCAACGAACTCTCCGAAGAAGCCATCATGCAACTGGCCACCGGAAGCGCCGATCCCGAGTCCACGACCCAGCCCGCGGAATCCGTTACCTGACCCTGTTCAATGCCCATTCACCGATAGCATGAGATTCGCATGAACGCCAAAGTCATCGGCATCTTCTGTCTGCTCATCGTCCTCTGCCTCATCATGTCGATCTTCGCGGGCGACACGTTCCTCACGCCGTTCAACCTTGAGAACCTGGTCCGCCGCACCTCGATGTATGCGATCATCGGCATCGGCGTGGCGTTCGTCATCATCACCGGCGGGATCGATCTTTCCATCGGTTCCATCATCGCCGTGATGGGCGTGCTGCTGGCGAAGTTCCTCGCCGTCGGCTATGCGCCGGTCGACTTCCGCCCCATCGAGCAGGTCCACGGCGAGCAGCAGGAAATCATCTTCAAGGGCGATATCACCCAGTTCGAAATCGGCGACGATGTACGATTCTTCGGCGGCCGGCGCGCCCGGTCAGCCATGGTCACCATCACCGGCATCGAGCAGGACGAGGACTACACCGCGCCCGACGGCCGCACCTTCCCCGCCACGCGCGTCAGCATCGACAAACCCCTCACGGCCGACGACCGCTACGGCCAGATCGCCAGCGTCACCCGCATCGCCGCCGTCGAACGTGACACCGAATCAGAGCAGGCCACCGTCACGCTCGTCGGCCGGCACGAGGAACTTGCCCGACGCGACCAGATCTTCTTCTACGGCCCCGAAGACGGACAAACCCGCGCCACCGTCGAACACGTCGAACTGCTCGACGACCGCACCCGCCTCCGCGTCGACCGTGAAATCGCCCTCGTCGACGACACCTGGCTCACCATCCCCCACCAACGCAAACAGACTATGTCCATCCCCATGGCCCTCGGCTCGGTCATGGGCATCGGCATGTTCCTCGGCCTGCTGCACGGCCTGCTCGTCGCGAAGATGAACATTCAACCCTTCGTCGTCACCCTCTGCGGCCTGCTCATCTACCGTGGCGCGGCACGCTGGCTCGTCGACGACCAGACCGTCGGCTTCGGCTCGGAGTACCACAACTCGCTCACGCCCCTGGCGCGTGGCAAACTCCCGCTCTGGGAAACGGCGGAAGGCGTCACGCTCGGGCTCCCCTACCCCGCGCTCATCCTCCTCGGCGTGGGCGTGCTCGCAGCGATCTTCCTGAACAAGACCATCTGGGGCCGTTACATGCTCGCCACCGGCCGCAACGAAGAAGCGGCCCGCTTCAGCGGCATCAACACGGGCGGCGTCATCATCCTCGCCTACGTCATCTGCACCGCACTCGCCGCGCTCGGCGGCATCCTCTTCGCACTCGACACCAACTCCGTCGCCCCCTCAAGCCACGGCTTCTTCTTCGAACTCTACGCCATCGCCGCAGCTGTACTCGGTGGCTGCTCGCTGCGCGGCGGCGAAGGAGGCATCCTCGGCGTCGTCATCGCCGCCGCCGTCCTCCGCGTCCTGCATAACATGATCAACCTGCTCGGCCTCGGCGATACGCTCGAGTGGGCCGTCATCGGTGCCGTCATCCTCGCAGGCGTGATGGCCGACGAACTGGTCAAACGCTACGCCGCCAAGCGCCGCACCGCCAAACGCTCCGCCGCGCAAACCCCCGAAGCCGAGCCCGCCGGCGTGGGGTAGCGCGATTCAACGTGTGCCACTGGTGGCTTGTCCACCAGTGCTTGACGTACAACCTGAACACTGGCGTGCGCAGCATCTCGTACCGACTCGTCGACTTCACGGGCACTGGTGGGCGAGCCACCAGTGGCACACGGAACACATTGCGATCGGGGAACGAGCGCTCGCGGCGGGGCCCCCTCGACTTGCTCACGCTCGCGGCGAGACGTGATCGGCCACCCGCCGCACCTCTTGCGCCCCCGCTCTTTTCTGCTTGCGGTGCAGGTAAGCCAGTGCGATGACGCCGACGACGATGAAGACGACCGCCTCGGCCGCCCGGTCCATCAGGCCGATCGCCACGCCCATCGGGCCGTCGGGCATCGCTGCCCCCGCCACGCCGACCGCTGCGAACAAGCCGTACAGGCCCTCGCGCAAGCCCAGCCCGTTCGGCAACGGCGTCGCGAGCGTGATCAGCATTCCCCCTGTCGCCATGACGACCGCACCCGGCCATTCCAACGGCGTGCCGAAAATCGCCGCTGCGATGTAAAGCCTTCCCGCGAGCATCAAAACGTCCGCCGCCCGCGCCGCCATGATCAGCGTCAGCAGCATTGCGGTTTGCCTTCGGTGGTGTTCGAACCAACCGAGCGGCACGCCCCGCAGCAGCTTCAGCTTCCATCGCATCATCGGCACCGCGACGACCGAAGCCGCCACGATGCCCGCCGCCACCGTCGCCCACCAGATCGCGTCGAGCCCTTCGCGCCACAGCGTCGCTGCCGCCATGAGCACGAAGACGAAGACCGTCGCCCCGGCGACGATGACGAGCATTGCGACCGACGATTTGTAATCCACGCCGTGCAGCCGTTTGAGGTACGCCGCCCGGCCGATCATGCCCGCCCGCATCGGCAGATAATTCAGCAGCGAAGAAGCCGCGATCAGCCCGACCATCTCCCGCAGCGTCACCGGCCGATGCTGCTGATGGTCCGGCTCGAACGGTTTGAGGATCATCCAGAATAGCCAGCCGTTGATCGCCACGCTGCCGACGACCAGGCCGAGCATCATCGCCAGATCCTGCCATGCCGCCTCACGCAGCCGTTGCCAGCCAGAAGGCCCGTCCTCGCCCTGCGCCCCCTGCACCGCGAAATAAACGCACGCCACCAGCAGCGCCACCGCGAACCCGTAAAACACCCACCGCCAACGACTGGCCGGCGCTTCGGCGCCTTCCTCCTCGGGATGGATCAGTGGGTCGCTCATGAAGTGAATCGCCTGTTTCTCGTCCGCCTCACGCATTGGCCCGCAAGGGTGAACGGCAAATTGTGGGCAGCGGATTACCCAATCCGACTCTGCCGATGCGGAGATTGAACCACAGAGTCACAGAGGGGGAGGAGAAGAGCAAGGCAAGAGAGAAAGCATCTTTTCATCTTCTTTCTTACCTCCTCTTCCTCTGTGACTCGGTGGTTATTTTTTCTTCTCTTCTTCCGGTCTGCTTCCAGCGCGGGGGAAGCAGTTTATCTGCGTCGCCCGCCATCTGCTCTGTACCCCGCGAACGAGCGCATTGCCAAACGCCCATTGTTACGCTAAACCCACTGCTTGGACAAGCGCCTTCGAGAGACGTGCATGCAGCTGTCGGTCATCATCCCGGTCTACAACGAAGCAGCGACGATCGAGAAGATCGTCAGTGCGGTGCAGGCGGTCGACATTCCCAAAGAGATCATCATCGTCGATGACGGCTCAACCGATCTCACGCCCCGCGCGCTCGCACAGCTTAGCAAGCAGCATGAGAATCTCCGCATTTTCACGCATCACGTGAACCAGGGCAAAGGGGCAGCCCTACGTCGCGGCATCGCCGAGGCCGTGGGCGACATCGTCCTCGTTCAGGATGCCGACCTGGAATACGACCCCCGCGAGTACCCCAGACTGATCGCGCCCATCGTCGAAGATCGGGCCGACGTGGTCTACGGCTCACGCTTTCTCACCGGACCCGAACGCCGGGTGCTCTACTTCTGGCACGCGACGGGCAACCGGTTGCTGACGCTGATTTCGAACATGTTCACGGACCTGAAGCTGACGGATATGGAGACGTGCTACAAGGTTTTCCGCCGTGATGTGATTCAGAAGATCACGCTCGAGGAGAACGGGTTCGGCTTTGAGCCGGAGGTGACGGCGAAGGTCGCCTGGCTCCGCTGCCGCGTCTACGAGGTGGGCATCAGCTACACCGCCCGGACCTATGCCGAGGGCAAGAAGATCAACTGGCGCGATGGGTTCGAAGCCATCTGGTGCATCTTCAAATACAACGTGATTCGCCGGGGTAGTTGAGCGGGTTCATTCCGTTTCGTTCTCGTGCACGGGATTGCGGATGTCGACAAGGCTTGACGTCGATTTTTCGTCGGCATGTTGGATGACGCTGATGGAGCCGTCGGTCTCGAGCACCACTGCTTCGACCTCTTCGACGGAGCCGAACCCCGCTGCCCGGATCGCCGACCGCACCTCGTCTTCCGTCACACGCACCCGCCGTAACGCCGACCGCAGGTACGCCCCCTGATAAAGCAGCAGCGACGGCTCCCCCGTCATCAGTGTGCGGACCCACCGTGTCCGCACACTCGACCACGTCACCACAAACTGCAGCCCGATCAACAGTGCCAGCGCCAGAAGCCCCTGCGCCAAAGCGACATCGTTGCTGAGCAGGATCGTCGCCAGGGTAGAGCCCAACGCCACGGTCACGATAAAATCGAACGCGTTCATCTTCGAAAGCGTTCGCTTGCCCGATCCCCGCAGCAGCACAATCAGCCCGGCATAGGCCAGCACCCCCACCACCAGCGTGCGGAAAAGCACGTCCCACCCCGCGAAAAACAGATCCTCCATCTGCCCCTCCTCCGCGCAGCACCTACCGCAAAACCAGCAATCGCTGTGCCCCGGTAGGGGGATTGTTGATTTCTGATTGCGCGCTAATCCGCGGGCGCAGCGAGTGCGCGTGATCGCAACGGGGAAAGAGGTGCAACCACAGAGGCACAGAGGAAGAGGAGAAGAGCAAGGCAGAGAGAAGAGAAGAGATTCATGTCCGTGATTTTCCCTCCTCTTTTCTTACCTCCTCCCCCTCTGTGCCTCTGTGGTTATCCTTCTTCTTCGCCTTTCGCCACGACGACCGGAGCACCGCTGCGCTGATCACATCGCCAGTTGCTCATCAAGTTGTTCGTCGGTGACGTCGGCCCGGTCGGCAGCGAGAGGTAGCTTCAACGGCTTGCCTTCCAGTGCCCGCACCGTATTCTCCGCCTGCTCGTTGTACGTCCCCTTGCGGGCGAGCATCTTGAAGTACAGCTCCGCGTCGGGCCGATTCACCTTCCACTTGGGGTTGCCGAGCTTGTCGACGTCCATTTCGTCGGTGAAGATCACCCGGCCCAGGTCGTCCTTAAGCACCTCGCGGCGGCCGTTGATCTCGACGGTTTCGGGCACCATCCGCACGCCGCATCGGCACAACGCTTCGTCGAGGGCGAGGTGACGCTGGTCGTCGGTGAGCTTCGCCCAGGTCTCCATCAGGATCACGATTTTGAAGTCATGCCCGGTCGAAAGCTTCTCGGACTTGGTGCACTTCTTGGTCTGCGTCGCCACGAGCTGATTGTCGCGAATCGCTGCTCCATCGGAACAGATGACCCACATGCTCGCGGGCGCAAGATGGGTGTGGTACTCATCTTTGATGAGCTGTAACTGCTTGCGGATTTCCTCCGGTGCCTGCCAGATTTCAGCCATATCGCGCTTCGCCGTTTCTCAAGGTTATCGTGGATTGCGGGGGGTTGATTGGGATTTTCCGGGGTACGCGGCGAGGATACCGCGCCGGTCGGCGCATCGAAAGGCCCAGCGACTATGATGAGCGATATGGTTCAGCCAATTGCGATTCGTGACGCGTCGATCAACCTTGATCAGTTCCTGAAGCTCGCCAGTGTCGCCGGCAGCGGCGGGCAGGTCAGGCTGCTGGTCGACGAAGGGGCCGTGCGCGTCAACGGCGAACCCGAACCGCGACGCCGACGCAAACTGCAGCTCGGCGACGTGGTCGAAGTCGATCAACTCGGCTTGTTCGAGGTCGTCTCGGGCAAGCCCGACTGAGGCCGAGGGGGGGGGATAACGATGACGATCATGCAGATCGGGGCGTTGGTGTGGCTGCTGACCGCGCTGGGCGGGGTGACGATGTTGTGGACCCGGATCGCGGGCAAGCCGCGGCCGCCTGGCTGGCTCTCGCTGGCGCACGGCACCGGCGCACTGGTGGGGCTGGCGCTGGTGGCGTGGTCGGCGATGTTCATCGCAGAGGCTCAGAACCTGTGGCAGAATATGGCTTTGGGGTTCGGCGTGCTGGCCGCGGCCGGTGGATTCACGCTGCTTCTGGGCTTTCACATGCGTGGCAGGACGCTGCCGCTTCCGATCATGATCGTCCACGGCATGCTCGGTCTGGTCGCCGTCGCCTTCGCCCTGCTCGCAGGCTTCGCCGACCTGTCGCTCGGCGGCGTCGACCCCGCTCCACCCAATGTCCCGGTCTCAGAACAAACTGCTAAGCAACGCGCTCATCACCAGCAGGAACACACCCACAGCCCCCACCGCCAACCAGACGTAGACGGGGTTCTCGCGGGCGAACTCGAGTACTTTTTTGATCAGGTCCATCACGCGTGACCGGTTTTGCACAACGACGCGGCGCAGGACGATCGCTCACGCTTCCCACTCGCCACGACAGACGGTGTGTCAGTTATAGTAGTCGGCGTTGAGCTGGACGTACTCTTCCCACTCGTCGGGCAGATCTTCTTCGGGAAAAATCGCCTTGACCGGGCACTCATCGACGCACAGCCCGCAGTCGATGCAGGTGTCGGGATCGATAAAGAGCTGGTCGGCTGTCTCGAAGTCCGGCTCGTCTTTAGTCGGGTGAATGCAGTCGACAGGGCAGACATCCACGCAGGCGGTGTCCTTGGTGCCGATGCACGGTTCCCCAATGATGTGGGACATAATCTCGAATCCTCGTCTATTCAAGCCACCGGGAAGGTGTTGTGAATCGCAGGCTTCAGTATAGGCCACCGAACTGAATCGGCAAGGGCTGCCGCGTCGGATGCGGCTGTTGCGGGGCGTCCGTTAGCGGGCAATCGCCGATCGTTCGCTAAGGTTGAGGTGGCGCTTTACAGGGGCGATTGGCTGGAGTAAACCGTAGCGCTATGGCCAAACGTAGAAATCCTCGTACACCGCCGCCGCCTGCTGAGCACCGCGGGCCGTTCATCCTGTTCCTCGGGATTGCGGGGCTGTTTGTCTGGCTGCTGGGCCCGGTGGCGTGGTCGTTCGGCCGGGGCGATCTGGAAGACATGGCCGACGGCCGAATGCAGCCGGGCGGGAAGATCCTGACGCAGATCGGGGTGGCGTTCGGACTAATCGGCACGCTGCTGTTGTTCGGATCCCTGCTGGTCGGGATCGTCGCGGCGTTCCTGTTCGTGTTCCTCGGCATCGACGCGGAAGGCGTGATCCCGCAGGGGCCGCGGTGAAGTTGGGGTAGCCCCGTCGCGCTTGAAGAAATGGCGAGCTGCGATCGCCCGCTAACGTGCGCCATCAAAATTCGGCGGGTTCCTCTTCGGTTGGCGCGGGCATGGCGGGGGCGTCGGCCGGTTCGTGCCAATCTTCCATGTTCGGGAGGTTCAGTTCGCTTGCTGCGGTCTTGCGGTAGCCGAGCTTGCGGATGACTTCGAGCACTTCGGTCCAGGTAGGGAACTGCTTGCCGTTGACACGCTTGAAGGCGTCGACGGCCATGACGAACAGGAACTGCTCCTGGCTCATCTCCCCTTCTTCAGCGGTGCGGGTGAAGTCGGTGCGTCGCCTGCCGGGGCCGCGCCGATGTTCCAAGCCGGTGTCCGATTCACTGCGAGGTCTGCGACGGCGATCGAGTCCGCTGCGGCGATCGACGACGCTACGGACCTGCCGTTTTAGCTCCTCCTGCCGGGCGATCTCTTCGGTTTCCTGCATCGCGGCAACTCCTGCGTGGCGGTGGTGGGGAAGCGCCCGCCGACCGCGGATTTGCAGGTCGCGTGGGCGATTCAGGTGTCGTCGTCATCGTCGTCTACGTCGACGTTGATATCGTCTTCGTAGTCGTCGTCCTCGTATTCGTCTTCGAACTCGTCGTAGTCTTCGTCGAGGTCATCTTCGAGGTCGTCTTCGTCCTCATCGTCAAAAAAATCGTCGTCGTCCAGTTCGTCGTCGAGATTTTTCAACGGTTGGTAACGACTCCCGGTGCCATCGCGCGAGGCGGACTCATCCACCCACGTCTCCTGTTCAACCAATCCCAGCGTTGTCCACATCGTTTAAGGCCTCCTGATGAACACGGACCCAAGCGTAACAAGTCAAGGTAACGGTGAGCACCACCCCGCTGGGCCCGACACATGAGGGCCTTACCCTACCGGTGGCAAGGCGGTAAACTACCTCAAGTCTAGGCCCTGTCAATACGCCGTCGTTCGGCATGGTAGCGGGCCCCACCCCAACGCCCTCGACGCATCGGAGAAAGCCCGTGAGCGATCGCTCGCCCGCACCGTCTGATTCGCCCGCGGAGCGCCCTCCGTGGCCCCTTACCGCACTGGCGGCATGGCTGCTCCCGGGCCTCGGTCATTACCTCATCGGCTATCGACGACGCGGACTGATCCTGGGCATCACGATACTCTCGCTATTTGCTGCGGGCATGCTCATCGGCGGCATCGGCGTCGTCAACAGCGAACGCGAACGGCTGTGGTTCATCGGGCAGACGCTCATCGGACCGACCGCGCCGGTCGTCGATCTTTATCGCCAATCGCTGGAGGGCAGGCTCGGCCATCAACTCGACAGGCACGCGGAAGAGCTGCGGCAGGTCGAAGGCTTCGGTGCGGACGACGCGCGCGTACTGGTGAATTTTCTCGAGAGCGATGAAAAGGTTCCCGCCGTTCGGCGTTCACTGGGGCGTGTGAATGAACTGGGGACGCTGTACTGCACGCTGGCGGGCGTGTTGAATCTGCTGGTGATTCTGGACGTGGTCGGGCGATCTTCATCGGCGCCGATTCACCCCGCGCCGCCGCCTGACGATAAGCCGGATACGGACGAGGGCCGACTGGTGACGCGTGAGAGGGAGCAGGCATGATGACGACACTGCTGAATATTTTCCCAGCGGTGCTGGCGTATCGGCCGTTTCTCGATCCGCTGGATCTGCACGATCACTGGCTGTGGCTTCTGCCGCCGTTGGCGTTCGTGATTGCGCTGGTTTACAAGACGCTGAAGCTGCCGCATCTGGATCACCTCTGGCCTCAGACGTTTCGGCTGACGGGCGTGATTCTGCTGGTGGCGGCGCTGGCGGCGGGGGCGCTGTGGGCGACGGTGGAACTGGTGGCGTGAGGCGCGAACGGCGATCTTCGATCGCCCGCTGAACGGGGAGATGAGCGGCAGCCGCGTTACAATGGCGGACTGATGCGGATTCTCGTTCCCTATTTTTTGTTGCTGGTGGTGCTGTTCTTCGCGGCGTGGAGCGTGGCGCGGCGGTCACGGCGTGCGCGCCACCGAATTCTGCTGATCGGCTGGTGCAGTGTGGGGGTGCTGGTGATCGGCACGGTCGGCTTTGCCTGGCTCCGCAGCGAACGACCCATCGCGACGCTGATGCTCGGGTTCTTCGCGGCGTTCATGCTCGCCTACGGTGTCCGGGCGGTGCAACGACGGACCGCCCATGTGCGCGAAACCGACGGCCGGCGCGGGCGACGGCGGGCGGTCCGCACCGGTGCCGTGCGATGAACGCAGGCGGCTATAATGATCGACAAAGCTGAGGTCATAATCACAGGGAGGGAACGTGATGGATCAGCCGCCACCTGAATCGCCGCCGCCCACGGGGAACATGCCCGATCCGAAGTCCCGCAACTGGGCGGTGGGTTGTCATCTCGCTGCATTCCTAGGCTTTTTCGTGCCGACGGTCGGGCAGATCGTTGGGCCGTTGATCATCTGGCTGCTCAAACGCCACGATGATCCGCTGGTCGAGGAGCAGGGCAAGGAATCGCTGAACTTCCAGATTTCGATCACGATTTACGCACTGGTTTCGGCGGTTCTGGTCTTGGTGTTGATCGGGATCGTGCTGCTGCCGCTGGTGGTGATTTTCGACGTGGTCATGGTGATCATCGCGTCGATCAAGGTCAGCAACGGCGAACCGTGGCGGTACCCGCTGACGATCCGCCTGGTGCAGTGAATCTCTAAGAGCCGGGCTGTCCCCAGCCCGGGGGGCGTGCGGTGGATGACCGGGCTGGGGACAGCCCGGCTCCGGGAGTGTTATTCCTTCGACGGCTTGTCCGCGTCTTTTGTAGCAGCTTCGCCTTCGCCTTCTTTCGCGAGGATGACTTCGCCGGGGCGGGGCTTGCTGATATCGAGGCGCGGTTCACCGACGATCAGCCGGGCGTCGCGGACGAACAGGAGCCAGTTCCACAGCCAGCCGCCGAGCACCCGAATGCGGTTGCGGAAGCCCAGCAGAAACGTGATGTGCACGAGGGCCCACAGGATCCAGGCGATGAAGCCCTTGAAGTGGAACCGCCCCAGGCGTGCGACGGCCCGCGAACGACCGATGGTCGCCAGCGACCCTTTATCGACATAAACGAACGGTTTGCGTTGGGCTGGGGTGGTTTTGCCGCGTAATTCGCTGCGGATGATCTCGCCGACGTAGCGACCCATCTGCATGGCGGCGGGGGCGACGCCGGGCACGGCTTCGCCGGTGTCGGGGCTGGTAACGGCGGCCATGTCGCCGACGACGAACAACTCGGGATGACCGGGTACGGTGAGATCAGGGTTCACCTCGACACGGCCGGCCCGATCACGCGGCACGCCGAGCGATTCACCGACGGGGCTCGCCTTCACGCCGGCTGCCCACAGCACGGTACGGGCGGGGATGAAGGTCTCGCCGACCTGGACGCCGTCGGACGTGACATTGGTGACCATGGAGTTGAGGTGGACTTCGACGCCGAGCGCTTCGAGGTCGTGCTTGGTCTGGGCGCTGAGGTCGGGCGGGAACGGAGGAAGCAGGCGGTCGGCACCTTCGAGAAGGATGACGCGCGTCGTGGTGGTGTCGATGTGCCGAAAATCCTGCGGCAGGGTCTTCGCAGCAATCTCCTCGATCGCGCCGGCGAGTTCCACGCCCGTCGGGCCGCCGCCGACGATGGCGAAGGTCAGGTGCGCCCGCTGGCGTTCGAGATCGGCTTCGTACTCGGCACTTTCGAAGGCCAGCAGGATGCGGTTGCGGATTTCGGTCGCGTCGCTGAGCGTTTTCAGGCCGGGGGCGACCTTCTCCCATTCATCATGCCCGAAGTACGAATGCGTCGCTCCGCAGGCGAGGACGAGGTAATCGTATTCGACAGCCCCGCCTTCGAAGAGCAGCCGTTTGCGGTCGGGGTCGACGCCGGTGATGCCTGCGAGGACGACGCGGGCGTTCGCCTGCTTGCGCAGGGTCTGGCGGATCGGCATGGCGATATCGGCTGGGGAGAGGGCGGCCGTGGCGACCTGGTAGAGCAGCGGCTGAAAGAGATGATGGTTACGACGATCGACGAGCGTGACGCGCGCGGGAGCATCGGCGAGTTTGCGGGCGCAGGAAAGGCCTGCGAAACCGCCGCCGACAATAAACACGCGTGGCCACGTTGGATCGACTTCAGCCATGCGTCATCGTAACCCGCTCATCCCGCGCTTTCGCGCCGCGCGTGTGGGTTATTGTCCGACTTTCACGCCGACCTGCACGAGTGACGCTTTGCAGCGGGCTTCGAATTCGCCTCGGAATTTCTTGAGGATCGTGCGAAGCGACCAGTTCGCGCCGTCGGCGAGACCGCAGATGGTGGTCCCTGGCATGGCACCCATCGAAGCAGCGATTTCGTCGAGCAGGTCGAGGTCTTTGAACCGGCCGTTGCCTTCTTCGATGCGGCAGAGCATCTGGTAAAGCCAGCCGGTGCCCTCGCGGCAGGGGGTGCACTGGCCACAGGATTCGTGGCTGTAGAAGCGGAGGCTGTTGCGGGCGACCATGACCATGTCGGTATCTTCGTCCATCACGACGGCGCCGGCCGTGCCGAGGCCGAGGATGCCGAAGCGTTTGCCGATGTCGAAATCCATCTCCGCGTCGTACTCGTCGGGGCCGAGCACGCCGGTCGAGAGCCCGCCGGCGATGGCCGCTTTGAACTTCTTGCCGTTCCGCATGCCGCCGCAGTGGTTTTCGATGAGCTCGCTGAGCTTGATGCCGAGATGTTCTTCGTAGACCCCGGGCTTGGCGAGATGGCCGGACATGCCGAAGAGTTTGGGCCCGTAGGATCCGGGTGCTGCGTCACCGAAGTGCGACGGTCGGCCCATGGACTTCCACCACTCCGTGCCGTTGATGAGCACGTCGGGCAGGCAGGCGAGCGTTTCGACGTTGTTGATGACGGTCGGCCGGCCGAACAGGCCCTTCACCGCGGGGAAGGGAGGCTTGATGCGAGGCCAGCCGCGTTTGCCTTCGAGCGATTCGAGCAGGCCCGTTTCCTCACCGCAGATGTAGGCCCCCGCGCCGCGGTGGACATAGCAGTTGAGGGTGCGGTCGTTGACTTTTCCGAGGATCGATTGCTCGCCGAAGATGTTGTTCGCGTAGGCCTCTTTGAGCGCCTGCTCGATCATGTGCGCTTCGTAGTGGTACTCGCCCCGGATGTAGATGTAGGCGGTGTCGCTTTGCGTGGCATGGCAGGCGATGGCGATGCCTTCGAGCAGCAGGTGCGGATCGTAATCCATCAGCAGACGGTCTTTGAACGTGCCCGGCTCGGATTCGTCGGCGTTGACGGCCAGATACCGCGTGCCGCCGTCGGGTGGGGGCAGGAAGGACCACTTCAGGCCGCAGCTGAAGCCCGCGCCGCCTCGGCCTCGGACCTCGGCTTCCTTGACGCGGTTGACGATGTCCTTCGGCTCGGTCTCGAGGATGCCACGCAACGCCTCGTAGCCGCCGGTGCGGGTGTACTCGTCAAAGTCGACGTAGTGACGGTCCTTCGGATCGCCCCACGGAGCGGTGGGAATACGCTTGAGCAGTACGGGGTTTTCAAGGGCCATGAGGATTGAACCTGCGTTAAAAGCTTCTATACGAGCCGCGACCGTGAGGGAGCGGTTGTGTTCATGCCTGGTGCGAACGATTCCGAGCAGCCGTGCGTCGGGCCGCCCCCTTACGGTCGCGGCTCGTTGTCATCGTCTTCGGTGTCGTACTCGATTTCCTCGATCGTCGTGCGGCGGAGCGTCACGTTGCCGCGTCTGGTCTCTTGCGTTTCCTTCTTCACGACCTCGCTGTGCTTGCCTTCAGGGTGCTTGATGTTGTGCACCATCAGGCCAAGGTTGCGGCAAAGATCGTTGAACCATTTCATCGGCTTCGCCTTCCTGTCCTGCGCAAAACACGCAGGCGCTGGCGATCAATCCAGTGCGTCGATCTGTTTTTCCAGATCTTCCCAGCTGATCGTTTCCTGCAGCGTTTCGTTGATCAAACCGCACGGTGCGAGATCGCACGCGCCCAGGCATTCGAGTTCCATCAGCGTGATGCGGCCGTCTTCGGTCGTCTCGCCGGGAAGGACGCCTAGCTTCTGCTGGACTTTTTCGCTGAGTTCGCGGTAGCCGCACAGTTCGCAGGCGATGGACCGGCAGATCTGCACCAGGTGCTTGCCCTTCGGCTTGAGGTGGTATTCCTCGTAGAAGGTAACGGTATCGAGCACCTCGGCGACGTTGATGCCGACGAAGTCCGCGATCTCTTCGAGCGCCTGAGCGGGGAGCCAGCCGTGCTCGTGCTGCACGTCGTGACAAATCGGCAGCAGAGCCGCCTGCCGTGTGGCGTAGCGCGGCATGAGGTCGGCTTCCCACTTGGCCTTCATCGCATCGGAGACGTAAGGCTCAGCGCGACGGTCAACCTTCTGATGTGCGGAATCTTTAACTATCCAAGCCATATCAGTTCTCGATTCGTGGGGTGGGTATCGCCCACCGTTCGCCAAGGTGGGCCGTGCCCACCCTACTTGCCTACCTGTCCAGTTCCGCTGCGATGACGTTGAGCGAGCCCAGCACGCTGACGACGTCGGCGAGGAGGTGGCCTTCCATCATCTTGGGGAACGAGGAGTAGTTGATGAAGGAGGGCGGTCGGCAGCGGGCTCGCCAGGCGCGGGGTCCGCCGTCGGCGACGATGTAGAAGCCGAGTTCGCCGTTCGCCGTTTCCTGAGCGCCGTAGGTCTCGCCGATCGGGGCCTTCCAGCCTCGGTTGGTCATGATCAGCTCGAAGTGGTGGATGAGCCCTTCGATCGAGCCGTAGGTCTCGGACTTCGGCGGGAGGTGGAACGCTTCGTCGGCGTAGGCGTCGACCCGGCCCTCGGGGATCTTGTCGATCAGCTGGCGGATGATGTGCACCGACTGCTTGATCTCTTCAACACGTACGCGGAAACGGCAGTAGACGTCGCCTTCGTACATGATGGGGACTTTGAAGTCGACGGGTTTGGCGCCTTCGCCGTCCCAGTTGTCTTCGAAGCAGAGGTAGGGTTCGTCCTTGCGGAGGTCGCGTGCGACGCCGGCCGCTCTGGCGAGGGGGCCGGTGAGCGACCACGCGATGGCGTCCTCGGCACTGATGGCGCCGATGCCTGAGGTGCGGTCGATGAAGATGCGGTTCTTGTTGAGCAGGCCCTCGAGGTCGTCCACCGCCCGGGGCAGCTTCTCATCGATGAAGCTTTTGACCCGCTGTTTGAAGACGTTTTCGTCGGGCAGATCCTGGTTCAGGCCGCCCACGCGGGTCCAGCTGGTGGTGAAGCGGGCCCCGGAGATGTACTCGCAGATGTCGTAGATGTGCTCGCGTTCGTTGAAGCCGTAGAGGAACGCGGTGAACGCGCCAAGGTCGAGTGCCGCTGCCCCGACGCAGAGCAGGTGGTCCTGAATGCGGGCGAGCTCGCCGACGATGGTGCGGAGCACTTTACAGCGGTTGGTGATCTCGATGCCGAAGAGTTTTTCGACCGCGTGATGCCAGACGATGTTGTTGTGGATGGGCGAGAGGTAGTTCATCCGGTCGGTGACCGTGACGTACTGGTTGTAATCGTGCTTTTCGCCGATCTTCTCAAAGCCCGAGTGGAGGTACCCGATGTGGGGGACCGCCCGGACGACGCGTTCGCCATCGAGCTCAAGCACGATGCGCAGCGTGGTATGGGTAGACGGATGCTGGGGACCGAAGTTCAGCGTCCAACGGTCGCCGCTGTCTTCAAAGTCTTTGATGTAGGGCGTCGTTTCGATATCGACGCCGAAGGGTTTTAACTCGTAGGGCATTGGGGTTAACCCTTTTGGGGGCCGACGCACCCGGCACGCTGCGGACGTCGCAGAGGCAGGGTTTGTGACGAAGTTCACAAGGGAAACAGTATAGACGACCCCGCGTCAAGCGTCGAGAGCCCCCCACCACCACCGCCGGACTACGAGCCGCGCACGTGAGGTAAGCGGTCGTCGCGCCGTGGGGCTTCGTCGCCCATCACCGCCCTCAGCGCGCCGCAACCGGGCTGAGGACAGCCCGGCTCTTGTTGAACAGTCGGGTCCGTAAGCTCCATCCAGTGCGGAGGGCGAACCTTCCGACGTGACGCGAACGTTGAGCGGACCGCTCCCTCACGGTCGCGGCTCGTCAGATTGCGGATGCGTTTTGGCCGGCATGCCGGTCACGCGTTCGCTTTTTTGATGCGGTTGACCAGAGCGCGGGCAGAATCCATGCGTTCGCGGATGTCTTTGTAGTTGATGTCGACCTGGGCGATCTGGGAGGCGACCTTCGTCGCTTCCTGCGCGGTGGTGAGATCGTCGTCGCGATCGGCCTTGGCTTCGAGCACCTTCATCAGCTCGTAGCGAAGCTCGAGCGCCAGGCGGTCGTCGGCGTAGGGATGAACCTCAATCCCACGATGGAAAGTGTCGATCGCTTCGTCGAGCCATTCCTTGCGAGCGAACGCTTCGCCGAGGTAACGCAGCGCCCACGGGCGATTTTTCGGATCGGACTGGGCTTCCTGGAAGTTGGCGATGGCAGCGTCGTTGTCGCCGAGGACGAACTGGCGGCGGCCGAGGTTGAAGCGGACGCCCATGTCGGTCGGGTAGTTCTTCGCCCGCTCGGCGTACTCTTTGAGCTCGAACTTCACCTGCTCCGAGAGCGTGTGCTTAAGCTGCTGCTGAAGCTTGGCCCGCTGCTCGCCTTCAGCCTTGGCGATGGCCTGGCGAATCTGGCGCACGCGGCGGTTGTACTGCTTCATCCGAAGATCGCCGACCTGCGATTTGTAGCGATACTGGCCCGTCTGTTTATGGGCCTGATGGAGGAAGGTGATCGCTTCGTTCTCCGCTTCCTCCGTCTCCTTCTGCGCCAAAGCCCGGACGAGCTTGAAGAGCAGGTCCATGTCTTCGGGACTTTCTTCGTAGGCGGCTCGGGCGCGGGCGATGCTTTCGTTCTGAGCGGACTCGGTGTTGGAGATCGAGTCGTCCTGCTCCAGCGCCCGCTGCTTGTCCGAATCCTTGACGCCGCTGCGGAAGGAGCCGCCCTCGCCGTAACGGCCGACCATCAGCGTCAGCTCGGCTTCGAGGTTCTTCAGCTCGTTGAGCAGCTCATTGTTGCCCGGATCCAGCGAAGCGGCGGCGGAACAGGCCTCGACGGCCTGGTCGTACGCGCCGATCTCGGTGAACAGATCGCGTGCCTTGAGAAACAGCGCTTTGCTGGGCCGTTTCGCAGCCCGACCGTTCTCCAGCACGAACCCGCCGAGCCAGTAGGCGACCTCAGGCAGCGAGCTTTTGACCGCGGCTTCCATGGCCGTCAGGCCGAGCTGGGCACTGAACGGATCTTTCGCCCAGAGGTACTCGGCGTTCAGCATTTTCTCCAGCGAGCCTTTGCCGCCGGAGTATTTGAACTGTTCTTTGAGCGAGGGCGCCTTGCCGCCGTTGACCTTGCGGCGCAGCGAAACATCACGCAAGGCTTCGTGATGCTGCATGCTTTCGGGATCGTGACGAAGGCCGTTGATGTAACACTCGACGGCGTAATCGTAATTGCGTGAGTCAGCGACGGCCTGGGCGTGCTCGAAGAACCGGCGGGCCTTCTTCGGATCGCGCGTGGGGGCGTTCTTGGCCGGCTTTGGCTCGGTGGCTTCGTCGCTGCTTGATTTTTTCCAGTTGCTGAACAGGCCCAATGTGTGCTCGCCTTGTCGGAATTAGGAATCACGAATCCAGAGTCGTCGGCCTCGTCCCGCCGAGTGGCGGAGACACGCGGTACACTGCGCCAATTTTGCCACGGCTTTACCCGAACCGGTTGGCGACAGCGTACTCAGCATCTATCATGTTTGCGTGCCCGTCAAGATTGATCAATTGCGTGTCGTCTATTATCCAGACCCTGTGCTGCGTCGCAAGGCTGCGCCTGTGGAGCAGATCACCGACGAGGTCCGCGATGTCGCTGAGCGGATGGTCGAGCTGATGCACCAGCACCGAGGCGTCGGCCTCGCCGCGCCGCAGGTCGGCCTGTCCTGGCGGATGTTCGTGGCGAACCCGACCGGTGAAGTTGAGCAGGACCGGGTATTTATCAATCCGGTGCTGACGCTGAGCGAGACCGTCGACGTCTACGAAGAGGGCTGTCTTTCGCTGCCTGGCATCAACGCCGATGTTCGCAGGCCGATTCACGCGGTGATCGAAGCGACGGATCTGGCGGGCGAAACCGTTCGGCTCGAGAGCGACGACCTGCCCGCCCGCGTGTGGCAGCACGAAATGGACCACCTCAACGGCGTGCTCATCCTCGACCGCATGAGTGAGATCGACCGGACGGCAAGCAAACGCGCCATCAAGGAACTCGAAGCCCGGGTGCGGTAGCGTTGTTCCGAGCCGCTTCTTGACCGGTCCGCTGCGGTTGGTAGAATATCGCCTCAGCCTGGGGGTGTAGCTCAGTTGGGAGAGCGCTTCCATGGCATGGAAGAGGTCAGGGGTTCAAATCCCCTCACCTCCACTTCAGGCAAAAGGCTTCAACGTTTACGCGTTGGAGCCTTTTTTATGCGCGTAAAAAAAGGCGACCAGAAAACGTTTCTGGTCGCCCGGAGGGAGAAAGAGAGACGCTGAGTTTTTGCCGAAGCGGGTACCCGATCACGCGAGAAGCTGATCGGCAACCGTGTAGGCTTCGGGGATCTGTTCCATCACCTTCTGGATGTCTTTGTCCGCCAGCTTGGCGTCGTCGAGGACATCGCTGGCGATTTCGGTACTGGCGACGGTGCCGGCGAAGCCGATCTTGCTGCGGGCCGCGAGGATGTCGCCGATGTGCACAAGCGTCGTCAGCGTCCGCATCTCACGATCGAGCACGAGCGGATGATGGTGGTAGCCGGTGACGCAGGCGAAGGAGCGTGGGAACTTCCACGATTCGCACAGGCCCCGGCCGAAATCCTGATGCGTCGCACCGATGAGCCGTTGCTCGGCCTGGAGGAACGGTTCGCCGCCGGCGTCCTCGATCACTTCGACGAGCTTGGGCCGAACGGTCTGCATCTCCACCATGATGCCGATGTCGTGCATCAGCCCGGCGAGGAACGCTTCATCCGTGAGCCTGAGTTCGGCCTTCTCGGCCAGCAGTTTGGTCGTGGCGGCCACGGCGATCGAATGCGCCCACAGATCCTTCGCGGAGAAGGAGGGACTCAGCCGACCGCCCCGGAACAGCCGAGCGAGGCTCGCGGCAATGGCGATGTTCTTCACGGCGTTAAGTCCGAGCAGGACGATCGCCCGATTGATCGACCCGATCTGCCCCGGCAGCCCGTAGAAAGCGGAGTTGACCACCTTCAGCACCCGAGCGCATAGGGCCGGATCGTTGGCGATGATCATATGAAGATCGTGAGCGGTGGAGTCGGGGTCCTCCACAATCTCGATAATCTTGATGGTGATCTCGGGCAGCGTGGCGATGTGCGAGATTTCGCGCACCGCTTGCGTGACGATCTGCTTTCGTCTCGCATTCGCATCGCTGTCGTGTTGTGTCGCGCTGACGCCCTGCGACATGACTGTCTCCGTGCCTGGGGTCGGTTGTGCCATTCCAACAACAGCATCGGCACCGGCTGGGGGGCACTTAACGGGGAGGTGGGTTTTTTTGGTTGACGCCCGCGGTGTGACGCCGTGGGTGACTGGGGGGGGGCGTGGAGTTGGGGGAGGGTTGGGGGGGAGTCCCCCGCCGA
>JBBDRF010000077.1:0-53783 GCA_040905565.1 Phycisphaeraceae bacterium | reverse complement strand
GGGCTTCTCGAAACTTTGGGTGGGGTGGTGCGTCTATCGTTGTGGTAGCGTTGTTACGCCGAGTCATTTTATCTTGTCTGGAGTGTCGCCCCATGTCGTCGACGAAATCTTATCTGTTATCGGGTTGCCTGTTTGCCGCTGCACTGGTTGCCTCGTCGGGGGGGCCGGCCTTGGCGCAGCAGGCCGAGCCGGCGGACGTGAGTGTGACGGTTTATTCGCAGGCCGAGCCGGGGCAGTTTGATCCGCAGCAGTTCATCGCCCAGCAGCAGATGGGGCACAACCCGCAGAGCGCCCGCCAGGTGCCCGGCTTCGCGGTGGTCCGCGATATCCGCACCGTCGATTTCGAGCAGGGCGATCAGGCCGTCGACTTCATCGACGTCGCCGCTTTCATCGATCCAACCACTGTCAGCCTGACCGATCTGGACGACGGCGAGGCCACGGCCATCCTGGAACAGCAGTTCCTTTTCGACCTGGTGCATCCGGACAAACTGCTGGACCGCTACGTCGATGAGCCGGTGGTGGTCCGCGTGCCGGCCGGCGATGGCGTCGAGGAGATCCGGGGGGTGCTGCTTTCGACGGTGCAGAATCAGATCGTCCTGCGCACCGACGACGGCATCCGCATGGTGCCCCGCGGCGACGCGCAGATCGCCCTGCCCGCCCTGCCAGACGGGCTGATCACCAGGCCGACGCTGCGCTGGCTTTTGCGATCGGTCGAGGCCGGCGAGCGGCGCATCCGCACCACCTATCAGACCGACGGCCTCACCTGGCGGGCCGATTACAACCTGATCCTCTCAGAAGATGAGACCTCGGCCGATCTGCACGCATGGGTGACGCTACTGAACCTTTCGGGCATCAGCTATCCCGACGCGCAGCTGAAGTTGATCGCCGGCGACGTGCAGCGCGTTCAGCCGCGTCAGCCCCAACCGATGATGGAGCGGATGCAGCGCGGCGGCGTCGCGGCGCAGGCCGAGGCCTTCGAACAGCGTGCGTTTTTTGAGTATCACCTTTACACGCTGCCGCGGCGAACGACGATCAACCAGAACACGACGCAGCAGCTGGCGCTGTTTCCGTCGGTTTCGGACATCGCGGTGGAGCGGACGCTGGTGTATCAGCCGACGCGGAACGGGTGGATTCCGCCACGTCCGCAGCTGGATCGTGGTTTTGGGCAGGCCGACCGGGAGCACGTGGACGTGTTTGTGCGGTTTGAGAACAGCGAGGAAAACAACCTGGGCATGCCGATGCCGCGGGGCATTGTGCGGGCGTTCAAAGCCGATCAGGCCGACGACGCAGCCGGCGAGCCGACGCTTGAATTCATCGGGGAGGACCAGATCGATCACACGCCGCGCAATCAGGATGTGCTGATTCGGCTGGGCCGGGCGTTTGATGTGACGGCGACGCGGACGCAGACGAATTTTCAGGTTGATGAGCGGGCCCGCACCGCCACCGAGAGCATCAGCATTGAACTTTCGAACGCGAAGGACGAGGAAGAACAGGTGATCATCCGCGAGAATCTGATGCGCACGCGGAACTGGGAGATCATCCAGCAGAGCGATGACTTTGAGAAGATCGACGCCCACACCATCGAGTTCGACGTGACCGTCCCCCCGGAAGGCGACCGCACCGTGACGTACACCGTCCGCTACACCTGGTAATCATGCCACCACGAAGCCCACGGCGTAATGCCGTGGGTTTTCTTCTTTCTCTCAAACCCCCGGCCGCGCCGCCGCATAGTCATGCGCTTTTTCAAACATGCGGCCGATCCGCAGCAGCGTGTGCTCGGAGTACGTCGGCCCCAACAGCTGCAGGCCTAGCGGCAGCTTCTTACCGTCGGCTTCATCGAAACCGGCGGGGATGGAGACGCCTGCGATGCCGGCGAGGTTGGCGTTCACCGTGTAAATATCATTGAGATACATCGCCACGGGATCGTCGGTCTTGTCGCCGAAGCGGAAGGCGGGGGCGGTGGTGGTCGGACAGAGAATGGCGTGGCACTGCTTGAACGCGTCGTCGAAATCGTGCTTGATCAGACGACGCACTTTCAGGGCCCGCAGGTAGTACGCATCGTGGTAACCGGAGGACAGGGCGAACGTGCCGAGCATGATGCGGCGTTTCACTTCGTCGCCGAACCCTTCGGCGCGGCTCGCGGAGTAAAGGTCGATCAGGTCGTCCGCCTGCTTGGCGCGGTGGCCGTAGTGGATGCCGTCGTACCGGGCGAGATTCGACGAAGCCTCGGCCGTGGCGACGATGTAGTAGGTGGGGATGCCATACTCGGTGTGCGGCAGATCGACCTCAACAATGCGGGCACCGGCCTTGGTGTAGAAGGCGATGGCGTCGTCGATCGACTTCTTCACCGAGCGGTGGTTGTCGTCGGAGAGGTACTGCTTGGCGATGCCGAGGACGAGGTCGCTAACGTCGTCATCGAGCCCAGCTGTGTAATCGGGGACGACGTGATGATCGGCCGGCTGGGCGGAGGTCGAATCAAGCGGATCGTGACCAGTGATCACGTTCAGCAGGGCCGCGGCATCAGTGACGTTGTGCGCGAACGGGCCGATCTGGTCGAGACTGCTGGCGAAGGCGACGAGGCCGAATCGGCTGACGAGCCCGTAGGTGGGTTTGAGTCCGACGACGCCGCAGAGGGCCGCCGGCTGGCGAATCGACCCGCCCGTGTCGCTGCCGATGCTGGCGACGGCGAAGTCGGCCGCGACGGCAGCGGCTGACCCACCCGAGGAGCCGCCGGGCACGTGGTCGGTGTGCCAGGGGTTACGCGTGGGCTCGGACCCGCTGTTCTCCGTGGACGAGCCCATCGCGAATTCGTCGAGGTTCGTCTTCGCCAGAATGACCGCCCCTGCTTCCTCCAGCTTCGCAATAACAGTGGCGTCGTAAGGTGCGTGGAAGTTTTCGAGCATCTTCGACGAGCAGGTCGTGGCCCCGAACGTGGTGCACATATTGTCTTTGATGACGATCGGCACGCCCGCCAGCCCGCCCTTTACCGTGCCCGCATCCACATCCTTCGCCCGCTGCATGGCCCGGTCGGCGAAGACCTGCGTGCAGGCGCGCAGCGAAGGATCAAGCTTGGCGATGCGATCCAGATAAGCCCGCGTCAGCTCGGCGGACTTCAGCTGCCCAGCGGCCACGGCGTCGCGAATACCCGTCAACGTCAGTTGCGTTACGTCCATGAGGGGAACCATTGATGATCAATTGTGAGTGCGGGGAGTGAGTCTGCTCAAGCGTCGCAATTCAAGCGCCGCCGCCGTCGTTGAGCACCTTGGGCACTTTGAAAAACGGCGGGTCGGCCTCGGGCGCGTTTTCGAGCACCTTCTCAAGCGACAACGGCTGCGTCGGCTCGTCGTTGCGGAAGTGGTTGGTCATGTCGGTCGGATGAGCCATCGGCTCGACATGCTCGACATCCAACTCGCTCAGCTTGCTGACGTAACCCAGCACCCGCGAAAGCGAGGTGGCGAAGTGGGCGACCTCGGCATCGTTGAGCTTGAGGCGAGAAAGCTTGGCCACGTGACGGACCTGCTGCTCGGTAATGGTGACGTTGTCGGACATGGATCGGCATCCTCTTGCAGTGCGTTCGTGCGAAGCCTGAGAGTATAGCCCCCCCCCACCGTTCCCGCATCTGAGCCAACGACGGGGTTTCCGCTTCTAAGCACCGGCCTCAGCGCCCACTGACGCTGTGGCTGGCACCACTGCCGGTCGGCCCCAGGTGAGCACCACCGCCGGGGGGAGATTGCGGAGGACGGGGCGGCTCACACGAGGCGGCCCGAAGCGGCGCGTCATCCGGCGGCGAAACTGCACCGCAGCCGGCAACATCCATGCGTGCACATATTGGAACGTGCGGAACTCGGTGCCGGGCAGCAGCAGACGGTCCAGCGTGATGATCAGCCGACTCTGCACGCCCATCGGCAGCGAGGCGAACGGCAAGCCGCTGATGATCGCACGCACGTCGGCGACCCCCGCCTCACGCAGATGCCTGCGCGAATGCTCAGCGTAGCCCTCGACGAACCGCAACTCCGGGAACCGCTGCTGGAGAAGCGTGACGAAGCTGCCCTCACGTTCGATGCCCAGGTAGGCGTCGGGACCGGGCAGGCACTGCTGGATGGCGCGGGTGATGGGCCCGGTGCCGGGGCCGAGTTCGAGGATGCTGTGGGTTGGGCCGAGTTCGACGCCGTCGAGCATACGCCGGGCGAGATGCTTGGAGCTTGGCGCGATCGCGCCGACGCTTGCGGGGTTCCGCAGCATCGCCCAGATGAATCGTACTGAGTCGCGTTTGCTGGCCATGACGATAACCGCCGACGGGCGGGAGCCCTATTGTACCACGCGGTGCGTTGGCGGGCGATTGGGGGTTGGTCACGGCCCGTTCCCGGGCGATCGGAGATCGTCAATTCCGCGCGAGTGGGATCGGCGATCCGCCGCTAACGGAGGTTGGTAGGGGCGGTGCACGACTAGAGTTTTTTTATCGCAGCCTAATATCGATCATCTTAATATACGCTTCATTAACATCATCGATTATATAGACACCACGCACACATACTTCCTTCCGCATCGGGATCGCACGGCCGGGGTCGCAACTTAATATTAAGAACGCTCCTGCTAGGTCTTACTAGATAGATCACGGGCGATGCCCGGCGTTGCACATATGCATCTTTAGATTTAAAACTCTTGCTGCAGCCGAGGGAAACAGCCCGGCGTCTTGCATGATCGCAAGCAGTGTCTTTGCAACGGCTTGAGTCGCCTCACCCATAGGGGATTTCCCTTGTACCCGGTGGGGGCGAACCGGTAGACTGGCCTCCTGCAATGAACACAGAAACCCTCTACAGCCAGACGGTCCGACATTACCTTGCGCCGGTGTGTGCGTTCCTCGACGACCCCGGTGTGAGTGAGGTCATGATCAACGGCTCAACTGATATTTATGTTGAGCGTGACGGCCGCGTCGAGCGCGTGGCCGCACGGTTCGAGGACGACGAAGTATATGAAGCCGCTGTAAACCACGTTCTTCAGTACACCGGCCGAAGCCTGCGTGACGGTGCCGCCCTGATGGACGCCCGCCTGCCCGACGGTTCACGTGTCCACGTCGCCCGCCCTCCTGCTTCCCGCCTCGGCCTGGTGATGACGATCCGCAAGTTCGGCAAGGCGATGCTCGACATGGATTGGCTTGTGCATCTTTACACGCTCAGCGAAGCAGCCCGGCAGTACCTCCACGCAGTGGTCCGCAACGAGGCGAACGTGCTGGTGGCCGGCGGGACAAGCTCGGGCAAGACGTCGCTGCTGAACGCGCTGTCGCGATCGATCCCCGACGGCGCCCGCATCGTCGTGATCGAAGATTCCGCAGAGCTTCAGCTGCAGCAGGATCATGTCGTGTCGCTGGAGGCGCAGAGCGCGGATGCCGACGGCCTCGGCGCGGTGGGCATCGCGGAGCTGTTCCGCGCGTCGCTAAGGCTGCGGCCGGACCGCATCATCATCGGCGAAGTGCGCGGCGGCGAAGCGCTGGAAATGATCCAGGCGATGACCAGCGGCCACGGCGGCTCGATGGGCACGCTCCACGCCAACCACGTCCGCGACGCGCTGAGCCGACTGGAAACCATGGCGCTGATGAGCAAGATCGAACTGCCTCTCGGAGCCGTCCGCTCGCAGGTCGCCAGTGCCATCGACGTCGTCGTGCAGATGATGCGGACCGAAGGCGGCAGGCGAAAGGTGACGCAGATCGGCGAGGTCGAAGGCATCGGCGCCGACGGCCATTACCTCGTCCGCGAGATGTTCACGCTGCAGGGCGGCGAGCACGATGCCGACGCAGCACAACTGCAATGGACGCAGCAGCCGTCGACGCTGGCCGACCAGATCGACGCTGAGGCGCTCGCGGCAGTCGGCAGCGAAGCGCGGGCGATCTTCACGCCGACAAGCAAGGGGGAAGCATGAACACGATCAGGCGTGAGCCACCACGCAGGCCGGCCCGAACATGGCGGGCATTGGCGGAAGACGAGCACGCAGCGACGTCATTGGAGTGGGCGTTGCTGTTGGCAGCCATCGCGCTGCCGGGCTATGTGACAGTGCAGTTGGCGCTGAGCGCGCTGACCGGGCACTACGAGATGATGACGACGATCAACGCGCTGCCGTTCCCGTAACGGCGCGACCGGCGGCTTGTTTGGATCGCCCGGTTCCTCTTGACATGGAGTTGGAGATGAAGGGAATGCTCACGCTTTTGCGTCGGCTGCATCGCGATGAACGTGGTGCGGAGGGCCTGGAAAAACTGCTGATCGTGGCGGCCGTGGTGCTGCCGTTGCTCGGCCTGCTGATCTACTTCCGTGACTACATCACCGATTGGGTCGGCGGCGAAGCGGTCCGCATCCGTGGCAGCAGCGACTCCTATGACCCGCAGGCGTTCTGACCATGCAACCGTCACCCGAGCTGGTAAGCATGGCGCATCCGATCACGGCGATGGTGCTGCTGGTCGGCGTGCTGATCGCCGCGGCTGTGGCCGATGTCCGCACCGGCAAAGTGCGCAACACGCTCACGTATGCAGCGGTGCTGGCAGGCTTCGCGCTCGCGGCGATCGGCGGCTGGTTCGCAGGCGGGCTCAGCGGCATGGCGATGGAACTGAACGGTTCGCTGATCGCCTGTGTCGTCGCCGTGGTCGGATTCGCGTTGATCTTCGCCATGGGAGGTCTCGGCGGCGGGGACGTGAAACTCATGGCCGCCGTCGGCGCGATCAGCGGCGACTGGCGCATCGTCTTCGCCACAACGGTGTATGCCTTCGTCATCGGAGCCGTCATGGCCGTCGGCATCATGGTCGGCAAAGGCATCGTGCGTGAAACGGCGCAACGGATTTTCGTAGCCGTCCTGCTGGGCGGGCCGAGCGCGTCGCCGAACGCCTCGACCGCGGCCGAGGAGAACGTCGAGCAAGGTGGGGGGGTGCCGTTTGCGGTGGCGATTGCTTTGGGCGGGTGCGTGGCAGGCGTGGAGTTGTTGTTGGGGGTGCGGACGCCTTGGGCGGGTTTTGTGGGATGAACGGGCAGCGTGATGTGCCGCTGCCTTGAGAAGGAATGAACGTGATCAGCAACGGCAATGTCGATGCATGGCTGTGGTCGTGGTGGTGGCAGGCGATGGCGTCCCCCGTGGCGATCAGCTGCGCCTTGATGATGGTCGTGCTGATCGCCGCCGCAGCGGTGCTGCTGCGGACCGCTGCCCGGCTGAGCGAGATGCCGACGACGCCGAAGCGAAGCGGCCTCGCCGATGAAGGCGGGACCGCGACGATCGAGTTCGCCCTGATTTTGCCGGTGCTTTTGACCGTGATCCTGTTGCTCGTGCAGACGACGCTGGTGATGGGCGGCAACCTGTTCGTTCATTACAGCGCCTTCGCCGCGACAAGGAGTGCGGTCGTGCAGATTCCCAAGGCCTACGAGCACGAGCCGGTGAACTGGTACGCCGACGCTCGTGGCAGCCGCAAACGAGAGGCGATTCATCGGGCGGCGGCGGTGGCGCTGCTTCCCGTCGCCGGCCCGCGCGGATCGGCGACGGACGGTGCAACGCTCGGCCCGGGTGTCGCTCAAGGACTCGCCACCATGCACCGAAGGCTGGGCGAGCGGGAACCGGTCTGGATTCACGATCGCATGCCCGGCCGCATGAATTACGCGCTGGAGCACACCGAGATCGAACTGTTTCGCATGCACGGCAGCGAAGCAGGCAGCGGCGGCGATTGGACCGACGGCGGCGAGGTTCGTGCCGAGCGGGGGACGACGATTTGGGGGCCGCGTGATGCGGTGGCGGTGCACGTCGAGCATCGGCTGCATCTTTCGGTGCCGTATGTGAATCGCATTTTCGCCGACGGCGAGACGACCTGGGGCGGCCTCACCATGAAGCTCGGCGCACGGTCGATGCTGACGAACTTCGGCCTCCCCGAGCAACTGCCCGACGCGCCCGACCTGCCCCGGACGCCGTGACATGACGACCGCCGCTGACCGGCCCGAGGCCGACACACAAGGAAGAGGAAAGCGATGACGACGAGCGAGAACATAGCAAACGGCACCCTCGCCGCCGGCGACAAGCTGGGGCCCTACGACATCGTCGCCCAGATCGGCAGTGGCGGGATGGGCATCGTCTGGCGCGCCCACGATCGGCTGCTCGACCGGGCCGTCGCGATCAAGCAGATCGCCGCCGCCGACGCCGCTGACGAACTCGCGAGAAGGCGGTTCCGGCAGGAGGGCGAGCTTCAGAAAACGCTGTCACAGCAGTGCGAGCGACTCGTCGAAGTGATCGAAGTCCTCAGCGAAGGTCGGGGCCTTTTCATCGTGATGGAGTACGTCGACGGCGTGAGCCTGGAAGAGGCGCTCGCGCAGCATCGCGAGCCCATCGAGCCGCTCAAGGCGTTGGCCGTGGTCCGCGAAGTGGCGATGGCGCTGGCGGCGATGCACCGGGCGGGCGTGGTCCATCGTGATCTCAAGCCCGCGAATATTTTGCTCTCACCGACCGGCGCGAAGGTCGGTGACTTCGGCCTGGCCTCGCTCGTCACACAGCAGGAGGCGCTGCCGATGGGCACAGCCGCCTACATGGCGCCGGAACTGTTCGGGGACAATCCCGTCGACGGCCGCGCCGATATCTATGCGCTCGGCTTGATCGCTTACGAGATGCTCGTCGGCCGGGCGAACTATGAGCAGACTTTCCGGGCGGTGCTGCGTGATAAGCGGAACCGTGCGGTCCGCTGGATGAAGTGGCACACGAATGTGCGGGCGACGGTGCCGAGCGTTGCGACCGTGGCTCCGAACGTGCCGCCGTTGCTGGTCGATCTGGTCGATCGCATGATGGCGAAGGAACTGTCACGGCGCATCCAGGGTGCCGACGCTTTGCTTGAGGCGATCGAGCGTCACTTCGTTCGGCCGACCGGACCGACCGCCAGCGGCGTGCCCCGTGAGCATCCCACACCGCGCCCCGTTCCCAATGTTCAATCGGGGCCCGCCACCGCGGCGATCGACACAACCGACGAAGACCAGACAGCCCCCCTACCGGCTCGCAAGAATTACATGCCCTGGATCGCGGCGATCATCGTGTTGAACGTGGTCGTGCTGGGCGGGCTGTGGGCGTTTGACGCGCACCGCCGTGGCCAGCTTGAGGTCGCCCGGGAGGCCACGGCCACGCAGGCGTTTGAAGCGGCCATGACGGCTTTCGATAACGGCCAGTACGACGAGGCCGAGCGGATATGGACGGACCTTTCCGACCAGTGGCAGACGCATCCGCAGTGGGGCGTGGGGGCGGAGGCATACGCACTGCTCGCGTCGGCGATGCTGCAGACCGATGCCGCAGACACCGCCATGGCCGAAGGTAATTACGACGCCGCGCTCGAAGCCTACAACACGGCGACGGCTGCGGTGAACCGGGCGGATGATGTTGTTCACAGTCATGAAGCGACACGCGTCGCCGCCTCACGTTTGATGCGGCATGTGCAGTCGGCGCAGGAGGAACTGCCCAACCGTCGCGCCTTCGTGCGGCAGGCGGGGGTGATCGCGAAGGCCGTGGAGAACGCCGAGTTCGACGAAGCCCGGCATCATCTGCGTGATCTCAGACAGACCCTCACCGCCGCCGCCGGCGCGCTTACGCGTACCGAGCGAAGCAAGCTGAGCGACCTCAGCACGCTCATCGAAGATCAGGCTGCCCGGCATCGCATCCTCGCCATCGACGAACGGGCCCAACGCCTCATCGAGCGTGGCGAACTTGAGGAAGCGCAGCAGATTCTCAGCGACGCCCAGGCGGAGTTTGAGAATCACGCCCTGCGTCATCGGCTTACGGAGGTCACCGATCAGATCGCCTACACCGCTGCCATGGTCGAGGCGGAATCAGCGATTCGGCGGGGCAGATTGCGCGAGGCCGTGACGGCGCTCGACCGCGCCTACGGCGTCCGCCCATCTGCGGAGTTGGCGGATCGACTGGCGCAGACGCAAAGCGACGCCGCCCTGGAAGACGGCCGCGCCGCCGAGGCGCGGGGCGATCTGGACGTCGCCGCCCGTTTCCTCATTGAAGCCATCGGCCACTGGCAGAACGACGAGGCTCAGCAGTTGCTTGCGCGCGTGCAGGGAGCGGGGCAGAAGGAGTCGCTAATCGCCGCAGCCGAGGCGGCCGAGGCAGCGGGCGATTATTCACAGGCAGTGAACCTTTATCAGCGGGCGATGCGTGTCCTGAACGATCCCGTCATTCAGGGTCAGCTCAACGCGGCACTGGTGCGCAAGCACACCTCCGAGGCCCGAGCCGCTCTCGAACGAGGCGACCTCGACGACGGGCGCGAAGCGTTGACCAAGGCGGCCGCGGTGAACCGTGAACACGATGAAGTGAAGCGCCTGCTCGATCGCCTTGACGACTACCACGCCATCGCCGAGCTGCGCACGCAGGCGGAACAGCTGCGACAGGCAAGCCGATTCGGGCAGGCGAAGGCCGCTTACCGCGAGGCTGTCGAGATTGCGGAGGAAGCGAAGATCGAAGCCAGCGCCATCAAGGAGCTTCAACTCGAACTGGAGCTTGAGCACCTCGTGGCCCAGGCACGCGGGGCGGTGCAGGCGGAACAGTGGGAGCAGGCGCGGGCCTACCTGCGCGTGGCTTTGCGGATGCGACCGAGCGAGCAACTCCAGCAGATGCTTGAGGATGTTGAGCGGAAGGAAGCCGGATCAGCAACGGCGGAGAAGGACGCGCCATGAACCACGCGCGAAAGACGCACAACTTTCGCCCGCGCGGCGGCACCGCCGATCGCCGCGGTGTCGTCATGGTCGTCATGCTGCTCGCGCTGCTGCTGCTGGCGGGCCTCGTGTTCTGGGTGATCAACCTCGGCCGCCACGTGAACGATCGCATGGCCGCCCAGCATGCGGTGGACGCCGCCGCTGCGGGCGGGGCGGGATGGATGGCGCGCTCGCTGAACACCATCGCCGCGAACAACACGCAGATGGCGCGCCTCATCGCCGCCGTCGCCGTGATGGATGCCACCGAAGAAGCAGCGAACTTCTCGCTCACGGAACAGCAAACGCTGCGACAGAAGCTCGAAGAACACATCGCCGCGGGCTTCCTCAGCCACGATGACCGGCGTGCCGCGGCGGTCGCGGATCTACTTCACGAAACACTGCTGGAGATGGACGAACAGCTTGCGGAGCTGCGTAGCACCACGGCGGCGATGGATCGCAGCGGCATCGCCACGGCCACGTCGTACCAGTCCGAGGGCCGCCTCTGGCGCGCGATCGAAGCGGCCGACCGGCTGAACGTCTCGCTCGCTGAGCAGATGGATGCCGCCGTCCGAACCGCAGCGGAAACCGGCGGGCAAGCCAATCTCGCCGACGCAGCCGCCGGCACCGCCGCCGTCACACTGCTCCCGCTGAAGGTGCAACCGCCGATCGCGCGCGGCAACTTCGACGATTTCAAGCGCCCCGTTATGCAAGGCCTGCTCCCCGAAACTGAGGATCATCGCATCCACGCCCGAGGTCCCTGGGACACACTACTGGGCTGGCGCGACTTGGTCGGCCTGTGGGTGCAGGGCACGGAGATTGAAGGCCGCAGCCGAGTCGCCCATGTGCCGCGACGAAAGGCGATGCCCGTCACGCGAGCGGCGGTTGAGGATGTCACCGTCATCGACAGCCACTTCGTGCCGCAGGCCTACCGCACCTTCGGTCCGCTCGAATGGATGCTTCGGCAGGTGCACAAGCACGCCGCCGTTCGCCTCGGTGCCACGCGGATGGATTGGTACACCCAGCGGCTCACGGACACGAAGATCGAACGTATCTGGCCGGGCACCACGCAGGAGGCGGACACGCCCTGGACCACCGCCGGCGAAGCCGACGCACGCGGCCGCCTGCGGCAATGGAGCAACTGGGACGGCAACCAACCGATCGTCGCACCCGATTGGCGCACCGATTTCGAAGAGGCGCAACGCCTTGCTTACAACGATCCGCAGAGCATCAAAGAGACGGCGTTTTTCACCGTCGAAATCAAAAGCCGATTCCCGCCCGGCCACGACAACTTCCTCGCCGACGGCACCTGGGCTGAGGTGCGTGACGAACACACCGGCAACCGCCGTCTCGTCATCAAGCCCGGCTGGGAGAATCCCCGCGAGTGGTACAACGTGGACATGGTGCGCGAAGGCGTGTGGGAGGAAACGTGGGATTACATGGTCTATTACGACCTCGACGTGGGCATCACCGGCCAGCGCAACGCGGAAGGCGTGCTTCAACCGCAGCCGATTTTCCGCGTCGATCATGTCGTCTTTGCCGGCGTGAACGTCGGCGAGGAAGCGGGTATTCGCGATCCGTTTGCGGGGCTCGGCCGCGACGCCCCCGCCCCGATGCGGCTGAACACCGAGCGGGCGGGGCATGATGATGCCGACGGTCGCCGACGTTATCTGAGTGTGCTTGCCGTTGTTCGCCGGGAGAGTGAAGCGGCCATCTGGGGCGAGCGTTTCATCGGCGGCGGGCCGACGGGCGACATGCTCGCCATCGCGCAGGCGCGCGTTTTTAACCATCATTCATGGGATTTGTGGACGCAGAGCTGGCGGGCGGAACTCGAAGCGGTGCACGATCTTCACCAATGGGTCGCCGACATGCGAGGCCTGACCACGCCGGGCGAACCGCAACGGGTCTATGAACATCTTCAAGCCGTCGAACCCCTCGCCCCGCTGATTCTGAGTCACTGAAAGATGATCATGATGCGACACGAAAACGCTAAGCAACGAGCCGCGACCGTAAGGGAGCGGTGGTGCGCCGCGCCACGACAAACGATCGGATTCGCGAGCGACGTTTCGGGAGCGCGCTGCAACTCCCATCGGCTCGTCGTGGTCGAACGCCGGACCGCTCCCTCACGGTCGCGGCTCGTTGTGAGCGATGTGGGTGCGCGGCTATGCCGCACACATCGTGGTGCCGTGATGACCGAGTTCGTGCTCGTGATGCCGATGCTGATGCTCGTACTGGCACTGCTGTTCTACTTCGGGTCGCTCGGCGTGCGGGTGCAGCAGGGCAGCGCGATGGCCCGTTACGAAGTGTGGCGTGCGGCGATGGAAGGCACCGGGCCGGCAGTCGAGGCCGACGGCGCCGCCGACCAGCTTCGCGCCGCCTTCTTCCCGGGTCAGCAGAGCACGGTGCAGCAGACCCTTTCCGAAGATGTGTTCCCCGTCGCGCCGTACCGTCAGCTGCTCGATTCAGCCGAGTCCGAGAGCGGTGACGCAGCACGTCTCGCATGGGCATGGCTGCACGAAGGGGCCGGCTCTTACCGTCAGCGGCGCGGCGTGGGCGAGCGTTATGAAGTGCGCCACGATCAGGCTGCTCAGCAGTGGGGACGCATCGGCAGCGTGGCCGGCGAAGGCGAGAACCCCGAGCGCTTCCCGATTCGCCGTGGGCAGGGGCGCATCAGCGGCGACTGGGCCTACGTTGAAGACTGGCGTGCCGCTTCGCCCGATTGGCTGAGCGATCTTGAAGGTTCCCCCGCTGCGGTCGATGCCACGCGCGACGCGTTCCTCGAATCGCTCGACCTCTTGATGGAAGCCGAAGCGCGCAGCCAGGCGTGGCGCACCGGCCGCACGCCCGAGCAAACCCTGAGCGGCCTGATGCGCAGCTTCTACCTCAAAACACCGCGCTACCTGGGCCCCACCGTGAACGAATCTCCCACGTTCTGAATCGATCACACACCGAGCGGGTGTGCCATGCAGGAAGAAACACCATGAGCGTTACGCAGACAAACCTCACCGCCGCCAACGCAACCGCGGCTCATACCAGCAACGTGACCGGGACCGTCCGCGGTCGCAGTCAGACCACACCCGGCGCGCCCGGCCGAAGCACAACGAATACCGGCGGCAGCGGCACGGTCATGATCGTCGCCATCGTGCTCGGCCTGCTGGTCGTCATCCTCACCAACGTCTACATCGCGATGGTGCGCAGCGAAGCGGCGGGCCGCTCCGTCGAAGTTTACCGCTTCAACAAAGAGCTTCAGCCGGGGCACGTCCTCAGCGAACGCCGCGACCTCGTGCTGGTTCGCATCCCCGAAGAGTTCGCCGATTCGATCAGCGGTGCGATCGGACCGGACAACATCATCAGTTGGGACGGGCAACGGCTGGCGCAGTCGGCACGTGAAGGCGATCCGCTGACGACGGCTTTGTTCCGAGAATCGCGCGAGGCGCTGGACCACAAAATCGCCGACGGCAAGCGAGGCATCGCCCTACCTGTGAACAGTCGCAACGCGTCGGGCCTGCTGCGGCCGGGGATGCTGATCGACATCCTCGGCACGTTCAGCGAAGAAGGCGACGCGCCGCGCACACTCCCCGTAATGGAGCGCGTCCGCGTCGTCGCCGTGGGCACCAGCACCGACGAAGCAGGCGGCCGGCCAGGCACGTTCGGCTCGATCACCGTCGAAGTCGAGCCCGACGACGCCGAGGCCCTGCTCACCATTGCCAGGCAGGTCGGCCGGGACGGTTTCGACATCGCCGTGCGGAACCCGAGGGAAGATCGCACGAATTTTGTCGGCGTGAATGCAACCGTCAAAGACCTCATCGGTATCCAACAGTAGAGGCGAGCCATGGAATTCTGGTTGTTCGATCAAGCCAGCCACACCCGCACCGTGCTCGATGTGGCCATCAACGGCGAGCCGATCACCGTCGGCCGCGACGCCGATTGCCACATCGTGCTGCGCGGTCCGTTCGTCAGCCGTCGCCACGCACAGATCCAGCTCCGCGGCAATCAACTTTTCGTGGAGAACCTCTCACGCTCAAGCGTTCGCGTGGCGGGACGCGATATCGCAAGCGGTCGCCCGGCGCGGCTGGACTTCGGCGACGAAGTGCTCATCGGCCAGTACGCCCTCGCGCCCGTTCGGCCCGGCGGGCAGACGCAGGAATCCGAACAGCAACGCCTGCTGCAGAATCGCCTGGTCGCACTCGAACAGCAGGTTCACGCCGACCTGATCGAACGGCTGAACCTCCGCGTCACCGGCCAGATCGACAAACGCGATCCGGTCTACCTGGCGCAGATCAATCAACAGCTTGAAGACATTGTCGATCGCCACGCCGAAACGCTCGACACGCAGCTGGTCGATCACATGGTCCACATGCATCTCTCGCGGCTCGTCACCGCTGAGGTCGTGCGTCAGTGCACCGGCAAGGTGGCGACGGAGTACCGCGCGGAGATCCGCAACGAGCACGAAGCCGCGGCCGAGCAGGCGATCGCTGAGCTGGTCACGCAGGTCGTAGACATGATGCCGCTGCTGTTTGATCCCGCCAGCGTGAGCGAAGACCTCGCCACGGCGGAGGACGCGTTTGACGATCTGTTCACGCAGGTGCGGCCCACGATTAGTTTGGGCCTAAAGCTTCACATCGTGCATCAGGTCGTCAGCAAAGATCTGCGCGACATCATGCTCGGCTTCGGGCCGCTGCAGGATCTGCTGGAAATGGCGAACGTGACGGAGATCATGGTCGTCGGCCGGGAGCAGATTTACGTCGAGAAAAACGGCATCATTCAGCCGACCACGCGAAGTTTTTTCTCCGACGAAGTGCTGATGGGCGTCATCGAACGCATGCTCACGCCCGTCGGTCGGCGGGTGGATCAGAGCACGCCGTTAGTCGATGCGCGGTTGCCCGACGGCAGCCGTATCAACGTGATCATCCCTCCGTTGAGCCTGGTGGGCCCGTGCCTGACGATCCGCAAGTTTTCGTGGATCCCGTTCACGATCGACGATCTGATCGAGCGTGAAACATTGAGCGAACGTTGCGCCCACTTCCTGCAAGGCTGCGTCGCCGGCCGGAAGAACATCCTTGTGGCAGGCGGGACGGGCTCGGGCAAGACGACGCTGCTGAACACGCTGTGTGCGTATGTCGATCCCGGCGAGCGCATCGTCACGGTCGAAGAGTCCGCGGAGCTTCGCCTGCCGCAGCCGCACGTGGTCGGCCTTGAGGGTCGCCCCGCGAACATGGAAGGCAAAGGCTCGTACGCGATTCACGATCTTGTCCGCAACGCGCTGCGCATGAGGCCCGACCGCATCATCGTCGGCGAGGTGCGCGGCGCTGAGTGCCTCGACATGCTCCAGGCGATGAACACCGGCCACGACGGCTCGCTCAGCACCGTCCACGCCAACACCCCCGAAGACACCGTCCGCCGACTTGAAACGATGATGCTGATGGCGGTAGAGATGCCCGTCCGCGCCATCCGTGAGCAGATCGTCAGTGCGATTGATCTGGTCGTGCAGGTGACGCGTTTGCCTAACGGCCGCCGTCGCGTGACGCATATCAGTGAGATCACCCGCATCGAGCGTGAGAGTCAGCAGGTCCGCCTGGAGGACATTTTCATCCTCCGCAATCCCGATCAGCCGGTGCTTCGCCCGACCGGTTACATCCCCAGTTTCGCCCCCCGCCTGATCGAGCGCGACCTGCTGGATGTCGACATGTTCCTCTACGACGGAGCGAAAACCAATGCATGACCTGCTCTGGCTCGCCGCCATCTCAGCCGGCACCTTCGCCACGGTCTACCTGCTCGTGGCGCACGGCTGGTCGCGCCTGGCCGGCCAGACCGCGCGCCTCGAACAGCGGATCGACCAGACGCTTAACCGCCAGCTGCTACTGAACGTTTCGACACGCGGCGCGATGGCGGCGGCGGGCACCTTCATGATCGCCAGCGGCATCGGCATGTGGTGGCTGCTCGGCTCGCCGCTGTTGATTCTGGTCGGGGCGGCGATCGCGGCGGTGGGCATCCAGATGCTCCTGACACATCTGGAACACAAGCGACGCATGCACCTGGATCGTCAGATCGTCGACGGCATCACGACGATGGCCTCGGGCATCCGCGCGGGGCTGAACCTGGTCCAGTCGATGGACCTGCTCGTGCAGCACGCCGGCGGGCCCATCCGGCAGGAGTTCGCCCAGCTGCTGAAGGAATACGAGCTCGGCATCGACCTCAACCGCGCCATGCGCCACGCCAGCGAACGCATCGGCTCGACCTACTACCGCCTGCTGTTCACCGCGATCGAAGCCCACCGCCAGCGCGGCGGCGACCTCGGGCAAAGCCTCGACCAGATCGCCGATTCCATCCGCGAAATCCAGCGCCTCGAAGGCCGGCTCACCGCACTCACCGCACAGGGCCGCTCGCAGGCGCGCTTCATGGCCGTGCTGCCTCTGGGCATCCTCTTCATCCTCGGCGGCATCTTCCCGGAGGAGACCAGTCAACTGCTGACCGAACCCGTCGGCCGCGTGATCCTGCTGATCGCCGGCCTGCTCATCGCCGCGGGCATGGTCTGGATCCGCCGAATTATGCAGGTGCAGATGTGACGCACGAAACACCCATATTGTTGCCAACGAGCTGCGACCGTAAGGGAGCGGTCCGACGTTCGACCGCCACGGGTCGAGGGGAAAACCAGCGCACGCCCCGAATGCTGATTGCTTATTTAATCGTTCGCCTCGCCCCAGCACACAACCGCTCCCTTACGGTCGCGGCTCGTGACCGAACGCGCGCCGCCACGAGAGGTCGCCACGCATGACCGCGCTTGATCTTGGACAAATCGTCATCAGCCTGCTGCTGTTCGGCACCGTCGTGTTGATGGTCTGGGCGCTTTTCTCAGCACCCGTTCGGACCACCGTACCCGCCAGCCGACAGGTGGCCTCGGCGCTCGGCGTGGGGCGGCAACCCACGATCTTCGACTGGCCCATTGTCGGGCGGTTGCTCGGATTTGCTGAGGCGCTGGCCGGCCGGTTTCCCTACTTCCGCGATCGCGTCTGGCAGGATCTCGAAGCCAGCGGCAACCCCAACGGCTATACCGTCAACGAGTACCTCGCCCTCTGCCTCGCCGGCGGGGTTGGCCTGGCCGTCGCGACCGCTGCGGCGCTCGCGCTGATGGGTCAGTTCGATGTGCTCACCGTGCTGGTCATGCCGGCCGTCGGCTTCTTCGTGCCGCTGTGGACGCTGCGGGAAGCCGCCGCCAAGCGCGTGCGCGAAGTCGCTCAGCAGCTGCCGTACACGCTCGACCTGATCGCCCTGCTGCTTGAAGCCGGGGCGAACTTCAACGAGGCGGTGACGACCGTCGTTCGCGATGAACCGCACCACCCGATGAACCAGGAACTGCGGCTGGTGCAGGCGGAGATGAACCTCGGCACCGCTCGCGCCAAGGCCCTGCAACGCCTCGGCCAGCGCATCCCGCTTGAAGCATTGCGAAGTGTCGTCGGCGCGATCAACCAGGCCGAGGCGCTCGGCACGCCGCTCGCAAAGATCCTCAAAAGTCAGGCCGGCATGATCCGCATGGTGCGAAGCGTCCGGGCCGAGGAGGCCAGTGCATCGGCGTCGATGCGCATCCTTGTGCCTTCCATGCTGATCCTCATGGCCGTCGTGCTGGTCGTCTTCAGCCCGATCATTCTCATGTGGCTCGGCGGCCGATTGATGTAACGCACCGCGAGCAGGCGAACGCGAAGGAACACGATCATGATGATTCGCATTGAAAGATTCACCGGCCCCGACGCAGGCCGAACCACCACCCACAGCCCCACCGAACGCCTCACGTTCGGCCGTGCGCCAGAGAGCACCATCCGCCTCGCCGGCGAACACCTCTCACGCTACCACGGCGAGATCGTCTGGCACGGCGACCAATGGCTGCTCATGTGTCACAGCACGAACGCGCTCACCATCGCGAAGCAGTCCGTCGCCGGCGGTCAGGCGATGACGCTGCTCGGGGGCGAGAGCGTCAGCATCGAGAGAACACCGTTGTTCGCTGTCGACCTGATCGAGAGTGCTGCTCCCAACGGTGACCTCCAGCAGCCGGCCGACGGCCGCGGCGACCCGATGTCAACATTGCACGACGGCATCACCGCCGACCCGCAGACCGGCGCACCCGCTGAGGGCATGTCCCGGCGCAGCAAGATCTGGGTCGGCGTCGGTGCGTACCTGTTCGTTGTCGTCGCGGCGTTCGCGGTGCTCAGCGGCCTCAGCGGTCGGCACGATGACGCGATGGTCGCACCGGGCCAGTTGCCTGATGAGCAGATCGCCGAGGAGATTCGCCAGCCGCTGGACCGCGTCGTCAACGAACGTGAAGCGGCCCGCCACATCGCCGAGGCGCAACGATGGTACGCCCGCCGCGAATCTTCGCCGGACGGCCTGTTCCTCGCCCACTTTCACTACAAACTCGCCCGCGCTTACGCCGGCCTCGAGCGGGGTGAATCGATGGAAGACGGGCTCGATCAGCTGCGCTACCACGAGCTCGAGCAGCGACTGACCAACCGCGTACAGCGGGATTACCGTGAAGCCTACGCCCTGGCGCACAACCGTGAATGGCATGCTGCGGAGCGGGCGCTGCGGTCGCTGCTGATGAGCTACACCCCGCCGCCGGATCAGGCCAGTCCACTGGTGAACAATCTCGAGCGCCACCTCCGCGTCGTCACCCGCTCCAAACCGAATGACCGTTTCCGCTGAGGACCGGCAAACGCAAGCACCCCAATCGCGACCACGAGCCGCGACCGTGAGGGAGCGGTCCGACGTTCAGCCTATGCCGAACGATTCAAGACGCTGCGCACGCCCCGACCGCCGTGTCGCTGACCACTTGCTTCGCCCGACGCACAACCGCTCCATGACGGTCGCGGCTCGTAGGGACGCCTGTGGTCATCCTTCGCCTACAACCCCGTCGGGTAGGTCTCAGGCGTTTCGCCGCGTTGCCAGAGTTCGCTGCGCTCCAGCGGCTCAACCGCTCGGCTGTGGTCGAAGTGAATCACCACGTCCATCTGGTCGGCAAGCTGGCACTGGAAATAGTGACTCTGGCGTTCGGTTTCCGGGCGATAGATCACGCCGATCATCCGCTGAAGCCTTGGCTCGCTGAGCACGTCGCCCACCACGGGATGGTCGGTCTGCAACATGAACGCGTCGAGCTTGACGTTGTGAAATAGATCTTCACAGCTGTCGGGCAGGGCCGGCCGAACGCGCTTCCGCTCAACCGGATCGCCCCAGTTGGACGCAGCCGAGACCGAGCCGTGATACGTGGTGAATCCGACGATGACGGCCTCGGCTCCATGGTACTGCCGGGCGAGTTGGCCGAGGTTCAGCTCGCGCTGCCGCGACATCTCGGTCGCACGCGCGTCGCCGATGTGTGAGTTGTGCGCCCAGACCACGACCTTCCCCGAGCCCCGACTGCCGTGCAGATGCGTCGACAGTGCCGAAAGCGTGTCGGCCATGTGCTTATCACGAAGGTTCCAGGAGCTGACGCGGCTGCCGAACATCGAGCGGTAGTAGTTCTCCGCACGCACCACCAACCGGGCGTTCTGCTCCGCGTAAAACTGTTCATCGACCGCCAGAATGCCGTCGCGTCGCAGGTACTCCTCAGCCCGCCGCTGCAGATCGAGCAGTTGCTGAACGGCTTCCTGTTCGCAATCCGGCCTCGCGCCGATGGCGCTCGCGTAGCCGTACCGCTGCGGATCGAGCATCGTGTGATCGAAGCAGCTGTACCGGGCGCGGGCACGCTCCGCAGCCGGCGGATCAACATCGTCCAGATATCGCAGCACTGCCTCGATGGAACTGTGCAGACTGTACAGGTCGAGCCCGTAGAACCCGACGCGGCGATCCATCGGCTGCTCATCATTGTGGTCGCGAAGCCAGCCGACCAGGTCCAGCACATCTGCGTTCCGCCACATCCACGTCGGGAATCGTTGGAAGTCGCCCAGCGCTTCGATCGCCTGCTCATCCTCGCCCTGCCCCTGCACGTAGCGGTTCACGCGGTACGCATCGGGCCAATCCGCCTCTACCGCCACCGCATCGAAACCCTTCTCGGCGATCAGCCGTTGCGTGATTTGCGACCGGGCGTGATAGAACTCGTGGGTGCCGTGCGTCGCTTCGCCGAGTAGCACGATGGACGCATCGCCGATGCGATCAAGCAGCGGGTCGTAGTCTGCGTCCATGCCGACGATTGGTTGTGCCGCGTTGCGTAAGCCTTCAGCCGTCCGGCCAGTGTCGGCCCTGATCATCGTGCCTCTCCCTCTGTCGATGGGTGCGCCTGAGCTACCTCATTGTTCGCCGCAGCCGACGGCCGCGCCGAGTCATGATCAGCCCCAACGCCTCGGCTTTCCCCCCGGGCCGTCGCCGCACCAACCGATCGGGCGAAGCCCCAACGGCTCCCCCCAAAGAGCCAAGTTGTCCCCACTCCCAACGGTTCACATGCTCGAAGCATGACCGGCCTGGGGACAGGCCGGCTCTGTTTCCATGAACTCGCGACGGCTGGCGCGGATGGCCGACTCGGCTTCATCCAGTGGTGTTGAGGGGCCGAACACTTTTCGCGCCAGCTTCATGACCGACGGATCCATCAGGTTGGCGTAGTCGGGGTCATCCACATAGTGCGCCCATCGGCGGAGCACGGGCATGCGGTCGGCGTGATGGCGATAGCTCATGCCGTCGAACGACGACCCGCCGTTGCACGCAGCCACCTCCAGCCGCCCAGCATCGGTGAAGGCCAGTCCCAGCTGCTCGGCGATATGGCGACGGTAAGTTTCGTCCGCAAACCATCGGTTATAGGCAATAACCACCGGGTTATGGCGCAGCTGTCTGGGTGCCTCAGCGGCTTGGCGGGCGTGCTGCTTCCAGATTCGCATGGCTGACTTGCCCGGCACAAGGCCCGCCGGGTTCCGCAGCCGCGACGCGAACAGGTTGTAAGGATCCCGCAGAATGAGGATGTCCACCCGCTCCCTCGATCGTCCCACCCACGCATCATGATGCTTCTCAAACGTCGCGCTGCACGCTCGTCCGAGGAACGAATCCTCATGACTGAAGATCAGATGTTGTTTGGGCACCTGCACTTGGTTCGCCTCGGCTTCCAGGTCGTAGCCCGGGATGTTCGTCCGGTAAATAGCCCCGTCGTCCATCGGCCGGGCGGAGGTGTACGGATTTCGCCCGCCCTCGGCACAGTTGAGGAACACGAATCGGCCTCGCAACTGCGCCATAAGCCATTGCAGGACCGCATGGTTGCCGCTCCGCGACAAACCAGTCACACGCCATTCACACTCGTTCACAATCGTCGCCATTGTCGCTCCGGAAGACACAGAAGATGCTGTTGATGCTACGCTTAGGGTGGGCCCATTGTACCCGGCTCCGAACGCGGAATCGCAAAATCTCCAAAGAGCGGGGTTGTCCCGAACCCGGTCGCCTCGAAATTGACTCATCAACACTGGGCGATTCGAGGCGACCGCATCGCGGACAACGCCGAAAAGATTTGCAAGCGTCTGCGATTTGAACTGTTGGCTCGCGTTGCTATGCTTAGAGTCCTTGCAAAATCTGCAACGGAGCTTTTCACTCATGACGCGTATGCCGGTATCTCTGCCTCAGCAAACTGGCGCATTCAAGACGATGCGTCGCGATGCGTGGTATGTTCAGCCCGTAGCGGTCTTTCTGGGCCTGCTGTTCTTCGTCGTGTACTCGACTTGGGCCGCGTTCCAGGGTGAGTATTACTTCCATGACCATTATCTGTCGCCGTTCTACGCGCCCACGCTCTGGGATGCGCCCGGTGTCGATTCCGGCCATTCATGGTTCGGGCCCTGGCCGACGTGGATGCCTGCGTGGGTGCCCGCATCGCCGGCGTTATTTATCCTTTGGGCGCCGGGCCTGTTCCGCTTCACCTGCTACTACTACCGCGGGGCCTACTACAAGAGCTTCTGGGCGGACCCGGTCAGCTGTTCCGTCGGCGAACCGCGCAAGAGCTACTGGGGCGAACGCTGGTTCCCGCTAATCCTCCAAAACCTGCACCGATACTTTCTTTACGTCGCGCTGCTGTTCATCTTCATCCTCAGTTACGACGCTTTCCTCGGCCTCTGGCACACCAACGAAGCCACCGGCGAGACGGAATTCGGCGTCGGCATCGGCACCATCGTGCTTACGGTGAACGCCATTCTGCTGGCCGGCTACACGCTCGGCTGCCATTCGCTGAGGCACCTGGTCGGCGGCAAGTGCGACTCGGTGAGCAACGCGCCGATGGGCAAAAAAACTTACGATTGCGTGAGCTGCCTCAACAGCCGTCACATGCTCTTCGCCTGGATGAGCCTGTTCTGGGTCGGCTTCGCTGATTTTTACGTCCGCATGTGCGCCATGGGCGTGTGGACCGACTGGAGACTGTTCTGATGGCTGAGCCTGAGTTCCCCGTACTTGAATACGACGTCTTGGTGATCGGTGCAGGCGGAGCAGGCCTCCGCGCCGCCATCGAAGCCTCCGCCAATGGCGCGAAAGTCGGCCTCATCTGCAAATCGCTGCTCGGCAAAGCCCACACCGTGATGGCCGAAGGCGGCGTCGCGGCCTCGCTCGCCAACGTCGACCCCCGTGATAACTGGCAGGTCCACTTCTCCGACACCATGCGAGGCGGCCAATACCTCAACAACTGGCGCATGGCGGAACTCCACGCCCAGCAGGCCCCCGCTCGCGTGAACGAGCTCGAAGCATGGGGCGCGGTGATGGACCGCACCAAGGACGGCCGCATCCTCCAGCGTAACTTCGGCGGCCATCGCTACCCCCGTCTCGCCCACGTCGGCGACCGCACGGGCCTGGAGATGATCCGCACGCTGCAGGACCACGGCATCCATCAGGGCATCGATGTCCACATGGAGACGACCGTGACGACCCTGCTCAAAGACAGCGGACGCGTCGTCGGCGGGTTCGGCTACGAACGCACACGCGGCCGCTTTATGATCTTCAAAGCACGCGCCGTCGTCCTCGCAACGGGCGGGCTCGGCAGGGCTTACAAGATCACGTCCAACAGCTGGGAATACACAGGCGACGGGCACGCCCTCGCCTACCAGGCCGGTGCTGAGCTGGTGGACATGGAGTTCATCCAGTTCCATCCCACCGGCATGGTCTGGCCCCCCAGCGTCCGCGGCATCCTCGTGACCGAAGGCGTCCGAGGCGAAGGCGGCATCCTCAAAAACAGCGACGGCAAGCGGTTCATGTTCGACGACATCCCGCCGCTCTACACCGACCAGACCGCCCACACCGAGGAAGAGGGTTGGCGTTACGTCACCGGCGACAAAAACGCCAACCGCCCCCCCGAACTGCTGACGCGTGACCACGTGGCCCGCTGCATTGTCCGCGAGATCAAGCAGGGTCGCGGCTCCCAGCACGGCGGCGTCTACCTCGATATCGCCTGGATCCGCGAGAAAATGGGCGCCAAGGCTGAAGACCACATCAAGCGCAAGCTTCCCAGCATGTACCACCAGTTCAAAGAGCTGGCGGGCGTGGATATCACCAAGGAACCGATGGAAGTCGGCCCCACCACGCACTATGCGATGGGCGGCATCCGTGTCGACGCCGATTCGCAAATGTCGAACATCCCCGGCCTTTTCGCAGCCGGTGAATGTGCCGCGGGCCTGCACGGGGCGAACCGTCTCGGCGGCAACTCGCTGTCGGACCTGCTGGTGTTCGGCAAGCTGGCCGGTGAGCATGCCGCCAAGTTCGCCCTCGAGCAGAGCAACGGCGACGTGAATCCCGACGAGGTACAGGAAGCCGCCCGCTGGGCGCAGCGGCCGTTCGATATGGCCGACGATCCGAACGCGGAGAACCCGTACACCATTCAGCGCGACTTGCAGGACATGATGCAGGACATGGTCGGCATCGTCCGCATTGAGGACGAAGTCGGCCGGGCCATCGAAAATCTGCAGGAACTCAAGCAGCGGGCAGGCCAGGTCGCCATCGACGGGCATCGTGAGTACAACCCCGGTTGGCACACCGCTTTGGACCTGCATAACCTGATGGTCGTCAGTGAAGCGATCGCTCGCAGCGCCATCACCCGCAAGGAATCGCGCGGCGCTCACTTCCGTGAAGATTACCAGTCCAAGGACGCTGAGCAGGGCAAGGTGAACACCGTCGTCCGCAAAACCGACGACGGCTCGATGGCTGTGTCGCAGGTACCCATCCCCCAAATCCGAGATGACCTCGCGAAGATCATCGAGGAGATGAAGTAATGAAAAACGTGACGCTGAGAATCTGGCGAGGCGACGCCTCCGGCGGCGACTTTAAGGACTACACCACGCAAGTCGACACCGGCATGGTCGTGCTCGACGCCGTGCATAACGTGCAGGCCGAGAGCGCCCCCGACCTCGCCTGCCGTTGGAACTGCAAGGCTGGCAAATGCGGCTCGTGCTCTGCCGAGATCAACGGCAAACCGAAGCTCATGTGCATGTCACGCCTGGAGGATTACGCTGACGATGAGCCGATCACCGTCGAGCCCCTCAAAGCGTTCCCGTCGATCCGCGACCTCGTGACTGACGTTTCGTGGAATTACGAGGTTAAGAAGAAGATCAAACGCTTCAAGCCTCGCAAGCCCGACGCTGAGGACGGCACCTGGCGGATGAAGCAGGACGACATCGACCGCGTCCAGGAATTCCGCAAGTGCATCGAGTGCTTCCTCTGCCAGGATGTCTGCCACGTCCTGCGCGATCACCAGATGCACGACGAGTTCATCGGCCCCCGCTTCCTCATCCACACGGCTGCGCTCGAGATGCATCCGCTGGATACCGAGGACCGCGTGGCGGATCTTAAAGATCGCGACGGCATCGGTTACTGCAACATCACCAAGTGTTGCACGAAGGTCTGCCCTGAGCACATCACGATCACGGACAACGGGATCATTCCGATGAAGGAACGCGTCGTCGACGAGTTCTACGACCCATTAACCCGGCTGTTCCGCATCTTTAAGCCGAAGAAAAAAGAGCCCGCCGCTTCCGAAGGCCAGTGAAAGCCGCCAGCGATTTGCAGGTCTTCGGGCGACTTTCCCGGGCGGTGAGCCCGACGCATCGATCGCTGCGCCTGGGCGAAACCTACTGCAATCTTATTTGGTTTCGCGCGATTTTGAGGGTATAATAAGGCCCCACCCGGTTATTCCCCGACTATTCCAACTTTATTTGAGAGCGACACAGATGAGCACGCAATCCAACCCGAACAAGTCGCCAGGCGGCACGAACTTCTCAGCCCTTCTGATCGTGGTGGGCGTCCTCGTCGCTGCGATCGGCGTGATTCTCGCGGTTTCCGTCAGCGTGGGCCCGATCGCCGACCAGGCCGTCGCCGACGAGCAGAAGAGCAGCGAAGCCGAGAAGCAGGAGAGCGCCGACGCTTCCGACGCTGAAGAGGAAGAGAAAGGCGAGGAAGAAGATCTCGAGCCGATTCCCATCAAGCTCCCCAACCCCGTCTTCGCCGGCACGCCTCAGGACACCCCCCCCGGCGCTCGCATGCTGCCGCCGACCGGCCTGCCCCGTGAGCCCTACCTCGCGCCCAAGGGCTTGGAGAACGTGGCCCGCGATCTGGAAGTCGACGCGTCGGACGACCTGCCGCTCATCGGCACGCTCGACCTGATCACCGACGGTGACAAGGAAGCACTCGACGGCCGCTACGTCGAACTGGCGCCCGGCCCGCAGTGGGTTCAGCTGGACCTCGAAGATGAATACGAAATCTACGCGATCGTGATGTGGCTCAACCACATGGAAGCCCGCGTTTACCGTGGCGTCATCGTGCAGGTCTCGAACGATCCCGAGTTCGAAGAAGGCGTCACCACCCTCTTCAACAACGATCACGAGAACACGATCGGCCTCGGGGCTGGCGAAGAGTATCAGTACTTCGAGAGCGCCGACGGCAAGCTCGTCGAGGGCGACGGCATCGTGGCCCGCTACGTCCGCGTCCACACCAACGGCTCAACCATGGACGACCAGAACCACTTCACCGAAGTCGAAGTCTGGGCACGCGAACCGCAGGACTGATCACCAGCGACCAAAATTTCCTCCGATTTTCAAAGGCCTCTCCCCATTCGGGAGGGGCCTTTTTTGTATGGGCTGTCTTCGGGATCATTGGGTGCGGACGCGGCACGGTTTTTGCGTTAGCACCTCGGAGCCGCGAATCGGCGATGGGGGGCGATCGTTGCAGAGCATGATTTACCGCTTGATGGTGGGCGCCGAGGCTGTCGCGGGTGCCGCCCATGCCTCGGCGTCGGGGTGAACATTGCTCGCTTTGCAACGCTCCGGGTGTATCCACATCTACAACGCACGCGTGCCGACCGCGTGGCGGGGGGACTTATATGGACGCGTTTGATATTGTCACGTTTTCACACCTTCGCTGGAACTTCGTGTTTCAGCGTCCGCAACACCTGCTCTCTCGCCTTGCTACGGGAAGGCGGGTTTTGTTCATCGAAGAGCCGATGCAGGCGGACGAGCCGGAGCCGCGATGGGATATCACCCAGCCGAGCCCGAATGTCACCGTGTGTCGCCTGCTGGTGCCCGAGGCGCGTCCCGCATTCGGTGCCGAGCAGATCGCGCTGCTGAAGCCTCAGTTGAAACAGCTGTACAAGCAGTTGAAGTTGGGTCGGCACGTGGCCTGGTTCTACACGCCGATGGCGATGCCGCTGCTGCAGACGCTGACGCCCGAAGCGGTCGTCTACGATTGCATGGACGAACTCTCAGCCTTCCTCCACGCCCCGCCTGAACTGCTGGAGCGCGAGAAGCAACTGCTTGCCCGGGCCGACCTCGTCTTCACCGGCGGGCCCAGCCTGTACCGCGCCAAGCAGGATCGCCACCCCGACGTGCACTGCTTCCCCTCCTCTGTGGATGCGGACCACTTCGGGCAGGCATTGAGCGTGGCCGAGCCGGACGAACAGGCCTCACTGTCCGGACCCAAGCTCGGTTTCTTCGGCGTCATCGACGAACGACTGGACATCAATTTGATCGATCGGCTGGCGCAGGCGCACCCGGACTGGCAAATCATCATGGTGGGGCCGACGGTCAAGATCGATCCGGCGACGTTGCCTCGGCATGCGAACATTCACTACTTCGGGCAGCAACCTTATGAGCGCCTGCCGAGCTTTCTGGCCGGGTGGGATGTATGCCTGCTCCCGTTTGCGATGAACCGTGCGACGCGGTTCATCAGCCCGACGAAAACGCTTGAGTACATGGCCGCTGAGCGGATGATCGTGTCCACGCCGATTCGCGACGTCGCCGAGCCGTACGGGCACGTGGTCTACCTCGCCAACACCGCACGCGACTTCGTGGCCCAGTGCGAAACCGCGCTCGAGGCAAGCGAAACGGAACGACGGAAACGACTCGACCGAATGGCGGAGGTGCTCAGCGGGACGTCGTGGGCGAGCACAGTGAAGAAGATGGACAACCTTGTAAGTCGTGCGATTGACCGGAAGGCCGCGATCGCTTCGGGTGAAGATGACGCAGCGCTCAAGTATCCAAAAGCCGCCGCAACGGACGCCTCGGCACCGCAAGCACCGGTCGTGGTCATCGGCGCAGGCCCCACGGGGTTATCCACCGCCTATCACCTGGAAGCGGAGACGCGGGTGATTGAAGCGGAGGCAAGCATCGGCGGGCACTGCCGATCGATCAAGGAGGCGGGATTCACGTTCGATCACGCGGGACACATTATGTTCTCCAAGGATCCTTATGTTCATGAGATGTACGAAAAGCTTCTAGGAACTAATGTTCATTGGCAGAACCGGGAAGCGTGGATTCATTCGAAGGGCGTGCATACGAGGTATCCGTTTCAGGGGTGTTTGTATGGTCTGCCGCCTGCCGTGATTTCTGAATGTATTCTTGGTGCGATCGAGGCGCGGTTCGGGCCGTTGGAGCAGAAGCAGGACGAGGTCGACCACGTTTCGCAGGCGGCATCGCGGGGCGCGAAGAAGGCGAAGGTGACATCGCAGGTGGCAGCCAGTCGCGTAGCGCCCAAGGCGACTCGGGACACCAACGGTGACGTGAAGGATTGCTGTGCCGATGGCGTGATGGAATCGGAATCACCGCTTGCGGAGGCTTCGCCGGTGGGAACGCTAGGCGCGAGGTGCGAGCCTCGGAACTTTGAGGAATTTATCTATAAGGTGTGGGGAAGAGGGATCGCAAAACATTTTGCAATTCCCTATAACCGCAAACTATGGGCGGTGCCGCTGGAGGAGATGGAGACGTCGTGGCTGGGGGGCCGGGTGCCGATGCCGAACATTGAAGACATGATCGTCAACGCATTGAAGCCGGCCGGCCGACCCATGGGCCCCAACGCCCGGTTCGGCTATCCGCTAAGGGGCGGGTTTCAGGCGTTAATGGACGGGTTTTTGCCTTATGTTCGCGATTGTCTGGAGCTTGATACGCGGATCACGCGCGTCTCGCCAACGCGGCGGACGGTGACGTTGGACGACGGCGAGGAGCAGCCCTACGACTACCTCGTTTCGACGATGCCGTTGCCGAAGCTGATCCGTGCGATGGGCGATGAAGCGCCCGCAGCCGTGCGCGACGCAGCAGCGCGGCTGCGTTACGTCAGTGTGCGGTGCGTGAACATCGGCGTCGGGCGTGAGAACCTGACGGACATGCACTGGATTTACTATCCCGAAGCGGAGCCTGTGTTTCATCGCATCTTCGTGCAGGGCAACGCGAGTCCACACTGCAATCCGCCCGGCGGGTTCGGGCTGACTTGCGAGATCACCTACTCGTCCTATAAACCGTTGCCTTGCGATGGTGACGCTCTAACGCAGCGGTGCATTCAAGATTGTCATAAGGTCGGCATGTTCTCCGCGGACGATCCTATATTGACCGCGCATCAGGTGGATATGCCGTTCGCTTATGTGGTTTACGACCATCAAAGGCCGAAACTGGTTAAGTTGATTCGCTCTTGGCTTGCGGAGCAGGATATTCTGTTGGCCGGCCGGTACAGCGAGTGGGAATACTATAATTCGGACCACGCGTTCATCGCTGGGAAGCGGGCGGCGGAACAGGTGGAGGAGCTGCGCAGTCAGCGGGCGCGAGCGGCTGCGGGGTGAGTGGAAAGAAGCGGCAATCTTCGATCGCCTGCTTACTGGCCCTGCAGTTTTTCGCGGAACTTCTGCTGAAGGACTTTCGGGTTAGCCTGGCCTTTGGAGGCTTTCATCGCGGCGCCGATGAGGCGGCCGACGGCGGCCATTTTGCCGTTGGCGACATCGTCGGCGGCTTGGGGCTCGGCCGCAATGGCGGTGTCGACCCATGCATCGATCGCGGTGTCGTCGGACACCTGCATCAGGCCCTTCTCCTCAGCGAGCTGCTCGGCATCGGCGGCAGTGCCGAGTTCGATGCACAGACCGTAAAGCTCGTCGGCAGCGGAAGAGGAAATCTTGTTGTCCGCGTTCATCCGCTCGATCGCCGCGATCTGCACAGGCGTGATGCCCAGAGCGCTGAGGAAAACCCCTTGCTCGTTGGCGCGCTTGGCGAGGTTGTTCAGCAGAATCGCAGCGGCACGCTTGGCGGGGACGCCCGCTTCGACGACGGACTCGAAGAAGAAGCAGACTTCACGTTCATCGACCAGCGCCCGCGCGTCCTTCGGGTTCAGCTTGAACTCGTGGATGTAGCGGCTCTCCCGCTGCAACGGCAGCTCAGGCAGCTCGCTGTGCAGACGGTCGATATAGTCCTTCTCGAGCGTGACGGGCACGAGGTCGGGATCCGGGAAGTAGCGGTAATCCTGGGCAGCTTCCTTCTCTCGCTGCAGCAGTGTGACGAGGCGAACGTCGTCCCAGCCGCGCGTGCTTTTGCCGCCGGATTCGAGCGTCTTGCCATCGTCGAGCCACTGTTCAACCTGCCGTTGATGTTCGTACTGGATGGCGGCGTAGAGGGCGCGGAAGGAGTTGAGGTTCTTGATCTCCACGATCGGCGTGGCGTACTCCTGGCCATCTTTTTCGATGATGACGTTGATGTTCGGTTCGAAGCGCATGTGGCCGCGTTGCATGATGCCTTCGCTGACGCCCATGAATCGGCAGATGTTGCGAAGCGACTGGCCAAACATCACGGCATGATCGGCGGTTTCGAAGTCCGGCTCCGTCACAATCTCCAGCAACGGCGTGCCAGCCCGGTTGAGGTCGACGATGGAGTAGTCGATCTTCTTGCCGCCGGCGCCTTCGTGCATCAGCTTGCCGGCGTCTTCCTCGAGATGGGCGCGGGTGATGCGGATCGGCTTCAACTCGGCACCGGGCTGGTCGGTGACGGGCACCTCCATCACGCCCTCGTAGCACAGCGGCAGATCGTACTGCGAGATCTGGTAGTTCTTGGGCAGGTCAGGATAGTAGTAGCTTTTGCGATCCCACTTGGTGAAGTGGGCGATCTGGCAGCCGAGCGCGAGGCCGATTCGGATGCTCATCTCGACGGCGGCCTGGTTCATCACGGGCAACACGCCGGGCATGCCGATGACGACGGGGTCGAGGATGGTGTTCGGCTCGGCGTCGAAGTTCTCCGGGTGAGCCACGTTCGGCGCCCCGGTCCACATGCGTGTGCGTGTGGCGAGTTCGACGTGGATCTCCATGCCGACTTTGAGGCGTGTTTTCAAACCCTGGATGGTGGTGGCGGTGGTCATGATGGCGGTATCCGTGGCAGCAGAATGAAGCAGTACATTGTAACGCAACCATCACCCAAAGTGCGGTCGGCCAAGGCGAGGTAGGGGTGGGGGGGAATGACTGGGGGTGGGTCTGCTGGTTAGCCGGTGCTGGCGTGGGGTGGTGTTCCGGGGACGTGCGACTTTAGCGGCTGGGTAAAGTGACAACGAACACATAATCACGCATGGGCGCTGACCGGGAGCTGCGCGATGCGTGTTCACTACCAGGGGAGGGGAAAGCGAAGATGATCTATCCAAAATGGAAGCTAGGCGCGGGAGCGGCCGGCCTGGCTTTAAGCCTATGGCTCGTACCGGTGGCTCTTTCGAACTTTACGGCGAACACAACCTTTAGCACTGACACGCCGATCTCCGACGGGGCGATGGTGGGCGATCCACTGGTCGTCGAAGACGGCGCGTTCGTCGATATCTCAGATCAGGATTTCCTGGGCTCAACCAGCCTCGGTGATTACCGATTGAGCATGGACGGCACCGTCGAATCCGTCGGCGGCCTCGGTAACAGCGTCGCCAACTATCAGGGCGACTACAGCATCGTTCTGGACGACGGGATGGGCGGCCTTGAAGAAGTTTCCTACGGCAACTTCGACATGCAGGCCACTTCGTCCGTCCTCAGCGACGACGTGCTGTTGAACGCCAGCTTCAACGAGCAGGGCAGCGGCTCGGGGGGACTGAGCATCGGCGACAGTACGATCAGCGCCATCAGCAACGACGGCCGCTCCTTCTCCGCGCTCTTCAACGCCGGCGGAGGCATCTCCGGAAGCGGCGGCGGCGGCGTCGGTGGGGGCGGGATCGACCCATCCGACTTCGACTGCGAGCTGCTGTGCGGACATGATCACAGCAACGACGACATCAACGGCGACGGCGGCGACCCCACGGTTGTCCCTGAACCGACCAGCCTGGCGGTGCTAGGCGTGTTCGGTGCCGCGGCGATGATGCGACGCGGTCGACGCTCGCGGAAGCTGTTCAACGGCGTCTAACAACGCAGCGCCCACGCTCCAAGCAACGGCAACGCTCCGACGGAACCGGCCCGTCGGAGCGTTGCCTCATGGGCGGCGAGCCTGCGGCGCGGGGGCGGACGGAAGAGGCCGGCTGAGGTCGCGAACGATGGATGATCCGGGACTGTTGGCGGCAATAGCGGCGGGCGTCGCGTTCGTGCTGATCCTCATGGCGATCCTTCTGCCGGCCTTCCGGATGACGGTGGGCATCCTGTTGATGATCATCGGGTTCATCGGCACGATGTCGGTGATGGCCATGTTCATCGGCCTGCCGATGATGTTCGTCGGGCTGGTGATCGTGGTACTGGATATCTACGGTCGGCGAGCGGCAAACGAGCCGCCGCGGAGGCGGCGCGATTGAGCGCCCGAGGCGGTCAGCGGTTAAGATGGAGCGCGGTTCGCAGGAATGTTCTGCGGGAGATCAGCCGCTTTGTCTACGGGTTCACAATCAACGGAAACGAAGCCTCGTTCCGGCGCGATGTCGGGGCGTTCGCTGTCGCGCCGGCTGAGCGTGGGGTCCGAGCGAGCCGGAGCGACCGGCGCGGGAGGCGAGCCGCCCCAACGCGTCGCACTGCCAGACGAACGCTACAGCCGTTGGCGCGTGTGGCTGGGGTTGTTGTTGACGGTGCTGGTGTGCCTGCCGCCGTTGCTGGTTAGCCTTTCCGCTGCGGATGTGACAGGCGGCGAGGAAGCGGCGACGCTGCTGCGCAGCCGGGAGACGTGGCAGCGCCATCACGCGGGGGAGCCGCTGGCGTACCTGATTCCCACAGCGAATCGTCAGCAGATGTTGCGCGAGCCGCCGATGGCGGTGTGGCTGAATATGGCTGCATGGGCAGGGCTGGATCCGGCCACCGCTTCGCCGGAAACGCTGATGCATCGTGCGCGTCTGCTTTCGGTGGCGATGGCGCTGCTGGCGGTGCTGGCGACCTACTGGGCGGGAATGAGCGTCGGCGGCGGCCCGGTGGCGTGGCTGGCAGCGGTGGCGCTCGGCTGCTCCGTGCTGTTCATCTATCAGGCGCGCACAGCCACGCCCGACAGCATCCTGCTCGGCTTTGCGACGCTTTCCATGGCTGCGGCGCTGTGGGCGATGCGCCCGCTCAAGCCGACCGCCTGGGTGGGTCGGCGGATGGTCGGCTGGCTGATCTCGGGCATCGCACTCGCCGCCGCGATCCTGACCAGCGGGTTCATCGCGGCGGTATTCGTGCTGCCGCCGTTGATCGCCGCGATTCTGCTGACGCCCCGTCGGCGCGTCGGCAATACGTTTGGCTTAGTGTTCGCGCTCAGCCTCGGCGTCGTGGCGGCGGTGCCGTGGTACCTGTATGTGCTGGATCCGCACCGGGTGCCGGACGCATGGGGCCGCATCGTCGGCCATGTTTCGATGCCCGAGCATCTGTTCGTGCTCACCTGGTCGCATGGCCGCGTGCTGGCGACATTCTTCCCGTGGATCGTGTTCCTGATCGGGGCGTTGTGCCAGCCGTTCCTTCGCGCCGATAGCGAACGTCGGCGCCAACTGCTGATTGCCTGGTCGTGGTTCGTGCTGGTGTTCGTGGCGTTCAGCATCCCCGCTGCAGCACATCCACGTTATCTGGTGCCGATTCTGCCGGCTGTGGCGCTGATGGTCGGCCAGCTCTGGGCGTACCACACCGCTTTGGCCTCACGGCGCGAGCACGATCCGGGGGTGAACTGGCTTCGGCTGCCGCATTGGCTGATGCTCATCGGCATGTCCGTCGGCGGGGCGTGGTTCATGCTCAATCAACAGGCGCTGGTCGAGGCGGGACACCTTGGCAACATCGAACTCGCGCCGGTGGCGACCTGGCTTGTGCTGCTGACGGCGGTGGTGCTGCTGACGATCGCCGTGAGTGGTGCGGTGATGCACCTGCGATGGCAGCCGCGCCAGGCAGCATGCGCCACCGTGGCCTGGATGCTGGTGGCCGGAACGCTCGGCTTCCACGCGCATGCCCATGCACCCTACCGCCAATACGATCACGTCACTGACGCCCGTGAACTCGCCGTCCTCGCCGCCGATCACGAACTGATGTATCTGCACGACGATGGCGACGGGCCGCCGCTGAACAACGCGTTTCTGTTCTACCTCGCTCGGGCTGTGCCGCCTGTCGCGCCGTCGCAACTGGATCAGCTCGTTGCCCAGGAGAAGCTGGTCTACGTGGTGGCCGAACGCGACGGCGACGTGGCGCGATCGCTTCAGCAGGCGGGCTTCAGCTTCGCACGCTTCTTCGAAGACGGGGGCCGACCGCGAGCGCTCTATCGCAATCACGCTACGGAAGATGAGTCATGACCCCCCCGCCACCTCCCCCCCCACCTTCTCCCGACGCATTTCCGAAGCACGCCGCGCAGCCGTTGGATCCGAACGTGACGCGGCTGCTCGATGCCAACGCCAACCGTGCGCGCGAAGCGCTGCGGGTGATGGAAGACGCGGCCCGCTTCCTGCTGAACGACACGCCCATCACCGAAACCGCCAAGAACCTGCGGCACGACTTCGCCACCGCCCTGCGCAAGCTCCCCGACCTTCCGCTCAACCGCGACACGCCCAACGACGTCGGCACCGCACTAACCACCGAAGCCGAGCAGCAGCGCGGCAGCGTCGTCGACGTCGCCATCGCAGCGGGCAAACGGCTCAGCGAATCGCTCCGCTGCTGCGAGGAATACGGCAAGCTGATCGACGGTTCCTTCGCCGCTGACGTCAAACAAATCCGCTACCGCGGCTACGAGTTAGAGCGTCTGCTTCACCAACGGCTGACCACGCGGCCGGCGAAACAGTGGCGTCTGTGCGCCATCATCACTGCCGACATGTGCGAGCATCATGACTGGCTGGACGTCGCCCGGGCGGCGGCAGACAACGGCGTGGATTGCATTCAGCTGCGTGAAAAATCTCTAGCGGGCGGCGAGCTGCTGGATCGCGTCGAGCGTATCCGGGCGGCGGTGGAAGGTCGGGCGGACGTGATTGTGAACGATCGGCCGGACGTCGCGATGCTCGCCTCCGCAGCCGGCGTGCACCTCGGCCAGGACGATCTGCCGATCGCGCGGGTGAAGCGCATGCTCGGCCCCGCCATGCTCATCGGCGCGAGCACGCATGATCTTGACGAGGCCAGCCGAGCTGTCGAAGGCGGGGCTGACTACTGCGGCGTCGGGGCGATCTACCCCACCACCACCAAGCAACGCACCGCTTCGGGGCTGGCGTACCTGCGCGCGTTTGTGCAGCAGTTCCCGGACATGCCGCACCTCGCGATCGGCGGGATCAACGCCGACAACATCGCCGAAGTGGTCGAAGCGGGCGCGAGGGGCGTGGCCGTCAGCGGCGTGATCTGTCGAGCTGCGGATCCCGCAGCTGTCACGCGTCGCCTGCTTCAGGCCTTCGATCGCGACGGCCGCCGAGCGCAGCCGGACGGCCTTACGGTCGGCCCATGACGTTCGCCAGGTGCTGACGAACCTGCTGCAGCGCGTCGGCAAAGGTGAGAACGATGCAGTCGCGCGCGCCACACTGAATCCGATCGCGGACGCGTTCCATGTCGCCGGTGAAATTCCACAAGCCGATGACCTGCGCCGTATCGGGCGAACGCTGGGCGAGGCGTTTGTGGAGGTAGCGGGCATGCATGACGGCTAAGGGGGGCAGGGCGGAGATGCAGACGATTGGAGCGTGAAGCTCTGCGACACGTTCGAGCCGTTCGCCCGCCAGCCGTTCCACCGTGAGCGTCTGCGCCGTGAGGCCGCGGGCGGTCAGCACTTGGGCGAACATCTCCGCAGCCAATTCGTCCGCTTCGTCACGGGCCGGGACACAGGCGATGGTCAACGAGCGGGCGCGCTCAAGGGTCGTGCGCCAGTCGCGTTCTTCAGGATTCGTGTGGAGGCGGTGCAACTCGGCGTCGACCTTGAGCTGCCCCAAGCTGCGGATGATTTCGCGCACCGCGCTGTAGGCGAACTCCTGCTGCGCCTTGTCGAGCCGACCGCGGTGTCGATCGCGTTCGGCCATGTGCAGCGCCGGCACGAGGATCTGGTCATACACCTCCACCAGCGAGTGTTCGGTGAAAAACGTATCGGCCAGTTCCAGCGCATCTTCATGATCCTGCGCCAGCAGGCGTTGATAGAACCGACTGCGTGGATCGAGCACCGGTTCGTCGCTGAGCAGGATGTTCAGAAACGCCAGGCGATCGACGTACTTGCCCAGTACCATCAGGCAGACCGTCAACGGCGTCGCCAACACCAGCCCGATCGCCCCCCATAGCCACGTCCAGAACACCACGGCCAGCACCACCGCCAGCATCGATATCCCCGTGCTCGAACCGTATAGCCACGGCTCCATCACGTTGTTGCTGAAGAGTTCGAGGGTGACGAACAGGGAGATCACCGCAGCCGGCCGCGTCCAGTCATCGAACACCGCCAGACTCATCGCGATCGGCAGCAGCGACCCCAGCCAAGGCCCGATGAACGGTACGAAACGCACAAGCATCGCCAGCACGCCCCACAGCAGCGCGTTCGGCAGCCCTATGATCCACAAGCCGATCCCGATCGGCACGCCGTAACTGACATTGATGATGACCTGCGCGAGCAGGTAACGGCTGATGCGCCGGCCGGCGTCGTCGAGCGCCTTCGTGGTCACATCGATGCGCCCAAGCCCCGCGAGGCGGATGATGCGATCGCGAAGCTGATCCCGCTGCACAAGGATGAACAGCGTGAACACGATGGTCATGGCAGCCGTGGCGAGCGGCCCCAGCAGCGGCCCGGCGAAGCGTGCGATCTCCAGCGGGCTCGGTGCAGGCTGCACGATGGTGACCGGGACAGGGTCGGCGGTCGGCTCCGGGTCGGGCGCTTCGAAGGGATCCGGGCGCGGGGCGAAATCCTCCTGAAACTGCTCCACAAAATTGAGGACCCATTCGAGGTAGCCTTCGCCGTACCCCCACAACGCCTCGATGCGATTGCGGATGTTCGTGCGGTACAGGGGCAGGCTTTGAATCAGGTCCGCCAGTTGATCGGCAACGAGCCAGCCGACCCCGCCGAGCACGGTGAACGCGAGGGCGGTCACGGCGAGAACGGAAGGCACCCGCCACAGGCCGAGCCGCTCCAGACGTGCAGCGATCGGCGTCAGCAGAAAGCTCAGTAGCACCGCCAGCGCCAGCGGCATCAGTACCGCCTGGCCCAAGTACAACGCGGCGACAACCACCACCGCCGACACGAGCATCAGCAGTTGCGCTGTTGACTGATCCCCCCGATGATTCATCCCCCGCTTACCCCCTCAAATGCATAGCCCGGGACAAAATCCGCCCACAGTGTAGGCTTCAACGGGTCACAAAAAGCCCGCGGCCTGTGCAGACCGCGGGCTTCGCATTTATCAAGCTGTTGAGAAGCGGTTATTTCTTCTCGTCTTTGACTTCAAACTCGGCATCGATGACATCTTCGTCGGCTTTCTTCTCGCCGCCTTCTTCGCCGCCCTCGGCTGGCTGCTCGCCGGCCTGAGCGCCGTCGCCGCCGGATGCCTGGGCCTGCTCGTAGGCGATCTTGCCGAGTTCCATCGCCGCTTCCTGAAGCTGCTGAAGCGAAGCTTCCAAGGCTTCCTTGTCCTCGCCCTTCATCTTCTCTTCCGCGTCGCTGAGGGCGCGTTCGATGCCGGTGCGGACTTCCTGCGAAACCTTGTCGCCATGCTCTTGCAGCGACTTGCGCGTCTGGTAGACCGTCGTATCCGCCTGATTGCGGACCTCGACGAACTCGCGACGCTTCTTGTCTTCCTCCGCGTGAGCCTCGGCGTCCTTCTTCATCTGCTCGATCTCAGCTTCGTCGAGCCCGCTGGCGCCCTTGATCTCGATGGACTGTTCCTTACCGCTGGCCGTATCGCGGGCCTTGCAGTGGAGGATGCCGTTGGCGTCGATGTTGAACTCGACCTCGATCTGCGGCACGCCGCGCGGCGCCGGGGGAATGCCCGTGAGGTTGAACGTGCCGAGCGTGCGGTTGTCTTTTGCAAACTCCCGCTCACCTTGAAGGACGTGGATCGTCACTTCGGTCTGGTTATCCGCAGCCGTTGAGAAGACTTCCTTCTTGCTGGTCGGAATGGTGGTGTTGCGGGGGATGAGTTTGGTCATCACGCCGCCGAGCGTTTCAATGCCCAGCGAAAGCGGGGTGACGTCCAGCAGCAGGATGTCCGATTCCTTACCCTTGCCCAGTTCGTCGGCGAGGATGGCCGCACCGATCGCCACGACCTCGTCGGGGTTGATCGACTTGTTCGGCTCGCGGTTGAACAGGTCCTTCACCAGCTTCTGGACGGCGGGAATGCGGGTTGAACCACCCACCAGCACGACCTCGTTGATGTCGGCCGGCTTCAGCTTGGCGTCCTCGAGGGCGGCGAGGCAGGGCTTGCGAAGGCGTTCGAGCAGATCGCTGATCAGCGATTCCAGCTTCGCCCGCGTCAGCGTCATCTGCAGGTGCTTGGGCCCTGACTGGTCGGCTGTGATGAACGGCAGGTTCACCGACGTTTCCAGCTGCGACGAAAGCTCCATCTTCGCTTTTTCAGCCGCTTCCTTGAGCCGCTGCAGCGCCATCGCGTCGTTGCGGAGGTCGATGCCTTCGGTCTTGCGGAACTCGTCAGCGATGTGATCGATGAGACGCTGGTCGACGTCGTCACCGCCGAGGTGCGTGTCACCGTTGGTGGATTTCACCTGGAAGGTGCCGACCTCGGGGTCGATTTCGAGGATGGAAATATCGAACGTGCCGCCGCCGAAGTCGAACACCGCGACGGTCTCTTCCTTCTTCTTATCCAGCCCGTAAGCCAGGGCCGCGGCGGTGGGTTCGTTGATGATGCGGTCGACCTTGAGGCCCGCGATTTCGCCGGCTTCCTTGGTGGCCTGCCGCTGCGAATCGTTGAAGTAAGCGGGCACGGTAATGACGGCTTCGGTGACGCTTTCGCCGAGGTAATCTTCCGCGGTTTTTTTCAGGTCCATCAGCACCTTGGCGCTGACTTCCTGAGGCGTGAGGGTCTTGCCGTCGAGCTCGACTTTCACCAGTTCGCTGGATTCGCCGACGATTTTGTAAGGCACCATCTTTTCTTCAGACTGGACCTCACTGTGGCGTCGGCCCATGAAGCGTTTGATGGAGTAGACGGTGCGGTGGGGGTTGGTCACCTGCTGATGCCGCGCTGATTGGCCGACGAGCACTTCGCCCTTATCGGTGTAAGCGACGACGGACGGGGTGATGCGGTTACCGCTGCGGTTCACGAGCACTTTGGGCTGACCACCCTCGACGATGGCAACGACGGAGTTGGTGGTGCCCAGGTCAATACCGATTGCTTTGGACATGATTATCGTACCTTTCCCAGCTGATGCCGGTGGAAAATCGTGTGACGGTTCGGGCCGATGCAGCCCGCCACGTGCATGACTTTCAGCAAGCGCGATGCCAGTGACGTACCATGCGAAACACGGCAAAATCGACACTTACGGCGCTGCGTCGCTGCCACGTCTCGACGATAAAGTCTCACGGCTGCCAATCTGACAGTACGCACGCCAGGCTCCTCAGCGGATGCGTTCGAGCAGGTCGCGGAGGGACGGAGCACGGGGCTCGTCCTCCTCAGGCTCGGTCGGCTCTTCCTCCGGCGGGGCGGCCTCGGGCGCGGGCTCAAGGGGAACGTCCGCCCAGGGAAGCGGCGAAACGGAAGGCGGCGGCGGCTGGGTTTCGAGAATCTCCGAGAACACGTCGCCCAGAATCGCCCCCGCGATCGGCGACTGCTCCGCGAGTTCCGCTTGGCCAACGAGTCGCCCCATGTCCGTCGCGGCCCGGCCCCAGTCCATCTGCGGCACGCCCTCAAGGTTGCCTCGCATAGGGATCGTGAACACCGAGCCCTCGGGCACATCGACGCCGAACATCCGCTCGAGCATCGCCGCAGGCAGCCCCAGCGACAGATCGACGGTGTTATTAGCCAGATCGATCTGCCCCCACGTCGCCAGCTGAATGCGTTGATCGAGGAGGATGTCCAGCCGGCGCTGGTAGCGCAGCTGCCCGTTGCTGAGTTCGAACACAGCCGGCGTGAACCACGCTTCGACAATCTCACCGGCTTCGAGATCCTGCCGAACCAGCCGTTCGAGCCCGGTCAGGACAGCCGCCAGCGTGCCGCCCTGCCGCATCGACAGTTGCCCCACCGCGAGGTTGGCGACGGGGATATTCGCCTGCGTCAGGTCGAACGGCTGCACCGGAATGCTGACGCCCTGCACGGGGATGTTCAGCGCGATGGGATCGGGCCCGCTGACGGCGGTTTCGAAGATCGGGTGGATGCTGCGGAGCACCCGGTCGCCCATCTGCTGCGTCACCTGAAGAGACGCGGTGATCGGCTGCGTGGGCTGGAACACGCCGTCCTGCAGATTGCCGACGACGGTCGCGCTGCCGTTGGTCGAGGTCGCCAACAGCGAGATGGGCCCGGTGAACTGCTGCAGTTGCCCGGAAACTTCCAGATCGAGCTGCGGGCCCAGCGTGGCGAGCAACATGCCCTCCTGTGCGGTCCACTGATCGAGCCAGCCGACGGGCAGGTCGTTCGCCTCGCCTTGCAGGTCGACCCGCATCGCGTCAAGGGTGGGTTGGCCGAGGCTGTCGACGAGGTTGGCCACGGTGCCGGCGAACTGGAACGAGCCCTCGGGTGTGGGGATCGCCGCGACGCCGTCCTCTTCTTCGGCCGGCTGCTCTGGAAGTTGCGGCTGCTGCGGCTGCTGCGGTTGATCGCCTTCGACGAAGCGCGGTGCCGCCGGCTGAATCTGTCCCGTGAACTGGTACGGCGACGGCTGGCTGAGATCTTCACCATCGAACTGCAGGTTGAAACTCAGCGTGGCGGGGGCTTCGTCGGGACCGGTGCTTGCGAACGTGAGGGCTTCGCTGCTGAGGGCGCCGACGAACGAAAGCTGTGTCGCCTCACGCGGTTCGACTTCCTCGCCACCGTTCATCGTCGGCAGCGGCCAGCGCAGGCTTTGCAGTTCAAGCTGGATGTCGCCGGGCTCGGTGAGCGTGCCCAGCGGCGGTTGCTGCGGGTCTTGCGGTTGAGGGGGAGCCTCGGCACCCGGGGCCGGCGCTTCGTCTGCGGGCTCGGGGGCCATGACGGCGTCGTAGGCTTCGGGCGTCACGGTCAGCACCGAGCGTGCGGGGCGGACGAGTTCAAGGATGCCGTCGGTCACGCGGAACGGCAGGTCGGCGGTGAGATTCGCCGACTGAATCTCCGCATCCACCACACCCTCACGCGGCGGGAAACCGTCCCACTCGCCCGTCGCTGTCAGGTTCGCCAGCGGGCCCAGCAACGGCACCAGCGGCTGATATTCAATGAACCCCGCCACCAGCCGCGTCGGCACCTGCTCAAGCTGCATCTCCGCCTGGATGTCCGCATCGGCGAGCGCCAGTTCGTTGTCCACGATGATCTGCTCAGCGACCGCGTCGATCTGCAAGCTGCCCGGCTCCGCCTGGTCAGCCACCCACGTGGTCCCGCTCAACTGCAGCTGTGCCTGATTCTGCGCGCCGTTGAAACGCAACTGCGATCGCAGATCCTCAACCACCACCCCCTCCACCTGGCCCACCTGCTCCTGCCCCGGCAGAGCGCCGGCGGCCAACTGGACACGGTCCGATGTCATCTCGGCCTCGGCTGTCAGACTCGTCCAAAGCAGCGGCTGCACCTGCCCGTCAAGCTCCGTCAGCGCAAGCGTCACCGCCGTCTCGCCGATCAGCAACGGCTCCGCGTCTTCCCCCTGCATCGCATTCAATGCGGCGACGGCTGCCTCGCTGAGCGTGGCCTGGAATGTGGCGGGTTCGACCAACGTGACTGCTGTACGTTCCTCAACCTGCGTGAAGTCCGCCAGCAGATCGCCCTGCATCCGGTCGGCGTTGATAGCCAGCGCCAGCCGACTCTGCTGATCGCCCGCAGGCTGGGCCTGAACGTTCACCCGCGCCTGCTCACCGAGCCACACAACGAACGCGTCGCTCCGCTGCCCCGGCTGCTGAGCCGTCACATCGGCCACGGCCTCCATCTCCAGCTGCGCCATCTCAAGCGGCAACGGCATCCGAAGCTGATCAACCGTCATCGCCAGCTGCAACGGCCCCGAAAGCATCGCCTGATCAACCTGCTCTTCAAGATCGAAAGCGGCGAGCATCTCGCGGGTAATCAGCATGTTCAGTGTCGACGGCTCGGTGACCGTGACAGCACTCCAGCCCTGGGCGATGGTGCCCACGAACTGGGCGTCAAGCAGGTCGGCATCAAGGGTGAGAACGGTCGCGAGATCACCAAGGCCCGCGTCGGTCACGCCGGTGTCCACCTGCAGCACCGCATCGATCGGCGAGCCGGCCAGCGTGGTGATCTGCCCCGCCGGGTCGTCCACGTCATCAAGCAAAGCGCGCAGCGTCAGGCGGAGGTCCGCCAGCGACGGGCCAGCTAGCTGCACATTAAGATTCTCCGCCATCGCCTCTTCCAGCTCAGGCACATCCAGCAGATGCACCGGACGCTGAGCCGCCAACTCAAAATCAATCTGCGTGCGGGCCGGCTGGAAGAACGGTTCGCCTGCCGCCGGCCTTGGAGCTCGCAACGTGCGGAGGATCATGTCCGCCGGCTCGGGCTCCGCCAGCGTCACCGCACCGACGATCGCCGAGGCGACCCGCGGCGCGATCAGCATCTCCGCTCCGACCGGCTCGGTGAGCGTGATCCAGTCCGCATCGACGGCCAGGTTCAGCGTCTCCGTCGTCAGCCGGGGCGAAGTGAGCGTCAGCTGCGCCGCGATCTGATCCGCCCCGACGGATTCGGTCTCAGCACGCAGGCTGAAGCGGTCGCCGAGCGCTTCGAGCAGCAACCCGTCCTGCTGCGCCAGGCGATCGACGAACACGGTCGGCAGATTATTCACCTGCGCCACCAGATCCGCCTGCACCTGATCCCACTGCAGCTGGCCCTCGGCGTTGTAAAGATCGTTGATGGTCCCCGCCAATTGCACGTCGCCCTGCTCGTCCTCGACATCCAGCTCCGCCGTCAGCTCCAGTTCCAACGCCTCGGCGATGTTCGTGCTGGCGATGGCTGCTTCGAGGCTGGTGAGCGTGACGGGGCGTTGCTGTTCGTCGAGGAATTCGGCCGGCTGCAGGATACGGACGGTGCCGGTGACCGCGGTGCGATTGGGATCGAAGCCGGCGACCGGCGTGCGGAGATCAGTCAGCTGAAGCTCGACAGGAACCGGCTCGGTGAGCTCAAGGCCGAACAGCCGCTGGGCGAGTTCGGGGTTGAGATCCATGTTCACGTTCGCCGGCTCATCGATGGCAGCGGCACCCTGATCGTTAACCACCCCCGTGAACTGCGTCCGAAGGCGCGGCGTCTGGGCGGCGAAGGCGAACTGCGGCTGAGCAGCCTCGGTATCCACCGTCAGCGAAAGGTTCGCCAGGTCGCCCAGCGCGTCGGTCAGCAGCCCCTCCATGCCCACCAGTCGATCAATGCCGGGCACGGGTAGATCGTCCGCCTCGGCGGTGCCGGCCCCCGTCGCGTTGGCGAATGTCACCGTGCCGTCGTCTGCGAAGAGGTTCGCGATTCGGCCGTCGGCCGAGAACGATCCCGCCGCGTCGCCGAGCCTTGAACGCCCCGCCAGTTGCACGCTGAGCGGATCCTGAAGCGAAGCCATCGCCGCTTCGCCGTCGATGTCCTCAAACACAATCGGCTCAGGCACGTCGGGCGTGTGCAGCGTTACCTGCGCCTCGGCAAGCGAGAGATCAAACCGCAGCGAACGCGGCACCGTGGCCTGAGCATCCGGATCGGCGGGCTCATCGCCACTCAGCGCCTGCGCCAGGTTATTCTCGCCTGCTTCATCCACGATCACATCCGCGCGGACCCCCGTCAGCTGCGTGCGGCCCAAATGATAGTTACCACGCATCGCGTTCCAGACGCTCAGCTGCGTGTCCGCCTGATCGATCTGCAGCGTCTCCCGACCCTGCGCATCAAGCACAACCACATCGCCCGCGCTTTGCGCCCCGAACCAGCTGAGCGACAGCGTGCCGATGCGTACCTCGCCCTGAATGCCGTCGCTCACCTGCCCAGCGATGTACCGCGAGCCGGGCCCTGTCGAAAGCAGCGTCGGAATCAACGCCACCACAATCAGCAAGGCCACCAGCACCCCGCCGCCGATCACAGCCGGCCAGAACCAGCGTCGCCGTTTCCGCGAAGGTTCGGTTGTTTTGGAGGGTTCACGTCGCTGCTGCGAGGCGTTATCAGTTTGGGAAACGCGTGGTGGTTCGTCTTCAGAAAACATCGTCAAAGCCCCTTTGCGGGGCGATACTGGGGGACGGTCCGGCTCCCCCGCCTGCCGTCCCCTGCGCGCCCCGACATCAATCACTGTAAGCGGGGATCACGCCGGTGTCGCGGCTGGGCGCTGCGTGATCGTCAGCATTCTTTCAAGCGCTGTCAGTGACCATCGACGCGTGGCGGGGTCGACTTTGATCTGATTCACAACCTGCCCCTCCGCCAGATTATCCAGCGTCCAGAGCAGGTGCTGGGGATCGATCCGGTACATCGTCGTGCAAAGGCACTGGCAATCGGAAAGGATGCGGACATGCACATCGCGCTCAGCCGCTTCCTTCGCCAGCCGATTCACCAGATGCACCTCCGTGCCGATCGCCCAACGGCTGCCCGGCTCCGCCTCGCGAATCGCCTTGATGATCGCCTCGGTCGAGCCGGCCATATCGGCCTTGGCGACAACCTCGTGATCGCACTCCGGATGCACGATGATGGTCATCTCCGGATCGTGAGCTTTAAGTTCGTCGACATGCTCAGGCCGAAACAGTTTGTGCACCGAGCAATGGCCCTTCCAGAGGATGACGCTGCTGCGGACGATGGCCGCTTCGTCGGTGCCGCCGAGGGGCATCGGTGACCGCGGGGCCCAGAGGGTCATCTGCGTGTCGATGTCGTAGCCGAGGTCCGCAGCGGTGTTGCGCCCCAGGTGCTGATCGGGGAAGAACATCACCTTGATCTGCTCGCCCGGTTCAAGCGGCTGCGTGCCCCCTGCGAACGCCCACTCCAGCACCGCCCGCGCATTGGACGACGTGCAGACCGCCCCGCCGTGCTCGCCGACGAACGCCTTGATGTCCGCTGCGGAGTTCATGTACGTGATGGGGATGACGCGGCCGTGGAATTTCTCTTCCTCAAGCACCTCGTGAATCTGGTCCCACGCATCGCGCACGTCGTCGATCTGCGCCATGTCCGCCATCGAGCAGCCGGCACTGAGATCGGGCAGTATCACGGCGACATCTTCAGGCGTGAGGATATCCGCCGACTCGGCCATGAAATGCACGCCGCAGAACACGACGTATTTGCTGCCCGCTTCACGGACTTTCTCCGCCGCCAGCTGCGAAAGTTTGAACGAATCGCCGGTGAAGTCGGCGTGATTGACCACTTCATCCTGCTGATAGTGGTGGCCGAGGATCACCAGATCGTGCCCGAGTTCGGCTTTGCGCGCACGGATGGCGGCATCGAGTTCCTGCTCGCTCATCGCGGCGTAACGCTTGGGCAATGGGGCCTGCCACAACATGGTCAAAAACCTCCGGTGACTGCGCGAAGCAGCCGTTGGATCAAGAAACGCAACGTCTATCGGGAGAACCCCATTATAGGCACCGGTGCTGTTACGTCGCCAGCGTATCAGCTATCATGCTCCCCATTAAATCGCCCCGCCCCCAACCGGGGGCTTCCACAAAGGCGCGCTTCGCGGAGACGACTCTTGAGCTATCAGATCGGATTGGACCTCGGCGGCACGAACATCAAAGGCGGCCTGCTCAACAGCAAAGCTGAGGTGCTCGCCAAGCGCTCCATCGCCACCGAAGCCGACCAGGGCCCCGCCCACGTGATGGATCGCATGGCCGAACTTTCACGCACCCTCGCAGAAGAAGCCGGCGTGCAGATGACCGAGATCTCCGCCGTCGGCGTCGGCACGCCCGGGCCCACCGATGCCGAGTGTGCCGTCGTGCTGGGCGCGCCGAACCTCAAGGGTTGGGTGAACATTCCCCTGCGTGACGAGCTCAAAGCCAGACTCGATCGGCCCATTCGGGTCTTCAACGATGCGAACGTCGCCGCCTACGGCGAGTTCTGGACCGGGGCCGGCGAAGAGGCGTCGGACATGATCCTGCTCACGCTCGGCACGGGCGTCGGCGGCGGGATCATCATCGCCGGTGAACTGTTCGCCGGGGCCCACAACGCCGGCACCGAGCTGGGCCACATGATCATGCAGATCAACGGTCGGCCGTGCCCCTGCGGTCAGCTCGGGTGCCTCGAACAGTACGCCAGCGCCAACGCCATCGCCCGCGATGCCCAGCGCCTGCTCGATGAAGGCCGGTCGTCACAGCTCCCCGCCAACCCCACCAGCAAAGACGTCTTCGAAGCTGCCCAGCAAGGCGACGCCGTTTCCGTCGAAGTGCTCGACACGTTCGCCGATTACCTCGGCGTGGCGTGCGTGAACCTTGTCCGCATCTTCGATCCGCAGGTCATCGTGCTAGGCGGCGGCGTCGTCGCAGCCGGAGCAACCCTCACCGACCGCGTCCGCAAAGTTTTCGATGCTCAAACCTGGACCATCAGGCCCGAGCAGGTCGTCCTCAAGCTCGCAAGCCTCGGCAACGACGCCGGCTTCATCGGGGCGGCGGGGCTGGTCGCACCGAAATAAAAAAGCCCACGACGTCACGCCGTGGGCTTCGGGGGTCATTTGTGTGGTGCGCGAGTTTTACGCTTCCGCCATCACCTTGCCTGCCGCGGCGAGTGCGGTGCCGGCCGGCGTCTTCACCGCACCGGCTGCGACGAACTCCGCTTCGATGGCCTGCAGTGCCGCCAGTGTGTCGCCCGCATCGACGTACCCCATGTGATTCAGGCGGAAGATTTTGCCCTTCCACTTCGCCCCGCGGCCGTCCTGCCCGCCCGCCATATGAATGCCGTGCGTCTCGCGCATCGCCTTGCGGAACGCACCATCTTCGATGCCCTCGGGATAGTAAGCCCCGCTGACGCTGTCGCTGGGGCTCTTGCTCACAAGCGTCAGGCCCATCGCCTCGAACGCTGCTCGCGTCGCCTTGGCCAGCGCCGCCGTCCGCAGCCAGACGTTCTCCAGGCCGACCTTCTCAACGATCTGCAATGCCACACGCTGACCGCGAATCAGGCTCACCGGCGGCGTGAACGGCACATCGTTGCTCTTGTAGCTCTTGAGCCAGCGACGCAGATCGAGGTTGTACGCGGGCAGCCCCTTCGTCTCTTCCAGCCGTTTGATCGCCCGCTGGCCCAGTCCCACGAACCCGAGCCCCGGCGGCAGCATCATCGCCTTCTGCGAACCGGTCACCAGCACATCAATCCCCCACGCATCCTGATCCACCGGCAGGGCCCCGACGGCGGTAATCGCATCGAGCAGCAGCAGCGCATCGGTCTTGCTCACGATCTCCGCGATCTTCTTCGCATCGCTGGCCGTGGCCGTCGACGTTTCGCTGTGCACCAGCGTCACGATCTGAATATCGGGATTGTCTTTGAGGATCTGCTCGACCTTGGCCGGGTCGGCCGCTTCGCCCCAGGGGACGTCGAGCTTGATCTGCTCGATGCCGTACGTGTCGTAAATATCCTGCCAGCGTTCGCCGAACTTGCCGCCGGCGATGGTCAGCGCCTTACCGCCGGGCGGCATGAGGCTGATCTGCGCCGCTTCAAAGGCCGTCGTGCCCGAACCTGCGATGGAGAGGACCGGTCCGGTCGTGCGGAACAGCCGTTGCAGCGATTCGCTGAGTTCCTGGAAGATCGCCTGGAAGGCCTTGGTGCGATGGTGGATGATCGGCTGCGCCATTTCCAGCAGCACTTCGGGGGGCACATCGGTGGGGCCGGGCGTCATCACGCGTTGCTTGAACGTCAGCGGAGCGGGCATGGCAGTTCCTCGTGTCATATCAAAAGGGGTAAGGAAGGGAATCGGCCATGATAACCCGTGCCGCAGCCATCGCAAGAAGCGGTTAGCAGGCGGGGCTTCGCGAAAAACCCTCCCGCTTGTGCCTGTGATGCTCTATATTGGCCGGCATGTCGACGCAGGCCCCTGAACAACTGGAAAAACCGACGCTCAACCGCCTCGCTGTCTGCGAGTATCAACTGCGGATGACGCTCGAATTCGTGCAGATGGCCGACCGCAAGGCCCGGTTTCTCATGCGCATCGGTCTGGGGCTGTTCGGGGCCACTTTCATCGGGCTGCCCCCGACGATCGGGGTGCTCAAGGGCTACCTCGATCAGGGCGGCAGCGGGCTCGCAGCCTTCTCCGCCGTCGTCGCCATGTACGCCATCTGCATCGGCTGCCTCACCGTCGCGATGATGAAGATGATCAGCGTCGTCCGCCCGCGCATCCTCAACCACGAACAAGCCGCCCCCTCGCCCTTCTTTTTCCAGTCCATCGCGCACATGCCGATGGATCAATACAAAGCCATGATGGAAAACCTCGAGCCCGACGACGCCGTCGACGAGCTGACCACCATGATCTACCACAACAGCGTGGTCGCCGACGCGAAGTTCCGAAAACTCGACCAGGCCATCCGCTGGCTCCTCGGCGGCGGGCTCTTCGGCTTCGTCTTCGCGCTGCTGGTCATCGTCTCAGTCAGAATGTTTTAAGACGTGCCGCATCAAGGGGGGTACAATGGCGGCGTCAGGCGATTGGCCTTTTGCACCTCGCCACGAATCGGGGGTTCGACGTTGAGTTTGATGCAGCCGACAGATGCAACACCAGCCGCCATACGAGCCGCGACCGTAAGGGAGCGGTTGTGCGCTGGGGGCAGCCAAACGGCCGCATCTGCAAGCAACGTCCGGGTACTTTGCTGCAATGCCGATCGTCCTGTCGCGGTCGGGCGCGGGTCCGCTCCCTCACGGTCGCGGCTCGTCTTCAACGCTCTGGGGGCCCGCTCAAGCCTCCCCGCGGGAGACCGTATCGGTCGTGTAGTAATATTCCTGCAGTTTGCGCAGGTTCTGCCGCACCGCCTTGGGAATCGGCGGGCCGTAAGGCGGCGGCCAGGGCGGGCCGTAGCGCTCCGGAGGCGTCCAGTGCGTCGTGTCGTACCGGGGCTGAGGCTGCTGCCACGCCTGACGCTGGGCCTCGATTTCGCGCTTCGCCTCGTTCAAACCTCGGCCAAGTTCTTCCACGCCGTCTATCGCCGAGGCAAGAAATTGCCGAAAGAAACGACGGCGTCCTGTCGACTGGGGCTCACCAGAGTTCTTGTCCATGATTGGCCTCGCTGGGTTGAATCCCTATTGTATAGGCAACTGACTTTGAATCACCACCTAAAGAGGGCGTTATGAAGCTTCCCCAACTGCTCGCGTTGACTTTGCTCGCCGCCGCCGGACTCCAGGGCTGCGTCAAGGCACCGTACGGCATGAGCCTCGATCGGCACAACATCTCCTCCACCACGCAGCATCCCAAGAGGCTCACCCTCGTCGACTCAACCAACGGCGAAACCGTCTGGTCGATGGATATCCCCGTCGGCGAAACGCTTGTGGTCGATTTTGAGCAGCCCACCACCTGGACCCAATCAGAATACACCGGCGCCGAGCCCGCTGATGCCATGCGCTGGAATCTCTTCGAGACCAGCTCCCGGTTCGGCAGCCTCGATGAGCGGGTGAAGCTCTCGGGCAACCCCGTTTACATGCGGGTGGAGATGCGCGAGATTGAAGAGGCGGAGATTCAGGATGCCACCTTCACGCCCGTGGAGGAGCCGCCCCTGCCCGACGCCGAGCTTGAGCGGGTCGAGCCGCAGGACGATCAGCCGCCGCAGGACGAGGATCAGGACGAGGATCAGACGCAGACCGATTAATCGGCCTCGCAATTGTCTAAACCGGTGCGATCGGCTCCCCCCCTGGCCGATTCGACGCCTATCATGTTTGTTGTTGGATCCAGTGGAAGGGGGAAGAACGTCATGGCACGTCCAAAAACCAACGCTTCTGAACACTCGACGGAGAGAGGGCACCAGCAGCCCAAGGCCCCGCCGCCTAAACCGCAACAACTGCCTCCGTACCGAGTGTTGCTTCATAATGATGACCGCAACTCGATGGACTACGTCACGCGAACCGTGTTCCAGCTCACGCCGTTGAACTGGCCCGATGCGCGTGGCCGCATGCAGGAAGCCCACGCAAGCGGCACCGCCCTGCTGGTGCTGACGCACAAGGAACGAGCTGAGCTGTATCAGCAGCAGTTCGTCAGCAAGGGCCTGACCGTCACCATCGAGCCGGAAGCGACCTGACGCCAGGCCGCACCATCGCAACTCAGCCAAAGCCCGCCCGGTCACACAACCGGTCGGGCTTTTTTCACGCCGCAAGGCAAAATAATAGCCGCGAGACTACGTCTCGCAGGAAAAGGGGGTCCTGCGAGACGTAGTCTCGCGGCTATCATGCGCCCCGCCCAACGCACTTCGCGTCATGTGGTAAACTGCGGCCATGGGCGAGTTAGATCATCGTGTTCACAACCGTGAGCGTGTCTTCGAAGGCACGAAGTTCGCCGTCGACGTCGTCGATCTCGTCGGCCGATCCGGTGCCACGCTACACCGGGAGATCGTGGTCCATAGCGGGGCCGTCGTGATTCTGGCGCTCACCGCCGACGACGAACTGGTGCTGATCCGCAATCAGCGTTTCGCCGTGGGCAAGGAAATTTACGAGTTGCCGGCGGGCACGCTGGAGGCCGGCGAGGATCCTGCCGACTGCGCCGGCCGTGAACTGCTCGAGGAAACCGGCTATCGAGCGGATACGATAAAACAACTGACTTCCTTCTACACCACGCCCGGCATCTGCAACGAACGCATGCACGCCTTCCTGGCGACCGGGCTCCACCACGAAGGGCAGCAGCTTGAGGACGGCGAGCACATCACCGTCGAAACCATTCCCCGGAAGCGCGTGCTGGAAATGATCCAAAACGGCGAAATCGAAGACGCGAAGACCATCGCAATGATCCTTTTTCAACAGCTTTTCACCGAGAAATAAGGCAAAACCGAGGGTACATCGGGGAGATGCCGCATGGCCGCTCCTCCCGCCGCGCCCTAGAGTCACCCCAATGGGATATTACGACCGACCTTACCGCCATGAACCCACCGGCTCCGGCCCGATGTTCGGCAGACGCAGCTTCGGCGGCTCCGTCACCATCTGGCTCATCGGTATCAATGTTGTCGTCCATCTGATCGTGATGATCACGCTCGGCAGCAACCGCGCCGCCGCCTTCTCGCCCTTCGTCTGGGGCAACTTCAACATCGAACAGGCCATCTACGGCGGCCAGGTCTGGCGCTTCGTCACCTACCAGTTCCTCCACTCGCCCTCGAGCTTGCTCCACATCCTCTTCAACATGATCGTGCTGTACTTCTTCGGCCCGCTCATCGAACAGTACCTCGGCAGCAGACGCTTCCTCGCGTTCTACCTGCTCTGCGGCTGCGCCGCCGCCGTCATCTACAGCATCTTTTCATTCGTGCCGGGCCTGCTCAATACCACCCCCGACATGCCCCTCGTCGGCGCGTCCGGCAGCGTCTACGGCACCCTCATCGCCTGTGCCGTGCTCTACCCCGCACAGGTCGTTCACGTCTGGGGCGTGTTCCCGTTACAACTTCGCACACTGGCGTTCATCATTCTCGGCATCGCTGCGTTTTCACTCATCGCCGGTGCTCGCAATGCCGGCGGCGAAGCGGCCCACCTCGGCGGGGCAGCGCTAGGCTTCCTGCTGATTAAAAACGCACACTGGCTGAACTTCGTCGACCGCATGCCCTGGCACAAAGTGGCACCGCGGGGGATGGTCCACCGCCTGCAGCAGAAGCGCGTGCGCCGTCGCCTTGAGCAGACCCGCGAGCTTGAGCGGGAGGTCGACCGCATCCTCGATAAGGTCGCCCGCCAGGGCCTGCAGAGCCTCACCCGCCGTGAGAAGAAGGTCCTGCACACCGCCACCGAACAACGCCGCGAGCCCTGACCCCCCCACCTTTCCGCGCCATCCCCTGCGACGCGTAGCGTCGCGGCTAACCGCGCGCCGCAAAACAGCCGCGACGCTACGCGTCGCAGGTCGCTGACAACCGCGCCACTGCGGACGTTTTACCGCGCTGAGGCGGGTTGGTTTTTGCCGACGAGTTCGTCGTTGGTTTTGAAGTGTTCCACCGCTTTGAGCAGCTGCTCGACCTGCTGCAGCGCGGGCATGCTCAGCAAGCGTCGGCGCAGGGCCGTCGTCGTCGCCAGCGTCTGCTCATCCAGCAGCAGATGTTCCTTCCGCGTCCCTGAAGCAGCGAGGTTGATGGCCGGGTAGACACGCTGATTGGCGATCTCGCGATCGAGAATCATCTCCATGTTGCCCGTGCCTTTGAACTCTTCGAAGATGACCTGATCGCCTCGGCTGCCGGTGTCGACCAGGCAGGTGGCGAGGATGGTCAGCGAGCCGGCTTCCTCGGTGTTCCGGGCTGCGCCGAACAGCTGCTTGGGCACACTGAGCGCCCCCGCATCGAGGCCGCCGCTGAGCGTCCGACCGGTGTTCGCCATGCCCGGCGCCGTGTTGAACGCCCGGCCCAGCCTCGTCAGCGAATCCAGCACAATCACCACGTCCTTGCCCTGTTCAGCGAGACGTTTGGCGCGCTCGATCGTCATGATCGCCAGGTTCACGTGCCGATCGGCGGTGTGATCGTTGCTCGAAGCGTACACCTCGCAGGGCACGTTTCGGCGGAAGTCGGTGACCTCCTCCGGACGCTCATCAATCAGCAGCGCCCAGACGACCATCTCGGGATGATTCTTGCTGACCGACTTCGCGATCTGCTGCAAAAGCATCGTCTTACCGGCCTTCGGCGGCGAGACGATCAGCCCACGCTGGCCGTACCCGATCGGGCAGAACAGGTCGATCAAGCGGCAGGCGGGCGGACAATCGGGGTACTCCAGCTTCAGCCAGGGCTGCGGATCGATACTCGTCCGCGTCTCCAGCAACGGCGGAGCCTGGTACTCGTTCGCCGGCTCCCCCTCGATCTCCACAATGTCCTCAACCCGCGGCGCAGCAGCTAACTCCCGCGCCTGCTTGGACTTCTTCTTTTTACGCTTGCCCGAGCTCTCCGGCCCTCGGCGGCTGCCGATGTCGCACGTGATGGCCATCCCAGTGCGCAGCTGAAAGCGATCCACCAGTCGCGCTGGTACGATCGGATCGTCAGGCCTCTCTAACAGCGTCTTTTCCAACCGTCGCAAACGACCATCAGCCGTCTGTGACAGGTCGATAACACCTGTCCGTCGGTTCATGTAATCACTAAATTTTCGAGTTTGTCGGAAACGGTTTCGCCCGACCATCCAAAGGGCGCACACCGGCAGGCAACTGGTGAAAATTCGATCAGGCGCGGAGGTCTTCTCATGCGATCGAATGGTCAACCCGGCCCATCAACGTGCTTCCGACGAAAACTTCCCCTCGGATGATTACTTCATTATGACCCATCCCGGACCACTTGTCCAGTCGATCCCGAAACCCCCGCGATGTATTTTCCGAGCACGAAGCCCACGGCGTAACGCCGTGGGTCC
>JBBDRF010000076.1:0-16283 GCA_040905565.1 Phycisphaeraceae bacterium | reverse complement strand
TACGAACGCGGCGGCGCCGGCCATGTTCAACGAGTTGGCGGGTTGCTTGGGCATTTATTTAGCCGCAAATGCACGCGAATAAACGCAAATACATAGTCATTAAAGCTCACGCACCACGCGCTTTACCTGTACGCGTGAATGCTGGAAATTCAGGAGCAATGCCAAGTGTGCATTCGTTGCACGCAGGTAATTGAGACATTGAGCTAAATGCTCACCAGCCAGTGACTCGACACATTTCAGCTCTACGATCAATCTGTTTTCCACCAGCAAGTCGGCGAAGTAATCACCCACACGGCAGCGCTTGTAGAAGACGGGCACTGCTTTTTGTGCTTCGACCCGAATTCCATTCGCCCGTAACTCATGGACCAGCGCATTCTCATAAACCTTCTCCAGAAATCCTGTTCCCAAGACGTTGCTTACCTCGTAGGCCGCACCAATCACGCGCTTCGCTGCCTGCTCGATCAATTCGCGTTCATTAGCGTCCATTTGCGGCTAACTCTCCCTCGCCTCACGCGCTCTTGCGGCCGCTGAGGCGGTAGACGTACGCCATGATTTCCGCCACGGCGGTGTAGTGTTCCGGGGGCACTTCCTGGCCGACGTCGACGCTGCTGTAGAGCGCCCGGGCCAAGGGTTTGCGTTCGATGATCGGGATACCGTGCAGCGAGCCGATCTGTCGGATGCGCATGGCGAGAAAGTCCGCACCCTTGGCGACCACCTTCGGCGCCCGCATGCTCTGCGCGTCGTATTTCAGCGCGATCGCCAGGTGCGTCGGGTTGGTCACGATGACGTCGGCCTGGGGCACCTGCTGAGCGGTGCGCTGCATGGCGAGTTGGCGGGCGACGCGCGATCGGCGCTGCTTGACGAGCGGGTCGCCTTCCATGCGCTTCATCTCCTCCTTGACCTCCTGCTTGCTCATGCGCAGTTCGCGTTCGTGCTGAACGCGCTGGAAGGCGTAGTCGAGAATCGCAAGGATGATCAGCAGCGCCGCAAGCTTGATGGCGAGGCCGAAGGTGAGCTGGCATGAAACGGCGAAAGCCTGACCGGCCGAGAGCTCGGGGAGGACCAGGATTTTGGGCAGGTCGTGGTAGATCAGGAACACCGCCACGGCCGCGATGGCGACCAGCTTGCCCAGGCTCATGACAAACCGCATTGCCGCCCGGGCATTGACCAGGTTTTTCACGCCTTGCAGGGGTGAGAGCTTGCTGAACTGCGGCGTGATCGGCTTGAGCGTGACCAGGAAGCCCACCTGCCCCACCGCCACCAGCAGCACCACCGCGCCGATGGCGACGATCAACGGCAGCACCGCCGAGGTCATGATCTGCAGAACGAAAGCCCCCATGGCGTGCAGGTCGTCCGGCCGGGTCGGGTTGCCCGCATGCGACGCCGACAGCAACACCTCCAGCGACGTCTTGAGCCCGCCGAACATCCGCTGGCCAAGCAGGTACAGCAGCACCGTCGCCGCCAGCAGGGCGCACGCAGCGTTCAGGTCCGTGCTCTTGGGCACGTTGCCTTCGCGGCGGGCCTCCTCTCGCTTGCGCGGCGTAGGCGCCTCAGTCTTTTCAGCAGCCGTGTTGTTCTCAGCCATAATTCGTTAAAGCGTTTCTCGTTCGCGGGGCGTGTTTGCACCGCCCTCTGCCGTCTGTCCTCTGCCGCCTGCCCCTACCACGCAAAGATGCCGAGCAGGCGTCGCATCATGTCCTGCAGGCCGTCGATGTAGATGCCCACCATCACGCTCATCCCCATCACCAGCACGATGCCGCCAATGACGGTGCGGATGGCGAAGCCGATGCTCAGGATGTTGATCCCCGGCACGGTGCGGGCGATGAAGCCCATCGCCAGTGTTTCCAGAAAGATCAGGCACAACAGCGGCGCCGCGATGCGCAAGCCGATCTCGAACGCGGAGGTGAGCATGCCCACGACCAGGTGCAGCATCGAGTCGAAATCCGTGAACCCGCCGGGGGGAATATGGTCGAAGCTGCCGATCAGCGCGGCGAGCATCGCCTGGATGCCGCCGAGGATGACGAAGATCGCCAGGGCGGTGAGGAACATCATCTCGCCCATGATGGTGGATTGCTCGTTGAGGTCGGGGTTGAACACGCCCGCCGAGCCGGGGAACACCTGCTGGTCGATGAGCTGGCCGCCGATCTGCATGGCGATGAGCGGCAGGCTCGCGCAGTAGCCGATCGCCAGGCCGATCGCCAGTTCCAGCCCGATCGCCGCGACGAGACCGATCAGCGACGGCTCGGTCCCGATCAACGGCGAGATCATCGCCGCCGACGGCCGACCCGGGTCCAACAGCATCGGATAGACGCAGAACGACAGCCCGATCACGAGAAACACCTTCACCTGCCGCAGTACCGCCGGGCTGCCCAGCACCGGCGCAAGCAGAAAGATGCCGCTGAGCCGGAACAGCACCAGCAGCCACGCGGGCAGGTGGTCGAGCAGGGGTCGTAGGTCGCCGCCCAATCAGTTGGTCCTCCATGACCTTCGCCATTCAAAAAAGCGTGGTGCGAACACCACCGTCCAAAAACGCTAATAACCCGCGAACATCCGCTCCGCGAAATCCAGCAGCTGCAACGTCATCCAGGGCAACGCGAGGATCGCCATCGCCCCCATGCCCAGGATCTTGGGCACGAAACTCAGCGTCTGCTCCTGCACCTGCGTCACCGCCTGCATGATGCTCACGACCAGGCCCACCACCAGCGCCGCAGCGAGAATGGGGAAGCTGAGCATCAACATCAACGACAGTGCTTCACGCACGACGTCGATCGCCTGGTCCACAGTCATTGCTTACTTCTCCGCAAGGTCATCGCTACGTCGCTCCCGGCACGGCAAAGCTGTTGAGCAGATTGCCCGCTACGAGCATCCACCCATCCACCAGCACAAACAGCAGCAGCTTGAACGGCAGGCTGATCAGGATCGGCGGCAGCATCAGCATGCCCATCGAGATCAACACGCTCGCCACCACCATGTCGATAATCAGAAACGGCAGGTACAGCCTGAACCCGATCAGAAACGCCACCTTCAACTCGCTGAGCACGAACGCGGGAATCAGCGACAGCATGTCCACGTCCGCCCGCCTGAGATTCTCAGGCTCACTGGTGTCGACCCCCCGGTAATTCAGGATCATGTAAAGATTGTCCCAGTTGCCCGCATACTCGATCTGATCGAACATGAAATCGCGCACCGGCTGCTTCGCCGCTTCCCACGCCTCCAGTTCGCCGATCTCGTTGTTCTGCAACGGCTGAAGCGCGTGGGTGTTGATCCGCTCGAACGTCGGGGCCATCACCAGAAACGTCATGAACAGCGACAGGCCGACGATCACCTGCGACGGCGGCAGCGCCTGCGTGCCAATCGCCTGCCGCAGCAGCGCCAGCACCACCACGATGCGCGTGAAGCTGGTGCACATCACCAGGATCGCCGGCGCCAGCGACAGCACCGACAACAGCAGCATGACCGAGAGCGTGGCGCTGAGCGTGGTTCCCTCGCCGTCGCCGTCCTCGCCCGCCGCCTCTCCGCCGTCGATCGGCAGGGCCCGCGTGGCGTTTTCGAGAATCGAGAGCGGGTTGAACGGGTCGAGATTTTCGCCGTCCGACTGGGCCGATGCAGATGTCGGGAACAGCAGCAGGCAGCACAGGATCGCTAAGCCGCAAGCGGCTGACTGAACTCTGAAACGTGGAACGGGCAATCTGGTCACGAGCCGCCCCCCTTCCCGGCCATGACGCGCAAGCGCGACATCAGCCCGCTCATGGAGTCGCGGGCACGGTCGACAAGGTGTTCGCGGCCGTCGCCGCCTTCATCGTCGAAGCGGAGGTCGGTGGGTGTTTCGCCGTCGCCGTCGTAGTCATGGTTGAATCGGCCGAGCAGTTGGTTAAAGCCCTTGCTGACGGAGCTTTCCTGAGAAGCGGTGACGGCCGTGAGCAGATCGGCGATCTCGTCAGGGTCGTCGACGCTGGCGAGGGTGCGCAGGCCGGCTGCGGAATCGCCGACGATGAGCACGCGATTGCCGATGCGGACGAGCAGGATGTGGTTGCGCGGGGCGACGGGCGTGCGGGCGAGCACTTCGATGAGGGGGCTGGGTCGGATGGTCGGGTGGCCGGTGAACTTCGTCCACCCCCACCGCAGCAGCAGGATCAGGCCGATGACGATACCCAGGGCGGTGAGGGTGTTGAGCGTGGCCGAGCCGGTGCCGCTGAACAGGCCGCTGCTGTCGTTTTGTTGGCGTGGCCGGTCACTGGCCGCGCCGAGCGATTCATTTTCGCGTGAAGCGACATCCGTGGCGGAGGCAGTTGCGTTGCCCTCGTCCGTCGCGGTGAGGATGGAGGTCGGCGTCGCCGCGGGCTCGTCGGCCGAGGCGTCGCGCTGCGGTGCGTCGGCAACGTTGTTTCGCGGTTCCGCCAGGGCGCGTGCGAGTTCGGACAGATCGCGACGGTTCGTCGGCGGAGTGGCTTCGGCGTCGGGCGTCGGCGGGTCGACGGTCATCGACGCGCTGTCGTTGGCCGAAGCAGGTCGCGGTTGCGCATCGTCCCCCATGGCCGCGCTGCCGATCAACAGCGCGCCGGCCAGAGCGAGGGTATGTGTCCACGCGTGCACCGTTCGGCCCTCCATGGCCGGTGACTTCTCTTCGACGCATCCAGCGCCGACGTTTCAATGACCCCCCGTCGCACGAGCTCCGCTCGCGACAGGACGCGCAACAATTGCTTGCCGCGCTGTCGTTACCTATCGGCGACAAGCGGGGGGCGAACTGTAATTTGTGATGGGGAAAATCGTGGAACGATGTTCAACGCGGAAGGCGCGTCCCGCTCCGCTGCGCTTCGCGGCTAACTGTCCTTGCTCGCTTCGACCTGCTGCGCTTCCACCGCGGCCTCGGCCTCCTGTTCCAGGTCGGCGAGCACCTCGCTGATGCGAATACAGAAATTGTCGTTGAGCACCAGCACCTCACCGCGCGCCACCAGTCGGCCGTTGACGTACACGTCCACCGGGTCGCCCGCGAGCTTGTCCAGCTCGACCACGCTGCCCGCCTGAAGCTTGAGCACGTCCTCGACCAGCATCTCCGTACGGCCCAGCTCGATCATCACGTCCAACTCGACATCGCCGAGCAGGTCCAGACTCGCCCCCGGAGCGGCCGCATCGCCTTCCGCCATGTCCGCGTCGGCGTCGCCCTGTTCGCCTGTCGAGCTTTCGACAGTCGCCTTGATTTCATCCAACGACGCGCTGGCCGCCTCGAGTGCCTCATCCACCGAGGCGTCCGCGTTGGATGTCGCCTTGTCGGCGGGAGGCGTCGGCTGCGACGCGTCGGCTTGGTCGGGCGTGTCCTTGCCCTGGGGTTGATCGGCCATGATCGTCCTCGTTCGCGTGAAAAGTCCATCGCCCGTGTAACAGGCCTGCGCCTGCTTCACGGAGCAGGTCCGTGTTCACCATCGGGCCGCACGGGGACACAACCTGAAACTTGAACGCAAAAACCTGCCACTTCGTCTTTACATGTCGCCGCGGAACCGCATCAGCTTGCGCACGAGCACTTCCTGCACCAACGGCTCGCCCGCTTCGTCCTGCCCGATCCGACGGTTCATCGCCGCTTCAAGCTGACGTGTCAGGGTCGCCAGCTCCGGCTCAAGCAGGTGGGCCGGCTCGGCACGGCGGAAAATCGTCGCGACGTCGCTGGTCAGCTGCGCGTCCATCGAATCAATGCTCTTTTCGATCGAATCGCGGTAGCGGCGCTGCGTCACGATGTAGATTTCCGCGTCGTAGAGATACGACCGACCAGTACGGGTGTTCTGAAACTTGTCGGCAATCACCAGCACCTCGACCGGCTCCTCGGCGAGCGCGGCCGCATCCTCCGCAGCCCCTTGGGCGCGCGCATCTTCCGGGCCGCCGCTGAGCAGGAACACCGCCGAGATCGCAGCCCCTTCCAGCGCGAGGATCACCACGAGGACCAGGAGCGTCTTAATGGAAAACCCGCCCTTGGGTTTTTCTTCGGTCTGGGGGTCGTTGTCCGGCATGATGCAATCGTTCTTTCGGTCACAGGCGTCGCGGCCGGCGTCCGTGCTAGTGGGCCGAGCTCGGTTCCGTGAACTCGACGACAAGGGCTTCAGTGACAAGCACTTCGACCCGGCGGTTGGGCTGGGTCTGGTGCCCCGCATAGCGACGCTGCACCAGCGGCTCACGGTCGGCGTTGGCGATCAGGCGGATGCGATCCCGCCGAATGCCCACCTCGTCGCTGGTGAGGTACCGCATCACCGCGTGGGCCCGAACGTGGCTGAGCAGCCACAGGTCGCTGAACGTATCGCCTGGCCTGCCAACGATTTCGCGTTCGCTGGCGGCGGCGTGACCACGCAGCTCGATGATGTTCTCATAGCCGCGCGTCATGTCGGCGACCTGGCGCAATTGACGCCGGGCCCCGTCTGTTAGATCGGCTGATCCGGGCTCGAACGTGATATGTCCGCCGACAAGAAATCGCATGCCTTCTCGGACCTGCGTAACGGTGGTGTCCCGGCCGTCGATGCCCGGGTCGTCCACGTGCGACTTCTCAGGCTCGCGCTGCTGCTGGAGCTGCAGCTGTTCCAGCAGCTTGATCAGCGACAACTCCGGGTCTTGGTCGGTGGGCAGTCGGCCGCCGCCGCCCTGCATGCCGAAGGCCTTTTTGATCTCGGCCATGAGGGCTTCGAACTCATCCTGCTCGGGGATTTCCGAGAGGGCGACGAGCATGATGAAAAACACCAGCAGCAGCGACATCATGTCACCGTAGGTCATGACCCACAACGGAGCGCCTTCTTCCTGCTTTTTTTCGCGCTTGGCCATGGATTTCAAGCTGTGTTAGCCGCGAAGCGAAGCGGAGCGCGCTTGTCGGATTTGAACCGCCCTCCGCTTGGCTTCGCGGCTAACAGTTACGCAGCGTCGCGTTCCTCTTCGTCGGTTTCCTTGCGGGCCGAGGGGGGGAGGAAGGTGCGCAGCTTCTGTTCGACGATCCGCGGATTGTCGCCGCTCTGGATCGCCATGACGCCCTTGATAATGATCGTCTTGTAAAGCACTTCCTCGCTCGACCGGCTCGCCAGGCGGTCGGCCAGCGGCAGCGCAATGGCGTTGGCGATCACCGCCCCGTAAAGCGTGGTGAGGATCGCCACCGCCATGCCGGGCCCGATGGCGGAAGGGTCGTCGAGGTTGGCGAGCATGATCACCAGGCCGATGAGCGTGCCAATCATCCCGAACGCGGGGGCATATTTGCCCAGCGTGTCGAGCATGCCCTTGCCCACTTCGTGCCGTTCAATCAGGTTCTCCAGCTCGGCCTCCATGATCTGCTCGATCAGCTCCGGGTCCGTGCCGTCGACGGCCATCTGGATGCCGCGGACGATGAACGGATCGTCAATGTCCTTGGTCGTGTTCTCCAGCGACAGAATGCCGTCGCGGCGGGCGACCTCGGCATAGGACACCAGATCGTCAATAAGCTGTTCAACCGGCTTGGCGCTGTGGAAAAACCCCTTCTTCACCACGGCGATCAGGCTCTTGATGTTCCGGGCCGGCACGGCAAAGAAAATGACGGTGACTGACGCCCCGATGACGAGGATGATGCTCTGGGCATTGATGAACGGACGGATATCGCCGCCGACCAGAATGGCCCAGGCGATCAACACCCATGTCCCGATGAAGCCAAAGAGGATCCCGAGATCCATCGCGTCGTCCGTCCCTCAAAGCAAGGCGTGTCCGTTCAAGAGTCTTTATCGGCCCATTCGTGGGACGACGTTGAGTCGCAGGCGTCAGGCGTCGGGAATCAGGGATCAGGTGTCAGCCCTCAGGGGGCCGTTGGCGGCGTCGCCGACGCCTGACGCCTGCCGCCTGACACCTGCCCCCTCACCCCGGCGGCAGCAGTTTGCGTAACGTCTGGCCGTACTCGATGGCCAACCTGACCACCTCCTCCATCGACTCGCAGACGAGAAGGTGATCGCCATTGATCAGCGTGATCGTGGTGTCGGGGTTGGCGTCGATGGTGCGGATCAGTTCCGCGTTGACCACGAATTTTTTCCCGCTGAAGCGCGTCACGGTGATCATCAGTTCAACTCACGGGTCCAGGCAGCGAGGCTCAAACCCCGCGGCCTTCGGGGGGAGGGGCAACTTCGCTTATCGGACGACGGTCATCAGTTCCTGCAACAGCCGGTCGCTGGTGGTCAGCACGCGCGAGCTGGCGCTGAAGCCGGTGGTGGCGCTGATGAGGTTGATGAACTCGTTGGCGAGGTCGACGTTGGACTGTTCCAGCGCAGCGCCCACGGTTCGTCCGGCCCCGCCCGTGCCCGCATTGACAAGGCTGGCCTGGCCGGAGTTGGCGGTTTGCTTGAACAGGTTGCCGCCGACTTCTTCCAAGCCCTCGTTGTTCACGAACATCGCCACGGGCAGTCGGCCGAGGTCGCGCGTCAGGCCGTTGGAGAAGATGCCTTTGATCGTGCCATCGTCGGCCAGGGAAAAGTCGGCGAGCGTGCCCAGCGGCGAGCCGTCCTGAGCAATGGGCGAAATCTGGCTTTTGGTGTCGGCGAAGGCGGAAAGCGATTCGCTGCCGTCGTTGAACTGCAGTTGGATCTGTTGCGGACTCACCGCCCCCGTGCCGTCGCGGTTGATGAGAATATTTTCTTCCGTCACGTTCTCCAGTCGGCCGCGCGTGTTGAAGCTCATCACGCCCGTGCCGATGTTGCGGTCCAGGTCGCTGTGGTCCGACGACTGGGCGTAGTAGCGCCACTGCGTGCCGCCGTTGGTTTTTTCTTCCAGCACCATGCTGACGTCGACGCTCATTTCGTTGCCCAGGCTGTCGTAGGCGACGAAGGTGGTGCGGGTGGATTCGCCTTCGGCGGCCTGAGCCTTGGTGAAGGTCAGCGGCGAGGTGACGCCGGGCGTGTTGGGGTTGACCAGCAGGTCGGCGGGGTCGAAGTCGAGATCGTTGGTGCTGCCGGTGTTGCCTTCGATGTTGATCACGCCGTTGTTGACGGTCACGCCACCGGAGATGGTGTCGTCGATGCCGAGCACGCTCTGGAGGAAGGTCGTCAGGTCGCCGACGGTCTGGCCGTCCATGTCGGCGTCGTGCAGGCCGTTCGCCCCGACCTCGAAGGTGCGTTCGGGCATGGTCTTGCCGTCCTTCGCGACACCTTTGAACTGGATCAGGTCGCCGTCGGCGAACAGGGCGGTTCCGTCGGCGCCGAAGAGCTGGTCGAGGTTGGTGTTGTCGTCGGCGAAGGTGGTCGCGATGGCGTCGGCGTAGAGGGTCTGGGTATTGACGAGGGCGCCCTGCGTGGCGACGTCGCCGCCGGCGTTGAGGTTGCCCGAGAAGCGGGCAGTCTGAGTGGCCTCGGCGAGCGTCATCGCGCCCATCGGGATATTGATGTTGCCGAGCGCGCCTTCCTGCACATTGAAGTTGTCGTCGATGCCGTAGCCCTGAACCAGGGCGCCGTTGGGGTTGACGAGATTGAAGTCGCGGTCGAGTGTGAAGTTGCCCGCGCGGGTGTAGCGATGCTCGCCGCCGGCGTTGACGATGAAAAAGCCGTTGCCTTCGATCGCCATGTCCGTGCTCTGGCCGGTCGGCTGCAGGGCGCCGTTGGAGAAGTCGCGGCTGTTGGCGAGGCGCGTGCCCAGGCCAACCTGGGCCGGGTTCGACCCGCCCCGATCACCCGTGGGCGGCGAGCCGCTGGAGAGCGTCTGCGAGATCAGCGTCTCGAACTCCGCGCGGCTGGCTTTGAACGCCGTGGTGTTCACGTTGGCGATGTTGTTACCCGTCACCGCCAGCATGGACGAGTTGGCGGTCAGGCCCGTGCGGCCGGTGTAAAGTGCGGTGGTCAAGCCCATGACGTTTTCCTTCTCTGTCGCCCCATCGGTGCGGAGCGGCCCGCCTTGTCTGGCGGGGCATGTGTTTGTTGCGTCCCGGTCATCCCAATCATCCGCCGCGTTCGATCAACGTCCGCAGCGATGCATTTTCAATCGCCCCCACCTGCGACAACGGCCCGAGCAGATTCGATGCCCCCGGAGCGTCTGACCCTGTCGACACCGACGGATCATCCACATCCGCAGACTCGGTCGAGATCGCCTCGCCGAGCAGCGATTCAAACGAACGCTCCTCGATCGGCACGGCTGCCGACGACGCCCCACGCCCCTCGGGCGCGGACACCGGCCGAACCGCCGGCTCAAGCATGCGCAGCAATAGACTGCTATCCGCCATCGTCGCAATCGCCTCTTAAACCAACTGATCGAACGTGTCCGCCGACGACGTCGGCTTCTGCGAAATCATCTCGACCCGCGACATCGGCAGCCGCTGCCCCGTGTCCAGTTCCAGCATCGCGTTGCCCTCGCTCACACGCACCGAGGTCACCACCCCTTCCACGCGGTCGTTCTGCTCGTTCAGCCCGCGAACCATGTTGCCGATCAACCCACTCGCCTGGCTGACCTGGTTCTGAAGAACGAGGTTCTGAAGCTGGTCCTGAAGATCCATCTGGCTTTCAATGTTCCGCAGGCTCGAAAGCTGTTCGAGAATCTGGGCCGAGTCGTTCGGCTCCATCGGGTCCTGCGTCGTCAACTCCGTCACGAGAATCTTCATGAACTCTTCACTGCTGAGCTCGGCAAATTTGTTCCGTTCGCCCCCCGCCGCCGCGGCGCTCGCCTGGTTTGCGCCCAGCATGTCCAGTGCATCCATCATCGCTCGTTACTCCGTGTGTGTTCGCCCTGCCTCAACGATCTCATTGCTCCGCCACGTCATCCAGCACCTGCTCAAAGGCCGCAGGCTCGGACGGTCGCGCTTCGTCGTCATGCTCGCGCTGATCGTCCTGCGGCTGGCCCGATCCGCGATACTCGTCCCGGCTGCGGCCGTCGTTCGGCGTCGCGTCCGACTGGCCCTGCTGCGAGCCGCTGGCCGAGGTGTTGCCGTTCATCGACTGCACGCTCAAGCGCTCGACGTGCAGGCCCTGACTTTCCAGCGACTGCCGCAACTGCGACAACTGCTGACTCAGCAGCGTGCGGGCCCCCTCGCTCTCCGCATGCAGCGCCGCGTTTACCGTGCCCCCCTGCACCTGCAACTGAATCCGCACCGTGCCCATCTCCGGCGGCGTCATGCGAAGCGTCATCGTGCCCCCGCCCTGATTCACCGCTCCCTGCATCGCCCGTGCCAGACGCGAGGCGTTCGTCGCCTGCACCTCCCCCTCACCAGCCGACTGACCCGGTGCGGCTTGCATCAACGCGCCGCCCTGTGCTTGAGCGTTCGATTGATTCGCCTGTGGCCCCGACTGCATCAGCGCCGTCAACAGTTCGCTGCCGGGGGTGCTCTGCCCGCCCTGACTGGTGCTCGTGGCGGTAACGAGTTGCGACAGCAGCGCCTGAAGCTCGCCGCCCTGGCTCGAGCTTTGCCCGCCGCCTGACAGCACGGACGACAGGGCCGGCATCACCTGGGCGAACAGCTGGCCGAACCTCAGCCCCTTCCCCGACGATGGATCGCCCTCGCCGGCGGGGAGCATGCTCGGCAGATCCATGCCCTCGAAACGTTCCGCGGCCTGCCCCATGGGCTTGCCCGCGCCCGGCGTCATCGCCATCAAGGCGGCAAGAGGGTCGGCCATTTGCGAGGAGCGCCCCCCCTGCATCGCAAGCTGCTGCACCATTCGCGCCAGCTCTTCACCCGCGCCCCCGGCGTTCATCACCAGGTTCTGCAACTCGTCGCTCGACGCGATCTGCGTCAACACACCCGCCAACGACTCAGCCACCTCCAGCGACGCGTCGTCCGTCATCTCGTCACCGTTCGTCGGCGGCTGCTCCAGCCACTGCCGAAGCGATGTGCGTAATCGGGCCAAGGCATCATCACCCTCGGCCGTGTCGCGTGCGAGGTCGTCCTCAACGTCTGCCGTCACCCCCTCCGTCGCTTCCGGCGCAGCCTCGGAGACATGCGACGGCTCCGCTTCGGGCCGCGTCGACTCATCCGAAGCGGCAATCTGCTCGTCGACCGTCGAACCGATGGCCTCGTCGCCGGCTCTCGGCGCGGATTTCTCCCCCCCGTGGACTTCGTTTCGCGCGCTGACGGCCTTGACGCTGTCGCGGCGCGATGACGCCGATGTCGAGGCTTGTCGCGTGACGGGAGGCGTTTCACGCTTCAGCCGCTGACGCGACTGCTCCAAGGCCTGATCAAAACCGGCATCGGCTTTGGCCGCGTCACGGCCGCGTGCACTGCCCGCGAGGCGGGTGGGGTCAATGTTCGTCGGTGCCAGATTAAATAGCTGCATCAATGTCACAAACGTTCCTCCCCCGCGCCGCCTGCCGTCAGGTTTACCCCGCGCTCGCGCAGTGACTCCAGCAACTCCGCCGCCTGCACGATGTCCGCGCCTTCCTTGAATTCCTGCACCACGCGACTTGCCCGGCGAAGCTGCATCGCCGCAAGGTAATCCACCACCTGCTCTGTCTCGCCCTGCGCGATCAACTCCTGGAACATCTGTTTCGCCTGGCGCGGCCGAAGCTGCTCGTACATCTGCACGGTCTGCTGAAAATCCTCGTCTTCGCGCAAGGCTCGCTGACGTTCCACCGCTTCGTCGAACGCGGCCTGCTTCGCCTCAAGCGTTTCACGCTCCCGGGCGATCTGCGTCTGCGCCCGGGCGATCTGTCGGCGAAGGTCGTCCGTTTCACGCTGCAAGCGCTCCAGCCGCTGCTGCGCCACCTCGTCCGACTCGCGCTCCGTCGTCAGCCGATCCTGCAAGGTCCGCGGCCCGTCCGCCACAGCCTCCAGCCGGGCGAGCTGCTCCGCCTGCCGACGCGTTTCGCGCTCCAACCGCTCGGCCTCGGCCTGCTGCTGCTGCTGCTGCTCGATCGTCAGCTCAAACATCGCCACCACCCGGTCCACGCGAGCGCCATCCAACCGATCAGTGTGGTACAGCCAACCCACAAACCCCGCGCCTGCCAGCAAGTGCAGCACGATCAACAGCAACACGGACATGAGCACCGCGCGGATCACGGGCGACCTCCCACCGTCTCACGACGCAGGTACTGCTGTGTCGCCAGCTCATCCATCGTGATCGTCTCGCGCCGCTTGTGCTCCTGCTTCCATGTCCGTTGATGGCGATCCCGCAGCAGCTCCATCGCCTGGCGTTGCCGGGTGGCGTCGAGCAGGCGCTGCCGGGCTTCGGTGATCTGTTTCTCTGCTTTCGTCATGTGCTCGACGAGCTGCCGGGCCCGCACGGCAGTGTGGCCGTTGAACTGCGCAAAGCCAGACACCCGATCAAGGTCCACTTTGCCCACGAGCGCGTCGGCGAGGTCGTTTTTCGACTGCCGGATCGTGCTTTGCATCTGCTCAAGCTGCCCCTGAAGGATCATGCGCGTGCGCATGTGGCGGGCCAGCTCGCGCTGCGCCTGGTCTTCAATCGTGCGTCGATGATTGAGCACGCTTTCAAATTTGAATTGGAATGCTGCCATCCATGGCATCCTTCTGGGGTGGGCGCGGTGTCAGCCGCGCTGCGAAACAACCACTCATCCACGGGGGCCCTGCACCGGGCGACGCTGCTGCGGTGCCTTGCTCAACTGCTGACGCATCTGTTGAATCTGCTGACTCAGCGCGAACAGTTGCGCCTGCGTCGTGGCGAAATCCGCCCGGCCGCGCACCTCGTTGCCGCCCTGTTGCAGCAACTGATCGATGGCGGGTTTACACGCGATCGCCAGGTCGAAGTCCGCATTGCTGCCCTGCGCATACGCGCCGATGTTCAGTAGCTCCTCCACCTGCCGATACGAGCTGACGAGCTTGAGCACCTCGCGCCGCGCGGCCTGGTGGTCCTTATTGGTCACATCGTTGGCGACACGGCTGATTGAGCCGAGCACGTCGATTGCGGGGTAATGCCCCTGCTCGGCGAGCTGGCGGGACAGCAGCACGTGGCCGTCGAGCACGCCGCGGCAGGCGTCCGCGATGGGCTCGTCCATATCGTCGCCCTCAACGAGCACGGCATACAACCCGGTGATCGAGCCGGCATTCGTGCTGCCGGAGCGTTCCAGCAACGAGGGGAGCATACTGAACACGCTTGGCGGATAGCCGCGCGTCGCGGGCGGTTCGCCGGCCGCCAGACCGATCTGTCGCTGCGCCTGGCAGAAGCGGGTCACCGAATCCATCAGCAACAACACATCGTTGCCCTGATCGCGGAAATGCTCGGCAATGCTCGCGGCCACCATCGCCGCACGCAGCCGAAGCAATGCCGGCTCATCGCTGGTCGCACACACCACCACGCTGCGCGACAGGCCCTCCGGCCCGAGCACATTGTCGAGAAAGTCCCGCACCTCACGCCCCCGCTCACCGACCAGCGCGATCACGCTCACGTCCGCCGCCGTGTGGCGGGCGATGCTGCCCAGCAGCGTCGACTTGCCCACACCCGGCGCGGCGAACACGCCGAGTCGCTGGCCGCGGCCGAGGCTCACCAGCGAGTCGATCGCCCGCACCCCGGTCGCCAACGGCTGCTCGATCACCGGCCGTTCCATCGGGTCCACCGGCGTGGGATTCAACGGCCGCGGCGTCGTGTCCAGCAACGGCCCGCCCTGATCAATCGGCCGACCAAAGCCATCCAGCACCCGCCCCAGCAGCGACGCGCCCACGCGCACCTGCTGCGCATGCTGCTCAGCCACCACGCCGTCGCCCGGGCGAATGCCCGTCACCGCGCCAAGAGGCATAATGATCGTGTATTCGCGGTCGAAGCCCACAACCTCGCCGATCACGCTTTTATCACCCCCGCCCGACGCACGGCCGAGTCGCGCGGCCCGGCCGATAATGCGCACCATCGCACCGATCGGCACCGGCAGGTCGGCGACACGCAGCGCAAGACCGCGCACTTCCGTCACCGTACCGCGCAATTCCAGCGCACTGGTCTGCTCAAGCACCTCGAGTTGTTCAGCGAGAAGGCTCATTCAAGGTTCTTTCAGCGAATAGCGTGCCACGGGCAGGAGTCAGAGGTAAGGAGTCGGGGATCAAGGGAATGACATTTCTCCAAGCCGCTTGCGGCTTAGCGGATCACGCCCCCGCCTGCTCCCCCGGCAGGATCGCATCGATGATGCGCCGAAGCTGCGTGTCGATCGTCGCGTCGATCCGCCCCTGGCCGTGACGCACGATGCAGCCGCCCCGGCCGACTGCCTCGTCGTCCGCGAGCTTGATGTGCTCCAGCTGATCGAACGTTTTCTGCAAGTCGGGCAGCGCCTGCTCCAGCGTCGCGCAGTCGGCCGGGTGCACCGTCACGGTCACCTCGTTGGCATGAAGCACATGCATCAAGGCGTTGCCGAGCTGCTTCACCACCACGCTTTCGTCGACTTCCACCACGCGATGCACCAGCTTTTCCGCCACCTGCAATGCAAATGTGAGCACCGCCTGCCGACTGTCACGATCCATCTGCACGCAATGCTGCTCCCAGCCCGCCAGCGCCTGCGTCCAGCCGGCCTGGAGCTTCTGCAGTTGCTCGGTCATCTGCGCCAGCGCCTCGGCCTTGCCCTGCTCACGTCCCTCGGCCAGTCCCTGCTCGCGCCCCTCCGCCAGCCCCTGGGCGTGCCCTTTCGCCGCCGCGCCTTCGACAAGCTGCCTTGCCTTGCGCTCCGCTTCGGTGAGCGTCTGCATCGCCCGCTGCTCCGCGGCCGCGCGCAGCTTCGCCGCCTGTCGGCCGATGTCGCCGAGGTCCAGCACGATCGCCTCTTTCAGCATCGGCGCGGCATTGTCAGATTTGATCACGGGCATACAGCTCGATCCGTTGAACGACGCATCACACGATCATCTCCTTGTCGCCGCCGCGGCCGGCGATGATGATCTCGCCCGCGTCCTCCAGTCGGCGGACGATGTCGACGATCCGCTGCTGCGAACCTTCCACGTCGGCGACACGGACCGGGCCCATGTATTCCATGTCTTCCTGGATCAGCTTCGCCGCACGTTCGGACATGTTGGAGAAGACTTTGTTCTTCAGTTCCTCGCTCGCGGTCTTCAGCGCCAAGGCCAGCTCGTCGTTGTCCACTTCCTTGAGCACGGACTGAATACCCTTGTCGTTGACCAGCAGAATGTCTTCGAACACGAACATCAGCCGGCGAATCTCCTCGACGAGGTCCGGGTCCTCGGCTTCGAGGCCTTCCATGATGCTCTTCTCCGTCGTGCGGTCGACGAGGTTGAGCATCTCGGCCACGGTGTTCACGCCGCCGATCTTCTCGAAGTTCTGGTTGAGCATGTTCGCCAGCCGCGCTTCAAGCCCCTTTTCCACCTCGGTGATGACCTCCGGGTTGGTCTGCTCCATGTTGGCGACGCGCTTGACGACCTCGATCTGCTTGGGCGTGGGCAG
>JBBDRF010000075.1:8088-16868 GCA_040905565.1 Phycisphaeraceae bacterium | reverse complement strand
GACGCGGGCTGGTTCAGCTACACCCCGTTGTCCGGCCCGCAACACGCCGGCATCAGCCAGGACTTCTGGCTGCTGGGTCTGGCACTGGTGGAGATCGCGGGCATCACCACCGCCGCTGAGATCGCGGTGACCATTCTCAAATGCCGCGCCCCGGGCATGACGCTGACGCGCATGCCGCTGTTCGCCTGGGCGATGCTCATCACGTCACTGATGATCATCTTCGCCTTCACGACGCTGCTGATGGCGACCGTGCTGCTGGAACTGGACCGCACCCTGGGCACGCAGTTCTTCAACACCGCCGCCGGCGGCAGCGATCTGCTCTGGCAGCACCTGTTCTGGTTCTTCGGCCACCCGGAGGTGTACATCATGTTCATCCCGGCGACGGGCATCGTGTCCATGATCACGGCCGCGTTCGCCGGCCGGCTCGTCGGCTACACGTTGATCGCCGTCGCTATCGTCCTCACCGGCTTCCTCAGCTTCGGGCTGTGGGTGCATCACATGTACACGACCGGCCTGCCCGAACTGGCCATGCACTTCTTCGCCGCCGCGAGCCTGATGATCGCCATCGCCAGCGGCATTCAGGTCTTCGCATGGATCGCCACGCTCTGGGGCACACGGCCGGCCCTGAAAACACCGCTGCTGTTCATCCTCGGCTTCCTGTTCCTCTTCGTGCTCGGCGGGTTCACCGGCGTCATGGTCGCCGTCGTGCCATTCGACTGGCAGGTGCATGACACCTTCTTCCTCGTCGCGCATTTCCATTACGTGCTGATCGGCGGCGTCGTGTTCCCGATTTTCGCAGGCCTGCATTACTGGATGCCCAAAATCACCGGCCGCATGCTCAGCGATCGCCTGGGCGTGTGGAGCTTCTGGTTCACCTTCATCGGCTTCAACGGCACGTTCTTTCCCATGCACCTGATGGGCTTCTTCGGCCAGCCGCGACGCGTCTATACCTACGCCGCTGAGCTGGGTATCGGCGGGTACAACATGCTCGCCACCGTGGCGGCGTTCATCTTCGCCATGGGCACGCTGCTGTTTCTGGTGAACCTCGCGCTGAGCCTGCGACGCGGCCAGCAGGCGGACGACAACCCGTGGGACGGCGACACGCTCGAATGGGCCGTCGCTTCGCCCCCGCCGGTGTACGGCCACCTCGGTCCGCCACTGGTCATCGCCCGCCATCCCCTGTGGCAGGCACAACGCCACGAGGCCGACAGTGCCGCGCCCGACGAGCGCACACAGCACATCGTTGCTGCCCTCCACGGCCAGCCGACGCAGTGGCGCGGCACGCTCATCACCGATGTTCTCTACGCGCAGCCGCAGGCGATCCAGTGGCTGCCCAAGCCAACCTATGCGCCGCTGATTGCAGCGCTGGGCGTGCTGGTCGGTGCGGTCGCGACGCTTTACCAGTACTACCTCGTGCTGCCGTTCGCTTTGTTGCTGACGGCGGTGATCGTGGTCGCCTGGCTGTGGCCGCGCGACAGCCGACTGGCGATGCTGGATGAAAGCGAGCAGACGCTCGGCGCGGCGACGGGCTTGCCCGTCTTCGCCACCGGCACGGCCAGTGTCGGCTGGTGGGGCATGGTCGCACTGCTCGGCGTACTGGCGACCGCGTTTGCCGTGCTGTTTTACGCGTACCTGTACCTGTGGCTGTTCTCCGAACAGTGGCCGCAGGACAACCTGCCCCGGCCGGGCCTGGCGTGGAGCGGCGCGGCGTTCGGCGTACTGGTGTTCAGCAGCGTGCCGCAGTGGTGGGCTCGACGACGCCACCCCCGCGAACACCGCCGGCCCGCCATCATGGGCCTGACTAGCGCAACGTTGCTGGCGGCGCTTTTTCTCGTCTGGCAGGTGGTCGAGTATGCCAACTTGCCGTTCAAGCCGCAGACCAATGCCTACGCTTCAATGGTCTTTGTCACGCACTTCGCGCTGTCGGTGACGCTGCTGACTGCGCTCGCCCTGAACATCGCGGCCATCGTCCGTCTACGGCACAAATATGAACCCGTTGAACACACCGGGCTTCAGTGCCAGCTCACCAGCATGTTCTGGCACTTCACGGTCGTCGTCGCGGTGCTGGTGTATGCGGTGATCTACGCCCTGCCCTACCTGATCGGAACCTGATGCGCATCGAGCCCGAACCATGATGATCCTGCCCGACAACACGGTTCCTGGACAACGGCACATCTGGTTTGCCCTGCTCGGCGGCGGCGTGGCGTGGGCGCTGCACTTCCTGCTGGCTTACGGGATCTCGGAGTTCGGCTGCGAGGCCGGCGCTGATGCGTGGGTCTGGCTGAATGTCAGTGCGGTGGCGTGGATGATTCTTGCTCTCACCGTCTTGATGCTGACACTCGCCGTCGCCGCGACGTTCGTTGCCTGGCGTCTCGCACACCCCGGCGAAGCGGAGCGCGGCCCCGACGCCTCGCCCGCGGAAGCGCACCACCGCATGACACGGCGTTTCGCCGGCGGCCTGGCGATCTGGCTCAACGGTTTGTTTACGTTCGTCATCGCATTCCAGACCATCCCGCTTTTCTTTTACCTCGGCCGATGCTGAGTTGAACCATGGACACGTTCCGCTATTTCATTCTCGCCCATGCCGTTGACGCGTCGTCGCACGCGCACGGTTCATGGTTGACGCAATGGAACTGGGACCCGCTGATTCTGCCCAGCCTCACGCTGATGAGTGTGCTCTATGCCACGGGGCTGCGGGTGATGTGGCGGCGGGCCGGCGCCGGCCACGGCGTCACGCGCGGGCAGGCGGCTGGCTTTGCCGTCGCGATGGCCGCACTGGTTGCGGCGCTGATCTCGCCCATCGATGGCCTCAGCAATGAGCAGGCGTGGGTTCACATGATTCAGCACATGTTGATCATGATGGTCGCCGCGCCGCTGTTCGTGCTCGGGGCGCCGCTGCGCGTGATGCCGTGGGCGCTGCCCGCGCGAGGGCGGTTGAGCCTCGGCCGATGGCAGCACGCCTTCAACCGCTGGCCGCCGCGGCCCTACCTGCTCTGGCAGCCGATCGCGATGTGGTTTCTCTATGCCGTGGCGTTGTGGGTCTGGCATGTGCCGGCGCTCTATGAGGCGGCATTGCATCACAACCTGATTCACGACGCACAGCACCTGACATTCTTCATCGCGTCGTGCCTGTTTTGGCGCGTGTTGCTCGACCCGCTCAGTCGACTGCGGCTGAACCTGGGCCTTGGCGTGATCTACCTGTTCGCCACCTCACTGCATGCCAGCGTGCTGGGCGTATTGCTCGCGCTTTCCCCGGCCGCCTGGTATGCGCCGTACCAAGCGACAGCCGCCCGCTGGCCGCTGAGCGCGTTGGAGGACCAGCAGGTGGCCGGGCTGATCATGTGGATGCCCGTCTGCACGATTCACGCCGCCGTCGCCGCCGCGATGTTCGCCCTATGGATGCGCCAGATGCAGCGCACCCAGGCGCCTGCCCTAGTGAGGACGCCATGAACTGGCACATGTTCAACAATTTCACTGCCGCGCTGATCGCACTCGGGCTGTTGATGTTTGGGGTGGTGCTGGGCGATTACTACTGGCGCGATTCATACGAGCCCGCCGTGGACCCGATCTGGCAGACCGGCCACGGCGACGTGCAGCGCGGGCGCGCGGCCATCATCGCCCACGGCTGCGGCGCATGTCACACCATCCCCGGCATCCGTGAAGCCCGCGGTCGCGTGGGCCCGCAACTGATCCGCTTTCGCGATCAAACCTATATCGCCGGCCGTCTGCCCAACACGCCCGACCAGCTCCTCGCGTGGATTCAAAACCCGCGCGACCTCGTGCCCGGCACCGCCATGCCCAACCTCGGCGTCAGCGAAGCTGAGGCCCGCGACATCGTCACCTATCTCTACTACGTCAGCGGTGCTCAGCCCGGCTCAGCACGATCCGACGGCGAAGCGGATGAGTGAGGCCGTAAGCCGCGTCATACAATTAAACAGTCCCGTGTGCGGGGTCGTCAGCGGCCGCAATCCCCAGGCCGTCCTGATGTCGCCAGCAGTGGGCGCGATCGGCGGGCGCTCGGCACGGAACGGTGATAGCACCACGCTCCGCATGCGGCACGGCGCAAAGGCCCTAGAATGTCGACTATGAATCGCCGAACCGCCGATCCCGACTGGACGACGCGCCGTCTGCTGGAATGGACGGCCGAGCATCTTAAGCGTTGCGGCGTGGACAACCCGCGCCTCGCGTCGGAGATGTTGCTCGCGCATGTGCTCGGCGTGCAGCGGCTGAAGCTGTACATGGACCCGCATCGGCCGGCAAGCGAACTGGAGCGGGCGACGTTTCGCGCCCTGGTTGAACGCGCCGCCCGGCACGAGCCGGTCGATTACCTTGTCGGGCTGTCGCCCTTTTTTTCCATGATGTTCAAGGTCAGCCCCGCGGTGCTCGTGCCTCGGCCGAGCACGGAGACGGTGGTGGAGCATGTGATTCAGCATGCGCGGCGAACGCCCGGCTTTCACTCGCCGTTGATCGCGGACCTATGTACCGGCAGCGGCGCGATCGCCATTGCACTGGCCAAACACATGCCGCACGCGCGGGTGATTGCGACAGATCTTTACGAGGACGCGCTGGCAGTGGCGCGCGAGAATGCCGAGCAGCATGGGGTGAGTGACCGGATTGAATTCCGCCAGGGGAGCTTGTACGAGCCGTTGGGTTCCGAGCGTGTGCAGTACCTGGTGAGCAATCCGCCGTACATCAGCGAGGCGGAATGGGACGCGGTCGCGCCGAACGTGAAGGACTACGAGCCGGAGCACGCGCTGCGCGGCGGAGCCGACGGGCTGCGCGACCTGCGCGTGTTGATCGCGCACGCGCGTGAGCACCTGGAACGGCCGGGGCAGGCGGTTTTTGAGATCGCGGCGTCGCAGAAGAAGGCGGTGCTCGCGTTGGTCGAGGCAGCGGACGGATTGACGAATGCCCATGTGCTGGCGGACCACGAAGCCTTGCCGCGCGTGCTGGTGTCCGATGCACGCTAACGCGTTACATGCGGAGTGGCAATGACCGAACCGCCGAACAATCCGCCGCCGTGGCTGCCCTCGGGGGCGCGGCGGTGGGTGCTGGCGTCGATGACGGCATGGTCGGCGGTGCTGCTGGTCAAGCTGTACCCGTTCGCGTTCCACACGGCGGGCTCGGGCGGCGAAAGTCTGCTGTCCCTCTCGGCACGGCCGAACATGACGCTGCTATGGCAGATCGCGCTGTTCGTGCCCCTGGGGCTGGTGGAAGCGCAGCTGGTCCGTCGACTGCTGGGCGGGTTTTCCGCGGCGACGTTGCTGCTGGTGGTACTCGACGCGGGCCTGCTGAGCCTCGTCGGCGAAACAGCGCAGTGGTGGATCCCTCATCGCACCAGTTCGGTCATCGACGTCACCGCCAACGCGCTGGGGGCCGTGGTCGGCTACCTGCTCTGCCAGCACCTGAGCGACCTGCGCCCCCGGCCATGAACGACCGCGCTGCCGCGTTAATCAAAACCGGCAGATGCCCGCGACGGCGCTGTTTGTCGGCATCTCATCGGGCGACAGCACCAGCACCTGCGCGCCGGTGGAAAGGGCCTTCTCCGCGAGATCGTCCAGCACATCGTCCACGTTGGGGGCATCCATCGACTGCTCGACGATCTCGCCGGTCCCCTCGTCCAGCTTGCCGCCGAGCCGGGCGTCGTCGCGGATCATCAGCGTTTCGAGCTTGCCGAACACCGACCACGGGCCCAGGTCCTTGAGCTTATCACTGGCCATCGCGTGCCCGCTGGCGCTGCCGTATCGCTCGCGTAGCGCGTCAAGCTGCTGCTTCACGGCCGGCTGGCAGACCTGCCAGGCCAGCTCGCCAAGCTGACGCTCGTCCATTTCCTTAAACGGGTCGCGTTCGATGCCCGCGTCGAGCAGGTGGGGATTGTGGCTCGCCTGACGGAAGAAGCCCTGGTAGCTTGGCAACGCCGCAAGGATGAGCGGCAGTTTGGCCCGCTCACTATGATGCTCCCACAGCGCCTGATCGAGCCGGCGGAAATAGCGTTTAAGCTGCTCGTCGTGCGCGTCGGTTTCGCCCTGGTCGTAGCGCGTGCGGCGGGTCTTGGTCACGTGCGACGGCTCACCGATCGCCTCCGCCATGTTCTTCGGCACGTCGGGATGCAAGGGCACCTCGGCCAGCGACTGCCAGTCGCCCTCGTACAACGCCACCCGCTCCGAGCTGACGCAGAACACCTGCAATCGTCTGGCGGCCTGCACCAGCCGGATCAACGGCTTGATGTGAAACGAGTCGGCCACCACGGCCAGCTCCGGCACGGTGCCCACCACGCGCCAGACACGAACAAAACCGGGCGTCGCAAACACCACGAAGCCGTGGCGGTAGCCATGCCAGTAGTCGGTCTCGCCTGCCAGGCCCCGCAGGGCGTCGATCATCGGCGAGACATCCTGCCCCTGATCCGGATCGCCCGCGTCCAGCGCCTTCTCAACCGCCTTGAGCTGGTTCTTGTAGCGAATCCGGCTCTCGTCCGCCTGATCCAGGTTATCCGTCGGCGGAATATAGATCGAGACGAACGGTCCGCTGTCGCTGCCATTGCGCTCCAGCAGGGCATGAAGGTCCGTCTGCTCGAACACTGTCGGCTGAGCATGCAATTCAACTTGTGGCATGGTCGCCCTCCTCATAGGCATTCAGTTCACGCAAGCCCGATGAACCCATCAGGGCATCCTAGGCAGGCTGTCGCGCCACGGCAGGGCCGACGCCGGAGCTTCTCGTGATATAGTGGGCGGCGTTCGTCGCTCGAGTCCCTCCCAGGAAGCTCACCATGAAATGGCTTTTCACCGGCATTGCGGTCCTGTTGGCCCTTGTCATCGTCGCCGCGGCCGTGCTTTACTTCAGCCTCGACACCCTCACCCGTCGCGGCATCGTCAACGGCACCACCTACGCCACCGGCACCACGACGACGCTCGATTCGGCTGGGCTCTCGCTCACCGGCGGGGAACTGACGCTCGACACGCTGGTTATCGGCAACCCGGACGGCTTCAACTCGCCGCACTTCATGCGGCTTGACGAGGGCGAGGTCGCCGTCACGATCAGCTCCTTGCTGGGCGATCAAGTCGAAGTGCCCCGGCTGCACCTGACCGGCGTGGATGTCAACCTCGAACGCCGCGAGGGGCAGAGCAACTATGACGTCATTCTGGAAAACCTGGAAAAGCTCCAGGGCCCGCCCGAGGAGCAGCCGCGCGATGGCAAGAAGTACATCATCCGTGAGATCGTGATCTCTGACGTGCGTGTCATGGCGGCGCTGCTGTCGCTCGACGGCGGCGAGCCGAGGGAAATGAGCATCCGCCTTCGCAACGACATCCGCCTGACGGACGTGGGCTCGGAAACGGAAGGCGGCGTGCTGCTGGAGCAGGTCAGTGGCATCATCGTCAACGCCGTGCTGGAGGCCGCGCTCGAGGAGGCGGGGGATCGGCTGCCCGGCGTGATCGCGGATGGTCTGCGGTCCGAGCTGGACGACCTGGGTGAAATCGGCGGCGTGGACGTGGGCACCGTGCTCGAAGGCCTCGGCGGCATCCTCGGCAACACCGACAACGACGAAGGCCAAACCAGCGAAGAGGACGCCACACGGGACGCGGAGGACGCGGTTCGCCAGGGCGTGGAGGAAGGGCTCGGCGGCCTGCTGAACCGCAACCGCCAGCGTGAGAATGACGACGCCGACGGCGATGGTCGCGAATAACCTCCGCCTGCCCCTTCGGTCCTGAACGCTGGGCCGGGATGCTCTATACTCCGAGCCTTGCTTCACGTCGGGCGGGGGCGGCACTGGAAGGGCAGATTTTCATGGATATTTACAAGCGATGGACGGACGCCGGCCTGGCTGACGAAGCGATCAGCCGCGACGACGCGCTGGCGATCCTCAGGGGCGAACACGCCGGCCAGCCGATCGAGCTGCTGCCGCTGCTGGAGGCCGCGGGGGCTGTGCGTCGGCACTATTTCGGCCACACGGTGACGGCTCATATTCTGGACAACGTGCAGAACGGCGCGTGTCCGGAGGACTGCAACTACTGCGGGCAGTCGAAGATTTCCGAATCGCCGATCAAGCCCTACAAGATCAAGCCTGTCGACGCGATCGTCGCCGAGGCCGAGCGGGCCAAGGCCTCGGGCGCGTGGCGGTTCTGCATGGCCTTGTCCGGCCGGGGCCCCGACGACCGCGACATCACGCATATGGGCGAAGCCATCCGCCGCATCAGCGACATGGGCCTGCGCACCTGCCTGAGCGCCGGCCTGATGGACGGCGACAAGGCGAAGGCGTTGAAAGACGCCGGCCTCGATCGACTGAACCACAACCTCAACACGTCCGAGCGGCATTACCCCGCAATCTGCACGACGCATACCTACGAAGACCGCATGAACACCCTTCGCGCCGCACGCGAGGCGGGGCTGGGCACGTGCAGCGGCCTGATCGCCGGCATGGGCGAAGGCTATGAAGACTTGGCCTCCGTAGCGTTTGAGTTGCGGTCGCTGCGGTCAGAGTCGATCCCCGTAAACTTCCTGCTGCCGATCGAAGGTAATCCGCTGTTGGACTCAGCCTGCGAAGGGGCGCCGCTGAACCCGCAGCTGGTGTTGCGGATTCTGTGCATGGTGCGGCTGGTGAATCCGACGGCCGAGGTGCGCGTCGCCGCGGGCCGAGAGCATCATCTGCGCTCCTTGCAGGCTTTCGCCCTCTGGCCGGCCAACTCGCTGTTCGTTGAGGGCTATCTGTTGACGGAGGGCTCGGAGGCGGCAGCCACATTCCAGATGATCCGCGACGCGGGGTTCGAGTTGGCGGTGGAAGGCAC
>JBBDRF010000075.1:0-7988 GCA_040905565.1 Phycisphaeraceae bacterium | reverse complement strand
GCGCCGGCGAAGATGAACGGCTGTGGCGGCGGCGGTCCGATGTTGAACGACGGCCTGCCGCGCTTCAAGCCGGCGGTGACAGGTGGCAAACGGTTTGTCCCGGCGGGCGAAGTCGGTTTGCCACAACGATAAGCGAGTGGGGGCATGAGCACATCCGAAGCACTGGAACTGGGGCTGACGTTTGCCGTGGTGGGCATGCTGGTCGTGTTCACCGTGCTGGCCACGATCGCGGTGCTGATCAGCCTGCTCCATCGCTGGTCTGATGGGGTGGATGCCAAAACGGCCCTCACCACGACGGCGCCGGCGGCGGCAACGGGAGAGATTGACGGGCAAACGCTGGCGGTGATCGCCGCAGCGGCTACGGCGGCGATCCATCGGCCGGTGCGCGTCCGCGACGTGCAGGTACATCGATAAACGACAAGGCAAACAGGATCGACTCATGAAGCTGCGGATCACGGTCCAGGGAACGGCGTACGACGTGGACGTTCAGGTGCTCGACGAAAGCGACGGTGGTGCGCCCACGCCCACCGCCCCACCGGTCGCCGCCGGCGCTGCCGCGCCTGCCCCTGCCGCCAGCGGACCGGCACGGGACATCACCGCGCCGATCGCCGGCACGGTGGCATCGCTTGCCGTCAACCCGGGCGACACCGTCGCGGCGGGCGACACGATCGTCGTCCTCGAAGCGATGAAGATGGAATCGAACATCGACGCGCCCGGCCCCGGCACGGTGCAGCAGATTCTCGTCAAGGTCGGCGACAGCGTCACGCAGGGCCAGCTCCTCGCCAAGCTCGGCTGAGATCATTTTGTGATTTGGTGATGTGGTGATTTGGCAATGTGAAGGCATTGCCGATGGACGCCCGACTCAAGAGGAACGTTCGCACGCCGCTCGAACACATCACCAAATCGCCAGATCGCCAGATCGCCAAATAAGAAGCCCATGCAAATCCTCGACTTCCTACGCACCTACCTGCTCGACTCCGGCTTCGGCCAGTTCCACTGGACGAATCTCGTGATGATCGGCATCGGCTTGCTGTTCATCTTCCTCGCGATCCGCAAGGGCTTCGAGCCGTTGCTGCTCGTGCCGATCGGCTTCGGCATTCTGCTGGGCAACATTCCTTACGACGCGAGCAAGCTGCCGCTGAGTGTGTACGACGGGCCGGTGTCCGAGGCGAGCCTCAGCTATTACCAGTTCGATATTGAAGCGGTCACCCTCCGCGAAGGTCCCGACGCGGGGGAGCCGGTCGACCTCGAAACCGCCCTCGGCCGGATCGGCGTGGAGGCCATCGACAGCCATACGTCGCTGATGGCGCTGATCGGCGAAACGAGGCGCATCGATCTTGCCGACGTCGAGCAGATCGAGGTGGAAAGCGATGGACGCCGACTGGTCGAGATGGGCCAGGCGGTGATGATCAACAGTTACAGCATGCTCACGCCGCGCCATGCCGCCGACGTCGAGGCGGACGCCGATGACGCCGAGCAGGCCATCGTCAGCTACGGGCAGGGGCGACACTACTTCGCGGCCGGGGCCTACGCGGAAACCGACCGCCACCCCGAGTTGTGGAGCCTGCGCAAGCAGGACCCGTGGAACGCGAGCGTGTTGTGGTGGCTGTTCGCGGGCGTGGGGCTTGGCATCTACCCGCCACTGATCTTCCTGGGTATCGGGGCGTTGACCGACTTCGGCCCGATGCTGGCCAACCCGCGCACGCTGCTGCTCGGGGCGGCGGCACAGTTCGGCATCTTCGCCGCACTCATCGGCGCGCTGATGCTCGGTTTTGAGCCGGGCCAGGCCGCATCGATCGGCATCATCGGCGGCGCCGACGGCCCGACCGCCATCTTCACGACCGTCACGCTCGCCCCCGAACTCATCGGCGCGGTGGCGCTGGCGGCTTACGCCTACATGGCCATGGTCCCCATCATTCAGCCGCCGATCATCAAGCTGCTGACCACGCGCCGCGAACGGCTGATCCGCATGGAACAGACCCGGCCCGTCTCCCGCCGCGTGAAAATCATCTTCCCCATCGTCGGCTTCCTGCTGACCGCCCTGATCGCGCCGGGCGGCCTGCCGTTGCTGGGCATGCTCTTCTTCGGCAACCTGCTCCGCGAATCCACCGTCACCGATCGCCTGGCGAAGACGGCTGGCTCGACGTTCATCGACATCGTCACCATCCTGCTCGGCGTCACCGTCGGCGCGAAAACCACCGCCACCTACTTCCTCACGCTGGAAACGATCTACATCTTCGCCCTGGGCATTGCCGCGTTCGCCATCGCGACTGCCACGGGCGTGCTGTTCGGCAAACTGATGAACGTGATGAGCAAGCATCCGATCAACCCGATGATCGGCGCCGCGGGCGTGTCGGCTGTGCCCATGTCCGCCCGCGTGGTGCACAAGATGGGGCAGGACGAAGACCCGCAGAACTTCCTGCTCATGCACGCGATGGGTCCGAACTTCGCCGGCGTCATCGGCTCCGCCGTGGCGGCGGGCGTGCTGCTGAGCCAGTTGGCGGGGTCGTGAGGTTCATGAATCACTGATTCCTCGTGGGGAACGGGAAATCAGGAAACGCGAAACCGTGCGAAGCATCCACCACGACAGCCTCGACTCGACGAACGACGAAGCGCGCCGCCTGCTGTCGCGCTATCCCGGCGAAGCGCTGCGGGTCACGGCGGGACGGCAGACGGCGGGACGCGGGCGGCACGGACGCACGTGGCACGCGCCGCGCGGCGGGGTGTGGCTGAGCCTGGCGTGGCCGACAACACACGAACCAACCTGGTACGAGGCGGCGCCGCTGGTCGCCGCGTGGGCCGCGTGGCGGGCGGTGATGACGTGCATCGAGAAGGCCGGCGGGTCGCGGCTGCGCATCAAGTGGCCGAACGACCTGCTGCTCGACGGCCGCAAGGTCGCGGGCATCCTGTGCGAACACGCGTTTGAACACACCGCCCTGATCATCGGTGTCGGCATCAACGCGAATCTCGCCGCCGACGCCCTGCCGACCAATCTCCGCCAGCCGGCGACCACGCTTCGCGACGTCATCGGCCGCGCGGTTGATCTGCCTGCCCTCACCGAATCCCTCACCCACGCATTGACCGCCGAGCTAACAGCGCTCGATCAGCATGGCTTCACCGATCACACGCGGTTGGGCATCGAAGAACACCTTGCCTTCCGTGGCAGGCCTGTGTCGCTGCACGCGGGCGGCCACGCCACGCCCTGCCCGCCCGGCATCATTGAAGGCATCGCTCCGAATGGGGGATTGACGCTCAACATCGCGGGCCAGCTTGAAACCTGCACCCTCGGCGAAGTTCAACAGGCCAGCACACCCTGACCCTCGGCTCGGCCGCTCCCATGCAGAACACGCCGTCGCGCGATGATGTCGTTCGGCTGTTAGAATGGCTGCCCCGCGATTCGCCCCCCCCGTTCGCCCGGAACCGCTGGGCGCCCTCCTTCAAGAGACTGAAAATAGCGATGATTGCACGATCGAACGCCGCCTTATCGTCATGCTCGCCAAACCCAGGGCTTCGAAGCGCCACGCCGGTCGGGGGCGCGCCGCGTGTCTGCGCCGTGCTGATCGGCATGGGTCTATTCTGCTTTGCTGGCTGTGAGGACGCGGAGATCCAGACGTATCAGGCGCCGAAAGACCCGCCGCAGCCGAGCATGACCGGCGCGCAACCCGCCGACGACGCGGCCGCGCAATCCGCGAGCCTGACGTGGACCGCGCCGGACGATTGGCGCGAGGCCGACGAAGCACAACCCATGCGGTTGGCCACATACTTCGCCGGCGAAGGCGCGGGCGTGGACGCCCTGGAGATCGCGGTTTCCGCGTTCCCCGGTGACGTCGGCGGCACGCTGGCGAACATCAACCGCTGGCGCGATCAGCTTGGCCTCGAGCCGCTGCGTGAAAACGATTGGCCGGAGCAGGTCGAGCCGTTCGGCGAAGCAGCGGGTGTGCATGGCTGGACGATGCGCATTGAGGCCTCACCCGAAGTTGCCGAGACCGGGCCCGATGGCATGCTCGCCGCAATCATCCGCCACCCCGGCATCGAACAGACGTACTTCATTCGCGCCTTCGGTGACGCCGACCAACTGGACGCTCATGAAACCGACGTGGTGGCGTTCGTCGAGACGTTTCGTCCTGTCGCTGCTCAACAGCACGACCACGATCATGACCACACTCACGACCACGATCACAGCAACGCAAACGTCGCCCCGGCAAACGCCCCCGAACTGGAACTGACCACGCCCGAGGGTTGGCAGCGCGTCGAACAATCTGCGTCGATCGTCTACGCCACCTACGAAGTCGGCTCGGGCGATCGGTCGGCCATGGTCGCCGTCACGCCACTGCACGGCGACGGCGGCGGCATGCTGGCGAACGTCAACATGTGGCGAAGTCAGCTCGGCCTCGATGCGGTCGCCGATGCAAGCGAACAGCCCACGGAAACCCTCACCGTCGACGGCCGCGAAGCAACGTTCATCGCGATGGAAGGCGAAAACGAGTTGAGCCTCCTCGTCGCCATCGTGCCCACCGGCGAACGCACATGGTTTTTCCGTCTCTCCGGCCCCCGCGCCGCGGTGAGGGAACAGCGCGAAACGTTCGAGCAGTTCGTCACCGAAGCCCGCTTTATCGAGAACTGACCGCATGCCCGGCCCCATTCGAACCACACTCGACACACTGGCGTCACTGCGACTGACCGTCGCGCTGTTCGCCATGGCGATGTTGCTCATCTTCGCCGGCACGCTGGCGCAGGTGCATGCGGGCATCTGGCAGGTCATGGCCGATTATTTCCGCACGCCGATCGCGTGGATCGACTTGCAACTGTTCGTCCCGCAGCAACTCGTCACCGTGCCCGGCAGCTTCCCGTTCCCCGGCGGCTATCTGCTGGGCGGATTGCTGATCGTCAACTTGCTCGCGGCGCACGCGTTACGCTTCAAGCTCTCCGCCAGGCGGCTGGGCATCATCACGCTGCACCTGGGCATCATCGTGCTGCTGATTGGCGAGTTCGTCACCGGCCTGTTCGCCGAAGAAGGGTTGATGACCATCCACGAAGGCGGGCATGCCCGATACGCCGAAGACGTGCGAGAAGCCGAGCTGGTCGTGATGAATCCTGCGGACGCGGAGGTCCACGACGTCGTCGCCGTGCCCGAGCGGATGCTCACCACCGCTGATGAAGTGGTTCAAGATGACGCCCTGCCGTTCGCCATCCGCATGGACCAGTGGCTGCCCAACGCCCAGCTGTTCAACGTTCCCGAAGGCACGCCGACGCGGGCCACGCGGGGGGCGGGCACGCAGATCATGGCCCGGCCGGCCCCGCGGGCCAAGGGCGTCGACGGCGCCGATGTCGACATGCCCGCCGCCTACGTCACGCTGCACAAGGACGGCCGGCCGCTGGGCACCTGGCTGCTCTCATCGATGATCGGCGCGTTGCAGCCGGTGGAAGTCGCGGGCGAAACCTACCACCTTGGCTTACGGTTCAAACGGACCTACAAGCCTTACACACTGCACCTGCTTGAGTTCACGCACGAGCGTTTCGTGGGCACGGAGCGGCCGCGCAACTTTGCCAGCCGCATCCGCCTGGTCGACCCGACGCGCAACGAAGAGCGCGAGGTGTTGATCTCGATGAACAACCCCCTGCGCTATGCAGGCGCGACGTTCTATCAGTCGGCCTACCTGGAGAACGACGCAGGCACGGTTCTGCAGGTGGTGCGCAACCCCGGCTGGCTGCTGCCGTACGTCGCGTGTGCGCTGATCTCCACGGGCATGTTGATTCACTTCGGGATGCGCTTGTGGCAGTTTGCCGGGAGGGCCAGCCGATGAAGACGGTGCATCGCATGCTGCCGTGGGCGGCCGTTTTTCTGGCATTGTTGTACGTGGGCTTGCAGGCCCGGCCCGTGGAGCAGCCGGGCGACTATGATCTGGACGCCTTCGGCCGCGTGCCGGTTTCGGCGGACGGTCGTGTCAAGCCATTGGACACGGTGGCGCGGACGAGCCTGATGTTTCTCTCGGGTCGACAGAGTTTCCAGCTGGATGGCGAGCACTACTCGGCGATCCGCTGGCTGGCAGACGTGATGGGCCAGCGCCGCGAGGTGGATCATTATGCGGTGTTTCGCATCGATCACCCGGACGTGGTAACGCTGCTGCATCAGCACGCATCGGACGAGAAGCGTTTCAGCCTGGCGCAGATCATGCCGCACTGGCAGCAGGTGGTCGAGCAGGCGCAGCGGGCCGCGGACGTGCCGGGCCGACAGCGCGACCCGTACCAGCGTCAAGTGCTTCAACTCTATCGCCAAGTGACGGTGCTGATGGAGCTGCGTCAGATGCAGGCGCCGTACATGGTGCCGCCGACGAGCGAAGACGAGCAGTGGGCGCCGTTTTTCCGCGTGGTGCAGGACAGCCGCCCGGCAAGCGTCACGCATCCGGCCGTTGAGGCGATCACCGGTATCCTCTCCGCCTACCATCGTCAGCAGCCGGCCGAGTTCAACGACGCCCTGGCGAACTATCTGGCCGTGTTCGATGAGCACATGCCCAGTCACGCACAACGCGCCAGCTACGAAGTCTTCTTCAACGCGTTCGCGCCGTTCTATCACGCGACGCTGCTGTACGTCGTCACGTTGCTGCTCGCCGCCGGCTCGCTGCTGCTGCGCACGATGACCGGAAGCGTCTGGGCGGGCACGTTCGCGCGGGCGGCGCTGGCGCTGCTGGTGGTGACATTCGTGCTGCACACGTTCGGCCTGGCGTCGCGCATTTACCTCCAAAGCCGGCCGCCTGTGACAAACCTCTATTCCTCAGCGGTGTTCGTCGGCTGGGGGGCCGTCCTGCTGGCGATCATCGCCGAGCGCTTCCATCGGCTGGGGCTGGCGACCCTGGGTGCGGCGGCGGTCGGATTCGTCACGCTCATCATCGCGCACAACCTCGCGGGCGACGGCGACACGATGGAGATGATGCAGGCGGTGCTCGACTCGAACTTCTGGCTCGCCACGCATGTCATCATCATCAACATCGGCTACTCCGCGACGTACCTCGCGGGCATCCTCGGCATCGTCTACATCCTGCTGGGCGTGCTCACGCCGTGGCTGAGCAAACCGCTGAACCAGTCGCTGACGAAGATGGTCTACGGCACGGTCTGCTTCGCGCTGCTGTTCAGCTTCGTGGGCACGGTGCTCGGCGGCATCTGGGCCGACCAGAGCTGGGGCCGGTTCTGGGGATGGGACCCGAAAGAAAATGGCGCGGCGCTGATCGTGCTGACGCACGCGATCATCCTCCACGCACGATGGGGCGGCATGATTCAAAGCCGCGGCATGATGGTGCTCGCCGTCGGCGGCAACATCGTCACCGCCTGGGCGTGGTTCGGCACGAACATGCTCGGCGTCGGATTGCACTCCTACGGCTTCATGGAGTCGGCCATGTTCTGGCTGTTCGCTTTCGTGCTCAGCCAACTCGCCATCATGGGCCTTGGACTGCTCCCACCCGACGCCTGGCGCAGCACGATCGGCCGACGCGCGGCGAAGCCACCATCACCCGCGGACAGTCAACTCGATTGATCTGCCTGCCGCTCGTCGATCTGCTGACCGACGCCCCCCGCAGCATTGCTCGCATTGCTGACCGGCGCATCATGATGCCGTCACATAATCGAAGGTTGGTGCACCACGCCATCCCCATTCAATCGCCTCAGAGTTGAGCCTTTCAACCGAGATGGAAGATGGCGGGCATGCAACCAGTCGAACCGCGCAAAGGCAGGTCATTCGGCCGCCTGTTCCGCGGGCTCGGCGCGATGACGATCGCCGTCGCGATGAAGCACGCGGCGATGGCCGCCAAGGCGAGGCTGCCGCCCACCGCGTCATCCCCGACTTGGCGCGTAAATCGATCACGCTGCCGATTCTCGAAAGCGCCACGCCGACGGAACAGGCCTCGCCCGGCCCTATCGCCGCCCGCGGCAGTGAGTTGAAAGGTAATCGGTTCATCAAACCCGTCTTCCCCTGCGGCGTGTTGGCGACGATGCTG
>JBBDRF010000074.1:0-16987 GCA_040905565.1 Phycisphaeraceae bacterium | reverse complement strand
TGGACTACGTGTCCGGCCAACGCTTCCACCCCGACTACACCCGCGTCGGCGGCACCATGATGGACCTGCCCGACGAAGAGACCTTCAAGAAGATGGTCAAGAACTTCATCCGCGACGAACTGCCCAAGGCGGTGGACGACATCACCGGCCTGCTGACGAAAAACCGCATCTTCCGCGACCGTACCGAAGACGTGGGCACGATCAGCCGCGAGGACGCGATCGCCTGGTCGCTCTCGGGCCCGCTCGCCCGCGCCGCCGGCGTGAAGCGCGACCTGCGCAAGGACGAGCCTTACCTTTGCTATGCCGACAACTGGGACGGCCAGGGCGCCGAGCCGGTCAAGTTCAAAGTGCCCATCGCCACGACCGGCGACGTCTATGCCCGCTACCTCGTCCGAGTGGAAGAGTTGAAGCAGTCGATCGGCATCATCGAGCAGTTGATCGACAACATCCCCGGCGGGCCGATGAACGTCGACAGCGACGGCAAGATGGTCAAGCCGACGAAGGACCAGGTGTACGGCTCGATCGAAGGGCTCATCCAGCACTTCGAGCTGATCATGACCAATCGCGGCTGGGAAGCCCCCGTCGCCGAGGTGTACGCGGCGCAGGAAACCGCCAACGGCGAACTCGGCTACCACATCGTCAGCGATGGCGGCCCGCGGGCGTGGCGTGCCCACACGCGCCCACCGAGCTTTATCCACTTCGGCGTGTTCTCGCAGATGATGGAAGGCCACCTGCTCGCTGACGCCGTGGCGATCCTGGGCAGCTTGAACATCATTGCGGCGGAACTCGACAGATAATTGCTGATTTCTAATTGCTGATTTTTGATTTGCGATCCCGCTTCAGTCAGCGATTAGCAATTAGCGATCAGAAAATAGCAATCGGAGCGATAGCGACATGGCCTGGATCACGAAAAACTCAGCCGAAACGCAGATCGAGCGGCGTACCGAGCCTTGGCTCGACGATGAACTCAAGGCGATGCTGGAGAAGGAAGTGCTGCCGCGCTTTCCCGACAAGCGGGCCGCTGCGCTGCCGACGATGCACGCGATTCAGGACAAGCATGGCTGGCTGCCTTACCAGGCCATCGAAGAGGCCGCCGCGTTTCTGGAGATCAAGGCCGCCGACCTGCTCGACACCGCCACGTTTTACGAAGAATACTGGCTCAAGCCGCACGGCCAATACGTCATCTGGGTCTGCCAGAGCCTGAGCTGCGAGCTCATGGGCGAGCCGTCGCTCACCGACCGGCTCAAGGACAAGCTTGGCATCGACGTGGGCGAAACCACCGACGACGGCAAGTTCACGTTGATGAAGGTCGAATGCCTCGGCTCGTGCGGCACGGCCCCATGTGCACTGGTGAACCACAAACTGCACGAAAACATCACGCCGCAGAACTTCGAGCAGGTGCTCGATGCGTTGGAGTGACGTGAAAGTGTGGAAGCCCACAGCGTGACGCTGTGAGCTTCGGGGTGGAAAGCTCATGACCTGGTTCAACCGCCTTTGCCGAAACGCCGGCCTGACGATTCACCACATCGCCAAGCCTGTCAAAGACGACAAGCAGAAGCGCGAGATCAACCGCATGGTCGAACAGAGAACGGTGAACCGGAACATCACCTTGCGACGCACGACCATCGACGAGATCGAAGTTCGCCCCGACCCCGAGCAACACAATTGACCGTTTAGCCGCGGGCCCTCAAGACCGCCACGGAAGCATCGATATGCCGCTGAATGAACCCGTCCTGACCAAGCGCATCCCCACGCCGCCGTGGGGCGACCCCGCCGACCGCAAGCTCATCACGTATGACGAGTACGTGAAAACCGGCGGCTACACGTCGCTGGAGAAAGCCGTCGGCATGGAGCCGAAGGAAGTCATCGACATCGTCAAGGCTGCCGAATTGCGAGGCCGTGGTGGGGCGGGTTTCCCGGCCGGCATGAAGTGGAGCTTCCTTCCGCCGCTGGACGATGGGCCGCGCTATCTTGCAATCAACGCTGACGAGTCGGAGCCGGCGACGTTCAAGGATCGCCTGCTGATCGATTTCGACCCGCACATGACGATCGAAGGCATCGCCATCTGCATGTATGCCTGCCAGCTTGACACGGCCTACTTCTACATCCGCGGTGAATATCACCATCAGCGCGAGGTGTTCGAGAACGCGATCAAGGAAGCCTACGCCAACAATATCTTCGGTCCCGGCTCGCGCATGGGCAAGGTCAACGGCCGCACGCCGAACCTCTACCTGCATCGCGGCGCGGGCGCCTACATCTGTGGTGAAGAGACCGGCCTGCTCGAATCGCTGGAAGGTAAGCGAGGCTGGCCGCGCATCAAGCCGCCGTTCCCCGCCGTCGCCGGTGCGTTTGGTCGGCCGACGATCATTAACAACGTCGAAACGCTCGCGATGGTCACGCCGATCATCGAGCACGGGCCCGAGTGGTTCCAGTCCATGGGCAAGGGTCGGCCTGAAGGCACGCCGCCGCAGGTACCCGCCAGCTTCGGGCCCAAGCTGTTCGGCGTGTCGGGTCATGTCGAACGGCCCGGCGTGTACGAGGAAAACCTTGGCATCAAAATGTCCGACCTGATCGAAAACTACTGCGGCGGCGTGCGCGGCGGCAAGAAGTTCAAGGCCGCCATCCCCGGCGGCATCTCCATGGGCATCCTCAGCGCCGACCAGTACGACGCGGAGCTCGATTTCGACATCGGCAAGAAACACGCCTGCCTCGGCCTGGGCACGGCCGGCGTGATCGTGATGGACGAAGACACGGACATGGTCGCCGTGGCCCGCAATGTGGCTCGCTTCTTCGCGCATGAAAGCTGCGGGCAGTGCACGCCATGTCGCGAGGGCACGGGCTGGATGTACCAGATTCTCAAGCGCATTGAGGCCGGCGACGGCACGACGAAGGACCTGGACATGCTGCTGGAACTGTCGGGCTCGATGGGCTCGATGCCCGGCACGACCATCTGCGGCCTCGCCGACGGCGCGAACTGGGCGGTGCGAACGATCGTCAACAAGTTCTGGGACGACTTTGAATCGCGCGTGCGCAAAGAGAAGTACGTCAGCCTGGCGGTGATCGGGCAGTGACGCGGGGCGGCTGCTAAACGCTATGACGGTGAACGAAATACTGCCTGCGGCTGTGGGTCGACTTGAGCGGGGCATCGACGCCGGCTTGCATATCGGTGCGCAGCTTTATGTCTCCCGCCATGGTGAACCGGTGGCTGATGTTGCGATCGGTGAAGCTCGGCCCGGTGTGGCGATGACGCCCGAGCACCTCGTGCTCTGGATGAGTTCGACCAAGCCGATCACAGCGATTGCCGTTGCCCAGCAGGTCGAGCAAGGCAAGCTCGACCTCGACGCCCGTGTCGCCCGCTACCTGCCCGACTTTGGCCAGCACGGCAAAGATCGCGTCACGCTTCGCCACCTGCTGACGCACACCGGCGGGTTTCGGCCGCCGCGCTTCGACTACCCGCAGGACGACTGGGACACGATCATCGAAAAGATCTGTGCCATGCCCATCGAGCGCGATTGGGAGCCGGGCGAGAAGGCGGGCTACCACACGCACACGAGCTGGTTCGTCCTCGGCGAACTGGTGCGACGCGTCAGTGGTGAGCCCATTTCCGATTACGTCCGGGCTCACATCTTCGAGCCCATCGGCATCAACAATTCGTGGATTGGCATGCCGCCCGAGCGATACGACGCTTACGCCGACCGCATTGCCGTGATGATGGACACGGCCAAAGGCGAACAAAAGCCGTGGGTCGCGCCCGCCGAGCAAAAGGCGTGGATCACCCATGCCCGGCCCGGCGGCAACGGCTACGGGCCGACACGCGAGCTCGGCCGGTTTTACGAAATGCTGCTCAATGGTGGCGAGCTTAACGGCCGGCGCATCGTGCAGCCCGACACGGTCCGCCTGTTCACCGCCCGCCATCGCGTGAGCCTCTACGACCACACGTTTCGCCACACAATGGACTGGGGCCTCGGGTTCATGGTCGACTCCAAGCGATACGGCGCTGACACCGTGCCGTATGGTTTTGGCGATCGGGCGAGCGAGCGCAGCTTCGGCCACAGCGGCAGCCAGTCGTCCACCGCGTTTGTTGATCCGGAGCACGGCCTGGTCGTCGCGCTGGTCTGCAACGGCATGCCGGGCGAGCCGAAGCACCAACGGCGGATGCGCGCGGTGCTCGTTGCGGTGTATGAAGACCTTGGCCTCTGACTGCTGCGTCAATGTGACCCTTCCTGCATGCCGATGTACCATGTCGCCATGCGCACCGTTGCCGATGAACAGAAGGTCAGTGGATTGATCGACGCGCTGGCGGATCGCTTGCAGCGCCGCCTCGCGGCCGACGCCGATACACCGTGGGCGCTGGTGGGCATCCGCAGCCGTGGCGACGACCTCGCCCGCCGGCTGGCCGAGCGGCTGCATCTCGAACGGGTGGGCACGCTGGACATCACGCTGTATCGCGATGATCTATCGGAGGTCGGCCCGCAGCCGGTGGTGCGGACAACGGAAGTGCCGTTCGATATCGACGGCATGAACATTCTCCTGGTCGATGACGTGCTGATGACGGGGCGGTCGATCCGCGCGGCGTTGCAGTCGTTGATGGACCTTGGACGACCGCGACGCGTGTGGCTGACGGTGCTGGTGGACCGCGGCGGGCGCGAGCTGCCGATCGCCGCCGACGACGCGGCGGTGACCATCAACGACCTCGGACCGCGCGACAGGGTGAAGGTGCAGCTCAAGCCGACCGATGAATGCGACGCGATCAACATCGTCGGCGATCGGGCCATCACAGGGGAGGGGCAAGTTGAATCAAGCTGAGGACCACCCCTGGCCGCACCGGCATCTGCTGGGGCTCGAATCGCTTTCGCCCGAGGATATTCGCCACGTGCTGACGACCGCGCGTGGGTTCGAGCAGGTCTCAACACGAAGTGTGAAGAAAGTGCCCGCCCTGCGCGGCAAGGTCGTGGTCAACCTCTTCTTTGAAGATTCAACGCGCACACGTGCCAGCTTCCACCTCGCCGCGAGCCGACTCAGCGCCGACGTGCTCGATTTCTCCGGCAAAGGCTCCAGCACGAGCAAGGGCGAAACGCTCCGCGACACCGGCCGCAACATCGAAGCCATGGGCGTTGACGCCATCGTCGTACGGCATCACCTCAGCGGCGCGGCGGCTCAGCTTGCCCGCGCGGTCGAATGCTCCGTCATCAACGCGGGCGACGGCCAGCACGAACACCCGACGCAAGCCCTGCTCGATGCCTATACCATCGCCAAACGCTTTGATCGTCTCGACACGTTTGACTTCACCGGCTTGACCGTTGCCATCGTCGGCGACATCGCCCACTCCCGCGTCGCCCGCTCCAATGTGCATTGTCTCCACAAGCTCGGGGCTGAGGTCATTCTGGTTGGTCCGCCCACGCTGCTGCCGGACGCCTTCCGCGACATGGGCTGTGAGCTCTGCTACAGCCTCGACGCCGTGCTGCCTCGGGTCAATGTCGTCAACATGCTCCGCGTTCAGTTCGAGCGTCTCAAAGGCCCCGCCTTCCCCTCCGTACGTGAGTACGCCGCCACCTTCGGCCTCACGCAGCGCCGCCTCGCCAGAGCCCGCAAAGGCATTCTCGTCATGCATCCGGGGCCGATGAATCGCGGCCTGGAGATCGAGTCCGCCGTCGCCGACGGCCCCAACTCCGCCATCCTGCAACAGGTCGCCCACGGCCTCGCCGTGCGGATGGCGGTGCTTTACCTGGTCACTGCCAACAATTGACCACAACCTCACGTAAATTCGCTATAACGGTCGGATGGCAGACCCCACTCCCCCAACCCCTGGGACGCCTGACGGCCCCGGCATGCTTCTGATCATTTCCGGCCCCTCCGGCGTCGGCAAGACCACGATTACCCGTGCCGTCGAGCATCAACTCGAAGCCGTCTTCAGCGTCTCCAACACCACACGCCCCAAGACCGAGGGCGACGTGGAAGGCGTCGACTACCACTTCATCACCCGTGACGCGTTCGACCGTCAGCGCGAAGCCGGCGACTTGCTGGAGTGGGCCGAAGTATTCGGTAACTGCTACGGCACGCCGCGCCAGCCGGTGGAGCGGAACCTCGCCAAGGGGCGCGTGGTGCTGCTGGAGATCGACGTGCAGGGCGCGGTACAGGTCAAGCAGAACATGCCCGAGGCGTTCGCCCTGTTCGTGCTGCCGCCGAGCGAAGACGTGCTGCTCGAGCGTCTGCGCAGCCGTCAGCGCGAAGATGAAGCGACCATTCAGCGGCGTTTCGCCAAGGCCCGCCACGAGGTTCGCACGGCCCGCGAGAGCGGCGTGTATGACGTATTCCTCATCAACGACGATCTGGAAAAAGCCGTCGCCGAGGCGGTGCAGGTCATCCGCGACGAACTCGCCCGCCGCGGGGCAAGGTGACGTTGGCAGGGCGTTTTGTCACCGAAGCTTTCCTTCATCTGCCCATCGTGTTCGGCGAACACTTCACCTGCCGCGCAGGTACAGGTAGAGTATTGCCTTGCCACGACCGCCTGAGAAAGGATGCCTGATGCTCGATCATCGCCACCGGGGCCGTCGCCTGCTGATCGCCAGCCTGGCCCTTATGGGGTTGCTGCCCGCCGCCGCACCCGCTTGTGCCGACGACGCCGACGAGAACGCCGCTTCGGAGCCCACCGTGTTGCAACATCGCGACGACCGACTGATCGTTGAGCTTCCCAATCGCATGATCGCCATTGCCCAGGAGCTGCCGACCGCTCCCGTGGTGTCGGCGCAGATCTGGGTCAAGACCGGCTCGATCTATGAGCAGGAGTTTGTCGGGGCCGGCATCAGCCACTACCTCGAACACATGCTCTCGGGCGGCACGACCACCACACGCAGCGAGGCCGAGTCCAACGCGATCCTCGGCCGCATCGGCGGGCAGACGAACGCCGCCACCGGTCTGGACAACGTCCGCTACTACATCAACACCACCAGCGAGCACACCGCCGAGGCCGTCGACCTGCTCAGTGACTGGCTAAGACATGGTGCGGTCGAGCAGAGCGAAGTCGACCGCGAGCACGACGTGATTCTGCAAGAGTTTTCCATGGGCGAGGGCGACCCCGGCCGCATCCTCTGGCGGCTCACGCAGCAGGCGCGCTACACCGCCCACCCCGCCCGCCACCCGACCATCGGCTACATCGATGAGTTCAAGCAGATCACGCGCGACGAGCTTCACGACTTTTATCAGCGGATGTACCCACCGAACAACCTGGTCATGGTCGTCGCCGGCGATATCGACAAGGATGCGGTGATCGAACAGATCACCGCCCTCTGGGGTGACGCCAAGCCGCGCGAGCTGCCGGAGCTGAGTTTCCCGGTCGAGCCGGAACTGGACGAGCCGCGTGAGTTGACGGGGCGCGCCGACATCAGCCGACCGCGCGTGCGCCTCGCTTGGCCGGGCACCCGGCTTGGCGGCGAAGATGACTACGCGCTCGACGTGCTGGGCACGGTCCTCGGTCAGGGGGAGACCAGCCGACTCGTGCGCGAAGTGCGCGACGACGAGCGCATGGTCAACAACATCAGTGCCTACAACCTCAGCTTCGACTGGGGCGAGGGTTTCTTCGGAATCGACGCGGAAATTGCTGAGTTTGATCTGGCAGGCCGGATCATCGACAGCGAAACGGGCGAGCCGCTGCCGCCCGATGAGCTCCCCGAAAAGGCGCAAGAGGAATCGCGTGCCGGATTCGTGCGGCACATCGTGCTGAGCGAGGTGTATCGGATCATTGAAGAAGGCATCACAGAAGACGAACTGGCTCGTGCGAAGCGACGCATCATGGCCCAGGTGATCAGCGCGAACCAGACCGCCGAGGGCGTTGCCTCGCGCCTCGCACGCGATGTGATCGGCAGGGGTGATCCGGACTATCTTCCTCGCTACGCCGATGCGATTCAGGAACTCACGCCCGAGGACGTCCAGCAGGCGGCGCAGCGTTACCTTGTGCCCCATCGGCTGATCACCGTGCGTTTGTTGCCGTACGATGAGGAACATGGCCCAACACCGCTGACCCGCCCAGACGCGGAGCAAAACGTTGACGCCTTCGAGCAGGAGGCGATTGATCTCGACAACGCCCGCACTTTGGAGCGACTGCGTGAAACGCTGGCCGACCCGGCGGATGAGGTGACGCCGGTGCAGGTCGATCCGCTGAAGCAGTACGAACTGGACAACGGTATTCGGCTGCTGGTGCAGCGTTCGACGGTCGTGCCAGCGGTGTCGATGCAGGTGTTCTGGAAGGGCGGGCTGCTCGGCGAATCGCATGGCGAGGAAGGGGTGGCCAATGCGACGGCGCAAATGTTGATGCGCGGCACGCAGCAGCGCGATGCGCAGGAACTGGCCACGGCAATTGAGAGCCTCGGCGCGTCGATGAGCACGCAGACGGGCAACAATACGACTTACGCGCAAGCGTCGTCCCTCGCGGAAGACTGGCCGACGGTGATGGGGTTGCTGGCGGAGGTGTTGCTGGAGCCGGCGTTTGCGGAAGAGGAGTGGGAGCGATTGCAGCCGCGCGTCCTGGCGAGCATCGCCCGGGAGTCGAACTCGTGGTACGGCGAGTTGAGCCAGCACTTTCGTGAGGCTTATTACGGCGATCATCCATGGTCGCAAAGCCCGCTCGGTCGGCCGGAGGTTGTTCGACGGCTGACGGTGGATGATCTGCGGGACTTCCATGCGTCGCAGCTTGGCGGCAACGAGATGGTTATCGCGGTGGTGGGCGATGTCGATCCGGACAAGGTGCTCGTTCGCGTGGCCGAATGGTTTGGCTCGATCCCCGCCGAAGCGCCGCAGCCGTTTGAAGCCAAGGCGCCAACGATGCCGAGCGCGTTGCTCAAGCAGATGGAGACGCGCAAGCAGGTGGCGGCGGTGAAGATCGGCATGGGCCCGGTGATCGATCGCGCTCATGAAGACTACGCGGGCATGCTCGTGCTCTCCCGACTGATGAGCCAGTTCCCCAGCGGTTGGCTGAACCAGGCGCTGCGCGGGGAGGGGCCAGGCCTGGCGTATGCGCAGTGGGCCAGGCTGGTCACCGGCATCATGCCAGGCTACTTCGAAATCACGTTCAACAGTTCGCCCGACCTCGTGCCGGAGGCATTGCAACGCTCGATGGCGGTGGTCGACCGGGCCAAGCATGGTGAGATCGGTGAGGATGAGCTCGCCCGTGCCAAGGCCGGCGTGCTCACCGGCGAGTTCTTCGGCAAGCAGAGCAACAGCGACCGGGCGATGAACGCGGCCCTCGACGAACTCTATGGGGTGCATGATCCGGAAGGCAAACGCTTCCGCGCGGCGGTCGATGCCGTTGACGCGGAGACGCTTCACCGCATCGCACGTGAATACCTGGTCAATCCGGTGACGCTGGTGCTCACGCATGAGCCGATTGACGAAGAAGCGCTGAGCGTCGAAACGGTCGAGCAGGGAGCGCAGAAGCCCACGGATTAAATGCGTGGGCTTGGGGTCAGGTGCACTCGTGGTACGCCCGCGCGATGCGATCAACGTATTCGCTTTGATCGCTTGCCCAGTGATCTTCCGAGAACACTTCGACCTCATTGAAGCCGGCAAAACCCGCGTCCTCCACCCAGCCGCGGATCGTGCGGATGTCGATGCAGCCTTCGCCCATCAGCCCGCGGTCGGTCAGCAGGTGACGGGTGTTGACGCGCCAGTCGCAGATGTGAAAGCCAAACAGCGTGCCTTGCTCGCCGGCCAGTTCAACCTCGGCCTTGAGATCCGGGTCCCACCAGACGTGGTACACGTCGACAGCGATGCCCAGGTGCGGATGATTGAGCTGCTCGCAGACCTGCCGGGCCTCGGCCATGCGGTTGATACAGCTCTTGTCCGCCGCGTACATCGGGTGCAACGGCTCGATTGCCAGCTTCACCCCACGCGCCTCGGCGTGCGGCAGTACGGCTTCAATCCCTTCGGCCACCTGCTTGCGCGCTTCATCCAATGCCATGCCCGGCACCGCGCCGACAACCAGCACGACCATCTCCGCGCCGATCGTCGCCGCCTCATCAATGCAGCGTCGATTCTCATCGCAAGCGGCTTGCCGCTTAGCGGGCTCGGCAGCGGGGAAAAAACCACCACGCACCAAGGCGGGCACCTGCATGCCCGCGTCGCGGAGCATCGTCGCCGCTTCGTCGGGGCTGACGCCGCCATCGTCGGGGGTGATGACGTTTCGCCAGACACTGATGCCGCGCACGCCGACCTTCGTGTAGCCGTCGATGCACTGGCGCAGCGACCATGGCTTGTTGGTGAAGGTGTGGATCGCGCATCGGGACAAGTCGGTCAGATCGCTTGCGGGCATGGCTTCATTCATCCATGAGACGAAGCCCACGCCGTCACGGCGTGGGCTTCGTGGGGGTTCAATTGACAAAGTCGCGCCTCACGCCGACGCGGCCGCTTCCGCGCCCTTGAGCGCCGGCACGTCCACCCACGTCTTGTCCTGCCAGCTCTTCATGCCGAGCTCGGCAAGCTGCACGCCGCGGGCGCCTTCACGCAGCGTCCAGCGGAACGGCTCGTCGAGCGCGACGTGACGCAGGAACAGCTCCCATTGAATCTTGAACGCGTTGTCGTACTCGGTCGTATTGGGCACCTGTTGCCAGTTCTCGAAGAACTTGATCGGCTGCTGAATGTCCGGGTTCCACACGGGCTTGGGCGTCTCGGCCATGTGCTGCACCCAGCATTCGCGCAGGCCCGCGACGGCCGAGCCGTGCGTGCCGTCGACCTGAATCGTGAGCAGGTCGTCACGTCGGACGCGCGTCACCCATGAGCTGTTGAACTGGGCGATGACGCCGTTTTCAAGCTGGAAAATGGCATAGGCGGAGTCGTCGGCGGTGGCTTTGTAGGGCTTGCCGTTCTCGTCGACGCGCTGGGGGATGTCCGTGCTGCCGAGGGCGACGAGCGACTTCACCGGAGCGAAGACGTTTGAGAGGACGTATTCCCAGTGGCAGAACATGTCGATCATCATGCCGCCGCCGTCTTCGGCGCGGTAGTTCCAAGAAGGGCGTTGGGCAGGCTGGTCTTCGACTTCGCCGGTGAAGACCCAGTAGCCGAACTCGCCGCGGACGGAGAGGATCTTGCCGAAGAAGCCCTGCTCCTGGAGGGCGGTGAGCTTGCGCAGGCCGGGCAGCCAGAGCTTGTCCTGCACGACGCCGTTCTTGATGCCCGCGTCTTCGCAAAGCTGGGCGAGGCGGAGCGCCTCGTCCGTGGTGACGGCGGTGGGCTTTTCGCAGTAGATCGATTTGTCGGCCTCGACCGCCATCTCGATAAAGCGCGCCCGCTGAAGCGTGCCCGAAGCGTCGAAGAAGATCGGGTACTGGTCATCCTTCATCGCGCCGGCGACGTCGGTGGTGTACTTCAGGGGCTTGCCGCCCCCGGAAGTCGCGTCAAGCCCGTGCTTCTCGGCCAGCGCCTTGAGCTTGTTGGCGTTGCGGCCGGTGAGGATCGGGTCGGGCATGAGCGTCAGGTCGTCGGAGACCCGGACGCCGCCTTGCTTGATGATGGCCAGAATCGAGCGGATCAGGTGCTGGTTCGTGCCCATGCGACCGGTCACGCCGTTGAGGATAATACCGAGCTTGCGAATTTCCATGGTCTGCACCTCGTTGCGATGGGGTGGTGGAAGTAATCTCTTGTTGACAAGCAAGGTAAACGATCGCGGCGTATTTGTCGTTAGGCGAAGCGGACAAAGCCCTTTGCGAATCAGGACACGCCCGAAGTCCAAAGTGTCCGGGAGCCCCCTGGCCCCCGGGGATTGCCCCGGTCAATCGGCAGCGTGCTACACTGGCGATAATGTTCACCGGCATCGTGCAAAGCAAGGTTTTCGTAGAAAGTTTCGACCGCAACGACTTCGGCGGCCGCCTGATCGTTGCGCGCGAGGGCTGGACGCCGGCGGGGGGCTACGAACCGGCGATGGGCGATTCAATCTGCCTGTCGGGCGTGTGCCTGACGGTGGTGCAAGCCACGCCGACGCAGTTGGTATTTGACGTCATTGCCGAGACGCTGCGGTGTACGACGCTGGGCGCGCTGAAGTCGGGCGACGCCATCAACCTCGAGCCGGCGTTGCTGCCGAGCCAGCCGCTGGGTGGGCATTTTTTGCAGGGACATGTGGATGGTGTCGGCACGGTGCGCGATGTAATCGAGGGTGATGCCGAGTGGCGGATGACCATCGAGCCGTCTGTCGCGCTGATGGACTACATCGCACCCAAAGGTTCGATCGCGATCGACGGCGTGAGCCTGACCGTCGCGAGCGTGACGCCGACGTCGTTCGACGTGGCGTTGATTCCAACGACGCTTCAGTTGACGACGCTCGCCCGGCTTGAACCGGCCATGCGGGTGAACCTGGAAAGCGACATGCTCGCGCGGACGGTGGTCCATGCGCTCAAGCGGTGGCAGGGGGTGGATGGTGCGAAGGCGGGTGGCGCCGGTGGCGAGCCGGTCACGTGGTCGCTGCTGCGCGAGGCCGGCTTCGTGACGGCGTGACCGCAGCCGCTTCATGAACGCACAGCGACAGGAGCGTCAGGTCATCGCGCTGGTTCAAGGAGCCGGCCTGCGTGTCGATCTTCTGGCCGAGGCGTTGCATGGCCTCATCGAGCGAGCCCTGTCGCATCAACTCGAACTCGCGGGCATACTGCATGTTTGCCGCCGACTTTGCCGGGACCTTGGCCTTCGTGCCTTCTTCGCCGGGGAAAGCCATTTCAAACCCATCGCTGTAGAGCAGCAATCGATCACCGGTGTCCAGTTGCACGGTGACCTGCTCGAACGGCTCGTCTTCAAAAACGCCCAGCAACGGCCCTTCCGGGTCCACCATTTCCGTGCTTCCGCCGGCCCGAAGCAGAATCGGGTACGGGTGGCCGCCCCGGGCGATGGTCGCCGTGCGTGTTCGATTGTCGATGATGCCGTAGCAGGCGGTGGTGAAGCGAATTTGACCGCGGTTGTGTTGCAGCAGATCGCGGTTGAGTTGCGTCATGGTGTCGCGCGGCTCGACCAGGCGGTACCCCGCCGCGAGGCTTGGGTCGATCACCTTGGTGTGCAGCGAGCGTTTGATGAACATCGTCAGCAGCGCCGCCGGCACGCCGTGACCCACCGCGTCGGCGACGAAAAAGCCAAGGTGGTGCTCGTCGAGGCGCATCACGTCGTAGATGTCACCGCTGACGTAGCTGGCCGGCCGCCAGAGCACGTGAAACTCCAGCCCCTCCATCGTCGGCAGCTTCTCGGGCAGAAACTCGCGCTGAAGTTGCGCCGCGAGACGAAGTTCCTCATCCAGCTTGTCGATTTCGCCGCTGAGCCCGCCTTGCGTTTGACGCAACAGGCGGACTTCCTGTTCCAGGCTGCGCAGCACGGGGGATTGGCTCCAAAGGGATCGCAACATGAGCCCCGCGGCGGAAGGGTCCGCATCGGGTGGGCAGATGAGGACGCCCGTGTCGTGGATCGTGCCGAGGGGTCGCGTTTCGCCTTCGCACGTCAGCAGCATCGGCGTGTGCCGTTCCTGCACTTCGCCGATCAATTCGAACAGATCGCCGGTGTCGATTTCGCTCAGCACGCACCAGACAGCCGCGACCTCGTTGAGGATCTTTGGCTCATCGAGCACCTCCGTCAGGCGACGCACGCACAGCGTTGGACGATCCGCTTCGGGCCAGGCCTCCAGCATCGTCCGGGCGTTCGCCGCCGCCTCGTCCAGTGGTGATTCGCGGTCATTGATGACCAGCAGGGGATATGCGCTCATGACGTCGACCTGCGCCAGATGCCCGCCGCATGCCCGATCGCGAGCATCCGCGGCGGCCGTACCGGCATCATCGACTCATTCGGCACGGGTCTTAAGCTCATCCGCCGGCAAGTTGATCCGCTGCCCGCGTCGCAGGCCCAACGCCTCGATCATCCCACCCTGCAATTCCACCGCGAACTGGGCCGGTTCTCCGCTGCGGTAGGGCGTCAACAGCCAGTCTGCCCGGCCGTAAGGCTCCACTTCCATCGCGTGCAGCCGCACAATCCGCCCCGCCCCGTCAAGGTAGATCAGGTCAATCGGCACCAGGCAGTCGCGCATCACAAACGTCAGCCGCCTCGCCTCGGGGAACACGAATAACATCCCGCTGTCTTCCGCGATCGACTTCCGATCCGATAACCCGCGATGCCTTGCCGCGTCATCCATCGCCAACTCCAACGCAAACACCTGCCCGGCAATTTCCACCTCCTGCGTCGGCAGGCCCGTCTGCGGCGTGGCTGTCTCACTCTCCGCCGACGAGCAGCCGCTGGCCATCAGCACCAGCAACGCCAGAAAGGGGAAAGGGGCCAAGGGGCCGAGGGGCCAGGGGGCCGAGTGTCGGTGGCATCTGCGCGTTGCTGTTGTCATCACTTGGTCCCTCGGCCCCTCGGTCCCTTGGCCCCTTCTTGGAGCCATGCCTCATCTTCCTTTGTGAACGTCACTGCCTCGCGCGGCAGACGCGCCATGGTAAACCGCTCGGCAAAAGTGCGTGCTGACATCGGTTCGCGTTGGCCGTCGCCGATGCCCGACCACGCCGCCAGCAGGCCGATCACGCGCTCGGCCGCCACGCCTTGTTGGCGGTAAGCCGTCAGCCGTGTGTCGCCGTGACGTTTCGCCAGTCGTCGACCGTCGGGCCCGAGCACCAGCGGCAAGTGCCACCAATTCGGCGTCGGCGAACCGAGCATGCGATACAGCCAGATCTGGCGTGCGGTGGCGTCGAGCAGGTCGTCGCCGCGCACCACGTCGGTCATGCCTTGCCGCGCGTCGTCGACCACCACCGCCAGTTGGTACGCGGGCAGGCCCTGCTTGCTGGCGACCACGAAATCGCCCACCTGCTGTTGCACGTTCACCCGCCGCTCGCCGTGCAGCGCGTCAACATACACCACCTCTTCGTCCGGCACCCGAACGCGCCAGGCCAACCCGTCCTCCTGCAAAGATGGGCTCTGAGCATCATGAAGCCCCGGCTCTATCCGGCATGTCCCGGGGTATCTCAGCTCGTGATCCTCCGCATGGGGGGCCGACTGAGCCTGCTCGATCTCCCGCCGCGTGCATCGGCAGGGGTACAACAGCCCCTTGCTGTCGAGCTGTTCCAGTGCCTGACGATACACCGCCAGGTCGGCGCTCTGCCACACGGGCCCCGCATCCCAGTCCAACCCCAGCCATTGCAGGACGTCAATCGCCTGCTCGCTTGCCCCGGCTTTGACGCGCGGGCCGTCCAGGTCTTCAATCCGCAGCAGGATATCCCAGCCGCGCTGTCGCGCGATTGCCCAGTTGATGAGAAACGTCCGCGCGTTGCCCAGGTGCAGCGCCCCGGTGGGCGTCGGGGCCAGTCGTGTTGTTCGCCTTTCGGCATGGCTCATGGCGTAGTATCGTACCCCAGTCGGGCAGGCATCACGCGCAGGCCCCGGCCCGCGCCATGGAGCATCATGTATGAAACCGACCGTCGAACACGACCCCATTCGCCTCGCCGTGCTCATCTCGGGCGGCGGGACGACCATGCAGAACCTGGCCGAGTTGATCAACGCCGGCGAACTGAACGCCCGCATCAGTGTCGTCGTCAGTTCCAACGATCAAGCCAAGGGACTCGAACGGGCGAACAACCTCAAGCTGCCGTCGTTCGTCGTGCCACGAAAGGGGTACGACAGTCCCCGCGCGTTTTCGGACGATGTGTTTCGTCTGGTTCGTGATGTGAAAGCCGACCTCGTCTGCCTCGCCGGCTTCCTCAGCCTCATCCACATTCCTGATGACTATCAGCACCAGGTGCTCAACATTCACCCGGCCTTGCTCCCGGCGTTCGGCGGGCAGGGCATGTTCGGTCAGCACGTCCACCAAGCCGTCCTCGCCGCCGGCTGCAAGGTCACCGGCTGCACCGTCCACTTCGCCGACAACGAATACGACCGCGGGCCCATCCTCGTGCAGCGCACCTGCCCGGTGGAAGACGACGACACAGCCGAAACGCTGGCCGCCCGCGTCGCCGAGCAGGAAAAGCTGGCTTATCCCGAAGCGATCCGCCTGATTGCGGAAGGGCGGGTGACGATCGAAAACGGGCGCACGCGGATCGCCCCGCCTTTGGCTTCGTGAAGGCTGGCTGTAGCGGCGGCCGCGTGTTTGCTGTTATTGTGACGGAGGAATCCGCGCGAGGCCGCCGCCGCGCCCGTGACGGCGGCCGCGTGATTGGCCACGGGCGTGGACCGCAGCGGGCTTTGGCGCTATGACCTCCTGATGCTTCAAGACACCCACGGACGACGCATCGGCTACCTGCGACTCTCGCTGACCAAGGCGTGTGCGATGCGCTGCACGTACTGCCGGCCGGCAAAGCTCAGCCAGCCGCGCGGCGAGCCGATGCTCAGCGTCCACGAGATTGACTCATTGGTTCGCCACCTTGCCGCGCACCACGGCCTGCACAAGGTGCGCCTGACCGGCGGCGACCCGACGAGTCGGCCGGAGTTGACGGAGATCATCGGCCGCATCGCTGCCGTGCCGGGCATTGACGACCTGGCCATGACCACCAACGCCCTGACACTGCCGCATCGGGCCCGCGAGTATGCCGCGGCGGGGCTTAAGCGGGTGAATATTTCGCTGGACACGCTTGACCCCGAGCGGTTCGCTCGCCTGACGGGGGTGGACGGCCTGGCGCGGGTGCTGCAAGGCATCGCGGCGGCGGAGGCGGCGGGCTTGTCGCCGATCCGCATCAACAGCGTGGTGGTGCGCGGTCAGAACGAGCAGGACCTGCCGAACCTGGTGCGCTTCGCCGCCGCGCGGGGGCTGGAAGTGCGATTCATTGAGCTGATGCCGATGGGGCCGTTGGCGGCGCAGTGGGGCGAGCGCTATGTTTCGGAAGCAAAGATGCATGAGCACCTTGACGCCATCGTGTGTCATTGGGCGCCGGTGGAGCAGGGGCATGACGCGGCCCGGCGGTATCGCGTGACGCTGGACGACGGGGCGCAGGCGACGATCGGCTTCATCACGCCGATGAGTTGCAACTTCTGCGCCGCGTGCAACCGCATCCGC
>JBBDRF010000073.1:0-17520 GCA_040905565.1 Phycisphaeraceae bacterium | reverse complement strand
CCGTGACGTAGCGGGCGTCAACTTCGAAATGATTCCGCAGCGCCTCGCGGCTTTCCGATCGGCCGAAGCCGTCCGTGCCGAGCGCCGTGATCCCCCCGGGCACCCACTTGGAGACCATGTCCGGCAGCGTCTTGAGATAGTCCGACGATGCCACGACCGGGCCGCCCGCCTCGTCGCCGAGCTGCTCGGTGATGTAAGGCGTCTTCGCTTTGCCGTCGGGGTGCAGCATGTTCCAGCGTTCGGTCTCCAGCGCGTCGCGCCGAAGCTCGGTGTAGCTGGTCACCGACCACACGTCGGCGTGAACGTCGTACTTCTCAGCGAGAATCTGCTGAGCTTCGATGACGCTGTTGAGGATCGACGCACTGCCGAGCAGCTGCGTGCGAAGCTTCGCCTTGGGCTTCTCAGCAGGGCGGAGCTTGTAGATGCCCTTGAGGATGCCTTCGTCCGCGCCCTTGGGCTTCTCGGGGTGGGCGTAGTTTTCGTTGCCGACGGCGATGTAGTAGAAGATATCTTCGCCGTCGTAGTACATCTTCTGGATGCCGTCTTTGATGATCGTGGCGATCTCGTAGCCGTAGGCCGGGTCGTAGGCACGCACGCTGGGCACGGTGCTGAAAAGCAGATGCGAATGCCCGTCCTGATGCTGCAGCCCTTCGCCGTTGAGCGTGGTGCGACCGGCCGTGCCGCCGACGAGGAAGCCTCGGGCACGGATATCGCCTGCCAGCCAGACCAGGTCGCCGACGCGTTGCGGGCCGAACATCGAGTAGTAGGTGTAGAAGGGGATCATCGGCTGGGCGTGGGTGGTGTGAGCCGTGCCCGCTGCGATGAACGAGCACATCGAGCCCGCTTCGTTGATGCCTTCCTCGAGCAGCTGCCCGTCGGTGGCTTCTTTGTAGTAGCTGAGCTGGGCGGCATCGACGGGTTCGTAGAGCTGGCCGACGTGGGAGTAGATGCCGATCATCCGGAACAGCGGATCCATGCCGAACGTCCGGGCCTCATCGGGGATGATGGGCACGATGTACTTGCCGATGGCTTTGTCGCGCAGCAACTTGGTGAGCACGCGGACGTAGGCCATCGTCGTCGAGAGTTCGCGATCGCCCGAGCCTGCGTCGAACTCGGTGAAGGCGTCTTCGGTGGGTTTTTCCCAGTTGTTCGTGACGACCTTGCGTGTGGGGACGGGGCCGCCCATCACCGCCTGGCGGTCGCGGATGTACTGCATTTCGACGCTGTCCTCCGCCGGCCGATAGAACGGCATGTCGGCGCAGGCTTTGTCGGAGACGGGGATATCGAAGCGATCGCGGAAGGCGATGAGCTCCTGCTCATTCATCTTCTTCTGCTGATGGGTGATGTTCTTGGATTCACCCGCTTCGCCGAGGCCGTAGCCCTTGATGGTCTTCGCGAGGATGACCGTGGGGGCACCTTCATGCTCGACAGCTGCTTTGTAGGCGGTGTGGACCTTGAGGCTGTCGTGCCCGCCGAGGCGGAGGTGCCATAGCTCATGGTCGGTGAGCCGACTAGCCATTTGCTTCAGGCGGTCGTCGCCTCCGAATACCTGCTCGCGGATGTAAGCGCCGCCTTCGACGCGTAGCTTCTGGTACTGGCCGTCGACCATTTCCTCGAGGCGATGCGTGAGCACGCCCTGCGTATCCTGCTCGAAGAGCGGATCCCAGTCGCTGCCCCAGAGCACCTTGATGACGTTCCAGCCGGCCCCGCGGAAGGCTGCTTCAAGTTCCTGAATGACCTTGCCGTTGCCTCGGACGGGGCCGTCCAGACGCTGAAGGTTGCAGTTGACGACCCAGATGAGGTTATCCAGCCGTTCACGTACGGGCAGGGTGATTGCACCGAGGGTTTCAGGCTCATCGATCTCGCCGTCGCCGACGAACGACCAGACCTTGGCACCTTCGTACTTTTTGATGCCGCGATCGTCCAGGTACCGCATGAAGCGTGCCCGATAGATCGACATTAACGGGCCCAGGCCCATCGAGACCGTGGGGTATTCCCAGAAGTCGGGCATGAGCCAGGGGTGGGGATAGCTTGATAGGCCCGGCTCCGGTTGCAGCTCACGGCGGAAGTTTCGCAGTGTCTGCTCGGAGAGCCGACCTTCGACGAAGGCGCGGGCGTAGTTGCCCGGTGAGGAATGGCCCTGGAAGTAGATCGCGTCGCCGCCGCACTTGTGGTCTTTGCCGCGGAAGAAGTGGTTGTAGCCCACTTCGTAAAGCGTGGCGAGCGAGGCATACGACGAGATGTGCCCGCCCGGCGCAGCTGGGTCCTTATTGGCGCGGACGACCATGGCCATCGCATTCCAGCGGATGATGCTCTTGATGCGCCGCTCGATCTCCAGGTTGCCCGGGTAGGGCGGCTGACGGTCGGCGGGAATCGTGTTCATGTAAGGCGTCTGGCTGGTCACCGGCAGAACGAGGCCCTGTTTCTGGGCGTGGATCTGGATGTTACGCAGCAGCTGGCGCACGAAGTCAGGCCCCTCACGGCGAAGAACGTCGTTCAGCGAGTCCGACCAGTCCATCGTCGCCAGCGAAAGGGGGTCTGTCTCGGATGTTGTCGTGGGTGGGTTCATCTCTAAGTTCCTGCGGTCGGTACGTCTGGCGCGGGACGCGGCAGCGCAGCGACGGCTTATTCGCTAATGATAGTCAGACTTTGCCCGGCAGTCGCGCCCCCGCGCCACGGCCTCCGCGCCGTCTGCAACCTGTTCAAGCAAAGCATACAACCCAGTAAACCGCAGTGCGGTGAGACAGATATCTTAGCGAACACAGCCTCATCGGCCAAGCCCACTCCCACGGCCGACCCGAATCACGCTCGCAATCGTCAACACGCGATCGCTCTCCAGCAAGGCGCACCAAAGGTTTGCATCTTTGTTACTGCACCAGCGTATAAAACCGGTCGTCCGGATAAAGGGCAACGACTATAAAAACTTGACACGCGGTCATGCTGTGATCTAATTGCCTCGCTTGCCCTCGGAGTGACGGGCGAAGTTTGCTGTTCGACGTATCTACCGCTGAGGAGAACCCCATGCGTGAGAAGACGCTTCTTATATCGGCGGCGATCGTCGCAGTCACCTGCCTCGCTTCGATCACGCCCGCGCAGGCGGCCTTGGTGCAACTGGAGGGTGATCTGGGCACGCCTAGCTGGACGGGGGTGCAGCAGCCGCTGGGCCCAGGCGTCTCGATTATTGAGCCCTTCTCCGTCACGACGCAAACGGGCTCGCTCACCGGGGAAGTTCATGCAGAAAATCTGGGCAACGCGTTCGATCTGACGGTGACCAATCTGGTCTACGAGGCATCGGCCGACGGCGTGGTGCCCAACGCCCACTCGATCGAGTTCTACGTCGGGCAGGAGTATCAGAGCACGCCCGGCACGTATACCGCGGAACATGAACTGACCGGTACCGCCGATCTTGCCGCTGGGCAGAGCGCCGACGTGGGGATGCAGACGACGCACAACTTCTCCGGCAACCTTCCCGGCATATTCGACAGTGTCGCAGGACCGGGCACAGGCATCGCGTTCAACGCGGGGCCTGCAAGTCAGGTGGTTACTACCGGTAATATCTACGTCATTGAGACTTGGGTGTCGCTTTCGTTCTATGGCGGGTTCGCTTCCCCCGCCACGATCACCCTCCCCGCGAGCGCCCACACCACCGCGACGGTCGTCCCAGAACCCGCAGCCGGAAGCGTACTGCTCGGCGGGATGATGGTGCTGGCGGCACGACGCCGCAACAAACGTCGTATGCAACTTCGCAATTGATAAACGGACCGCGGTCGACTTTTCTGCCGTCTTCCTCAAGCTTCAAGCCTTCTGCTCAATTCTTTACTGTCCGGGCAAAGGAGATCATCTATGAACGCATCATTTCATAAGCGTCTCGGCCTCATCGTGGCGGCCGTTGTTGGACTCGGTTGCGCCATGCCGGCTTCGGCAAGCCTGGTGCTGTTTCCCGGCACAACCTCAGAAGTAATCGACGGCGGCCCGGGCGACATGAGCGGGGCTGTGAACGACACGATCATCATCGACGCCAACAATCCCCTCGCCGTCCCCGGCACCGGCGGTACCCTCCTGTTCAGCGGCATGGTCGAACACGGCGTCGCCGGCAGCATCACCGTCGGTCAGGCAATCGGGCTGCGGGCGATCCGCATCACCGAAGATCCCAACGGCAACGCCGCCGTCCTTCACAATTCCGGGACCGGCACGTTCGCGCTCGGCGGCAACCAGGTCGACTGGGTCCAGTACGACTACGCCACGCTCGATCCTGCCGGCATCGCGAACATGGCCGACCTGGCCATCCACTTCGAAGCCTGGCTGGATACCACGCCCGGCGGCGGCACGCTCGCCAGCACCGATCAGCGCCTGGGGATGTCCGTCCAGGCTGACACCTGGTGGGAGTGGGCGGCTGGCGCTCCGGATTTCCCGATGGCCGCCCAGTGGAACAACCCCGGCAGCACAGCGACGGCCCTGCAGGCGTCGGGCTGGAACGCCTCGGTCGGCGACTACGACATCAGCGCGGGCCGAATGCTCATCACCTTGGACGATATCGTGCTCGAAGCCGGCGAACGCTTCGAATTCCCCTCCAGCGTCAACGCCGGGCTCGTTGCGGCGAACGCCACAATTGTTCCCGAGCCCGCCAGCGCCACGCTCATGCTCCTCGGCGGCGCGTGGATGCTTCGCCGTCGCAGATGAAATCATGCCCCCGCAGCCTGCGTGGGAAAACAAGCAATGCTCAATGCTCATCCACGGCGGTGTCCGGGACGAGCATTGAGCATTTTTGCATGCAATCCACCTTTCAATCCCGTCGTTGAGGCGGCCTTGAAGCCCCGAGGCGAGGGTGCCCCGCCAGCGAGCCGTGAGACGGCCGGGGGTTGCGGGTCCTGTGCCGGTTTCGGGGTCGGCTCGCCCTGGCACACGTCACACAAGTACCAAACTTTTCTTGCCTGCTGAGATCGGCAGCGGTACCATAATGACATCCCCCCAGACACCAATCACATACAGCCTCACCCCCCCCGATAAAGTGAAACAGGTTTTTTTATTCTTCAGGAGCACGCTTATGTTCAACCGCAACGTGGTAGGGCTATCCATCATCGCAATTGTCGCGATGACCGCACTTTTCTCTAACGTCGACCAAGCGAAAGCGGACACGGCGGGTGCCATCAAGGCCCTCTACGTTACCGGTGGCGGGTGGCATGATTATGTCGCCCAGGAACCCATTGTGACCGAAGGCCTCGGCTCACGCGTCAACATCGAATGGACCATCGAGAACGAAGCGGGCAACCGCTCCGATCACTGGCCCGAACGCTTTAAGCAGGAAGATTGGATCGCCGACTTCGATGTCGTCGTCTACAACTTCTGCATCACCGGAACGCCCGGCGTCGAGGCCGTCGAAGGCGTCATCGACCAGCATGTGAAGCACGGCGTGCCCGCGGTCATGATGCACTGCGCCATCCACAGCTTCCGCGCCGACACGCTCAAATGGTTCCACTTCCACGGCATGCGGAGCCATCGCCACGAAGCCCATCGCGCCTTCAAAGTCGAGCCCCTGCAGTCCGAACACCCCATCATGATCGGCTTCCCCGAAGACGGCTGGCAAACGCCACGCGGCGAACTCTACGAAATCGCCGAAATCTACGATACCGCCACCCCCCTCGCCCACGCCTACGGCCAGGATACCGACAAGCATCACGAAGTGATCTGGACCAACGAGTACGAAGGCGTCCGCGTTTTCAACACGACGATCGGCCATCACAACGAAACCATGCGTGAGTCGGTCTATCTCGATCTCGTCAGCCGCGGCCTGCTCTGGAGCGTTGAGAAACTTCAAGACGACGGCACCGCCGCCGATGGCTACGCCGGCGCAGGCCCCGAGACCGTCACCATCGACGAGCAGCAGTGGCACGTTCTGTTCAACGGTCGCGATCTGGAAAACTGGCGCGCTTCGGAGAACGAAGGCGTATTCAGCATCGAAAACGGCACGCTTATCGTCGACGGCCCCCGCAGCCACCTGTTCTACGAAGGGCCCGTCGCCGATGCCGACTTCGACGATTTCCACTTCCGCGCTGAGGTCTATACCCATCCGCAGGCAAACTCGGGCATCTTCTTCCACACCAAATGGCAGGAAAACGGCTGGCCCGGCGTCGGCTACGAAGCGCAGGTGAACGCCACCCACGGCGACCGCATCAAGACGGGCAGCATCTACGGCGTCTCCAACGTCCTCGACAACACTCCCCACGAAGATCACCAATGGTTCCTCTACGAAATCATCGTCAAGGGCGACCAGATCATCCTCAAAGTCGATGGCGACACCGTCATGGACTACACCGAGCGTGAGGACGATATCCAAGGCAACCGTCGCCTTTCCAGCGGCACCTTCGCCATCCAGGGCCACGACCCCAACAGCCGCATCCACTACCGCAACATCTACGTGCGCGAACTCGACTGATTCCCCTCTAAGGGAAATCGAGTCGCGACGCCCTGAATGCGTCCCTCCCTCGGCGAAGCCTCTCGAACAGAGGCTTTCGTCGAGCACGGGACCGATCTAAATGATGAATCCAACCGAGAATGAACGCGAAGGCGATGATTCTCAGGAGATTGCTTATGCCACCTCGCAACTTGATGGCGTGCCTTGTTATCGCCATGCTCGTCGGCCTTTCCTTCAACGTCGGTCAGGCCAAAGCGGACACCGCTGCCGACGCGCCGAAAACCGTTACCGTCGATGGCCACGACTGGTATGTCCTGTTCAACGGTCGTGACCTTGACGGCTGGCGCCCGTCTGAAAATCCCGATGTTTACAGCATCGAAGACGGCAAGATTATTCTCCACGGCCCCCGCAGCCACCTGTTCTACGAAGGGCCCGTCGCCAACGCCGACTTCGACGATTTCCACTTCCGCGCTGAAGTCTATACCTATCCCCAGGCCAACTCAGGCATCTTCTTCCACACCCAGTGGCAGGCAGGCGGCTGGCCAGGCGTCGGCTACGAAGCGCAGGTCAATGCCACCCAAAGCGATCGCATCAAGACCGGCAGCATCTACAACGTCGCCCATATCCTCGACAATGCGCCGCACAAGGATCGCGAATGGTTCCTCTACGAAATCATCGTCGATGGCGACACCGTCACCCTCAGAGTCGATGACGAAACGGTGCTGAAATACACCGAAAAACAAGACGATATTCAGGGTAGTCGGCGACTCTCCAGCGGGACCTTCGCCCTGCAGGCGCACGATCCCAACAGCCGCATGTACTATCGCAACATCTACGTTCGGCCTCTCGAAGGCGATTCATTCGCGATCGCCGAGCCTCCTGTTGAGCTTGATGCCGGGCTGAAGAACGTAATCAAGCCGGGCAACAGCGTCACCGCCATCCCTTCCGGCAATACCCCCGACGGTGAGGGCGTGGAGCACGCGATCGACGGCAACGCAGGCACCAAGTACCTCAATTTCGAGGGTGCCAATAAGCCCAGTGGTTTCGAGGTCGTCCTCGACGGCGCAGCCGTGGTCACCGCACTCAGGCTCACCAGCGCGAACGATGCGCCCGATCGCGACCCCGCGGCGTACCTCATCGAGGGGGCCGACAGCGACGGCGCATGGACCGAAATTGCCAGCGGGACGATCGATCGCTTCCGCGGTCGCCATGCCGTGCAGGCCTTCACCTTCGACAATGCGCAGGCCTACGAACGCTACCGCGTGGTGTTTCCCAAGGTCCAGAATCCCGACTCGGCCAACAGCATGCAGATCGCCAACGTCGAACTGCTGAGCAAATCAGACGAATAAGCCTCACCTTATCAACGGGTGCGCCGTTAGCTCGGCGCACCCGCTTTTCAACTTCAAAACAAGGAAATGTAGATGAAAGTTTTCACTTGCGCTCTATTGGCAACGGCATTTCTCCTCATCGGTTGTTCAGCCGCACAAGCCGATGATGCCGAACCCATTCGCGTGCTCTACATCACCGGCGGTGGATTCCACGACTACGAAGGCCAAAAGCAGATCCTGACCGAGGGCCTCGGCGCTCGCGCCAACATTGAATGGACCATCGACCACGAAGCAGGCGGCGATAACGCTCACAAACTCAGCCGATACGATGACCCCGAGTGGTACGAGCCGTTCGACCTGGTGATCTACAACATGTGCTTCGCCTCGGTAAGCGATGTTGATTACGTGGAGACCTTCAGCCGCGCCCATCACGACCACGGCACGCCGGCGCTCGTTCTGCACTGTGCCATGCACAGCTACCGCGATGCGGAAACCGATGACTGGGATCATCTCATCGGTCTGGACACCTACCACCACGAGCCTGCCGGTTCGTTCCTCGTTGAAGGCGTCGCGGACGAGCATCCGATCATGGCCGGGTTCCCTGCCGATGGTTGGCAAACGCCTCAGGATGAAATCTACATCGTCCGGGAATCGTTCGATCAGATAACGCCCCTCGCGACGGCCTACGGCGAGCACACCGGCGAAGACCATACGGTGATATGGACAAATCAGTACGGCAAGGCCCGCATCTTCGGCACGACGGTGGGGCATTCGAATCCGACCGTCGCCCATCCCGTGTTCCTCGATGTGGTGGCACGCGGGCTGCTCTGGTCGGTGGAGAAACTTGACGAACAGGGCGACCCGCTGCCCGGTTACGAGGGCACCGGCGAAGGGCTCGTCGAGGCTGAACCGTTCGCCTACGAAGCGGCCGAGCGGGTTGTCGGCGAGAGCATCGGCACCGAAGGGGCGTGGGGCAACAGCGGTAATACCCGCGACAAAGCTTTGGATGGCGACACCGAAACCTTCTTCGATGCCCCCGAGGCCGACGGCGCGTGGGTCGGACTCGACCTTGGCGAGCGGACCAAAATCATCGGCGTCCGCTTTGCACCCCGGCAGGGCCACGCCGGCCGGATGGTCGGCGGCAAGTTACAGGGCGCCAACGAGGCCGACTTCAGCGACGCGGTCGATCTGTACAGCGTGGGCTGGCAGGACATCGGCGGCATCACCGCACGCCCGGTGAAGAGCGACGGATCGTTCCGCTATGTCCGCTACCTCAGCCCCGCCAGTGGCCACGCCAACACCGCCCTCGTCGAGTTCTACAGCGAATAAATGGAGCACGAAGCCCACGGCGTCACGCCGTGGGTCTGGCTCCGCCACAGCAGGTGGGGGGCAGTGGGGGGGGCGGGGTGACTTTCGCCGGGCCGCGGAATAAACTGCGTATTGGCCCACCCCAGTTCACCTATCAAGATTAGAGACGATCCACCATGCGACCAGGCGACGAAATCGCTAGGCGGCGAACGTTCGCCATTATCTCCCACCCCGACGCGGGCAAGACCACGCTCACCGAAAAAATGCTGCTCTACAGTGGTGCGGTGCAACTGGCCGGCTCGGTCACCGCGCGCAAACAGCAACGCTCAACCAGTTCCGACTGGATGGAACTGGAGCAGAAGCGTGGTATCTCCATCAGCTCCACCGTGCTGCAGTTTGAGTACCTCGACCACCGCATCAACCTGCTCGACACGCCCGGCCATAAGGACTTCTCCGAAGACACTTACCGCGTGCTGACTGCTGTGGATGCCGCCGTGATGGTCATTGACGCCGCCAAGGGCATCGAGCCGGAAACCCGCAAGCTCTTCGAGGTTTGTCGAGCGCGTGGCGTGCCGATCTTCACCTTCATCAACAAGCTCGACCGCCCCACGATGCCGCTGCTCGGCCTCCTCGATGAACTCGAATCCGTCCTCGGCATTCAGGCCTACGCCGCCAACTGGCCCCTCGGCACCGGCACCGAATTCAAGGGCGTTTACGATCGGCAGGATCAGCGTGTGCATCTCTTCGAGCGTGCCCCGCACGGCAGCTACCGTGCCCCGGTCGACGTGCTGAGCGTGGATGATCCCGTCGTCGCCGAACGTCTCAACCCCGAGGTCCTCGCCACGGTGCGGGAGGAAGTGGAGATCCTTGACGGCGCGGGCTCACCGTTCGATCTTCAAGCCGTGCATTCCGGCGAGCTGACGCCCGTCTTCTTCGGCAGCGCGATGAACAACTTCGGTGTCCAGCTGCTGCTCGACGCGTTCATCCAGAATGCCCCTCCGCCCGGGCCCCGCGCATCAACCGCCGGCATCGTCAAGCCTGACTCCGCCGACTTTTCAGGGTTCATCTTCAAAATCCAGGCCAACACCGATCCCCGCCATCGCGATCGCATCGCCTACATCCGCATCGTCTCCGGCCAATTCAATCGTGACACCACGGTGCTCCACGCTCAGAGTGGTCGCAAGATCCGCCTCGGCACCGCCCATGCCCTGTTCGGTCGTGATCGTGAGACGGTCGACGTGGCCTACCCCGGCGACGTCATCGGCGTCGCTTGCCCGCGCGAGTTCCGCATCGGCGATACGCTCACCGAGTCGCCCGATATCCGCTACGAAGAGATTCCCCGCTTCGCTCCCGAGTGTTTCGCCTACCTTCACAACCCGACGCCGGGCAAGTACAAACGCTTTGACCAGGGCGTCGAGCAACTGCTCGAAGAGGGCGTGGTTCAGCGGTTCACGATGCCCCAGCGCCAGCAGAAGATTACACTTCTTGCGGCGGTCGGTCCGCTTCAGTTCGAGATCGTGCAGCATCGGCTGGAGAACGAATACGGCGCTGAATCACGCCTCGAGTCGACGCCCTGGAACAAAGCACGCTGGCTCGCCGATCCCGGTGCGGTCGACCATGAATCACTCTCCCTGCCGAGCGGGGTGGAGAAGGCGATGGATCCCAACGGCGAGCCCGTCCTGCTATTCGCAGACGATTGGCAACTGCGCTTCTTCGCCGATCGCAATGCCGACGTGGAACTTCTCCGCCAACCTGCCACCAACCAACCCGACCCGACCGCCGGCTAGAGCGGGCTATGACCGAAGCACTCACCGAAGGCGAAGATTTCTACGTCGACCCCGACGGCCGCTATGTCTTCACCGCGGCGTACCTGCTCAAGCGTGGCCACTGCTGTGAAAACGGCTGCCGACACTGCCCCTACGGTTCGGCGAAAGACGACGCAACTGCGGGATTCGAGCGCGAAGCCGATCAGTGAAAGTTCCGCTGCTTGTGCTCAAGCGATGAATCAGGCCGGCTGATTTCCTCCAGATGTTTCGCCAGAACGTGGACGACCCGCCCAGTTTTATCACGCTCCACCGTGCCGCGCGCCAGGATGATGCGCCCGAAGTTCGCTGCCCTGCGGTAGCGCTCGAAGACCTCCGGCCGAATGATCAGGTTCGCGATCCCCGTTTCATCTTCCAGCGTAATAAATACGACGCCCGATGCTGTGCTCGGCCGCTGACGGATCAACACCAGCCCCGCCACCGCGATCCGCTGACCGTCCGGATGACGATCACGATCGGCCAGCTCCTCGTTGCGTGTCACGTCCTTCGCCGCCACGCGCGGCCGAAGGAACGCCATCGGATGCGTCTTCAGCGAAAGCCCCGTCGCACCGTAATCATGCGCCACCTGGTGCGGCTCGGAAATGTGTGGCAGGGCAGCGGGGATGCTCGCGTCGTCGTCATTCTCGTGGTCATCAAAAAGCGGGAGCGATTCATCACGCAGCCGCCTGACCTGCCACAACGCCTGCTGCCGATCCAGCCGCATCGAGCCGAACGCATCAGCCGAGGCCAGCCTTCGCAGCGCCCGCACCGGCACATGGCTCACACGCCACAGCCGATCCATATTCTCAAACGGTCCGTGCTGCGCCACCGCATCCGCAAGCATCTGAGCCTCCTGCTGCGGGAGCCCCCGGGTCAGCCGCATCCCCAGCCGCAACGCGAAGTGAGCCTCATCGGGCATCCACTCAAGCGTGCAATCCCACCCGCTGTGGTTGATGTCGATCGGCAGCACCGTCACCCCGTGCGCCTGCGCATCGCGCACAATCTGAGCGGGCGCATAGAAGCCCATCGGTTGACTGTTCAGCAGCGCCGCGGCGAAAGCAGCAGGGTAGTGGCACTTCAACCATGCGGAAACGTAGACGATCAGCGCAAAGCTGGCCGCATGGGATTCGGGAAAACCGTACCCGCTGAACCCGCGAATCTGCTGGTAACATTGCTCGGCGAACTGATGCGTATAGCCGTTGGCGAGCATGCCGGTGATCAGCCGTTCCTTGAAGCGAAGAATTACATCCTCCTTGCGTTTCCACGCCGCCATGGCGCGTCGCAGCGCGTCGGCTTCGCCGGGTGTGAACCCAGCGGCACAAACGGCCAGCGCCATCGCCTGCTCCTGAAACAACGGCACGCCGAGCGTTCGCTCGAGCACCGCGCGCACCGCCTCGCTGGGGTAGGTGACCGGTTCGTGTTCGATCCTTCGCCGCAGGTACGGATGCACCATGCCGCCTTGGATCGGACCCGGCCGGACGATCGCCACTTCGATCACGAGGTCGTAAAAGGTGCGCGGCCGCAGCCGGGGAAGCATCGACATCTGCGCCCGGCTTTCAATTTGAAACACGCCCACCGTGTCCGCCTTGCAGATCATCTCGTACACCGCCGCGTCATCCGGGGGCAGGCTGTGCATCGTGCATCGCTTGCCGTAGTGCTGTGCCACCAGATCAAAACATTTGCGTACGCAGGTCAGCATGCCCAGCCCCAGCACGTCGACTTTGAGCATGCCGAGCGCTTCGATGTCGTCCTTGTCCCACTCGATCACCGTGCGATTGGGCATGGCAGCGTTCTCGATCGGCACCGTCTCGCTCAACGGCCGCTGGGTCAGCACGAACCCGCCCACGTGCTGCGAGAGATGCCGGGGGAAGCCAAGGATCTGGCCGACCAGAAACGTCAGCCGCGTCAGCAGCGGATCGTCGGGATTGAACCCCAGCTCACGCAGCGCCTGCGGGCGAAGCTCTGGCGCATCGAACCATTGATGATGCTTCGCCAGCCGATCCACCGCGTCGAGCGAAAGGCCCAGCGTTTTGCCTACATCGCGCACCGCCGATCGCGTGCGGTACGTGACCACCTCCGCCGTCAGGGCCGCGCGATGCCGACCGTACTTGTTGTAGAGATACTGGATGACCTCCTCCCGCCGTTCGTGTTCGAAATCAACATCGATGTCGGGCGGCTCATCGCGTTCCTTACTGATGAAGCGTTCGAAGAGCATCGAGCTGCGTGCCGGGTCGACCTCGGTGATGCCGAGGCAGAAGCAGACCGCCGAGTTCGCCGCCGCCCCGCGTCCCTGGCAGAGGATGCCCCGGCTGCGGGCGAAGTCAACAATGTCGTGAACGGTCAGAAAGTAGTGCGGATAGTCGAGCGCTTCGATGAGCTTGAGTTCGTGCTCGATCTGATGATGCACCTTCGTCGGCAGCCCTTCGGGATAATGTTCCGCCACGCCTTGCCGGGTCAGCTCACGCAGGTGCGTCATCGGCGAAGCGCCCGGCGGGCACGTCTCGTGCGGATATTCATAGCGCAGTTCGTCCAGGCTGAAGCGTGAGGCCCGTTCGATAATCGCCACGCTGCGCCGGATCGCATCGGGATAGTCTGCGAACAGCCGATGCATCTGGGCCGGCTCTTTAAGGTGCTGTTCCGCGTTCGGCCGAAGCAACGGGCCCGCCTCGTCGAGCGTCACCCCCGCACGAATACACGCCAGCACATCATGCAACGGCTTGTGCGACGGGCTGTGATACTGCACGTCATTCGTCGCCGCCAACGGCAGCTGCACATGCTCCGCCAGCTGCGCGAGCTGCGTGAGTCGATCCACATCATCCGCCCCCAGCGGGCACGTCGCTGCCAGCGAAAGACGATCGTCATCGAACACCCGCCGCAGCCCCGCCACGGCATCGAGGTAGCCGCTGTCGATGGTCTCAGGCGGAACGATCACCGCGAGCAGATCTTCGTGCGCCTCCAGCAGATCGTGCAGCGTGAGGTAGCATTCGCCCTTGGATACCCGCAATTTGCCGCGTGTCAGCAGCGCGCACAGCCGGCCGTAGGCTTCACGCGTGGTCGGGTACACCAGCACCTCAAACGGCTGCCGATCGTCATGCCATGCCAGCAGAAGCCGACACCCGATCGCCAACGGCACCCCCGCCTGCTTCGCCGCCACGTGCATCCGCACCACACCCGCCAGCGTGTTCGTATCCGTCACCGCCAACCCGCGGTAACCCAGTGCCGCCGCCCGATCGGCAAGTTCGTCGGCATGCGACGCACCGGTCAGAAACGTGAAGTTTGTCGTCACCTGAAGCTCAGCGTAAGGCAGCTGATCCACGTTCGAAGCCGCCCGCTGCTGATGAGCCCGACGCGCGGGATGGGGCACGAGTTTGGAAGCCGATTCAGGCATCAAACCCACCAGCCATGCACGAACCACAGTCCGCTCGGCATCTCGTGGTACACCCACAGATGCAAGCCCGATTCAAGCTGCACACGAAAATAGTCCCGGCTGCTCGTCGGCCCGCGCCACCACGCGTTGGTCAGCCGTTCCGGCCCGACGCTGCGGACCACATGATGCAGCCGGCCGTGCCAGTTGATCTGAAGCACCGGCCCATCATGCGTCAGCGATTGCACCTGCACCGGCTCCGCACGATCAAACAGCTGCGTCGGCCGAGCGGCTGTGGAAGGCGCCGGCGCTGTATCCAGACTTGGAAAAGCCCGGCCCGGACTCGCAGGTGGCGACGACGATGGCGCGGGAAGCGTATCGAGCAGCTGACCGTGGGCGGCATGAAACGAGATCGACGTCGCAGCATGTTCATGAAGTGCCGCATCAACCTGCTGCCGATGCGGAAGGGGCGCGATGTGTGTCGCTTCGATCGAAATCGTCTCGACGCCGAACCCGAGGTGCGCCGTTTCGAGCTTCGGTTGCAGCAGCCGCCACAGGTGGCGGGCATCGCGCGTGGGCCTGCTCACACGCAGGGTCAGGTGGATCGGCTCGCAGTCGCTGCGGTCAAGCGTGAGGCGCAGCCGGTTCAGGCCTGCCTCGCGCTCCAGCAGTTGTGTGCACAGCTGATCGAGCAACTGCCGGGTTGCCTGCTGAATCGCTTCGAGCTTCTTCACCGGCCCCGCAAACGTCCGCTGAACACAGGGCAGCGTGCTCGAGCGGATCGGCGTGATCGGCTCCATCGCCCGCCCCAGCGCCTGGTCGATCCGCAGCATCAGATCATCGCTGAACCGTGAGGGAAGCTCATGGCGAGGCAAATCCAGAAGCTGCCCGACCCGCCGAACGCCCACCTCCGCCAACGCGTCAACAGTAGGCTCATCCACACGCAGCGCGCTCACCGGCAGGGGGGCCAGGGCCTCGGGCAATGCTGAGAGATGATCGACAATCGCAGCCTTGCCTTGCTGGTATCGCGCCAGCGCCCAGGCTGCACCGCAGCTCGGCGCCACGGCAGCCGAGGCGCTTAGGCCGAGCGAGGCGACGCCCTTGAGCAGTTGCGTCACGAGAGGGCGTTCGCCTTGGTACAGATGGGCGCAGCCGGTGATGTCGATCAGCAGCCCGTGGTCGTTGCCGTCGACCATCACGCTGGGCGAAAAACGCGTCGCCCACACCGCCAGCCGTTCAAGGCCGCCCCGATCGTCTGCCGGGGCGTGCTCCTGAACCAACGGCTCAGCAGCCAGCAGCGACCGCGCATGCGCCAGTGTCATCTCACGCTCCACGCCTGCCTCCACCGCTTGCGGAGAGGCGTGGACGATCGTCTGGCGTCCCGCACTCGTCCGCACCAGCAAAATGCAGCCCCCGCGTTCATGCACTGCGACGCGTCGGGCGATCCGCTCGGTCGGCCACCACGGCAGGTACAGCGACAAGGCCCTGAGCATGATGCCACTCCACGAAGCACGCCTGGCTGGTCATCCTTTTCCCATAACTCTCCGCAGCGTCCTTGCTGCGAATCCGTTCCACACGCCACCGCGGGTAGCCGTTGATCGCCTCGGCGACGTCAACACGCCACCGGTAAGCCGCGGCCGATCGGCTGCTGATCTCCCGCATCGGCCGGGCCAGCATCGCCAGCGCCCTCCCCGCTTCTGCTGCCAGTTGCAAACGCCTGGTCACCGCGAAGCTCAGGCCGGAACCATCGGCCACGACCGCCGCCACCGCCGGGCTTCGCAAGGCCTGCTCCACCGCCCGGGCCCGCTCCGCCATATCACGAGGCTCAACCCAGATGCTCGCCGCGATCGCCTTCTCATCCAGCACCGCCGGGTAGGGCCACACCGCACGGCCGATCCAGACGATCAACTTCGCGTCCGTCTCGCCCAGCGTCTGCTGAGCCCGGCAGGCGGCATGCGTCAGCACCGCCACCGGCGGCAGCCAGGGGGCCTCGGCAGGCCCTTCCGCGCCCAGCCATTCATGCAGCCGCGTTGTCAGATCGCCCACAGCCGTCGTCACCGTCCTCGTTTTTGAGCCCGATTCACCGAAATCGCCGCCTCGGCTCTCCAAAGCCTTAACACGCTCGACAAGATGGCGAAGATTGGCATCCATGGGAGGATGATGTTAGGTTTGTGTTGTGGTGCCGTCAATGATCTTTTTCCGCCGACATGGCGAAACACTGAGCGGCGTGAAGCGAACGGCATCGTTACGCAAGTGTCGTTTATAAGTGATCTTGGCGTCGACCGTGTTGGGACAACGCGGCTCTTGGCGCACCTGACAACAGAGCCGGGCTGTCCCCAGCCAGGTTCCTTACTCCTGCCTTACCTATAGCGCAAAATCCGTGCGTTCCGACCGATCGGCACGACCGCGCCATATGTTAATATGGGAAAGATAGAAAAAATGGTGAAGATATTTGTCCCGCTTCTCCGATCAACTTTAACGGCAGGAGTGAAAGCTTCTGCGTGGGCCTCGCCGGAGTGCAGGGCATTAAATTTTCGGGACGGTGAGCCAGGGATGCAAACACCGTCACGCAACGCACACGACAGTTCGTGGAGACGTGACGATGAGTCAGCAAGTTCTAATCGAGCGATTTTTCGAGACCCTTATCTCAGGCGACCGCACCGCCGCCAGGCAGATCGTCGACGAATGCCTCTCAGCCGACGCACCGGCCGAAAGCATCATCGAAAAACTGTTCTACCCGACCCTGGAGATGATCGAAAAGCTTTACCGCCACGATCAGCTTGCCAAGATGGCGCATCACATGGCCACCCGCCTGCTCCGCATGCTCACCGACCAGATGCAGATGCGACTGGAGACCCGCGAATCGCGTGGCAAACGCCTGCTCCTCGTCTGCGGCCCCAACGAACCCGACGAACTCGCCGGCCAAATGGCAGCCGACCTCCTCGAAGCCGACGGCTACGACGTCAGCTTCCCGGGCGGCGGCGTCGCCAACGACGAAATCATTCAACAGATCGGCGAGACCGAACCCGCGGTCGTCGTCCTGTTCGGCTCGACCCCCGCTGATCTGCCGTTCATCCGTCAGCTCATCGACCAGCTCCACGACCTCGGCGTCTGCCCTAACACACAGGTCGCCGTCGGCGGCGGGGTGTTCAACCGGGCCGAAGGACTTTCCGAGGAGATCGGTGCCGACATCTGGGGCCGTACGCCGACGGAACTTGTCGCGTTGCTTGATGCCCACCCCGAAAAACGCATGGCCAACGGTCAGCGCACCGTCGGTCGCCGTCGCCGCTCCACACGTGCCGCCTG
>JBBDRF010000072.1:0-18854 GCA_040905565.1 Phycisphaeraceae bacterium | reverse complement strand
ATGACGGCACTGGTGGACAAGCCACCAGTGGCACACCATTCCCCCCCCCGCTCGCTTATTCCTCGATATCCATCGCCATGACCTCAGCATCTTCCCGCAACGGGCCGGCCACGTCGATGTGATCAGGATGATTGAGATACAGCGGCAAAGCCTCCCGGTCCGCCAGCGTCACGATCATCCCATGCGTGAACCCGCGGGCGCGGTCGGTGAAGCTTTTGCCTATTTTTACAGACTCAACCACCGGAATTCGCCCCGCCAGCGACCGGAGATTCTCCACGTGCTCCTCCACCCGATCGGCGGAAACACCCTCGTTAAACTTAAGCCAAACCATGTGTTCAACAGCCATTATCATCGTCCTCCAGATAGAATGTTTCACCCCCCCGCCCCCACCAATCGGCCCCACACGCGTCGCACGAGGTGGGGGGGGTGGGGGGGGTTGTTCTTTATCGGTGATTGGTGGAAACTGGGCAAGTGGCGGAACACGATATTCATATAACGTCTGATGATGTCCAGCAGCCGACGGTGACGCTGATCGTCTGTGCCGTCACCAGCGAGATCGCACCGCTGGTCAGACGGTTGCGGTTGGTGCGCGCACGGGGGCGTCACGGAGCGATTGTTTACGAAGGTGACCGGGGTGCAAGCGGCCGAATCATCGTCGCCGTGACGGGCATGGGGACCGAGCGAGCGGTGGCCGCGACGACGTCATTGTGCGCCATTACGCCACCTAAACGGGTGATTATTGCCGGTTTCGCCGGTGCCACCGACCCCGCCCTGAGCGTCGGCGATGTGCTCGAGCCGACCGACCTGATGCGGCAGTCGACCGGCGCGATTTACCACCCGACCGCGCCGAGTCAGTCGCCCGCCGGCCGACTCGTCACCTGTGAAACTTTGGTCGGTGAGATCGCCGACAAGACCCGACTGCGCGCCGAGACCGGCGCCGACGCGGTCGATATGGAGTCCGCTGCGATTGCTGGCTGGTTTGATGAGCATGGGGTGCCGTGGACCTGCATTCGGGCGGTCAGCGATGCTGCCGACGAGGCCCTGCCCGCCTTCGCCCTCGCGCTGACCCGGCCCGACGGTCGGCCCGATCTGGCGGCCGCGGCACGATATGCGATCACGCATCCACGCTCGATCGGCCCGCTGATGCGCCTCGGCCGCCACGCCCGAGTCGCCGGCCACGCCCTGGCCGAGGCCCTCACGCGCGCGATCGACGGGGGGTAGCGCGGGCAGGGGTGCCCCGGCCAGCGAGCGCTTCGCGAGACGGCCGGGTGATTGCTCGCGTCCGCTTGGGGCGTTCATTCGTGCAGCTATCCCGCCCGGCCGTCTTCGCTGGCCGGGGCACCCGCCTTTGCCGAGGCGGATCGGGTGGCGTATCCTCTGATCGACCGAAAGTGAGGGTATGAGCGCATGAAAGACCCATCGACTTCGACGCTGGACGCGCAGACGCGAGAGGCTGTGAACGCGGTGCTCAGCCGCATCCCTTGCGGGCGTTTCCTTCTCACGGCCGGGCACGACGGCCGAACACGTGGCGTGCTCGTTTCGTGGGTGCAGCAGGTTTCCGCCGAGCCCGCGATGGTGCTGGTGGCACTGGAGAAGGGACGCGAGATCGTGCCTTTGATTCACGAGTCGCACAGCTTTGCGCTTAGTCAGGTGGCTGCGGACGACAAGCTCACGCTGCGGAAGTTCAGTGCGGACACGCTTGATGAGGATCCGCTGGAGAGCCTGGAGATCATGCGACGTGCGACGGGCTCGCCGATCCTGGCGCGCACGCAGGCGTTCGTCGATTGCGAGTTGGTTCGGCATCTGGACATTGAGGGCGATCACGATCTTTACGTCGGCGTGGTGCGCGACGGCGGGTTGCTCAAGGGCGGAGCGGTGCACGTAGAAGTGGCCGACGGGAAGTGACCGTGTCGACGCATCATCAGATTACAGCAGGCTTAGAGATTGGCGAAACCGAGGCGGTCGAGCCGACGCTGCGCTACCGGATGCGCATCGCTTACGACGGCAGCGAGTTCTACGGCTGGCAGCATCAGCAGCGGCCGGGCGAAGCGCCGATGCGCACCGTGCAGGGCGTCTTGCGTGATGCGATGCAGCGAGCGCTGGGGCAGCCGATCAAACTGCAGGGTGCCTCGCGGACCGACTCGGGGGTGCATGCGGTGGGTCAGGCGGCTCACTTCGATGCCGCCACGCGGATTCCGCTTGATCGCATCGCCAAGGCTATCAACTGTCAGTTGCCTGCGGACGTGGAGGTGCGGGAGGTGGCGCTGGCGCCACCTGGCTTCGATGCGATTCGCACGGCGGTGGCCAAGCAGTATCGCTATCGCATCTGGACGACGGAACATCGGCCGTTGCACCTTCGGCGGATGGTGTGGCACTGCTGGACGCCTTTGGATGTGCAGGCGATGCGCGAGGCGGCGGCGATGCTGGAGGGCGAGCACGATTTCGCCGGCTTCGCGACGGCGGGACACGGGCGGCAGACGACGGTGCGGACGATCAACAAGTGCGAAGTGCTCGCGATGCCGAGGGACCCGGTGCTCGGCGGGCCGGAGCTGCACGTGATCGTCAGCGGGAACGGGTTTCTTTACAACATGGTGCGCATCGTTGTGGGGACGCTGGTTGATATTGGTCGGGGCCGTTGGGGGCCGAGCCATGTGCAGCGGTTGTTGACGGAGGGAGACCGGGCAGCGGCGGGGCCGACGGCGCCGGCGCACGGGCTTATGCTCGAGTGGATTCGGTATCGCGGCGACGCAGACGAGGCTTGCTGAGCGATTCGCGCGGCTCATCGACTTCCGGGGATTCGTGGGCCGCGAGGGGTGATTCATTGAGGCCGCGGCGCCAGATCGGTGAAGGGGCCATGTGCGGCAGGTGGACGAGTGTTTCGACGGTACCGGCGAGCAGGAGCAGGTAGCCGAAGGATTCGAAGGCTTCTTCGACGACCCGTTTGGCGTCGGCGTCGTAGGCGTCGGCTGTGATGATGCGAAGCAGGTCGCCGTGGCCGATCATCTGGGCGGCACAGATGACGGCGAACGCGCCGGTCCAGAGGATGGCGAAGCCGTTCGTGCGTGCGAACGGTTCGAGCTGAGCGCCGAAGCGGGGCAGATCGCGCACCGCGGCGATGAGTCCGACGATCAGACAAGCGAGTGCGGGGCCCTTCCAACCGAGCATCCAGGGCACGGTGCGGTCGAGCAGCGCGTCCTGTTCGCGAACGGCGGCGATAAGGGCGAACATAGCGAGCACGCTGAGGAGCTGACGCCATTGCGGCAAGCGGTAGGCTGCGACGGCGAAGAGGCCGGCCGCGGCGAGAACGACGATGAACTGAAACCATTCGACGATGGCCCCGTCGCGGAAGGCATCGACGCCGCCGATTTTCGCGATGTGCGGCAGCAGTAACAACCAGCCAAAGAGCACGGCACCGTATGCTGCGTAGCGGCTGGCGGTCGGGGCCAATGCGTCATGTTTCATAGCAACAATGCTCCGGGGATTGGTGGCCGGCTGAGCGGTCGACAATTCTAGCAAATTGTATGCAGTGGGTGAATTTTTGATTTTATCTCGTTGTGGCGTGGGGCGTAACCGGGCTGGGGACAGCCTGGCTCTATCACATCGCACGATCCAACATCACACGTCGCGTGGAATTACCACGTCACACATCCGCGACGATGCTGACGCTTGCGGAGCAGCCGAGGCGGTCGGCGCCGGCGTGGAGCATTTGCTCAGCGTCGGCGCGGGTGCGGACGCCGCCTGAGGCTTTGACCTTGAGGTTTTCGCCGTGCTGGGCCATGAGGCGGACGGCTTCGACGCTGGCGCCGCCTGCGGGGTGGAAGCCGGTGGAGGTCTTGATGAAGTCGCAGCCGGCTTCGCGCACGGCCTGGCAGGCAGTCTTGATGCGCGCTTCGCCCTGGTCGGCGGAGACGTCGCGAAGCAGCAGCGCGCTTTCGATGATCGCTTTGACGACGACGTTGCGGCGAATCTCGCGCACGGCGTAAACGACCTCCATCAGTTCACCCCGGGCGGCGAGCAGATCCTCCGCGAGCAGGTGCGGCAGATGACAGACCACATCGACCTCGGCAGCGCCGCTACGCACGGCCATGGCGGCTTCGCCGGCTTTCATGGCGGCGGTGTTCGCGCCGAGCGGGAAGCCGATGACGGTGCACGGCTGCACGTCGCTTTCACGTAAACGGGCGCGGACATGGCTGATGAAAATGGGGTTGACGCAGACGGCAGCGAAGCGGTGCTGCAGGGCTTCGTCGATGACCTGATCGACCTGAGCGGCACTGGCCTCGGCGGCGAGGATGGTGTGGTCGATGCGGGAGGCGATGTCGGTGGCGTCTGTCATGGCGGGGGACCCTTCCCGGCTGCGTGCGTGAGAAGTTGGGGGCACGGCCTGTTAGGAGACACGATACCGGGGGTGGGCGTGGCTGTCATTTGGGAGGAGGATTGGTCAATAGGCATTAGGCAATGGGCATTGGTTATTTGGCGGAATTGTTCGATCAGCGCGGTAGCGGTGAGGGTTGGGGGTCTTCGATGCCGGCGTCTTCGAAGGCTTTGCGGCGGTGGTAGCAGCCCCAGCAGCTGTGGCAGGGGTCGCGACGGTCGGCGATGCAGGTGCGCGCCAGTTGCCAGGGGACATCCATCTGGTGGCCGATCTCGATGAGCTGGCGGTCGGTCATTTCCAGAAGCGGGGTTTCGATCTTCAAAGTGGTGCTGTTGAGGGTGGTGTGGACGAGGTCTTCGATGATCATGAGCGATTCGGAGACGGCGGCCATGGGGTCGTGATCGGCGCTGGGCTGGACGGGCCAGATCAGCTGTTCGGCGCTGGTTTGAGCGGCGACGCCTGCGACGGCGACGATCATCTGTGCCGAGGCGAGGGGGGCGTAGTTCTGGGGCTTTTCGAGGGTTTTTGCCGTGGCGGGCGGGCGCAGGTGAGGCATGGCGAGTTCGACCATGCGATCGACCTTGAAGTGCTTGGCCTGATCGGCGGCGGCCTGGTGGAAGTAGTCGTTGGCGAGGCGACCGTCGTGGACGAAGACGGTGGCGACGCGTTGCCGATTGGCGACGGTAGCGAGGGCGACGAGGCTGCGCAGGCCGCCGCCGTTGAGGACTACGATGCGCGATTGTGCCATGAGCGGGGTCTCCTCTTGTGAGGTTATCGGCCGGTGGAGGGGTTGGGCTTGATGCGCGGTTTCGCAAGCGGCGGGAAATGGCGGTATCCTCGAAGGTCCGGACCGATTTTCGCCTGTTATAAGGAAAGCCTTCGCCATGTCCCACGCCTATGAAGCTGAGTTGAATGTTGCGCTTGAAGCGGTGCGTCGTGCGGGGCGGCTGTGCCAGGCGGTGCGCCGCGAGCTTGATCCGGAGACGCTGGAGAAGAAGGACCGGTCGCCGGTGACGATCGCGGATTTCGGATCGCAGGCATTGGTGTGCCAGACGCTGAGCGAGCATTTTGCGAGCGACCCGGTGATCGCTGAGGAGGATTCGGCGGAGCTTCAGACGCAGGCGAATGCGCCCATTCTGGAGCGCGTGGTGGAGCATGTGTGCTCGGCGTGCGGAAGTTCGCCCTCGGCAGCGACGGTGTGTGAGTGGATTGATCGGGGGTCGGCCAAGCAGCACTGCCCGCGGTACTGGACGCTTGATCCGATCGACGGCACGAAGGGTTTTCTGCGGGCGGATCAGTATGCGGTGGCGCTGGCGTTGGTGATTAACGGGCTGCCGACGGTGGCGGCGCTGGCGTGTCCGAATCTGCCGGTGGATCCGGAAGATGAGGCGAGCGAGGTGGGGGCGATCTTCACGGCAGTGCGCGGGTACGGGGCGCAGGTGCATGCGATGTCGGCGGAGGCCGGCACGCCGGGGCGGCCGATCAAGGTAACGCGAACCGACGATGCGACGGCGGCACGGTTCTGCGAATCGGTCGAATCGGGGCACAGCTCGCACAGCGACTCGGCACGCGTGGCGGAGTTGTTGGGCATCACGCAGCCGTCACGCCGACTCGATTCGCAGGCGAAGTATGCGGTGGTGGCGCGCGGCGAAGCGGACATCTACATGCGGCTGCCGACACGGGCGGACTACCGCGAGAAGATATGGGATCACGCAGCGGGCGTGCTGGTGGTGCAGGAAGCGGGCGGCACCGCGACGGACATCAACGGCAAAGTGCTCGAGTTCACGCACGGCTCGGAACTGGTGAACAATCGCGGCGTGCTGGTGACGAACAGCTCGCTGCACAGCCAGGTGCTGGCGGCACTGCGGGACGCGGGCGTGGGGGGAGGGGGAAATGTTTGATTGTGTGATCTGTGAGGTGTGATTTTTCGGAATCAGCATTGAGCAATCAACAATTGCCGACGCGTGTGGGAGGCAGTACGGTGGGAGTATCCGGGGTAGCAAGGGAGCACAACGATGGGCCGAAATCATTTTCTCAGTATCGTGATGATGCTTGTGCTGGTGGCGACGTTCGCGATCGTGGCGTTGTCGATCGTGCAGGCCTCGCAGGAACGCGCGGAGCCGGCGGGGCCGAGTGAGCCGGTGGCGCCGGAGCCGGTACCCGATGATGAGGCCGAGCCTGAGCCTGCGGAGGTTGAGGTGACGCTGGCGGAGGATGAGCCGGAGCCGGTGGAGCCGCGGATCGTGCGGGTGGAGATGGACGGTCAGGATCTGGCGGATCTGCTGAACGTGCGTGCGTGGAAGTTTGATTATCAGCTGCCTGAGGATGAGCAGTACACGGCTCAGGTTTGGCTGGAGCAGTGGACGCAGGACGCGCCGCAGCCGGATGTGTGGCTGCTGCTGAACCAGACGCTCACGGCGGACACGGGGAGCATGCTGGTTCGGCTGCCGACGACGGAGGAAGAGGCGTTGTTCGTGCGCGTGGGGGCAGCGGTGGTGCGGGCGGCGGACGCGGAGATCGACATGCCCACGCCGATTCGGCGGGACGTGCTCGAGGAGCGGGCGATCAACTATGACGAAGAGATCAACCTGCTGTCCTTCACGCATAACGCCGACGCACCGACCGCGGGCGGGCTGGTCGATGTGCATAAGGATCACGACTACACGCTGTACGTGAAGGTTCGCTTCTTCCGTGGGACGAACGTGCCGTTTCAGGAAGAGTATCTGGGGCGGTGACTCGTATTCTTAGGACGTGAGCGGCGGACCGGCGGGTCGTAGACCCGCGGCTGTTGTGACGCGCCGGCGTGGGCGGCATGTTGGCGCGTCAGGGTTGCGCGATGGTGTCGGCCTCGGCTTTGCGTTCGTCGGCGGCGAAGCGGGTGCGCAGGCGGTTGATGGCGGAGAGGTAGGCTTTGCCTGACGCTTCGATGATGTCCGTCGACACGCCTCGGCCTCGCACGCGGTGGTCGTGATGCAGGATCTCCACGTGCACTTCGCCCTGTGCGTCCTTGCCGCCGGTGACGGCACGAATCTGGTAATCGGTCAGCTCGGCGGTCACGTTCGTGATGCGCTGAATCGCTGAGTAGATCGCGTCGATCGGCCCGTCGCCGATGGCGGCATCGGTGCGGCTTTCGCCGGAGGAATCGACGATGGTGACCGTGGCCGTGGCCGTGGCGACGGTGCCTGCGGTGACCTGCAGATTGGTCAGCTTCCAGAGATCGACGCGTGAGGTGGCTTCGAGTTCCTCTTCGAGCAGGGCTTCGAGGTCTTCATCGTAGACGTGCTTCTTGCGGTCTGCGAGCACCTTGAATGCGACGAAGGCGCGGTCGACGGTGGTTTCGTCGAGTTGGTAGCCGCGCTCGGCGATGCGCTGGCGGAAGGCGTGGCGGCCGGAGTGCTTGCCGAGCACCAGCTTGCTTTCGGGGATGCCCACGTCGCGTGGGTCCATGATTTCATACGTCGAGCGATTCTTCAGCATCCCGTCCTGATGGATGCCCGCTTCATGCGCGAAAGCGTTTTCACCGACGACGGCTTTATTCCGCTGCACGCTGAGGCCGGTGAGCAGGCTGACCATACGACTGGTGGGGAAGATGCGTTTGCTGTTGATGTTCGTCTGCAGATCATAGAAGTCAGCCCGGGTGCGCAGCGCCATGATGATCTCTTCAAGCGCGGCGTTGCCGGCCCGCTCGCCGATGCCGTTGATGGTGCACTCGATCTGCCGGGCACCGTTCATCACGGCGGCGAGGGAGTTGGCGACGGCCAGGCCGAGGTCGTTGTGGCAGTGCGAGGAGAGGATGATGTTCTTCTCGTCGATGATCGGCAGCTGCTCGCGGACGTGCTTGAAGATGTAGCCATACTCTTCGGGCGTGGCGTAGCCGACGGTGTCGGGGATGTTGATGGTGGTCGCGCCGGCGTCGATGACAGCCCCGCAGATTTCAACGAGGTGGTTCAGTTCGGTGCGTGAGCCATCTTCCGGGCTGAACTCGACATCGTCGACGTACTGCCGGGCGCGGGCGACGTGCTCGACGCTGATGTCGATAATCTGATCCCACGCCTTTTTGAGCTTGTGCTCGAGGTGGATCTTGCTGGTGGCGCAGAAGACGTGGATTCGGCCGTTGGCAGCATCTTTCAGCGCCTCGCCGGCGCGGTCGACGTCGGCTTTGACGCAGCGCGAGAGGCCACAGACTTTGGCGCGTTGCAGTTCGCTGCCGATCTGGCGCACGGCTTCGAAGTCGTCGACGGACGTAATGGGGAAGCCGGCTTCGATGATGTCCACGCCAAGCGACTCGAGCTGGCGGGCGATCTCCAGCTTCTCCGCCCGGTTCAGCGAAGCGCCCGGCGACTGTTCGCCATCGCGGAGGGTCGTGTCGAATATCTTGATCGTGTCCATGGCGAGTCTCCGTGAAGCCCCGGGGAGCAGCGGCGCGTTTTCTATGGCTGCGGGGGACAATGAATCGGCAATTGAGGATAACAAAAAACCCTGTCCGGCTGGGTGGACAGGGTGAGGCAATCATCTTCACAAGCGCAGGCAGCGCACCCTATCCGGATAGTCGGCTTAGGACTAGGACGGCTACAGCGGTGTGGGTGCGTTCGTACATAACACGCAAGTATAGCTGGCGAAAAATGCCGGTCAAGCGATCACGTTGTGTGGGCGAGATCGGGGGCAGCGCGAATCGACGAGGTAAGCCGCTGGCAACGAGCCGCGCACGTCAGTAAGCGGTTGTGCGTCCGGGCGCAACGCATGGTTACGACGCGTCGCAGCTTCACCAGCACTGCGGACGAACCTTCCCGGTAACGCCGCCGTTGCACTTCTCCCCACACCTTACAAGTCGTCGGGCCACAACCACTCTCTTACGGTCGCGGCTCGTAGTCCGGCCTGTGCGGACAATCTGGACAACCCGGCTCTTTGCACCGGGCATGTCAGGGCATACGTGGAAAGGAACTTCAGCTTCGCCTATGGTGCTGCGATGATTTAGCCGCCTCCGCAGGTTTGAGCTTGTTCAACTTTCGCGTCGGCATCATTAAGAGAGATTTTGTGCATGCGGATTGAGCCGGCCAACTGTGTCGAATTTCTGGAGGTGATCGGAACCGCTGCAAGGTCGCAATGCGCGGACACGGTGGCGGCGCTGGCGATGGAGCGGTGGACGCCTCAGCAGTTGAGCGAGTTGGTGTACAACTGCAATCCGGAGGTCCGCAAGCTCGCGTGCCACGTGCTTGGGCTTGTCGGTGATCAGAGGGCGATGCCTGCCCTGGCGACGGGGCTTTGCGATCTGGACCCGCACGTCCACGCCTTCGCGGAGAACGCAGCGTGGTCGATCTGGTTCCGCAGTGGTGCCTGCGACGCCCAGCATGATTTCGCACGCGGCATGCAGGCCATGGCTGAAGAAGACCCCCAGAAAGCCCTGCATCATTTCCGCAAAGCTTGCGCGATCGATCCCCAGTTCGCTGAGGCCTACAACCAGTGCGGCCTGGCCCACTACATGCTCGAGCAATGGGTTGAGGCCACGGCCCCCTGCCGACGCGCCATCAAGCTTCAGCCCTGGCACTTCGGGGCGTTCGCGGGCCTGGGGCACTGCTTCGCCCACACGGGCGACCTCGACCAGGCGGCCTGCTGCTACCGCAGTGCTCTGGCGATCAATCCCCGCATGGAGGGCGTCTCGACCACTCTCGGACGCATCGAGCAATGCCTCGGCGTCAGCAGCGGCGACCCCGAATCGACCCAGCCCTGGCCCCCCCCACCACCGCAAGACTGACCCTCACCACCAGCCCACCACCATCACCACCCACCGCAAATAGCCGGGCGGGTGTGCACCGATAAGCTCGGTTGGGGTTCCGCTGCGCCCTCAAAAACCGCGGTGCAACCCGCACAGACGATACAGAAGTTCGTTTGTGTCCGATAACGGGGTCGTGGCGGGATGGGTGTCAAAAATTTATTTGAATCCCGCTTTCACCGGCTTATACTTCGCTCAGTACACCGGGCCATGGCGGGCCCGACTGGGCCGTTTCGCACTGCAAGGATCGCGGCAGCGCAACGGCATACGAGAATGAAGCCTCGCCATGCTTGCAAACAAAAATCGTTATCAAAGTCCGCGCGATCGCTCTGCGCTCAGGCCTATCCTGCTCACCGCTGCCTGCGGGTTGATGCTGATTGCGGCAGGCGGGGCGATGCGGCTGCTGCCGAACGATGCGGCCGACCCGGCCCAGGCGGGCAAGCCGCTTCAGCCGCTGATTGTGCTGGATGAGGTGGAAGCTGCGATCACGCCGGCGCCTTCGAGCGTGGTCGAGGACGTGCCCGAGTTCACCCCAGCCGGGAGCGAAGCTGAGGTTGAGCCCGCCCCCGTCCCCGCCTTGGCCCCTGCCGCTGAGCCGGTTCCTGCAGCGGCCCCCGCTTCGTCGGCCGCCGCTTTCGAGCCGACCATCCCGCTTGCGGGGGCGAGCTTTGATCGTGAAGACTTGCCGACGTTCGACGGCAGGCCGATTCGGCCCGTCCAGACCATTACGATGCTCGTGACGGCTTACAGTCCGGACGCCGCTTCGTGTGCCCCCTTCGCCGACGGCATCACCGCGAGCGGGTACTCAGTTCACACCAACGGCGGCCAGATGGTCGCAGCCGACACCACGACGCTGCCGTTCGGCACGATCCTGACCATCCCCGGCTACAACGAGGGCCTGCCGGTGCCGGTGCTCGACCGCGGTGGCGCGATCAAGGGCAATCGTCTGGATGTGCTGTATCCCACGCACAACGCGGCCCTGCAATGGGGCGTGCAAACGCTGGAAGTGGTGATCTGGGACTACGCCGACTGATTTGGGGGGGCCCGGGGGGGCGGTGATTTTGGGCGAACGGTGACGTGTGCAAAAGTCGTGACGCCGGACCGCTCTCTTACGGTCGCGGCTCGTTTTTGTCGGGAATACGCACGCCAGGACTCGAACCTGGAACCTCCTGATCCGAAGTCAGGTGCTCTATCCAATTGAGCTACGCACGCGCGCATCGCATGAGCGATGGATGGATATTGTACCGGGTTGAGGCAAGGGGTGAAACGGCGGTTGGCGGTGGCGGCACGCTAGAGTTCGAAGCCGTCGTCTTCGTCTTCATCGTAATCAACGTGCTGAACCTGGCGGGTGGGCTGTTCGCGGTCGAGCTTGGCAGCGACGACCTGCAGGCGGGCGTGAACCTCGGTCATGTCGGCGGGGCGATTGGAAGGCCGCGTCCGCAGGCAGTTGAGGATCAGGTTGTTCATCGCCAGCGGCAACTCGGGGTTGTACTCGATGGGAGCTTTGAGCTTGGGTTTCGCGTCACGCAGACCGACTTGGAAATCGTTGTTGGGGATCATCGTCGGCACGTGGTGGTCAGTGACGCACCAGTACATGGTGGCGCCGAAGTTGAACACGTCGGTGCGGGCGGTGAGGGGGCGACGCTTGACCTGCTCAGGGGCGATGTAATCGGGCGTACCCTGGATGCGTGACTTGATGGTATCCATCGGGCAGGACTGGCCGAAGTCGATAACCTTCACCTCGCCCTTTTCGGTGATGAGCATGTTGTTGGGTTTGAGGTCCGCATGGACGAACCCGGCCCGGTGGATCTCGCTGACGGCCTCGGCGACGACCTTGAAGACCTTGACGAGCTCGAAGAGCGAGCTGGGCCGCTGCTGGACGAGGTTGCGCCCGTCGACCATCTCCATGAGCAGGAGGACTTCGCTGACGGTGACGAAACGGCGATAGCGTTTCATCTTGTAGTACTGGCGAAGTGCGGGGTGGGAAAAACGGCTGGCGATCTGATATTCGTTGATCGCCTGCTGGAGAAATCGTTGGTCTTCGCTGGATCGGCGTATGACCTGCTTCAGCGCGTAGATCTGGTCAGTGCGCGGATCCTGGGCGGCAAAGATCGTGCTATGGGCCCCGTGGCCAAGCACGCCAAGGATATCGTATCCACCGATTCTGTCGGCATGACTCATCAGCTGTACCAAGTGTTACCCCTCCGTACGGATGGAACGGCGGGGGCGTTGGTCGGGCGGTATGACGCGTGAAGAGTCTATCTCGACCCACGTCGTCCGACAACCCCCGACCATGGTCGGGACGTCTCTGATCTCAAGCATCGGCGCACACGCCGTGCCACTTGATTGTTTAATCCAAGAATGGAGCGATTATTAGCGCGTCTCGACTTCCAGCAGTTGCTGCCGGAAAGCGCTGGTGGGAAAAAGTAGACCGGGGCTGGTCGTGGCTGCGACGTTCGCGTGCAGGAGGACGCGATCGGCGGGAATGGCGAGGCGTTTTTGGAGGGAGGTCACCAGGCCCACGAGCTGATCCATCTGGCGAGCGGTGGGGCTGCGGAGGTCGCCGTCGCCGACGAGGCAGATCGCGATGGCGTGCTGATTGAGCCAAGCTGCGTTGGGGCCGTCGGGCACGTGGGGGCCGCCGGCTTGGCGATTCCAGCGGTAGCCGATCTGCACCTGGCCGTCGTCGGCGCCGTTGCCGTTGCCGACGACGAAGTGGTAGAGCAGGCCGCCGTGGCCGAGGGACTGGTGGGTCGAGCCGAGCGCGGAGGCGCTGCCGGCCGAGGTGCCGCTGTGGTGGATGATGATCGCCTGCCAGCGTTGTTCGTCGAGATCACGCTGGTTGGCCAGCAGTTCGTCGAAGCCGCGTGGGGTGCTATCGAGGACGGTGAGGATGGGGCCGCCGATGGGCGCGAGCGGGGTGGGTTCGAGCAGCAGCAGCAGACCGCTGACGCCCGTGAGGGCGGTGATCAGGCACACGAGCACGATGAGTGGTCGGCGGTCGAATGGGAGGCTGTTCAACTTCGGCTGCGCCACAATGGAACCTTCAGGAGGAAAGAGGCGTCGCGTTCAAGCTTTACATCGGCAAAAGCAGGAGGGTGACTTTGGTTTTTCCCGGTCAGCCGTCTACTTTCACGCTTGTGTGTGCTATTCGCGGTGGGGGCTCAGGCGTTCTCGGAGTGCGGGTGTGCGGGCGCCGGTCGCGCCGTCGACGCGGTCGGCGGGGACGTAGTGGCCTCGCATCTGGTCGTACCGCTCGTATTGGGTGCGTGGCATATTGGACGGAAACAGCGGCTTCTCACAGCCGGCCATGCCGACCACGAGCGTAACCAAAGCCAGCCAGCCAAAGCGGTAACAGTTCATCGGGGGCGTCTCTCTTACGCGTCTCTCGAACAACAATTGCACCGGCAGTCTATCACCATCAGGGCCGCCGTCCAATGGGCGGATGCATGGTGGTGGAACACTGGTGGACAAGGTGGCGGTGGCTTGCTCCAGCAGCGGAACCCACCGCGTCACGCCGTGGGCTTCTAGGGGGAGCCGTTGAGGACGGCGGTGGTGCCGGGGCCGGTGAGCAGCAGTTTTCCGTCGGTGGCCATGACGTTGATGAGCATCTGCGACGCTTTCACGTCCTGCTCATGGGTGATCATGCCCGAGGCACGGTCGAGCATGTACAGCCGGCGGCTGTGGCCCTCGGCGTCGGGCTGCTCGTTGACCATCGTGCCCAGCGTGATGAGGTGCTGATCGGTCAGTGTGTAATCCAGATGCCGGACGACGTCGGCGACGGCGTCGCGCCAGAGGCGTTCACCGTCGTTGTCGGTGGCGAGGATTCGGTTGGAACTGATGATGAACCACCGGTCGGCATCGTTGGTGGCGGTGATCTGGCCCTGAAGCTGGCCTCGGACGGGCAGCTTGCCGGCGATCTGCCCGTCGGCGAGATCGATCCAGAGCAGGTCGCCCTGGCTTGTGCGGGCGACGAGTCGGTCGAGGCCCAGCCATGCGCCGCCTTCGCCGACGAGGTCTTCACCGGGCCGGGCGACCCAGCGGGACTGGCCTCGGACGAGATCGAAGGCTTCGACTTCGTTTGAGCGCATCGCCACGAGCAGGCCGTCTTCGGTGACATCCATCCAGCGGATGGGCAGCGAACTGCGGCTGCCGCTGTCGAGGGTATGAAGCAGTTCGCCGTTGGTGACATCGTAAACGGTGATGGCGTGCCGCTCGTCTGCCGTTGTGCCGGCGATGACGAGGTAGCGGCCGTCGATGACGGTTCGGTCGGCGGCGTGAAGCGGGCCGGCCTTGCGCCACTGGACGCTGCCGCGCTCGTGGCTGAAGACGACGATCCTGCCGCCGCCGTCGACCACGGCGACGCCGGCGTCACTGACGGCGACCATGCGTCGCTGTGCCTCGCGCTGACGATCGACGCGCTGCTGCGCCTCTACGGCCTGCCGCACCTGCGCGGGCACGGCACGCTGTCGCTGCAGTTGCGCGACGCGTGCGGCACCGAAGCCGCCGGCGACCGCCACCTGCTGTTCATCGTCGGCCTCGGGCTCGGCGGGGCGAGGCTCAACTTCCGACAGCTCCTGCGGCGTCTCAGACTGCCAGGCGATGCTGCCGTCCTCGGCATCAATCGAACGAATCGTTCCGGTGTTCGGCATCCAAAGCCAGATGCGATCGCGGTCCATCGAGATCAGATCGGTATCGTCGGCATCGAGCGGCGCGCTCCAGATGAGCTCGAAATCTTCGCTGTTGCGGAACTCGAACCGACCACGATCGCGGAAGAGCCAGTGCGGCGAAGGCGTCGCGTGGGCATCCTGCGCTTCGGCCTGGGCGATGCGGCCGGAGATGCTTCGCGGCTCGCCGCTGAGGGGCATGTTCAGTTTCGCCACGCCCCGAAGCTGGGGCTGCTCGGCGAGCGTGGCGAGCCAGACATCGACGTTCACTTCCTCGCCCTGGCGGATCGGAGCCACGTCCGGATAGATCGCCGAGAGGGTTCGCAGCACGGCCCTGGCGCGGTGCGGCTGCTGGGCATCTTCGAAGAGCTCGGCTTGCAGACCGTAAATCTTGGCGATGTGATCGGGGTTTTCGGTGAGTTCGCTTGCCTGCCGCAGGAGGGTTTGAGCTTCGCGGAGCCGATCCTGCTCCGCTTCGCGGCGGGCGGCCTGGCGCAGCACCTCGGGCGTGACGTCGGCCATGGGGTAGGCCTCGGCGAGGGCGACAAGCGGCGCGGGATCGGCCTGGCCGACGAGCTCTTCGAGACGCCGAGCGGCGAAGTTTTCGTACGGCTGATACAGCGCGCGACCGTGCTCAGCGATCAGCGCCTGCATCCGGCGCTGCGTCTCCAGCCCCGCCTGCCGGGCGCCGCCGTCGTGCTGATGCAGCTGCTGCCGGTAAGCACCCTCGGCCATGAGCGTCTGGTACTGCTCCATCGCCTGCTCGTACTGCTCGGCATTTTCGTGGAACTCACCGAGCGCGAGCCGGTAGGCGACTTCCTGCTCGATGGTGTCGGCGAGGACGGCGACGCGGTCGAACAGCGCCCGGCGGAGCGACTGGCTGCCTCGCTCTGAGCGCGTCATCGTCAGCACCTGCTCGAACATGGTGCTGTCGGTGTCGCCGGTGAAGTTGTCGCGCAGCTCGAGTGCCTGATCCAGCGCGTCGAGCAATTCGTCCGGGCGATCAGTGTTGAACGCGAGCCAGGCCATCGCCATGAGGGGGCGCGGGTCACCGGCGCTTTCGGCAATCCGGCGTTCCATCTGCTCGGAGGCCAGATCCCACGAACTGTAGCTTCGGAGCTTGTCCCGGCCGGCTGCGAGGACCTGACCATGCAGCGTGACAAGCGTGGCGGGAAGCGGAATATCCAACTGCTTAAGGGGCTCGCCGTTTTCCAGGTCGAGGACGAGCACGCCTTGGGCGGCAGGGAGCAGGAGCCTGTTCTCGGCGACGGCGGCGCGGCCGCGGTGGTCGCCCCGGACACGGTGTCGCCAGATGCGGCTGAGCGTTTCGCCGTCGAAGCGGATGACCGACCCGCCGACGCTGAGCAAGTCGCCGCCGACCGTCGCGAAGTACAGCGGCGTGTCCCAGTCGCGCGAGCCGATGGTCGCCAACCGCTCGCCGGTGGCGGGGTTGATGGCGTAGATCGTTCTGCCCCAGTCATCGAGCACGATCAGACCAGCTTCGACCAACACGGGCGAGGGCGCGTGCCAGGGCTTCTGAACGACCTGCGCGCGCTCTTCTTCGTCGATCGGCAACAGGCTGAGCCAGGCGACGCTGCCGTCGGCGGCGGCGAGCTTCGCGATGGTCCCGAGCCGACTGTCGACATAGAGGTGCCCTTCGCTGAGGAGCATGTGCGACATGGCGGGAACGGCCTGGCGATCAGTCAGGGCGGTGCTGGCGATGTGGCGACGCCAGATGACTTCGCCGTTGTACAGATCCATGCAGACGACGTAGGCGTCCTGGAACTGCGTGCGTTGTCGGCGTCGGAGCGTGGCGTAGACGCGGCCCTGGTGGATGAGCGGGCGGCCGTACCAGAAGGCGTCGTCGAGCTGGTCGTCGAGCTGCGTGGGCAGGGCGACCCAGTGCGTTTCGCCGGTCTTTGCGTTGAGGACGTGGAGTTTGCTTTCGCCTTCGCCGCGCTGGTTGCCGTAGATGGTGACCATGGCGCTAAAGCCGCTGATGGCGGCGATGCGGTCGGAGCCGACGGCGATGCCGTTGAGGTCGACGCCGTAGGGCAGCCACTGGCTGTAAGGCCTGCCGAAGGGCTGGAACGAGGATTCGACATCCTGCAGCGTGCGCTCCCAGAGTTTCATTCCGCTGCTGGAATCGAGCGCGGCGACGACGAGGCCGTCGTTAAGGTAGACCACGCCGCCTGACACGGTGAAGAGGGTGTTGAGGAAGCGACCATCTTCGCCGAGCGCTTCGAGGCGGTTGCTGTCGGCCTGGTAGGCTTCGACGAGGTAGGTCTCGGCGCCGCGGATGTCGTAACTCCAAAGCGGCTCTTCGAGTTTATCGGGGAGGTTGGCTTCGGGCAGCGTATCGAGCGGGGAGAAGACCTGATGCACAGCGGGGAGCCGAAGCGATTGCTTTAAACGTTCGAGGAAGGCGACGGCATCGGGCGCACCGGCCTGCTGAAGGGCCTGAAGGTGCTGCTCAAAAGCCGGCTGATTATCCAGCAGCAGCGCGGCGGAGGCGAGAAGCTGTTCGTAACGGGCGCGATGGTTCGGAAGATCGGGGTGATCGCGCAGGCTTCGCAAGGCGACGACGGCCCCCTCGGGCTGACCGGAGGCGAGCGCGAGGCCCGCTTCGCGGAAGCCCGCCTGCATGGCCGCTTCGGTGGCGGGGTAGCGCTGGCGAAGGCGTGTGAGGCGGTCGACATCGTTGCCGGCGCGCTCGAGTTGCCGATCGGCGGTGGGGCCGTGCATCTGGCGGTAGGTGCGCAGCAGCTGCTGATCTGAAAGCAGCAGCCGGGCGGCGACCTGGTGGGCCTCGGCATAGCGCCCGGCGTGAGTCTCCAGCAGCCTGGGTCTTTGATCATCGAGCACACGCTGGAGGAGCCTGGCCGCCTCGGCCGGTTCCTGCTTGCCGAGTCGATCCTCCGCGGAGGCGACGAGCTCAGCAGCGCTCGGTGAGTCGGCTACGTAAACCTGTGCATGGAGCGACGTACCTAGAAGCAAAGCAGCCGCGACTGCCCCGACCCTCAGTGCGTGTCCAACCGTCTGCTTTTCGAAGCGCTTTGAATGTCGCATCACCCCCAATCTTATCGGTTGCACCACAGGCTGGCGATGCAAGCGTCATAAGTGGTGCGATTTTTTTGTCGCCCCACCTTGTCCCGCCGCCGTAGGGGCTGAGGCGTGATGCGATGGCTGATATGGGGGTGCCCCGGGCAGCGGAGACGGCCGGGCGGGAAAGCTGGCAAATTCAACCGCTTCTGCGCACGCCGGGAAGAACCCGGCCGTCTCGCTCAGCGCTCGCTGGCCGGGGCACCCCTGAAGGAACGCAGGCTGTCAGGGGCTTACTCGGGCTCGGCGGCTTCCTCGGTCTGATCGAGCGCGTCGGGATCCACGCGCTCTTCGGGACCGGCTTCGACGTGCGTTTCGCGAACGATCCTGAGCGCCTGGTCGGCGGGGATACGCCACATGCGGCTGCGATTGGCGTACCAGCCGTTCATGTCGGGGGAGAGGAAGACGCTGACGAGGCGATCGTGGTCGTAGATGCCGCCTGGCGGGACGACGACTTCCACCTGGGCGACCATGCCCCGCACGACGACCTGCGCGACGCGGTAGAGCGGCGGGACTTCCATATCATCCGGGAGTTGATCGAGTTGCTGACCGCCCTCGGGCAGCTTTCGCAGGACCCACCAGTAGGTTGGTGCGTCGGTGCCGGGCGGCAGTTCGATGGCATAGGACGGCCCGGGGGGATAGCGGCGGAGGACGTGGTTCAGGGCTTCAACTTCGATCCTTCGCACGACGACGAGATTGGGATCCTGCGAGGCGGGGCTGCCGTCGAGCGTGGGGACGTTGACGTAGTTGCTGCTGCAGCCGGTCGCGAGGACCAGCGTGGTGATGGATGCTATCAGGGCGAATGCCAGCCGTGGGATCATGTCATGGGCTCCGTATTAACCACCGGTGATTCTCCCATCTTCTCACCCCAGAGCAACCCCCCCCCACCATTCCCCCACTGTTCGCCCGCCGTTTCCCGTGTCCCCACGCTGGGGATAGCCCC
>JBBDRF010000071.1:0-82967 GCA_040905565.1 Phycisphaeraceae bacterium | reverse complement strand
TTTCACTGCGATTCAAGCACAAAGGAGCATGCATGAGTTTGATGGAGACGCTGATCACGAGCACGACGCCGGCGGCCCCGAAGATGATCGTTTACGGCCAGCCGGGCGTTGGCAAGACGACGTTCGCTGCGGCGGCGGATGCGATTTTGATCGATTGCGAGGGCGGGGCGGGTGTGGTGCCGGGCCTCAAGCGCACGCCGTACCTTGCGACCTGGCCTGAGATGCGGGCGTGGCTTTCGGAACTCGCCGCGGCGCCGCCGGCCGACCTGGCTGCGGTGGCGGTCGATACGCTGGACTGGATGCTTCGGCGGATCGAGCAGTACGTGAACATCGACCTCGATGGCAAGTCGCCGGACGACATCACCAACACGACCGGCTCCTCGCACGGCGGCTTCTTCAAGGCCCGCGGCATCATCGAGAACATCGTCTTCCGCGACCTGCTGCCGATGCTCAACGCGATCAACGACGGCGGCGTGCCGATCGTTCTGTTGGCCCACGCCGCAAATCTCAAGATGACCACGCCGGAGGGGTTCGATGTGAAGATGGCGGCACCCGACCTGCCGCAGTGGATAGCGGGGCCGTTCATCGAGTGGGCCGACGCGGTGCTCTACGCCCACATGGACAGCGGCCAACGCGTGCTCACCACCGAGAACACCAACGTGGTGACGGCGAAGAATCGCTACGGCATGCCCGCTGAGCTGCCGTTCGACTGGGACACACTCGTCCAGTCCATCGCCCCCCCGGCCCCCCCCACCGCAACCACCACCTAATTCAGTAGCTGTTCTCAATTGATGTTTTTTGTCGCCGCCGGGTGCCGGTGCGCCTCGGCGCCGTGGTTATCCCTACATCATTTTCACGCAAGGAAGGATTTGCGCATGGCCCATCTGGATGGATTCGATGCCAGGCAGGTTGACCCCGCCACTTCGCTGGACCCGTTGCCTGCGGGCAAGTACGTCGCGGTCGTGAGCGATTCGCAGATGAAGCCGACGAAGAACGCCAACGGTAGCTACCTGGAGCTGACGTTCGACGTGATCGAAGGCGAGCACAAAGGCCGCAAGGCGTGGGCACGGCTGAACCTTCACAACCCCAGCGAGGCGGCGGTGAAGATCGCGCGTGCGGAACTTTCAGCGATCTGCCGGGCGGTCGGCGTGATGCAGCCGCGTGACAGCGTGGAGCTTCACAACCTGCCGCTGGTGATCGCAGTGAAGCTGAAAAGACGCGAGGACACCGGCGAGCTGGCCAACGAGATCAAAGGCTACGAGGCCAAGCCTAAAGCGACCACGCCGCCCGCGGAGCGCCACAACGACACGCCCGTCTGGAAACGCTGAGGAGGCACGATGCAGGAACTGGACGACTACATCACCGGCAACGAGAAGGTGGTCAGGGTCACCGAAACCGTCGACGGCACGAACCGCGTGTTTTACTGCGTGTACGACAGCGAACTCGACTACTGGCGAAGCACCAGCGACATCGAGGACTGGGACGCATGGACGCGTGATGTGACGCGGCGGTGTAAGTACCCCATCCGCGGGGCAGCCGAGGCGGAGCTGGCGCACGTGCGAGCGATGCGCCAGCTCAACATCGAAGCCGACGAGGCTGACTATCCCATTCTTGATCAACCAAGTGACATCACTGAGAGACACCGGAGGTCTGTACATGCAGACAACTTTGAATTACCCGCCGTCGATCAACCGCTACTGGAGGAAGTGGCGTAATCGCATGGTCATCAGCCGGGAGGGTCGGGCGTTCCGTGAGAACGTCCGGCTCCTCCTGGCGACCGGCGGTGCGGGCCGCAAGCCACCGCGCGATGGCCGACTTGCCCTGGCGATGGACGCGTTCCCGCCCGATCGGCGGCGTCGTGACCTGGACAACATTCAAAAGCCCGTGCTTGATGCGCTCGAACACGCCGGCGTCTATCGCGACGACAGTCAGATCGACCTGCTGATCACCCGTCGCTGCGAGCACGAAAAAGGCGGCCGCGTCGTCGTCCGACGCAGGTCAGCCGTTCCGATCGTCCCTTTTAAATGGTCCTGCAAGCAAGCCGCCGAGTTGAGGGCGCTCATGCCCAGTCGGTAGAGTCGGTGATAGTCCCAACTTGACCGCTCTGAGGCGGAGCGCCTTGGCCGTGCGGCCGAAGGATTCGACGAGGTCGGTGGGGCTGCGGCCGGCGGCGAAGGCTTCCCGGAGGCGGCGTTCTTCCTCCTCGGTCCAGCGTCGCAGGTTGCGCTCGGGTGGCTTTCGCTTTGTCGTGGGGGTGGGGCTTGTAGCAGACGACGGAGGCGACGTCGACGGCGGCTTGTCATCTACCTGTGTGGGTGCGACGGCGGCGGGTTGTGCCAGGGGGGTGTGTGCCGCGACTAGCATGTCGGTGATTGCTTCGATCTCGTCATTTGTGAAGGGCGGCAAGTAGTTCTCGCCCCATTCGCGTTTGTTTTCTCGATTTACAAACGTCCGGGCAAAACCTCCGACCCCCGTAAGCTTCTGCTGATCATCAAACACCTTCTGTACAGCATCAACGACTGCCTCGGCCTTCATGATTTCGGGCGGCCGGTCCCCTTCTTCGTGGGTAATGCGACCATTGTCTGAGATCGCGGCAATTACTTTGAAACGACCGTCACTGAACTCGGCCTGTTGCTTGAGCGGACCGATGCCGACCTTCCTGCGAAGCTGCCCCTTCGCGTCGTTGAGCATATTTTTCAGGATCACTGATTGCCGCTTAGCCTGGGCGATGGGCGAGGGGATACCCTTCGGCTGCTTGCCATACCAGCGCGTGAATTCGCCGTGACTGTTGATGTTGACCGACCCCGCGATTGATTTGGATTCGACAAGCACGAAGCCGAATCGATGCAGAATCAGATGGTCGATCTGAGCCACCTCGCCCCGCCGAATTACGCGGAGGCCGTTGAAGACACGAAAGTCGTACGCCGGCTCCTGGAACGCACGCTTGAGGTAAAACGCGAGCTGTTTCTCAGCGTCATACCCCGCACGGCCCATACTGTCTTGTGGCGGGACCCCGGCAAACTCGATAGCAATCATGCGTAAAGTTTACATCATGCCTTCGTTCGTCGCAGCGTCGCGGCCTGTTCACCCCGCCGCTTGGCGTGCGGTCTCGCGGAGGAGGCGGGCGGGCATGCAATGTCTTAGCTTCCAGACGATGCTAATGGGACGGGTGCCCTCGTGGCGGACGTACTCAGCTGGGCCGAGGTAGTGGTACGGAGCCGCGAGGCCGCCGGGCAGATGCCTGTGCTCACGGACAAACAGCAGTGGCGTGTAGTCTTGCTCGCGGTGATGGATGTAGCGCTGGCCGGTGGGCGAATCGACGGAGGTGGTGCTCTGAGATTGCCAATAAAACAGGCGTTCACTGATGGCGTAATCTTCGTACATGGTGGTTGGTGAATAAGCTTCCTCAGTCTTCTGGAGCGTAACGAAGAAGGCATCGACCTTCTGTTCCTGCAGGTGAAGCACTCCCTCAGTCATTCTTTGTCGCTTCGTCAGCGTCCAGTGGCCGAGGCCGGCGAGAATCTCGTCGCGTGTGTAGCTGGCGTGAACCGCAAGCGGTCCCGAGAGATGCGGCACCATAGGCCCAACGCGAATGCGAGCGGTTTCCAGACGATGCTGTAGCAGGGCAACGAGATCATCTAGTGCTGCTGGATTCTGCTCACGCAGTCGGCGGGTTGCTTCCTTAAGATTCCATTGCTCACCAGCGGCGCCGAAGATCGACATCATGAACATTGTGAGGCGGCGTTCAGCAAGGTCATCGTCGACAGGCTTCCCCTGAAGATGACTCAGCAGAAAACGAATTTGCTGTGGATCGTCGATGTGACTGAGTCGGCGGAGCCCTTTCGCCAAGAGTAGTTCGTCAGCGTCGCCCGGCTCCTCACGCAATCCAGCGTCGGCGAGCAGACGGGACCACAGCCCCCGCTTGAGCAGATCATCCAGTTCGACCTGAAGATAGTCGATCGCCTCTCGCAGTTTCGGCGCACGCTTCTGGTGTCGCCCCCACTCCGCCAATGCCGTCACCATTTGTGGCCGACGCAACGCGAGAGATTGCCGAATGTTTTCCAGGACGCGTCGCTGCGCAACCCGCTCCATCTGAATGGCGCAGCCGGCAGGCAGATGCGGAAACTCCTGCTCAACCTCGCGCTCCAGCCGAACCGTTGGCTCCGTGCTCAGCGCCCGCAAGCGTGAGGCATAGCGGAACTGACGATGCTGCTCGCCGATAAAGTCGAGCACTGTCAGGCAATCTTTACCATCGTTCAGGCGCAAGCCTCGGCCGAGTTGTTGGAGGTAAACCGTCAGGCTTTCCGTCGGTCGCAGGAAGAGTGCTGTGTCGATCTCCGGGATGTCGACGCCTTCGTTGTAGAGATCCACGGTGAAGATGAAGTTGATCTCCCGCCGGCGCAGGCGATGCTGGATCTCCCTGCGTTCGTCGGTCGGTGTGTCAGCCGACAGGGCTGCGGCGGGTAGGCCACGCTCGTTAAAAAAGCGGGCCATGAATTCGGCATGTGCGATGCTGACGCAGAAGCCGAGGCCGCGCGCCTGCTGCGGATCGAGCAGCAATGCGTGGACCTTGTCGAGCACAAGCTGCGCCCGCACATCGTTGCCGGTGTAAACGCTATCGAGTTCATCAACACGGTACCCGCCACGCTGCCACTTCAAGCCGCTGAGGTCGACCGAATCGCTGATGCCGAAATACTGGAACGGGCAGAGCAGCCTTCGATTGATAGCGTCGGGCAGTCGAATCTCCGCACTGGCCTCGCCCTCAAACCAGCGGAAGACGTCCAGCCCATCGGTCCGTTCGGGCGTGGCCGTCATGCCCAGTAGCACCTTCGGCTGGACGTGGTTCAAAAGATGCTGATAGGAAGCAGCCTCGGCGTGATGGAACTCGTCGACGATCACGTAATCAAAATGATCCGCCGCGAGTTTGTTGAGCCCGCGGCTGTTGTAGCTCTGGATGGAGCAAAACAGATGATCGTGCTGCTCCGGATCATTGCCGCCCACGAGCAGGTCACCGAAGTTCTGATCCCGGAGCACCGCGCGGTAGGTGTCCAGCGCCTGCTTCAGAATCTCCTGGCGATGCGCGACGAACAACAGCGACGGCCGAGGATGACGCCCGTTGTGCCATCGCTTGTAATCGAACGCCGCCACCATCGTCTTGCCCGTGCCGGTGGCTGCGACGAGCAGATGCCGATGCTTGTCGCGAACCTCCCGCTCAGCTGCGAAGACGTCAAGAATCTCCTCTTGATACGGATACGGATGCAGATCGAAATGGACGGCTGATCCGGCTTCTCGATCACCACTCATCCGTTCGCGCTGGATCGCCTGGCGCAGCTTCGGTCGGCCGGCATCCGCCAACGGCTCAAACTCGTCGTCATTCCAGTAGGTTTCGAAGGTGGCGGTGATCTTCTGCCAAAGGTGCGGCAGTTCGTACTGGCTCACCTTCGACGTCCATTCCAGCCCCTCCGAAAGAGCAGCATGCGATAAGTTCGCTGAGCCGACGTACGCGCTGCCAAAACCCGTCTCGCGATGGACCATGTAAGCCTTGGCGTGAAGCCGCGTGCGCTTGGTGTCGTAGGAAACCCGCACCTCGGCGTTCGGCAGCTCCAGCAACGTGTCGATCGCTTTCGGATCCGTGGCGCCCATGTAGCTGGTGGTGATCACGCGAAGGCGCGGGCCGCCCTCCCCTGGCCGTTCGCATAGTTCCCGCAGTGCATCGAGGATCAACCTCAGTCCGCTCCATTTGATGAACGAACAGAGGATGTCGACACGGTCGGCCGTCGCGATTTCCTTCTTGAGTTGCACTGCGAGCGCCGGATCGATGCGCGTTCCCGTCAGCAGGGCGCTCCGAGACAGCGGCGTGTCCGGTCGTTCTTGGGAATCAGTCGGCTTCGCATGGATCGCCAACACCCGCTGCAGCGGATCGGAAAGACGAATGTCCTGGCCATCCTCCCCCAACTCATCGCGCAACGTCGTGAGGATGCGATCGACAAGGCGACGCTGCCGATCCGCCCGATCCTTGCCGCGAAACGCTGATAGCGAGGAGATCAGCAGGTGCTCAAGGTACTGAGCGACCGCCGCATGAGCATCTTCCGGATCCACCTTCCCCAGTTGGTACAGCCGCGGATCGCCCCCCTGCAGCGCACCGTGCTCCGCCTCCGACAGCAACCGCTCGTAAAGCCCCGGCGTCAGTTCACGCGTTTTCGATTTCGGCTGCCCCAGCGTCATGACACCAATGATCCCGCCGTTACGTCGCGACGTCAAAATTTGGAGCAGTTGGCGGGGTCGGCCTTCACACTTTCAGCCCGCTTCCAGCCCGTTCGTATCACACGCTCGGTACGCCAGTCGTGGTAAGCGGTGATGATTTGGAGTTTCTCGTGCGGGGTCTGTCGCAAGTAGGCGAGGATTATGGCTGCGATTAGGCGGTTGGGGCGAAGGCCTCGGCGGCGGCAGTGCGAGGTGAACGCCCGCTTGAGTTTGCCCGGCACGCTGGCGATGAGTCGTTCTGGATACATGGATACCTCTCCTCGGGTGCCCGCGATGGCTGCGAGCGCGTCAGTCTTCAGGGCCGCTATGCTTGCCCCCCCGCCGAACCGAGAATCGTGCCCAGCGTCGGGCGAGGAGGCGGGCGAGATTTGGCGGGGCGATTGGCTGACCCCGGACGGCAGCCAATCGCCCATCCCGCTCCGTGCGACGCACGCACCATCTGTGTAACCGTTCAACACCGTCACCGGTTTCCCGAAGCCTCGGCGGCTTCAGCACGTTCTCCACACGGTCCATCGTGTACCTCCCACAACCCGCGTCCCTGCGAGCCTACGACCACCATACAGTTGCCACTGACAGCACCATGTCAGCGGCGCCAGGTCATTTTGCAGTAGTTTTAGTAGAATTAAGAGAGGTTCATCCCAAAGGGCGCCAGTTGCAAAAAGTTGTTGTTTATGTCCATCGACGGCTGCGAACATACGTTTAAGAACCTCGCCACCAACGTTCTTCCTGCATACATGGCGCAGCTGCGTTACCAGTTCGAGTCGCCAGTGCCGATGTCGCGGCTTGCTCGGGATCGAGTTGGCCCGGCCACCCTCGCCAAGGAGTTAGAGCGACCCGGCGACTTCCAGGGGTGTTACGTCCTGATTGGGGAAGGCACACCTTGCTATATCGGAATCTCCCGTAGCGTGCTCAGTCGGCTGCGCCAACACGTTCGAGGACGTTCGCACTGCGATGCCAGCCTCGCATATCGGATGGCCTGCAACGGGGACAACCACAACATGCGGCGTGCGGAGGCTATGAAGACCGAATGGTTCCGAAAGAGATTCGACAAAGCTCAAAAGCGTATTCAGCGGATGGACGCTGCATTTGTGGAGATTACAAACCACCTCGAGCTACACGTGTTTGAGGCTTACGCAGCAATGGAGTTGAAGACGGCCAAATGGAACACGTTCCGAACGCACTAGGCGTAGCGTTCCACCGTCCCCCGCGCGAGTTCCGCCACACGCTCCGCCAACTCCGCGGGTTCGCGCACGTGGGCGTGTGGGCCGTAGCCCAGCAGCCACCAGACGATCTCGTCTAGGCCTTCGACTTCGCAGTGGAAGGTGATGGAGCCGTCGGGGTGGTCGTCGATCTGCTGCGTGGGGTGCCAGTTGGTGTCGCTGACGGTCTCGGCCATGTCGGCGGTGAAGTCGATCACGATCTTGTGCAGCGTGTCGCCTCGGATCATCCGCCAGGCCTTGCCGCGATACGCAGCGAGCGAGAAGTCGTCGGGGATGGCATAGGGAGTGTCCGTCTGGTCGACAGCGACGAAGCGGTTGAGCTTGAGCCGACGCACTTCGCCGCGGCCGTCGTGGTGCCCGATCGCGTACCACGCCCGTTGATCGAACGCCAAGGCGAACGGCCGAAACACAAACGGCCGGTCATCGGTTTCGCTGTTGAGTGATTCGTAGCAGCATCGCAGCGCCCGCCGTTGGCGAATCGCCGACTGGACCAGGCCGAACACATCGCGAATGGATTCGCCGGCCGGGCCGCTCGCCGGCAGGTTCACGTCCATGTGCTCATGCACGTCGCCCAGCTCATCAAGCACCCGCTGGGGCAACTGGCCCCGGACCTTCTCCATCGCCCGCGAAGCCGCCCCGGTGAGTGCGATCTGCTCATCGCCGCCGATCCCGTTCGCTAGGCACAGCAGCGCCAGCGACTCGGCTGCATTCAGCTGAACGGGTGGCAGGAAGAACTCCTTACGCACCCGATACCGCCCATCTTCGTCATCGAAGTAGTGAGGCACGCCCAGATCGGTCAGCACCGCCAGATCACGATACACCGTCCGCTCCGCCACGCCCAACTGCCCAGCAAGCACCGCAGCATTCCCCGCGTCCCCCTGCTGCATGAGCGTGAGAAGACGAAGCAGACGATGAACTTTCGTATCGTATTCCGCGGACATCCAAGCAATGTACCGCAGTTGTCAGAGAGACGGCAAACAGCCCCACATTTGCACACGCCCCGCCGCGCTGGTGCGGCGACGTTCTGGCTCAGTTGCCAGCCTTACCGGTCCCACTTGATGACGAGATCAAACGCGTCTTGCTCGACGTTATCCCCCGGCTCGATGCCGCCGTTGTCTTCGCCATTGAAGTTGACGCTGTAGATGAGCACCCGCTCAGCCTCCACGCGGTAGTGCACCGCCTCCCCCTCAGGATGAAACAGGTCGACCGGCACCGCCTCCAGCCAGCCCGGCACGAGCTGGGCAAGCGTCTGGGGGTACTCCCCATGCTCCGCCCGGTAGCCTGCGACGCCGAGCGCCACCTGCTCCATCACGTCGTACATGGCCACACGATCGACGGCCGTATCCGCGCGGCCGATCGACGGCAGCATGATGCCCACCAGCATGTCTGTCGCGACATCCGTCAGCGTCGGCCGATGCCCCACCGCCGCCCTCAGCCACAGCAGCGAAGGTTCGGTTACGGCGACCGCCCTCGCCTCAATTTCCCGGTCCAACTGCTCCCACAGCTTCACACGCTCAGCACGCGGTTTCGTCGCTGACGCTGCCTCCGTCATTCGATCGTAAATGGGATTCACCCGCCGCAACGCCTGGTTTCGGTCCATCACTCTCCCCAGCCCCTCCAACGGATCATCCGGATTATCCGCGCCCATCCGTTGAATCGTATCCAACATGAAGTATCGCTCGCCGATGTTGATTGCCTCACTCAAGTTGAATCGCGCGTGCATCGAGGCCAGTTCCGCCTGAAACCGACGCGCCTGCTCAACCGTCAAATCCTCGTCCGCAGCGATGTGCGCAACCACCTGCGTACCCAAGCTTGATATCGCGACCCCTACAATCTGTTCGATCAACATGGACGTGTCCACGAAGTGGTGCGAGAGACGCTTGATCGTCAGCGCATCTTCCATCGCCCCTTCAATGTCGCCCGAATCAAGCCGATGCAGGGCACGCAGCTGCAGGCCAAGCACCATGGATCTCATTTGCCCGAGCTGCGGCAGCAGAACCCCCAGCGCGATATCGTCGGGCTTCTCTGTCACATACGGTGCCCAGAATCGCTTACGTACCGCAGCCTCACTCACCTGCTCGAGCGCCCAGTTGTTAGCATCAAGCCACTCCGCCATCAGCGGGGCATCCTCGCCCGACCACGGCCCCTCCAACGCCCGATCGCGCTGCATTTCCCATCGTTTCTCCGATCCCCAGTTCCCCTGCACATACAAAGACTCCCCCTCATCGGCCTCTTCATCCGCCTCCTCATCCTCTGCCACTTCCGCCCACGGGCCGTGGCCATCCTCGGCAGCTTCGCGTTCGGCGTAGGCATCAAACGTTTGGTAATACCGCGCATCGTCGCCCGGCAATTCAAGGCCCAACTGCTCGAACACGCGTGGTCGGACCGTGCCCATTTCGTCCCACGCGTCCGGCGCTATCAGCGGAGCGATCAAGACGAAGGCGTTATTCTCCGGTGTGATGCCGGCGCTGTAGCGATCGTTGAGTGCCGCGACGTAGTCCACCGTCCCATCACCACGCAACGGCTTCTCGATGACCGTCGTTGCGGGTCCAACCTCAAGGGCCGGCGTCGTATTCCACGTCAAAACCCACGACGCGACCAGCAAGACTGCCAGCACGCACACGAGCCCCGCACTCCACAACAGAAACTTCTTCATCGCGTTACCCTTCAGCGCAGACATCGCAGAACCAACCAAACGATCACACGATGTTACGCCATCCCTCTCCGACCGTCACCACAATAAACGGGTGCCATCCGGGCCTCCCCCCACGCCAGTGACGGTGGCCGTGCCCTGCGAGCGGCGTTCAGGCCGAGGCAGCCACGGCCACTGTTGTTCAGCGCGTGTCGGCTTCGATGAGCAGTCGCTCGGATTCCAAGGCAGGCCCGCCCTACTCTCGAGCAAAACTTTTCTTGACTTTTTGGCTTTATGGTGTTTACTTTTGTGGTCGAGGCCCCGCCGGGGCTTCGGAACACATGACAGTTGCGAGCCGGGTATTCGGCCGCGTGGACGGATGATGATCCTCTATGTTCGGGGGACGGCGTTCAATGTTTTTGCCGCTGCTGACTGGTGGTGGGTGCGGGATTTCAGCACCACTCAATGAAACCAAGCTGATAAAGCGCACGGCGCGGAAACCGCGGCTGGCGGTCTGCCTGCGCCGATCGTGCGCGCGGTGGGGGCTTGCTAACTCGAAGAAAGGTTATGTTTGGCTAAAAGGAGCACTCCACGATGAGCGACCGCAAAGCATTACTTGTGGAAGACGACGACCGCGTGATTTCGTCGTTTGATCTCGCCCTCACCTCGCTAGGTCATCATTGGGACCGCGTCACCAATCAGGCCGATGCTCAAGAGCGGCTGTCGCAGGAGCATTTTGATTATGTCCTTTTAGATATTGACATCCCCGCCCGCCCCAACTGCAGCACCGTCATGTCGGAGTACGCGATCAATCTACTGAGTTGGATCCATCGCAACTGTGCCGATACGAGCCGAGTGATCGCCATCACCGAGGAGGCCGAGCCGGTTACGCTGACGCTTACCCTCGTGCACAAAAGCGTCGATGCATTCCTCACGCTTCCGCTTGCCGATGGCGCCCTTGCCGGTGCGGTCGATGCCGTTGTCGAACGCAATGGCGTGGTGGATAGGTCGCCGTTCATTGCTGATGGTCATCGTGCGGGGCAATGGCTGACGGTGACCCAGAGTGCACGGATGCTCATGGACGTGGTTTCTGGTCTCTCCATCGAAAAGGCTCGCTCTCGCGTATCCGTAGCCGCCAGCCGAGGTGAATTCACGACCAATGGCGAGAACCGCAGCGACCGACGCATCGAACCCGACAGCTTCAACACCTGGCGACTCGAACAGCGCGAACGCGATCTCGCCTCAAGCGAACAAGCGCCGTAGGCCTCCAAGCGCAGTTTGATCCGGCGTAGAAGTGTGTGCTACCGAACCGGCATCCGCGTTCGCTCGGCTCAGATCGGCCGAGGCACCCCGGGCCGGCCCAGCGGGCATTCCAGTTCGGTTCGAGGCCACCCGCCTCGCTCCGCGGCTGCGTCATAGGCGCTCTGCAGGAATTGCAGCAGCGTGGCGTCGGGATCGTCCGCTTGGCGCACCACGTCGTACGGCAGGACGAACTCGCCGAGCGCGGGTTCGTAGAACGCCTGCTCCGGGTGGATCGTGGCGGTGCGGAAGCCGTCGGGCTCGGGGTAGGCGTAGCTGTAGAAGGCGGGGTAGTCGATTCCTCCTCCGCCGGGCCAGAAGCCGGCGCTGCTGACCTCATGTGAATATGCCTCACGTGTGATTTCGTCCGGTAGGCCGGGCACGCCGCCGGGATGTAGCGGCGCGCGACGGCCGGAGAAACGCGTCACCGCAAGATCCAACGCGCCCCAGAACAAGTGGACCGGGCTGACCTTGCCGATGAAGCCAGTGCGGAAGTGACGGAACACGCGGTCGACCTGCACCAGCGCCTGCCAGAATCGATGTGCAGCCTCCCGATCGTATTCGCGGTGGACGTGATCTTCGTGGAACGGAATTGGATCCGGCATCTCACTGGGAACATCACGGATGTGGACGGGCAGGCCTAGGCGATCAAGCGTCTCGAGCACACGCGACGCGAACGTCGCTACTGGCTGGGGCGCCAGCGGCAACCGCTGCTGCTGATCGTCGCTGGTGCGGAAGCGCAGGACGTGCTCGATCAAGTCGAAATCAATTTGGAAGCTGCGCTGGCCGTGCGGGATCGGCCCGGTCGTCAGACCCGAGGCGGTGACGTACAACGTGGCGTGCCAGGAGTGATTCACCCACGGCGTCTGCGCAAGCCGCACCTTGCCCACCACCTGTAGCCAGAGGTGCAGCGTGGTGCAGGTCTCGCGCCACTCCGCGTACGGCAGCGCTGGCCAGACGGGGATCGTCGTCGATCTGCTTCGCATAAAAGCACGCTAGCCGACGCAAACTGCTCGTTTCGCATCTGGATTTTCCGTAGCGCCGGCTGGGGCATGTGCTCGGGCCGCTTGTTCGGCGAGGTACGTCGCGAGCACGCAGTCGATCGCCGCGGTTCCGGCTGGCCCGTCCCGTGCATTCCGTCCGCAGCAGCCCGCTTTGAACGCCGTAGGCGTTGCCGTCGTACGCCGGTACAATTCGGCGACGTCGGGCAGTACCACGCGGCGGCGTGACGGGAGTTGCGACTGCCGCGCAACCGATCGATCGGGGTTTCTTATGAGCAACGAGATGGGGAACTATCCCGCGTCGATCTTCGCCTCAGCCGCGGAAAGCTTCTTCGGCACGCTGCTGCTACTGCTGCTGGCCATGTGGTCCGGTGTGCTGCTCGCCGTCGTGTGCAGCAACGCCTTGTCGTTCGATCCGGGCTTGCTGATCTTGCCCCTCTATGTCCCGCTTGCCTGGATGTTCATCGTGCCGGTGGGAATTCTCACCGGGTGGGGCGTCCTCAGTTACTCGGCCATCGCCATATGCGCGGTCCTGCTGGTGCACACAGAGATCAACCGGCTACACCTGTTGTTCGCGGTGTTTTACATTCAGATGCTGGAAACATCGCGATTGCTCTACACGTTCGACGCCCTCGAATCACCGACCTTTCTGGCAGCATCGCTTCGCTCACTGCCGATCGCCTACCCGCTGGCCTATTACGCAGTATGGAAATGGGCTCGGCACCGTGAGCAGCAAGTTCATCGCCTCGATGTGGAAGAGTGACGGCTTACCCGCCACAACCTGAGAAGGAGATTGATGATGGCTACCGAGAATCAAGCAGGCCAAGGCGACGGCAAACCAGTGTCGCTGATCCTCGGGGCGACCGGGGGCCAGGGGCGTGCGTTGGCGCAGCGGCTGGGCGATTCGGGACATCGGTTGGCTTTGGCTGGGCGAGATCTTGATGAACTTAACAAACTCGCCGAACCCTATGACGCGCTGACCGTGAAGGTGGAAGGGACGCAGATTGACTCGATCGTCGACGCATTCGAGCAGACGGCGGCACACTTCGGCCGTGTCGATGCGGCGGCCAACTGTATCGGCTCGATTTTGCTTGCGCCGGCTCACCGCACCTCCTCCGATCAATGGTATGAAACCTTAAATATCAACTTAACCTCTGCTTTCGCGACGGTGAAAGGCGCAGCCAACACCATGAACAGCGGAGGCAGCGTGGTGCTCTTCAGCACGGCGGCGGCACGCGTCGGCCTCGCGAACCACGAAGCAATCGCAGCGGCCAAAGCGGGCGTGATAGGCCTTATGCAATCCGCTGCGGCTACCTACGCCAGCCGGGGATTACGCTTCAACGCCGTGGCACCCGGCCTCGTCCGATCGAAGATGTCCGAGCGCCTATTTGCAAATGAGCAATCTAGGAAACTCAGTGAGGCCATGCATCCGTTACACCGGCTGGGCGAGCCATCCGACACGGTCCCCATTCTTCATTGGCTGATGCAGGAAGAATCGAGTTGGGTGACCGGGCAAGTGTTTGGGATCGACGGTGGCTTGAGTACGTTGAGGCCGTCGAGATGATGGCTGGAACAGATCCCTCAAAGCGGTGGATGAAACTTACGCTCGCAGCGGCCGCGGTCTACAACGTCGTCTGGGCTGCGTGGGTGGTTCTCTGGCCCAACGCGATGTTCGAGATGCTGGACATGCCCGTCCCGCGCTATCCGATGATCTGGCAATGCGTGGGAATGATCGTCGGAGCTTACGGCATCGGTTACGCCATCGCGGCCACGAGTCCGATTCGGTGGTGGCCACTGGTGCTGGTCGGGCTGATCGGCAAAGTGGCCGGCCCGATCGGCTTCGTGCAAACGGCTATGGCTGGCGATCTGCCATGGCGATTCGGCTGGACGATCCTGACCAACGACCTGATCTGGTGGTGGCCCTTCGCCGCCATCTTGCTCGCAGCCTGGCGGCACAATCGGGCAGCCACGCCATCGAACGATTTGCACCAGCCAAAAGAAACCAGGAACTGATCACGACCTTGATGATCGCCCCTCGTCCGTTGCTCATGAGGGGGCATCTGTCTCGTGAAGGTGGACGACCGTCGTCAGAAGCGGACCGAAACCTTTGCCGCTCAACAGTCCGCGCGTTACTGTCAAGAGCGCAGCCAGTCAGGCTGGGAGAAGAAATTGCAAAGGAGATCAGCGATGAATGCGACTGACGTAACGAAACGATTGGCCATGACGATGATTGGTGTGGGGCTGCTGTTTAGCGCGACGGCGTTTGGACAGCCTGCCGATCGGCCGGACCGTGGAAAGGGACAGGAGGCTCGTGAGCGCGCCGGTCAGGGAAACAAGCAGGCCGAGCGAGGCGACGCTGCCGGCGAAGGGCGTCGGCGGGCGGAAGAAGCCTCCGGTCAAGGACGTCAGCGCGCGGAAGAGGCTGCCAGCGAAGGGCGTCGGCGCTCGGAAGAGGCCTCGCGTGAAGGACGTGAGCGTGCAGAAGAGGCTTCCGAAGAGGCGCGTTCGCGAGGCCGGGAATCTCGTGACGACCGAGGAGCGGAAGCCGCTGAACGTCGTGGCGGCCCGAACGCCAGGGGCGGCAATGCACGTGGCGACGGCGCTGCCGGCGGGCCCCCGAAGGGGCGCGGCGGGCCCGGTGCAGCACGTGGTCCCGGAGCCGAGGGCGGCCAGGGCCGTGGTGCCGCGATGCGCGAGCAGGCACTTGAGCGGCGGACCGAAAACTTTAAGCGGATCCACGAACGGCGCATGGCACAGATTCGCCGCATGCGGGAACTGGCCGAAGAGGGCGAACGGGACCAACTGCTTGAACGCATCGACGCCTTGGAAGAACGTGAACACCAGCGTCATGCCCGCCAGATGGACAAACTCGATCGGGCTCGTGAGCAGTCTGAGGAAGACGACGAAGCATCAAGCGATCAGGAGGCTCAGGAAGATCAGGAGCCTCAGGAGCAACAGCCCGAAACCGAAGCAGATAACGAAGGCGAGTAAGACAGAACTGTTTAGCGCTTACGCAGCCGTTTGACCTGAACGGATAAAAGCAAGGAATCTCATCATGATACGTTCGATATTTGGCCTATGTGCACTCGTACTGGCACTGAGCTTGGCGGCGGGATGTAACGATCAGGAGCCGACACAGCCCACCCCTGAAGCGCCAGAGGTGGACTACGATGCCGAGGCTCGCGAGACGATCGACGAAGAGAATCTCGATGAGGAATTAGATGCACTGGAACGTCAGCTCAGCGCCGACGAACAGGAACTTTCGAACCTGGAGTGACAGGCGTCGGCCGTTAGCCTCTGGACGCTAGCGCGGATTCACCAACTGAAGAACGCCGCTCCGTCGCACCGGCAGAGCACCATAGATTCAATGAACGACAAGAGGCTGACGTCACAGACGTCAGCCTCTTGCAATATGGGCTGATCCGTACGTACTTCGGCTTCGATTCATCCGTACCCTCACTATGTGTCGAGCGTGTAAGGAGGGACGATAGTGTGGATCTGGCTGGTAGGGTACGATGGTCAGGTCCGGCCGGCCGATCCTGATCCGGATGGCTGCGGTTCCCTCCTCGACTCGTCTGTCTTCTCTACCTGCCCGAGGAAGCATCAAAATGGTACCAATTCGTTTTCGACGGTGGATGTGGGTTTCGTCTCGTCTTCTGCTGATACTGCTGGTTTGTGGCGTGTCGTGGGGCGTGGGTGCAAGATCGGCGTGGGCAGAGCAGGAAGTTGTTGATCTCACGGCTGGGGGTGAGCGCGGGGACGGGCCGGACTGGAACCTCGGGCCGACCGGCATGCGGGGTTGGATGTGGAACGACGGGGCGCGGGGTGCGGACGGGATTCATACGCACCACGCACGGCAGATTCTGGTGACGCAGGTGGATTCGGGTTCGCCGGCAGACGGGGTGATCAAGGTCGGCGATGTGATTCTTGGCGTGGATGGTCGTGCGTTTGAGCGTGACGCACGGATCGCTTTTGGCGAGGCGATCACGCAGGCTGAGCGAGAGGTCAACCAGGGCCGACTCCCGTTGATGATCTGGCGTGACGGAGCGCATCGGGAGGTGACGCTGGCGTTGGCGGTGATGGGCACCTACACCGACCGGTCGCCTTGGGACTGCCCGAAGTCGAGGCGGATCGTTGAGGCCGGGCTCGATCATCTCTCAGGCAACTTGAGCAATAACATCCCGGGCCGGATCAATGCACTGGCGCTGCTCCAGGGCGACCGGGAGGATGACGCGGAACAGGTGCGTGCGTATTTTCGGCAGCTTGGTCCGCCGGACCTGGAGCTGCGCCTGGTTCGTCGCGGGGCCGGCGGGCCCGGCGACGGCGCCTTCCCCAGTTGGCACTGGAGCCACGCGCTGGTCGCCCTGGCGGAGTATCACCTCGCCACCGGCGACGAGGCGGTGCTGCCGGCGATCGAAGCCTTCGCCGAGGTCAGCGCCAAGGGCCAGAGCGCTTTCGGCACATGGGGCCACGCCTTCGCCTATCCCGATGAAAACGATGGCGAACTGCACGGTCGGCTCGGCGGATACGGCGCGTTGAACTCGGCGGGGCTGACCGTTCACTACGGCCTGGTGCTGGCGCAGCTCTGCGGGGTTGAGAACCAGCACGTCGACCGGGCCGTCGATCGCGCTAATGAATTCTTCCGCTTCTACGTCGGGAAGGGCTCGATTCCCTACGGCGACCACGAGCCGTGGAAAAACCACAACAACAACGGCAAGAACGCACTGGCGGCTCTGATCTTCAGCGCTCAAGGCCAGGCCGAGCCTACCCGTTACTTCGCACGCATGACCACCGCCTCCTACAACGAGCAGGAGCTGGGCCACACCGGCACCTATTTCAGCCACCTCTGGAGCCCACTCGGCGTGCGTACGGTTGGGCCCGAGGCCGTGGCCGCGTTCCTCAAACCCCAGCGCTGGTATTACGATTTGGCCCGGCGTTGGGACGGCAGCTTCGTCTACCAGGGCCCCGGGAGTTACGGGAATTGGGACGTCACCGGTGCGTATCTGATGACCTACATGCTGCCCATGAACTCGCGGCTGCACATGACGGGCCGCGGGACCGATACCGACAACGCCCTGACCGGCGAGCGGCTCGAGCGGACTATCGAGGCCGGCCGAGGCTTCGCCGCGCGTGATGAAGGTCGGTCGTTTTACGACCAGCGGTCGGCCGAGCAATTGATCGAGAATCTGGCCAGTTGGTCGCCGAGTGTTCGCCGGTGGGCGAGTCAGGCACTGGCGCAGAAGGCCGACGATCAGGTCATCGCGCAGCTTTTGGCAATGCTCAAGCCGACTCACGATCTTCACACCCGCTACGGCGCATGTGAGGCGCTGGCGGCTTTGGGCCGAAAGTCCGCCGACGCCGTCCCGGCACTCACCGCCATGCTCGAAGAGGACGATCTTTGGCTCAAGGTCCAAGCCAGTCGTGCCCTGGCGGCGATCGGCCCACCGGCCCGGTCAGCGCTGCCGGCGATCCTGAGCGCCGCCGCCGAGGTCGATGAAAACGATCCGCGACGCATGCTCCAGCGCTACCTCAGCTTCGCGCTTTTCAACCGCGGCGGCATGCTCGCCAACGACTTGGGACAGGTCGACCGCGAAGCACTCTTGAGCACCGTCGCCGCGGCTTTGACCAATCCCGACGGCCGCGCCCGAGGCGTCGTCGGCAACGTCTATCGCCACCTGGACTACCAGCAGCTCCGGCCGATCCTCCCGGCCATCCTCGACGCCATCGAAAACCTCGCGCCCAGCGGCGTCATGTTTGCCGATGGCATCCGCCTCGCCGGGCTCGACCTGCTCACGCAAAATCACGTCCGCGAAGCCATGCCCCTGTGCATCGAGATCATCGAGCCCGATCGCTGGGGGTTCGGCAATCGCTTCAATCGCAGCATGAGCTATCTCGAACGCTACGAGGGGTCGGCCAAACCGCTGATCCCCGCCCTCCGGCAGTTGCGGCAGGACCTGATCGACGGCTCCGGCAATCGCGCCGGGGCCGCGCCGCGCGTCGACGAGCTGATCGAACACATCGAATCCGCCGAGCGATCCCCCGAATTGCGATCCCTCCACGCTGACCTCGAACCCCGGGTCGATCCTCGCCGAACCAAGTTCTTCGAAAACCTCATGCGTGAGTACGGCCTGAGCCCCAACGCCGACCAATAATCCCCGGCGGATCAACACGGCTACGATCCGAAGTTCCCGGATGAGTGCGGTTGGATTAGGCGTCGGCAAGCTCGGTCCGCTTGCGGGACTGCCGTCATCACGTAGGCCGCCCTCCAAGAGGGTACGCCGACTCATGCCGCATCGTGAGCCAGATCGCCCAGAAGCAAATCGCGACGATCAACATCGCTCCCGGGTAAAACGGGGGCCACTCACCCGCAATGAACGCCTCGATGTGAGTCTCGGCTGCAAATCCGAGATACATCGCCACCAGGACCAGCGGCAGCCAGTGCCAGAAGCGTCTCGAAGCTTTCGGGGCCACCGTTCGTAGTAAGCCGCACAAGAGTGGAGCGGCGAAAATACTCGCGTTTACTATAACTACCCTAAGAACATAAGAGGGTGCCATCTCCGACCGGGTCGGATCATCGAAGAGAACGTATCGCATCTCCATCGCGACGTGCGTCATGAACCGGTCAAAACCCGTCACGCCCATGCCAATCGCCGCTCCTGCCGCCGCTACCTGACCGACCAGCACAATCGCCACGCGCGTCCCGCGGCGGATGCTCTGGGGCAGGAACCAGGCCAACAGCGGCCCCGTCAGCCCGTACACGAACAGAGAAAGGTAGCTGTAGCTGTAGAGTACAGTTGCCAATGTCATGATGGACTCCGCAGCCATAGTACGTCCTTGCGAGCCATGCTTAGGTCCAAATGGCTCTCCCGGCGACGTGGCATTGCAAGGATCGGAAGAGTGACGCCCCGCTCCAAAAATACGGCTACGAAACCAATAATCCACTTCAGCATTACTTTACCCCTGTTCCGTCTTGAACGTCGCTGCGATTACCTTGATCCGACGCACCGCTTAAACGTACCAGCTTGCGAGCTAATTGGCGCGGTGTACACCGCGCAAACGGGTGAAATTGGGCGAAAAACCGCGCCATCTCTACAATGTTTGCAATCCCGAAGCCGCGCGTCTATCGTGGGTTACGCGTTCAGGCTAATGCGAGTTTTGAACTTTTAAGCCGCGGGTCATGGGTTCGAGCCCCACGTCTTGTTTCATCGGTCTGCGGTGCGGGTTTGGGTGCGGGGGGGTGATGCTGGTTTCATTTGTGTTCGTCATCCCGCCGCGATCGAACCGAGTTGGGTGTCGCGTGGCCTGGGGACTTATGCAGATATAATTATCTGGCACAGCCCCTGCGATCACCAGACATTCCGCTTGGAGGGTAACGCGGCATGAGCGACATCACGTTCACCTTGAAAGAAATCCAGCGCGATCATTATGGGTACGAGCGGCGCACCGGCGAACTCACTTCGTCATCGACCCGCGAAGATGCGGACCCGATAGGCAGTTGCGAGATTCGAACGTTGCTGGAAGAACATGCTGCGAGAAATTCGGGCAAGGTTAAAACGGACATCTCTTCCTACCGAGGCAACGCGAAACATTACGACGGCGGTATCACTCAAGATGTGGTCACCACTCTGGCGGTAACCTTCTCAGCCTCGGGCGGTGCTTTGATTTTCTTCAAGTTCGGCAAAGACCTCCTGCTCCAATGGATGAAGAACATGTCCAGCCGGTCGGTCAGGCTGAAGATGGGCGATAAAGAGATCGAGATCAAAGGCACCAACGATGTCGAGAAGGCGATGAAACTCCTCGACGAACTGGACCGACGAACTTCGCACGCGGATGACGAGACGGATCCATAAAACTCAGCCATGATGCGGGTTTCGTACCGCAGGTTTCCTTGCTTTTTTCATTCCTTTGCTACGTCGCTTCACGTACCATCATGGTCGCTCACACGATTTCGCCCACCCAATCCAACAGGGGTTTCTTATGCTTAAGCGACAACATTTGCTTTGCAGCGCAGCGATCGCCATAGCGTTAATGCTCGTGCTTGTGCCGACGACACCCGCGTCCGCAGCGGACGACCGGCCGCCGAACATCATCATCATCTTCACCGACGACATGGGCTACGGCGACCTCGGCAGTTACGGACACCCGACCATCGACACGCCTCATCTGGATCGCATGGCCGCCGAGGGTCAGCGCTGGACGAGCTTCTATTCCGCCGCTTCCGTCTGCACGCCGTCGCGTGCCGGCCTGCTCACCGGTCGGCTACCCGTCCGGAGCGGGATGGCCAGCGACCGCCGCCGCGTGCTGTTTCCCGATTCCAAGGGCGGCCTGCCGCAAAGCGAAATCACCATCGCCCGCGCCCTGAAAGAAGTCGGCTACGCGACCGCCTGCGTCGGCAAATGGCACCTGGGGCATCTCGAAGAATTCCTGCCCACCAGCCACGGGTTCGATTCCTACTTCGGCATCCCCTATTCCAACGACATGGACAACGTCTCCGGCATCGGGGGCTTCCAGTCGAACTATCCCGAGCCCGAAGTCGAATACTTCAACGTGCCGCTGCTGCGGGACACTGAGATCGTGGAGCGTCCTGCGGACCAGACAACGCTCACACGCCGCTACACGGAGGAAGTCGTCCGTAAAATAGAGGCTTATCAGGATCAACCGTTCTTTATCTACTATCCGCAGACGTTCCCGCATGTGCCGTTGTTCGCCGGCGACGAATTCCAAGGCCGATCCGAAGCCGGGCTATATGGTGACGTGATCGAGGAGATCGATTGGTCCGTCGGGCAGATTCGCGAGACGCTTGAGCGGCTGGGGCTTGCGGAGAATACGCTCGTCGTCTTCACCAGCGATAACGGACCGTGGCTGCCCTACCGCGAGCACGGCGGCTCGGCCGGGCTGCTCCGCGCCGGCAAGGGCACCACGTGGGAAGGCGGTATGCGTGTACCTGGAATTTTCTGGTGGCCCGGGCGAATCGAACCCGCCGTCGTCCGCGACATCGGCTCGACGCTTGACCTCTTCAGCACCGCCTTGGCGCTCGCCGGGGCCGAGATGCCCGAGGATCGCGTATTTGACGGCTACGACCTCTCGCCCACGCTCCTCGGCACAGGTGAGCACCCGCGCGACGAGATGTTCTACTATCGCGGCACGCAGCTTTACGCCGTCCGCAAGGGGCCATGGAAGGCGCATTTTGTGACACAAGGTGCCTACCAGGGTGGTGCCGCACGGCAGGAGCACACCCCGCCGAAACTCTACCACCTCGGCCGTGACGTTCCCGAACGCTTCGATCAGGCGGAGGACCATCGCGATGTGCTCAAAGCGATCCAGACCCTCGCCGACGAACACCGCAGCACCGTCAGCACGGTTGAATCACAACTGGAACGGCGCTGATTGTTCTCAGCACGATCCGCACAACGACCCCGCTCGCCAGCTTCCATTCACTTGCTAGATTATGCCCGACTTCAGGAGTTTCCGATGATCCGAATGCGCTTGATCGCTTTATTAGTCGTCTCGACATCTCTGCTGGCGGCGGGCAGTGTTTCGGGCGGGTTGCAGCTGGACGACGAGACGGCTCCGCCGGTGTCGATGCGACCGGCCGGGCAGCCCGCGGAGGTTGATGATGGACCGCTGTTTCAAAGCCCCATCGTCTCCCGGGACACTCCCGGTCACGCGATCGACATTCAACTGGACGTAACAGGTGCTAAGCAGCTCGTGCTGATCGTGGACGATGCCGACGACGGCTTCATGGCCGACTGGGCGAACTGGATCGAGCCGCGTTTGATCGACGCCCGGGGAGAAGTCACCCAGCTGGCCGATATGGAATGGGCCCGTGCTTCGGCCGGCTGGGGGCAGGTGCGGCTCAACGCCAACGCCAACGGCGGGGCCCTTCGTGTCAACGGAGAAGAGGTAGAAGGCATCGGCACCCACGCGAACTCCGTGATCGTCTACGAGCTTCCGGCCAACCATGACTTCGTGGAATTCATCGCGCGTGCGGGGCTGGATGATGGGGGCACGACGCAAGGCGGCGGCGCGACGGTGCGATTCCAGGTGATCACCGACGAAGAGTGGGCGGGTACGGCACATGAGGGGCGCGATCCTCAGAATGCGGTGCGGCAACTCGATGTCGCTGAGCATCTGGACGTCACGCTCTTTGCCTCCGAGCCGATGATCACCAGTCCGACGCAGATCGACATCGACCACCGCGGCCGCGTCTGGCTCGCCGACGTACAAAACTACCGCGGCCATCAGGGCACACGCCCCGAAGGCGACCGCATCCTCATCGTCGAAGACACCACCGGCGACGGCGTAGCCGACAAAGTCACCACGTTCTACCAGGGCAACGACATCGACTCGCTGCTGGGCATCACCGTGCTGGGCAACAAGGTCATCGTCTCATGCTCGCCAGATGTTTTCATCCTCCATGACGACGACGGTGACGACATCGCCGACCGCAAGGAGGTCCTGTTCACCAACACCGGCATCCCGCAGCATGACCACTCAGCCCACAGGTTCACGTTCGGGCCGGACGGCAAGCTCTACTGGAACTTCGGCGATACCGGTGGGCAGGTGCACGACGCTGAGGGCAACATTGTCGTCGATCTCGCCGGCAACGAGGTGCGCAACAACGGCCAGCCGTATCGCAAGGGCATGGCCTTTCGCTGCAATCTCGACGGGTCGGAGTTCGAGGTGCTCGGCCACAACTTCCGCAATCCCTACGAGCTGACCGTCGATTCGTTCGGCACGGTCTGGCAGTCGGACAACGACGACGACGGCAATCGCGGCTCCCGCGTTAACTTCGTCATGGAGTTCGGCAACTACGGCTACACCGACGAACGCACCGGCGCGGGTTGGAACACCGACCGCATCAATCGCCACCCCAACACCTCTCTCGCCCACTGGCATCACGGCGACCCCGGCGTGGTGCCCAACGTGCTCGACACCGGCGCGGGTTCACCTTCGGGCATCACGTTCTACGAAGGCGAGCTGCTCGGGCCGGCGTTCCGTAACCAGATGATTCACGCTGAGCCGGGCAAGAATATCGTGCGTGCGTACCCGATGACGCGCCAAGGCGCCGGGTACGAAGGCAGCATCACGCCATTGCTCTATGGCGCACGCGACAAATGGTTCCGCCCTGTTGCCGTCCGCGCCGCACCCGATGGCTCGCTCTTCGTAGCCGACTGGTACGACCCCGGCGTCGGCGGACACGCCAAGGGCGATCAGGCGCGGGGGCGCGTGTTCCGCATCGCACCGCCGGAGCATCCCTATACCGTGCCGGATTTTGATTTCACCACGGCCGCCGGTGCTGCCGAAGCGCTCAAAAGCACGACCCAAGCGGTCCGCTATCTCGCATGGACCGCACTGCACGAGATGGGCAACGACGCGATTCCCGCCCTGCGGCAGATGTACGAATCCGACAACCCTCGCTATCGCGCTCGGGCGCTGTGGCTGCTGTCCAAGCTCGAAGGCTCCGGCACGAAGGTCATCGACGAAGCGCTCGGCGACGCTGATGCCGACATCCGCATCACCGCACTGCGAGCAGCTCGGCAACTTGATGTTCCCATTCTCCCCTACGTGAGCCGCGCGGTGGAGGATCCTTCACCGGCGGTTCGGCGTGAGGCGCTGATTGCCCTGCGTCACCACGAGGGCGATGAGGCTGCCGATCTGTGGGCGCAGCTCGCGATGCAGCACACGCACGGCGACAGCTTCTATCTTGAGGCGCTGGGCATCGGTGCTGATCGTCAGTGGAACCGCTTCTTCGATGCCTGGCTGGCGAAGGTTGGTGACGATTGGAACAGCGCCGCAGGGCGCGAAATCGTCTGGCGCAGCCGGGCGCCGCGAGCGCTGCCGCTGCTGGGCAAGATGATTGCCGATCCAGCGACATCGCCCGACGTGCTGCCGCGTTATTTCCGGGCCCTGGACTTTCACGAACCCGAAGCGCGGCGGCCAATTCTGGTATCGCTGCTGACGGTAACCGGCGATCGCGCTGATGCGATCACATCCCTGGCGCTGCGACAGATCGGGTCGGTCGATCTCGAAGCGAATCCGACGGTAAAGCAAGGCGTGGAGCGGGCGATGGAGCAGGCCGACGCTTCCGCCGCGCTGCGGATCATTCAGCAGTTCAACCTCCGCGATCATGCGGATCGGCTCGTAGAGATCCTCGTCGGCCATCCGCAGCAGCAGATGGGCGTGCAATCGGCGCGGCTGCTGCTGGATTGGGATCAGCGGACGCTCATTGAGCAGCGACTGAGTGACGATGAAGTTGCCGCGCCGATTCTGCAGACGCTTGGCATGACCGGTGAGTTGAAGGCCTTGGCGATGCTGGAAGATCTGGCGAAGGACGCCGACGGCGACCGCGCCACGCGGGCCGCGGCGATCGAGGCGCTGGGCCGAACGCGTCAGGGTGAACAGCACCTGCTGGAGATGGTGAAGGCCAACGCAGTCGCGGCCGAGCTGGAATTTTCCGCGGCGAACGTGCTGCACGCATCAGGTGATGAACGCATCCGTGAAGAAGCGGGCAAGCGGCTGACGCTTCCGAGCACGGCAGAGGCCGAGCCGCTGCCGCCGATCGCTGAACTGGTGAGCCGGAGCGGCAACGCCGAGCGCGGCAAGGTCGTGTACATGCGCACCTGCATCGCCTGTCACCAGGTCAACGGCGCCGGGATCGCCTTCGGCCCCGACCTCTCGGGCATCGGCACCAAGCTGGCCAAAGAGACGATGTACCACGCCATCCTCGACCCCAGCGCGAACATCAGCTTTGACTATCGCGGCGTACTCATCAACCTTCGCGACGGCAACCAACTGATGGGCTACCTCACAAGCGAAACCGACGACGCCCTTACCGTCGTGCAGATGGGCGGCATCGCCACGGAGGTTCAAAAGGCGAACGTCGTCGAACGCACGACCCTGGACCAGTCACTCATGCCCACGAACCTGCAAAGCCAGATGACCGCACAGGAACTGGTCGACCTGGTCGAGTACCTCACGACACTCACCGAATAAACCAATAGCCCCGGCAGGATTCGAACCTGCGACCGAGCGATTATGAGTCGCCAGCTCTGACCGCTGAGCTACGGGGCCGATTCGGCTATTGTCGCCCGCTCGGTGCTGCGGAGCAAACGGCTTGAGAAGCGCGTGCGTGGCTCGTTCACCGGGGGATCTTGGGTTTAAGGAAGCGCGCGTCGCGATGGCGGTAGTCGCTTCGGCGGGCGACGGCGTGGTTGATCCACTCGATGATCGCGGCGTAGCCGAGGCTTTCGGGATCGTGTTCGATGTAGCCGCCGACGACGCCGATGACGCGGAAGCCCTGGCGCAGCTGAAAGGTGAGGGTCGGGTCGCCGATCTCGCCGTGGGTCACCTTCATCACGTACTGCTCGGCAGACATCTGGTCGGCGTAATCGCAATAGCCACGCAACCTGGCGCCGGCCCGGATGCGCAGCAGCCCCAGCCGGCGGCAAAGCTGACGCCGGGCGGCGTACAGCTTCTTACCCACGCCTCGGCCCTGCATGTCCGGGTGGACCATGACCTCAGCGCCATAGAGCGTGCGGCCGTGTTCGGGATCGTGGTTGGTGAACATGCCGTCGTCGGTGAAATCCGTCCAGCTGGTGTCCAGTTCGTACTCGTCCCAGAGGACGATGAGGCTGGCCGCCATGCCGACGAGACGTCCAGTCGCCTGCTCAAGGGCAACGAACTGGCCCTCGGGAAAGACGCGCAGGTGCGACTGGAGTTCGCGAGGTGTCCAGGCTTCACGGCGGCTGTAGGTCAGCCTGCTTAACGCCTGAATCTGTTCAATGTCTTCAACGCGTGTATTTCGGACGACCACGCCGTCGGTCAGGGCCATGGGGCACGCTCACAGGGGGATCAGGTCGGTCTGAGCGACAATCTCGCTCGTGTGTTGCGAATCATACAATGGTAGCACCGTGCCGAACGTTCGGCTGTCTTCGATGCTCTTCATATTAAGTTCCGCGATAACCATTGTCTCCTGATTGATCACGCCCTCGGCGAGGATGCCGTCACGCGCGAACGGGAAATCGCTGGGCGTCAGGATCGATGCCTGCCCGTAATTTAGCGCCACCGAGGGCACCATCGGCAGCGACCCGACCGTCGAGGCATGCACCACGTAAAGCTGATTCTCGATGCACCGGGCATGGGCGCAATATCGCACCCGCAGAAAGCCCTGACGATCATCAGTACAGGAGGGCACCACGAGGATGCTGCACCCCTGCCGAGCCGCCGCCCGGGCGATTTCGGGGAACTCGACGTCATAACAGATGGCGATGGCGATGCGGCCGAGTTCGGTCTCGAAAACCTTGAGTTGATGGCGTGGCGAAAGGCCCCAGTCCTCGCGTTCCCACCGGGTCATGTGCATTTTGCCCTGGCGGCCGTGCTCGCCGGAGGGGCCGAAGAAGAACGATTCGTTGTAGACGTGGTCCGAGCCGTCGTCCATCACGGGGATCGAGCCCGCCACGATGTAGAGCTGATGCTTCTTGCTGAGCGAACTCATGAGATCGACGAACGGCTCCACCATCTGCGAAAGCGTCCGCACCTGCTGATCGGCCGGGGCGCGGACATCGCCTAGCGTCATCAACTGGATGGTGAAGTACTCGGGAAACACCACAAGTTTGACGTCGTAATCGACAGCCGTCTGCACCAGGCCGGAGACCTGATCGCGGAACTGCTCGAAGGTATCGACAGGGCGGATCCAGTATTGAAGCGAAGCGACGCGTAAACGTTCCATATCATTCCAGACTATCGGCTGTTTCAGCGCGATGCATCGAAATCGTTCTGAGCACTCGGCACGGGCAGCAGATGCTCGGGGTTCAAAGGCTCGGGCAGATCCTCCAGCGTGACCGCCTGCTCAAGTGTATAAGGCCCGACGGCCAGGCGACGCAAATCCGCAAGATGCCCGCCGGTGCTGAGGCTCTGCCCGATCTGCCGCGCGAGCGAACGGATGTACGTGCCCTTGCCACAGGTGATCACGATCTTGAGGCGGGGGAAATCGTAGCTTTGCAGATCGATCGCGTCGATGCGGACGGGGCGGGGTTTAAGCTTCACGTCCTCGCCCTGCCGCGCGAGGGCGTAGGCGCGTCGGCCTTCGACTTTCATGGCACTATAGATGGGAGGCGTCTGCTCGATCGTCCCCGTGAGCTGCGCCAGCGCCTCCCGCACCGCCTGCTCGGTGGGAGGATGGTCGACGGCGATCTCCTCACGCTCGCCCTCGACATCGTCGGTTATCGTGAAGGCGGAGAGGTCGACCGTGGCCTGGTAGGTTTTCGTCAGGCCCATGAGTTGATCGACCGTCTTGGTCGCCTTGCCCAGGCAGCAGATCAACACACCCGTCGCCAGTGGATCAAGCGTGCCCGCATGGCCCGTCTTGCAGTGCCCTGCCGCCCGGCGGACGCGGCGGACGACGCCCATGGACGTCAAGCCGAGCGGCTTATCCACCACAAGCAGCCCGTGCAGATCATGCCTTCGATACTTCACCGCGCTCGCCTCCTCGGGGCATTGGCCAGTCGTCGCTCCAACCGCTAAGATACCAGCCCAACGCCGATTCTGGAGCGGTGTCCGAGTGGCCGAAGGAACGCGATTGGAAATCGCGTGTACGGGGAAACCCGTACCGTGGGTTCGAATCCCACCCGCTCCGCTTAGGCGCAAGCGGAATTTCCCACGACGTTTGCGCCCACGCAAAAAGCCCCGGATTTCCGGGGCTTTTCGTGTATCTGGGGCGGTTCAGAGACTCGGCTGAGGCGACCGTTTTTGGCGAGATCGGGCCGATTCGAAGCCCGAGTCTCTTTCGCGGTTTTCGGCAGTGCGTTTTTGCTGGGGGTGTGGCGGCGGCGGACTTGACTTTCAGGCTGACATGGCCGGGCGCGGCTGCCTGTCCAAGCCCAGGTCCTGCATCTGCTGGTCCCAATCCAGATGCACCGCGGCATGCAGCAGATCATCGAGTGTGAGGCTGGGAGGAAGGTCGCCGGTGAGTGCCCGCTCCAGGATCTTCGGCCCGAGGAATGTCAGCGGCAGCAGCTTGCGGATCCGGCTTTCGGCGACCTGGAGTTGTTCGGCGAGTTGCGTAAGTGACGGGCGCTTCGTCCATGCCGAAGTCGTGCCGGTGCAGCAGGTAGTAGGCCGTCACGTCGTCCAGCCGGTCCGCCGCCGCCATGTCCGCGCCCTGCTCACCGGTGAGCACCTGCCCGACCACGTAATCCACCACCATGCGACGGACGTGGTTGAGAAACTCCCCCACGCCCATCACCTCACCCGCCTGCGTGAGCGGCTGGGACGCGAGCCGACTGATCGCGAAATCCGGGAGGCGATCATCGAGTACGATAAGACGCAGTACGCGGACGAGGGAGCATGGGGCCTCTACCGCAACTGCATCTCTGAACTGGCCGAGTTGGCATGGTCAGACAAGGCGTGGCAGGACGTCGTGGAACGGCAGTCCCAGGTCGGCTACCTCGACGCCGCAGGCCCGACCAACCACGGAAAGTTCAACAGCCGCCAAGGCATGGTTGCACCGGGCTGTGCAGCCCGTATCGCCGAGGCCGCAATGGCGCTGGGGTGGCGCCTGGAGGCAATCGAGCCTGTGTTCATCGTTGCAGCGAACCATGCGCAGAAGGCTACTAGAGCCAAGGTCCAGCCCACGACCGCCTGGCGGCGCGTTCGGGCGCTGATTCGCAGGCAGCACCGTCGATGGGCGGAGACCGGAGAGGCCGGCGACGTGTGGTGGGCGTAACGGCGGCCTGCTGCTTTCGCAAAATTGCAGATCCAGTCGATCGCGACTCCCGTAATTTCCGTGCTGCCGAGGGCTTCTACAGCTATCATGGCAGTCGATGAGCCGCGGGACCGATTATTCCGATGGTTTCGGCCCGGACCCGCCGAGCGGGGGCGTCAATCGTTGGATGGCGTTCCAGCACGTGAGGGCCGGGAAACCTGAGCTGTACCGGGCGATGATGCGGCAATTCATCGAGGCGACGGGGCAGTTCAAGCTGCACCTTCGCCCCGCGCAAGTGCACGCGGCGCTGGCGGCGGCAGGGGCGACGCGGCTGGATCGACTCGAGGTGGAGCGGGCGCTCGATCAATTGTGCGACTGGGGGAATCTCGAGAAGCACCTGGATACGGACGAGGTGTCCTCGGTCAAGGAGTTCCTCCGGCCGCGGTTTCTTTACCAGATTACGGAAACGGGACAGGCTGTCGAACGGGCGCTGCAGGTGTTCGTGCAGGCGCTGAATGAAGCGGGCGAGCTTCAGACGACGACGCTGCACGAGATCCGCGAGGAGCTCGAGGGCCTCTTACGCGCCGTGGGACAGGCGACGATCGATGACGGCGAAGCCTTCCGGCAGCTTGATATCCTCCGCTCCCGCTTCGAGCAACTCACCGCCCGGGCCCAGACGTTCCTGAGCAGCCTGCAGCGGACGACGCAACTGCAGGACGTCGACCTCAACGCGTTCATGTCCTACAAGCAGGCGCTGATCGACTACCTGAAGCGCTTTATCGCGGAGTTGGCGACGACGTCGCCTCAGATCGCCGACCTGATCGAGCGGATCGAGTCGGCGGGTATCGACCGCTTGCTGGAGGCGGCGGCGCGACGTGAGCTGCGCGATGCGGTGCTGCCGCCAGACGACGAGCGGCGGGCCGCAGTGGTCGAGCAATGGCGAAGGCGGTGGAAGGGCCTGCGAGGCTGGTTCATCGCTTCGGAGGGCGAGCGAGCGCAGGAGCAGGAACTGCGGGCGCATGCGCGGGCGGCGATACCGGCGTTGCTGCGGGCGGTCGGCATGCTGCACGAGCGGCGCATTACGCGCAGTGACCGGTCGGCAGACCTGCGCACGCTGGCGCGGTGGTTCGCGGAGACGGACGACGATCGCGAGGCTCATCAACTCTGGCGGGCGGCGTTCGGCCTGGCGCCGGCGCGTCATCTGCGGGTGGACCAGGACACGCTTGACGCTTGGGAGCAGGAGCCCGTGCGGGCGTCGACGCCGTGGTGCGATGCGCCGCCGTTGCGGGTTTCGCCGCGGTTGCGGAAGACGGGCCGCACGCGCCGACCAGGGCCGGCGGCGCGGGTGATCGATCGGCGAAAGGAGAAGGCGGCGCTGGCGCGTTTCGCGGCGGAGGAGGCGCGTCAGTTGGCTGCGGCCCGTTCGGTGCTGGCGACGGGGCGGGCGACGCGGCTGTCGCGGCTTGGCGAACTGGACACCCCCGCGTTTGAGCTGTTTCTCGAGCTGCTGGGCGAAGCCTTGGCGCATCGAGCGTCGATGGCGGGGCCGGTCGAGGCGACATCAGCCGACGGCACGCTCTCGATCCACCTCGAGCCGACCGACGACGGCGTGGCCGCCTCGGTCAAGACGCCCGCCGGCCGCTTCGTCGGCGAGGATCATCACATCCTCATTCGCGAGACGGACGCGTCGGGCGAGGCGAGTGCCGCGACACCGCCGCCGGCCTCAGACGCGATCTCCGTTGGGCAGCAGGAGGTGACCGATGGCTGAGCGGTCCTCGGCTGGGCGCTCACCTTGATGCGACGGTACGCCACGAGCGGCAGCAGGCGCTGCGTGCGCTGCTGTCGCGGCCGCTGATCACCGCGTCGCGTCATCCGGAAGCACTGACGCTCATCCGCCGCCATGCTGAGTGGCTGCGCGAGTGGCTGGCACGAAACGTGCAGTGGCGACTCTACGTGGACAGCGAAGTCGCGCGGTTGCGTAAACGGCCGGCGGATCGCGACGACGCGACGCGGCCCGGAATCGATCCACACAGCCGCGTGCCGTTCACGCGACGTCGCTACGTGATGTTCTGCCTCGTGCTGGCGGCACTGGAGCGGGCTGAGCGGCAAACGGTGCTTGGGCACATCGCCAGGGACGTGATGGATTTCGCCGAGTCTGATCCGGCTTTGGCGGAGGCGGGCGTCGAACTTGACCTCAACCGTCACGAGCAGCGGCGCGACCTTGTCCAGGTCATCCGCTTGCTCGACGACCTCGGCGTGCTCGTGCGGATCGACGGTGAGGAGGAGCAGTATGTGGCCGACAAGGGCGACGTCCTCTACACCATCCACCGTGTGGCGCTGAGCAGCCTGATCAATGTGAGTCGCGGGCCGTCGACGATCGAAGAGGCATATCTGCTCGACCGAATCGACGCGATGCTCAACGAGGCGATCCCCGACAGCGACGACGCCCGCAATCGCCGCATCCGTGCAGCGCTGACGGCCCGGATGCTGGACGACCCGGTGATCTACTATGACGAATTGAGCGAGGCGGAGCGCGCGTACCTTACCACGCAACGGCCGCACATACTGCGTGAAGTCGAGGAGGCAACGGGCCTCGTGCCGGAGGTGCGCCGTGAGGGCATCGCGCTGGCCGATACGAATGGTGATGCAACCGATCTGGGCATGCCGGAAGAGGGCACGGCCGGTCACCTCACGCTGCTGCTTGCCGAATGGCTGGCCGGGCAGGCGCAGGATGCGGCGGGTAAATCGTCGGCCCTTGTGGGAATCGCCGCAGTTCGTGATCAAACGGCGCGGTTGATCCAGACATACGGCTTGTACTGGCGCAAGGACGCACGGGTGCCGGGGGCGGAGGTGGCGCTGACGGAGCAGACGCTGGACCGGCTCGAAGCGCTGCGTCTGGTTCGGCGGACGGAGGACGGCGTGATCGTTCGCCCAGCGATCGGCCGCTACGCGCTCGATGCGCCGCGCCAGGCTGAGCGTGCCGAGCCGACGCCCCAGTTGTGGGAGCAAACGTCATGAAGCGGTTCGACGAGCCCGTTGCAGACAACGGCGAGCAGCCGGACGTCCTTGCATCACCGCTATCGCAACGATGGCGGCCGCTGCGTGCGGGGCTGCTGAACATTTACCGTTACGACGAGCAGGTCTTCCATTTCGAGCAGGGCCGCCTGCTGCTGCGAGGCAACAACGGTACGGGCAAATCCCGCGTGCTGGCGATGCAGCTGCCGTTCCTGCTCGACGCGGATATTCCGCCGCAGCGCGTCGAGCCCGACGGCGACGTCGCCAAGCGGATCGAGTGGAACCTGCTGATGAACCGCTACTCCGACCGCCTCGGCTACACGTGGCTCGAGTTCGGCCGGGTCGACGAGCAGGGCGTGGATCATTACTTCACGATCGGTATCGCGCTGCAGGCGACTGCCGGCCGGGGCGCGCCCACGCGGTGGTATTTCATCCTCCGCGAAGGGCGAGTGGGCGTCGACCTGCACCTGCGTAACGACCGTGACCAGCCGCTTTCGCGGGACGCTCTGACTGACGTGATTGGTGAGGCGGGGACCGTCTTCAAGGATCGCAATGAGTATCGCCGCACGGTGGATGCTGAACTGTTCAAGCTCGGCGATGCACGCTACCGCGCGCTGATGGACCTGCTGATTCAGCTTCGTCAGCCGCAGTTGTCCCGCGATCTGGATGAGAAGCGTCTGTCGGCGGCGTTGAGCGAGGCGCTGCCGCCGATCGAGCGGCGCATCATCGAGGACGTTGCCGAATCGTTTCGCGGTCTCGAGAGCGACCGGTTGGATTTGCAGCGGTCAGAGGCAGCCGGGGCCGCAACCGAGGCCTTCCTGCGTGAGTACGGGCCTTATGTGCGCTGCGCCGGGCGCCGGCGGGCTGCTCGGGTGCGGTCGACGAACTTCGAATATGAGCAGGCCCAGCGTGATCTGCGCGTCGCCGAGGGGAAGCGGGACGCCGCGTCAGCCGCGCTGGATCGGCTCTCGCAGCGGCTGGCGGAACTGGACGAGGAGCTCGAGGCCGCCGACGCCAAAGCCCAGACGCTTGCTTCGAGCCCCGAGATGCGGGCGGCGGAAACACTGGACGCCGCCCACAGCGTCGTCGAGACGCGCCGCGTGACTTGGGAACACTGCCGGCGCGAGCACCAGGAGGCGGTGGAGCGTCGTGACGCCGCGGCGACCGAGCTTGAGGAGGCGCAGCGGGCGGCGTCCAGCGCGGAGGAGGAGCTTGAAGCTGCGAGGGCCTGCGCCGCGGCGGCCGCGACGGAGGCGGGCGTGCACGATCAGCACGAGGCCGCCCTGGCTACCGTCGATACGTTGCGCGGCGAAGCTCTGGATAAGGCGGCAATCGACGTGGCCGCGGGGAAGGTCGGGGAACTGATCGCACATCGTCAGCAGGCAATCCGGCGCGTGACGTCGCTGGTTCAGGCGGTGCAGGCGGCGGCGATGCAGTTGAGCGCGGCGAAGCAGAGGCTTGACGATCAGCAGACGGGGCTGGACGAGGCGGTTGAGGCCGAGCGGACCGCTGCGGAAGTGCTCTCGGCCGCGGGTGGGGCGCTGCTTGAGGCCTACCGGGCATGGACGCGGGCGGCGTCGGAGCTGTCGCCCACGCCGGCCGACGATCTGGCGGAGGCTCTGGAGGTGTGGTGCGAGACGGGCGAGGGGCAAAGCCCGGTGCGTGAGGCCGTGGCGGCGGCGCTGGCGACGGCGGGCGAAACGCTGACGCGGGAGCGTGCGGACGTGGCGCAGAAGCTGAAGGAACTCCGCGAACGGATTGAGCAGTTACAGGAGCAGCGAGACGCCCTCGCGGCGGGGCGGCACATCTCGCCCGCGCCGCCGCATACCCGAGGTGACGACGCCCGCGGCGAGCGGCAGGCGGGGGCGGCGCTCTGGTCGCTGATCGATTTTGTCGACAGCCTGCCCGAGGCCGACCGTGCCGGGCTCGAAGCAGCACTGGAGGCGGCCGGGCTGCTCGACGCGTGGATGACGCCGGACGGCCGGCTGCTGGACGCTGAGACGCTCGATACGTGCCTTATCGCGGGCGACGCCCCGCTGCCGGAGGACGCGCCGCGGCTAATCAATCTGATCAACCGACACCACCGCTGCCGAAAAGGCCGGCGTGGAGGAGCGGGTGGTGGCCGCCGTGCTGATGCGCATCGGTGTGGGCGCCGGCTCATCCGCTACCTGGGTGGCAGCGGACGGCGGGTGGCGCAACGGCCCGCTGCACGGCCGATGGAGCAAGGTTACGCCGCAGCATATCGGCCAGGCGGCGCGCGAACGCCACCGGCTTCAGCAGATCGACGCCCTCGACGCGCAGATTGCCGAGGCCGACGCATCGGCGGCTCGGCTGCGGTCGGCGATCGACAACGTCGAGCAGCGCATCGAGCAGGCGCGGCGGGAGGCCCGGCAGGCGCCCGATGATGAGCTGGTGCGCAAAGCGCTCGCCGAGCGGGCGGCTGCGGGGCGACGCGTCGGCGAGCAGCGCGGGCGCGTGGGCGAGGCTGAGCGACGTGTCCACGAGCGGCGGCAGGCGTTGCAGGCGGCGGAGGAGGAGCGCGATCGAGACGCGGCCGATCTCGGCATCGCCGCGTGGGTGGACCGTCTCGACGAGTTGCGCGAGGCGACGGACGAATACCGGCACGCGACCGGGCAGTTCTGGCCCGCGTTTCGCAGCAGCGTCGATGCGCGGCGGCACGCCGACCGTTGCGGCACCCGCACCGCTGAAGCGGAGGCTCAGGTGCACATGCAGGCCGGGCGCCTGCGGACCGCCGCCAATGAGCTGCGCGCCGCCGAGGCGCATCGCGACACGCTTGAAGCGTCGGTCGGAAAGAGCGCGCGTGACATCCGCGCCCGTCTCGAGGAGGCTCGGCGGCAGGTCGGCCATCTGCGGAAGGAACGAGAGGCGGCGGGCAAGGAGGACAAGTCTCAGCATGCCGCCCTCGCGGTGGCGGAACAGAAGGTCGAGACTCACGCCGAAGCGATGGGCCGGCATCAGGCCGATCGTGCCGAGGCGATCGAATCGCTGGCGAGTCTGGGGCGGCTGAAGCTCCTGCCGGTCATCTCGGCCGAGTTGGCGCATGAGCAGGGCGAGCCGGCCTCGGTCAGCCGGGCGGTCGATCTCGCGCGGCAGATTGAATCGCTGCTCAGCGACGTGCGGAGCGACGAGGAAGCCTGGGCGAAGCACCAACGCGAGGTCCACCGGCACATTCAGAACCTCACCGACGCCCTGCTGCCGCACGACCTGCGCCCGCAGACGACGACGCTCGACAATCTGCTCATCGTGACGGTGGTGTACGACCAGCGCGACTGCTCAATGCTGGAGTTGCGTGACGCTCTGGCCGAGGACGCCCACGCGCGGCGATCGCTGCTGGAGGAGCAGGAGCGGCGCGTGCTGGAGCAGACGCTGATCGACGAGGTGGCGACACACCTGCACGATCGGCTTCACGAGGCGGAGCGGCTGGTGGCGGACATGAACGAGCAGATCACCAGTCGGCCCATGAGCACGGGCATGCGCATCAAGTTCGTGTGGGAGCCCATGGACGACGGCCCGGCCGGCCTGCCCGACGCCCGCCGTCGCCTGCTCGGCGTGGGCGCGACGTGGTCGCCCGACGACCGCGGCGCCCTCGGGCAGTTCCTGCACGCGCAGATTCAGGCTATGCGCACTGCCAACGAGACGGCCACCTGGCAGCAGCACATCGAGGAAGCCTTCGATTATCGCCGCTGGCATCGCTTCGCCGTGATGCGGCAGCAGGACGGCAAGTGGCAGCGGCTCACGCGGCGGACGCACGGCACGGGCTCGGGCGGCGAGAAGGCGGTAGCGCTGACGCTGCCCATGTTCGCCGCCGCGGCCGCCCACTACCAGTCGGCTGATCCTCTGGCGCCCCGGCCGATCCTTCTGGACGAGGTGTTCGCGGGCATCGACAGCGACATGCGCGGCAAGTGCATGGGTCTGTTGAACGCGTTCGACCTGGATTTCATCATGACCAGCGAGCGTGAGTGGGGCTGCTACGCCGAGATGCCCGGCGTGGCGATCTACCAGCTCACGACGATGAAGGGCATCGACGCGGTGCTTGCCACGCGGTGGCTCTGGAACGGCCGGCAGCGAACGCGATCTGAGCCGCCGCCGCTGGACAAGCCGCGCGTGACGTCGGCCGGCGACGACGATGGAATGCTGCTGTGAGGGTAGATGAGCCACGAGTACGGCAAACGCTGGGCACGCCGGAACTGGCCTGGCTGGTGGATCGCCTGCGACGGCGCTACGAGCGAGGCCAAACGGACGCGAACGGCGTGCTTCGGCTGCTCAATCCCAGCCCGCGAGAGCGGGAAGCATGCGATCGGCTGCTTGGTCGGTGCCCAGTCGCGAGCGATTCGATCAGCGTGCGGATCGATCAACTGGAGCACATCGTCGTCAGCAGCGGCATGGCGCCCAACCTTCGCCAGGCGATCGAAACGCTGACAGGCCCTCTGATCGATCGACGCAGCGAAGCGGAGCGTGAGCGGGCAGCCTGGATGAACCTCTTCGATCGCTTCCGCTCCGACGTACAGACGCGCGAGGCGGTGGCGAGCTGGTACGAGCAGGTCCGTGAGCAGGGGGTGTTGCGGCGGTTGTCCGGTGGCGATGTCGAGCGCGGGGCTGTGCTGCTCGAGCAGGCCGTTCGGGTGGTCGGTCGCCTACCGGCCGGGGGTGTGACGCTCGCCCAACTCGCCGCCGAGTGTTGTGGTGACAGCCACGCGCTGGATCACGGCCAGCCTGTCGGCACGCTGGCTGTGCGCGCAGCCGCGGCGTTGGCCGGCCACGATCAGTGGCGCAGCGCCTCCGCCCGCCGCCGCGCCTGGGATGCGGTCCGCGTGATCTGCGACGAACTCAGCGCCCCCGCCCTCGCGCTGAACCTGCCCGGCGCCGGCACGGCCCTGACCGATCAACTGCTCACCCTCGGCGCCCAGGCCGGTGAGCCCTGCCGTCTGACATCACGGCAACTGCTGCGCCGCCCGCCGACTTTCGACGCCGACACCTTGACCGGCGGCGTATTCGTCTGTGAGAACGCGAACGTGGTCGCGGCGGCCGCCGATGCGCTTGGCCCTGCGAGTCAGCCGCTGGTGTGCATCGACGGCCAGCCCACCACGGCGGCAACCCTCCTGCTCGAACTGCTCAGCAGCGCCGGCATCACGCTTCGGTACCACGGCGATTTTGACTGGGGCGGCATCCGGATCGCCAACCGAATCATCAGCGAACATCGGGCAAAGCCATGGCGCATGTCGGCAGCAGATTATCTGGCCGTCGCAGGCCAGGGCGGACGCGAGCTTCGTGGTGATGCTGTCCCCGCCAAATGGGATGATCAGCTATCCACGGCCATGCAGACACGAGGCGTCGCGATTCATGAGGAACGCGTGGTAACGTCGTTGATCGCAGATTTACGCAGCAGCGCAGCCTTCCCGGAGCAGATGGACGAAATCAGTGTTCCCGCACAACTGAAGCGTCACAAATAATTTGGCCGGCCCAAAACATCCGCTTCTTCAACCTGCCGATCCTTTTAGACAGCTCGTGTTTCGCGGCAACTGGGGAAGCTGGCGCATCCCCAGAACGGCTGCCCCGCGCGGGGGCCCTTCTTAGCGATGCGCCGGAGCATCTGGGCTCCACAAGCGGGACACGCTGGGGAATCATCAGTCGGCCCCGCTGGCGCATGGTTCGTGGGCCTCGCCGCCGCCGGCTGCGGACGATGGCGCTGCACCTCTCGAATCATCTGCAGCAGCGTCGCACCCTCGATCACCTGCACAGCATTGCTGTCAGCGAATCGGCGTGCCTCGGCTGTGATGTTCCCACTCGTCACGATGATGGCCGAATCCACTCCCTCGGACCTTTGCACGCCGAAAAGCTCACGCACAGGCCGGACCCCGACCTTTCGCGCCTTCCACTGCTTGGCCTGAACGAGTGTCCGGCTCCCCGCTTTCTCCAGGACCAGATCGACCCCACCATCCGCCCCCGCCCCGGTGTCGGAAACGCGGTAGCCCTGCCGCCGAAAGCCTTCAGCAAGCAGATGTTCGAACTCACGCCATGAAAGATCTCGAATGCTTTCGAGGCCCGTTTGTCGATTCAACCGACGCGCATCGACAGGTTTTCTGCATCAGAGCAACAAGCCACACGATCGCAGCGATCGCCGCGATGAAGGGCGACACCGTGCTGGAGACGCTAGCAACCGTGTCGAAAACCGGCTGCGAGGGCGGCTGTGAGCCTTCGCCGACGTATTCCAAAATGGCAGGTATGACGACCGCAAACAGCCCCTATGCGATCAGAATGAACGGAGGCCCCACCCACCACGGCGCCTCACGCAGCATGGCGAACACGTCATCAAGCAGGCGATCCGACTCGGACTTCCGCCGTGGCATTGGCAAACCCCAATCTTACCACGATTATCGCTGATTGACGCTGCTCGACAAGTCGCTGGGCGCGATCCGATGCTCACATCATCAACTCGTCGCAGATGGCTTCGTACTCTTCCGTTCCGAGCATGTCGATGAGTTGCTGAGCGAACCAGGCGCATTCATGCTCGGCGGATCGACCGCCTTCGCTGCGGGCGTAGAGCGGCTGACATTTGGCGGCAATTAGCGCAGCGGCCTCAGGGCTGAGGTTGTCCTTGAGCGCGTCGACGAGGCGGGCAGCATCGGGCATGGCGATCCCCTTGGGACAGGTGGTCAGTTGGCGAACCGCTCGAGTTCGCGAAAGTAGCCGTGAATGTCGCTGTTGGTGCCGCGACGGCCGTCGAGGTGGAATTGCAGGCACTCGGCCATCGACCGGATGTCGTCGATGCAATCAGCTTGGACGTGATGATCACGCCCGTTGGGCGTATCGGGAGTTAGCAGCCGGACGTCGATCCGGTCGCTCCCCCGTTTGCGGCTGATGCTCGCGTAGTGGCCCGGGCGGCCTTCCAGATCGATCCGCGTTGCGCGCATGATGATGCTCCTCGCAGGGTGTACGCCCATTGAGCGATACACTCCGGCCCAAAGCAAGCACTCGTGCGCCGTTATGCACAGGTGTTTCTGCTGCTCGTATCGAGCAGGGGCGGTAATTGAGGCGGTGAGCTAGTCAACGAGGTCAGGCGGCGGTACCTTTGATGAAGCATGCAACGATCACCGCAGCATGAGATCGACGAGGCGGCCCAGCGAACTTTTCAAGGCGCCCTTCCCAGCGCTTGGGTGGCGCGCCCGCAGCACCCCGACTACGGGATCGACTACCTGGTCGAAGTGGCCGCCGACGGCCAAATGACGGGACAGACGTTCGCCGTTCAGCTGAAAGGGACGCGCCAGCTCCGCTTGGTCAACGGCACGGTCCGCTTTGCGCTGAGCTCCAAGCACCTGGCCTATTACGTGGATTGCTGCCGGCAGCCGGTGTTTCTCGTGGTGGTCGACGTGACCAATGAGCGGTGCTACTGGCTGTTCCTCCAGCAGTATGCGCTGGAGGCGGTGGCCCAGCGGCCGTGGCGGGACCAGCAGCGGGTAACTGTGCACATCCCCGAAACCCAGAAGATCCACGATCACGAGCAGTTGCAAAACTCCGTCGCTGAGGCCGAACGCTACATGATCGCGCTGCAGCCCGCGGCCCTTGCGACGGCAGTGGACGCTGAGAAGCGGCGGTACGAGAGTCTTGATCCGCGATTTGCCGTCACGGTGCGAACGGACGGCGACCAGACCCACTACCGCGTCAATGCGAAGCAGACGGTCCAGTTCAACCTGCACCTCACGGGAGCTCCGGAGCGGATGCAGCAAGCGATCGAGAACCTGATCGAGCGGGGCTTGCCGGTTGACCTCTCGGAACTGGACGTGAAGGTGGATGGTTCGCCGCTCATCGAGAAGATCGTTGGTACAGCCGCCACGATGCAGCACCAAAAGAGCATCGAAGCCAGGCTCGAGGTCTGTGCGGTGGCCGACGATCGCGAGGTGGCTCGGCTGGATACGATCGTGGGGATCTTGGCGGGGGGGCCGAAGGAGATGCGGTTTGCCGGCACCCTGCCCGAGTCGCCTCTGTCGATTCGTTTTCCGCTTGCGCTCGACGAAACGGAGGACAGGGGATCGATTACGATGGATTTTGGCTTTCGGGTGGAGGAATGGACCGGGCAGCGGATCCGCCACCTGGCCTACTTCGACCCGCTGTACGAGCTTTTCACCGCCGTACAGCAAGGTGCCTTGCTGTTCATCCGATGCACCAGCAAGGGCCGCCCGCTGTTCACGGGGCACGCCATGCGGGATGCCCTCGGCTTCGTGGAGATGGCCGCCCAACTGCTTGAGCACCTCCGGCAGGCCCGCGCCATCGCCCAAGCCTGCGACGTGAATCCCGTGATGCCTGAGTCGCTGACCGAGGAGGACGTCGATTGGATCGCTGAAATCTACTGGCGTTTCCGCGACCAGGAGGTGCGGCAGCTTGGTGAAACCACGGAAGTGACAACGATTTTCAGCCGCGAGGGGGCGGAGCAACTGCTCCAGAAGCAGTCTGAGAGGAAGGTGGCGAACCTGAAAGCAACAGTCGGGCCGGAGGACGCGGCCCTCTTCGGGGCACCCATCCAACTTCCGCCTGGTGAAATCGTGCTCACCAAAGCTCAACTTCCGAGTTCGCTGGAGGATGTCGAGACCGCGTTGGCCGATCCGGCGGCCAAAACCGTTCTCGTGCGGTGGAAGGGAACCGAAGGCTCCGAGTTCATCAAGCGCCCGTTGCCGCCCCAGTAGATCAGGCCTTCATCTTAGTACGCAGTTTCTCCCGTCGCTCGACGAACCACTGGTGATGCTTGGGATTTGTTGGCGGGATGTTTTGGCAGGCCGCGTCGAGAACTCGCATCTCGTTCTCTCCGTCCTTCCGTTTGCGGTAGAGGATTGCCAGACGCCGATAGGTAAAGGGCGTGTCGACGCCCTGAGCGAGCAGCCGCTCGTATACCCCAATGGCTTCGTCGGGCCGCCCCTCTTTTTCGAGCGCCTGCCCCTTCTGGTTGCCATCGGCCATGGCGGCGTAGTCGCGACGCTGCACCTCGTTCTGAAGCTGTACCCACTCGGCTTCGACCGCCTCGAGTTCTTTCAGGATCAGGAACGGGTACTGCTGGCGCATGGCTTTGAGTTGCCTCAGGTTCTCCCGAACCACGCGCAGCCGACTCTGCTTAGTTGCGAAGCTGCCCGTCGACTTGGCGATCTGCATGGACTCGTTCACCACCCGAACCATGCTTTGAGCCGACTCGGCCACGATTCGGATGTCGTGGTCACTCCAGCCCTTGGATGGGACGGCGCCATGCTTGGCGGAGCGGCGCTTGGCCCGGGCAGGTTTGGATGTCCCGCCGGTCAGCAGTCGTGCGATCTGGCCAAGTAGTCCCATGGGAGGTGCCCTTGCATGAATTCTAATCGGTGCAGCAACCTACCACCAGAGGTGCTCGAGGTCTCGCGAGCCCCGGACATGAGAAATCGTTGGAGACACATGACGACCGGAGTTCAGGCAGGTCACGCAACCCGGCACGAGATTCGGAAAGTCTTCGCACAAGGTGTTCGCCCACCCACTGAACTGCCCGTCCGAACGCCGCAGCTGTTGGCGGCCGTCATGCTGATAGCGCGTTCAGTAATTCGGCGTACCGCGGAACCTTCACGATTTTCGGAAGCACGCCACCCAGCTGCGGATCGGCCTGCTTGGCCTGCCGGCACCACTCTTTTGTCCGTTTGTCCACCACCGCTACCTCCGCGTAACACCCGAGAGAAAGAAGGTGGTCGTCCATCAGGTCGCCCCCCTCCGCACGACGCGCTGCGCGTTTCCGAATCCGGTTGATCAGGCGATCGACTCGTTGGGTGGGCATCAGATCGGGGGCCACATCGCTCGCTGTCAACATGTTCGGCAACTGAAGGTTCTTCGACACGACCTTCAGACGATGATTCCAGCCGGCAACGTATCCGATGTCCTCAACGGACATGCCCGGTTGAACCAGCTCGCGATCGAGCCCTGTTGCCTCACAGATCGTCCCGATATCAACCCCACCCAACTCAAGTGCCCGAGCGAAATCGGAGGCGACGTCCGACACGAAGGCTCCTGCAAATTCTTCGATCTCTTCGATGCCCGGCACGCCCTCGGCGCTCAGTGACCATTTCAGCCGGTCTCCCAACTCCCGCAAGTACCGTCGGATTTCGGACGGGCTCCGCACCGGCATAGGCTCGTCCTTCGGGATTCGGGCCGTCCGGGCTCCGATCGGACTGAACCGAGACATCGAAGCGATCATCCGGTTCTGCTGGATCTGCGATCTGGCGATAGCAGATATCAACGGCATCGCCTCATGTGCGAACGCATAGATCTCCGGCCCCTCAGTCCACCGGAACACTTCCTCGCGAACCCGATCTCGGATTGCCAGTAAGGATTTGCACCCTCGAAAATGGGCCGCGCGAACCTCGCGCGTGAGCACGTCGACGATGCCGCCGACCGGCGATTCCACGCGCACGGGCGAGAGAACTGCGACCGATGGAAACTTATCGAGTAGTTGGATCCGGCGCATGACGACGTTGTCGTTGGCATGCTGGCAAATTTCGATCAGGTGCTCGAAGCCGATGACGAACACCCAGCCGCGTTCCACTGATGCCGCAAGGAACCGCTCCGCTCGCCTCCTACGCTTTGGGTCGCCATGTGCGAGGTCGTCGGCGAGCCCATTGAGCATCGACGTGTCTGGTAGGATCGTTCTTGGGTGAATGATCATCTCAGGCAGCCATCGGTCTCCGAATCCATTGCGGCACGCGCCCACGCCTCTCAGCTGCTGGGAGAAGCCCCCAGAAGACCTTCGGCGATCCAGCGCGCATCGGCCATGCGTCGCTACGGCTGGCGCACACCTATGTGCGGACTTTCGCCGGACTCTTTCCGCTTAAGATAAAATCCGCGCGGAGCCAACTCGTCCGACCTGCGTCAATCTAGCAGGGTACTTTATCCGCCCGTCGCGGCATCTAAATGGCTCCACCGATGGTCGACCTGAATGGTCTTCCGCGCCTCGGCCGGGAGAGTGCCCGGACAGTCCGCGGCGCACTTGCGCTTTCCCGTCAGGGCGAGCGGGACGGTGCTGCCGTACACAAGCCGCCACCAGTTCCATTTCTCGTGCTCCAATTCTCCCGCAGCAAGGCGGTACAGAGCGGAAAGCAACATCAGTCCCGCACTCGCCGACAAGAACGAGATCGCGGCATCCGTGCTGGAACCAGCATCTTTGAGCGGAACGGTCGAACATTCAAGGTTGACTTCGGCATCGGCTGAGGGAACCCGGCAGAAGATGCAGTCGTCCCGCTCCGGGATGTGCCGGTGGAGTTGGGACTCGAAACCCCGTGAGGTCGTCGCGTGCAATACGATGGGCTCACCCCGCTGACCGATCCGCGACCGTACGCCGCCTTGATTCGCCAAGCACAGGACCAAGTCGGCGTCGCGGTCGGCGCCTTTGAGTTCATCGTACCAAGCCACCCGCGACTGGGCGCCAAATAGGTCTGCCACCGCCAATGCCTTGGCGCGGGATTGCCCGGCCGGCCATCCCGCATCAGCCGGAAGGAAGGCGAGCGAGCGGTTCGTGTTGTGGAGCGCGACGGTGTCGCGGTCAGCGACGAGCCACGGCCCACGCACGCCCGACAGCCGGAGCCAGTAGGCAAGGCAAGAGCCGACCGCCCCCGCACCAACCATCAGCACACGCCCGACATCCAGCGGCTCCAACACCTCCGGCCCCGCCTCCGCCTGATCATTTTGGCGAAGGTTCCACGCAGAGATTGTCTGCGGCTGGACCGGCCAACCCAGCGCTAGCCGGAAGAGAAGCCACGCCCCCAGACACGCTGCGAGACACGGGCCGAGTGCGAATCCTAAGGTCCGGTCAGGCTGGACCGGGTCGGGCGATACGATCGCACGGTTGTTGTGCGGGCCCACGTGCCACGGCACCTTACCCTCAGGCAGCGTGCCGATACCGATCGCTGCCTTCACATCGCCTGAGAGCTTGTGCCTAACCTGGATGAACGGATCGACTGCCGTGGCAACTGCCGTCGCGGCTTCCTCAAGGGTGGCGGAAGCGCCGGTCTGCACGGGGCCGAGCGCCCGGCGTGCGATGAGCGGCGACCGGGGCACGACTAGGACCAAGCGGTGATGCATCCGCGCGATCAGATGCACGAGCGACAGCAGGAGCAGCTGACCCCGCTCGGTTTCGGCTGTGTCCTCGCCGACCACCACTGCCACCGGGCGCTCGAACGCCGCATCCTGGACCCCGTACTCGCGGGTTCGACGGTCCCGCTCCTGATAGAAACGATCTCGTTCGCTCATCTTCGATTCACCTCCATCGTCGGAACGATCACGAGCGCGTCGGCGGAATCAGGCGGGATCTGCACCCATCGGCCATCCTGGTATTGATGAACGCCCACCCCGTCCTGTGGCGTGATGCCCCCCTCGCCGTAGCGGCCAACCACGAGGGAGAACATTCCCTCCACCGGCATGAGCACAAGCACGTCATCCCCGTCCGAGTGGCGGGTATCATCCCCGCCGTGGGAGTGGACTTGGGCCACCACGCCGAGGCCGCGTGCCCGCGCGGCACGGGCGACTGCGCCCACGGCCGCTGCCGAGGCCATGACCCGGTGGGGGCCGTGCTCGCAGGCGGGGATGACGGCCCCAACCACGAGGATGTCCGGCTCCAGTCGCCGCCCGAGCCAGTACACGAGGCCCTCGTGCCGACCGTCAGGGCCGTGGAAGTCCTGCAGTACGGTGCGCGTGCTGCTCGTCACCGACTTGGGCACGATCAGGCGGCCACGAGCCTGGGCGACCGGAAGCGGTTTGGTACGTAGGAGCGGCATCACATTACCCCCGGGCTGGCGTGCAGGTGCCCCACGATGACCGCGAGCATGTCCGCGAGATGGATCGCCCGCACTTGCCTGTTCTTCTTTACTTGGAGCCAGTTGGCGGGCCCGCCCCAGTTCCCGTGCGGGCCGCCGTGCTCCTTGTACGCGAGACGGTTGAATGGCGCGCAGATCCGTCGTTGGTTGCGGTGGAAGATCGACCCCGTGTTCCCGCGGAGGTTCTTCGGGCGAGGAAACAGTTTTGCTTTGCCGTTGGCCGGATCTTCGAACGTCCAACTGGGAGGCAGGCCGCGGTAGCCGGTCACGTCGGCCACGATTCGTAGCGGCCTACCGTCACCGGGATGCGTCCCGTCGAAGGTCAGCCGCAACGCCTCGGGGTTCCATGCCATCTGCCACTGGTGCCGCTCGGCGTACTGGTGGACGGCCGGCAACTCGGCCTCCACGGTGGCGATCGTGATCTTGTCCTCGCTCACACCCCACCTCCGGCGCTGACTAAGTCGAGCACGGCCCCGTCCTCCACGCCCTCAGCCACCAGCGGCTTCTGGCGATCGAGCACCTCGCCGGAGGCGTTCTGAAATGTCGGAGCCTCGGCCGACTCCGAGATCCCGAACTCGTCCGCGGCCTCGTCCGCGGCCTCACCAACCTTGATCGTCTTCGGCCAGGTGAACTCGCGCGGGGTCGGATCGGAGGGGATATGAATGGTCACGGTGGTAGTGGGTGGCCCGCTGGTGTTGCCTTCGCTGCTCATGATCAAAGCCCTTTCGCGTTTGTCCGATGCAGTAGTGGCCCCTCCCAATGAGAAGCCCCTGCCGGTAAAGCCCATCATGCTCATTGTACCAAGCTTGCTAAGTTTATCAAGCAGAGCCTGTGCAACGCTTGATAAATTACGCGACGGGTGTATCCTTATTTGGAGGTGGGTTGGTGGTCTCTCGACTTGCCGGAGATGCCATGAAAACTGGCAAAAGCCATAAAGAGCACGCAAAACAGAGCTTAGGGGATTTTCTCGCCTATATCCGTACGGCCAAGAAGATGACCCTGCGGGAGGTCGAGCAGGCGTCGGACAAGCAAATTTCCAATGCCTATCTCAGTCAGCTTGAGCGAGGCCGTATCACCAAGCCATCACCCAGCGTCTTGCACACGCTGGCCGGCGTCTACGGCGTGCCCTACGAGACGCTGATGGAAAAGGCCGGCTACATCATGCCCTCCTCCGAGCGAGAGGAGGGGCAAGCACACGGGCGGGTGGCAACTGTCGCAGGGGAGAACCTGAGCCCGGAGGAGGAGGAGGAACTGCTCCGTTACCTGGCGTTCCTGAGATCACGAAGGGGAAGCGGTGAGTAAGGCCGACGATAGTTTTCTGACGCCTGAACAGCACGAGGAGGTTCGGCAGCATGCTCGCCGCGCTCTTGAGGCGGCCGACGCGGTGGGCGTCTACCCCACGCCGGTCGGCCAGGTCCTCGAGCAGGCCAAGGTGGTTGTCGCGCCCGAGGATGCTCTCGACGAGAGTTTTCTCGCCCGGATCCGGCGCAAGGCGGGGTCGGCGCTCAAACAAGCTCTATCGAAGGTGCTCGGTGTCTTCGACGCCAAAGCGCGCCTGGTTTACATCGACCGGGCGGTGCACATCGCCAAACAGACCTTTCTGAAACTACACGAGGCGGGGCACGCCGTTCTGCCCTGGCAGCGGGACCTCTACGGGGTGATCGAAGACTGCGGCCAGACGCTCGATCCCGACGTGGCCGAGGAGTTCGAGCGTGAGGCCAACGTGTTTGCCTCCGAAGTTCTATTTCAGAACGACGCCTTCACCCGTGAGGCTGCCGATCGCACGTTCGGCATCCGCGTGCCGCTCGAATTGGCTAAGAGATATGGCGCATCCGCTTACTCGGCAGTGCGCCGCTACGTCTCAACCCACCACAAAGCCTGCGCGGTGCTGGTCCTCAACCCGCCTGAGATCGCACCCGGGGATGGCTTTGTTGCCACGCTCCGCCGCGCCATCGTGTCGCCGCATTTCAGCGAGCAGTTCGGCAATCTCCTATGGGCTGAAACGTATACCCCTGACGATCGATTCGGCGCGATGATCCCAATGGGCGGACGCAGGATGTCTCGGCCGCGAACCTGCACGTTGACCGACCGAAACGGCCTGTCTCACGAGTGTGTGGGAGAGGCCTTCACCACGGGCTACCAGGTGTTCATTCTCATCCGCCCGGTTTGCTCGCTTGGACGCGTGACTTTGATGGTGCCTTAAAATGGCGCTGACACTGGCGTCGTATTCACGCTTCGGCAGCGCGCGTGGGCGGTGGTCGCGCATCTCTCAGAGCGCGTGGCCAAGCGGAGTTGAACGTGGTGCACAAGCGTATGGGATGGGCTGACGTTTGCCTGCACGTGAAGCACGTCGAAAAATTCGTCCGACCTCCGGCAACGTGTTCATGAATGAGCCTGAGTGTGAACACGCGGCGGAAGTCCTCACCGCATACACCCGCGCCGACACAGCTCGAACTGATCCTCGGTTTCGTCGATGTGCCGCCATCGAACACCCCCGGCCACGAATGCCTCGTGATCATGGCTAGGTCCGCCTGCAAGTATACGAGGGGCGGCGAGCCTGAGGGCAGCACATTGTACCTGTACCCGCCGCATCGCAGTCCGCCATGTCAGCACATTAGGGGCCGCGCAAGCAACTGCCGGACGCGCCGCCAGTCTTGCCGCTGATTTTCCATCGAACGATACCTGTTAAACACGCGACCGCTCGGGTGATACAGCGGCATCAGCACGCTCTTCGGATTCAGGCGGATCGGGTTGGTCGCCGCATCAGCCAGCCGGCGCGGCGGATGATGGCCGAACGCGTGACAGGTCGCCTGCAGCGCGCCCCCGCCGAGGGTGACGACAATCTGGGGCGCCACCAACTCGATCATCGGGCGTAGGAAACGCTCACCACACCGCCGGAAGCAGTCTTTCGGAATGGTGGTGTCCTTACGTTTCATGCACAGGACGGCGTTCGTGAAGAACACCCGATCCTCGGACATTCCGGCACATGGCGCCTCGATCGTGATGCCTGCTTCGGCCAATAGCTCGACAAGCCTGAGGTTGGTGCCGGCGTGCTCGTCAGGCCAGCCGCGAACCCGACGGAATCTCTCCACGTCCGCAAAGTCCTGCGCCACAACCATCAGCTCAGCGTCGAGATTACCCTGCCAGCGCGAGTAGGGGCCGATTCGATCGCTGTCGTTGATGCCGCCGTCGATTTCGGCCGCGTTGGTCAGACCGTTGCAAGCAGTGCATGCCTTCCGTTCCTGAACGAATTGCCGGTACTGGTCGTGCCTGTTCATGCTAGCCGTATCATCGGCACACCCGGCGTCTCGAATGAGCCGCCCGCTGATCTCCACGGCTCCACCGCCGCGCGACGGATCCGTCTGAACGAGCCTCGTGCGACCAAGTGCTAGAATGGCCGCCGAAGGCACAGAGACACGAGGAGCGACGGAATGAGCAGCCCTTTGGGAGCAGACGGGTTTCGCGCGTTAAACGAGGTGCACGAACCGGATAGCCGATTCGAGGACTACTGCACGAGGGACAGGGATACGCTCAAGTTTCGGCCCTGGACCCTTGCGGATATGCATGAGGTTGTTGCGGAGTACGGACTCTCGGCGGCCGTCCCCGAGGACGTGCGTGTTCAATGGGACACCGCGCGGAACGTCTGGTTGTACGCGTGGCATGTGTTCCGGTTCTTTCCGCTTGCTGAGCGTCACGCTTTTTCGACGTTCGAACTGGCGTTGAAGATCCGGCTCAAGTGCGAAGCTGGCGGATTGGCGCAGCTCACCAATGAGGCGATTCAGCAGGGGTATCTTCCGGAGGAGAAGAGAAGCTGCGCGATGATGGAGGCAATGCGGCACATCCGAAACGTCTACGCCCACGGCAGCGTGATGCTCCACCCGACAGTCAAGCCGTCATTTCGCCATTGCAGGGATCTGATCGAGCAGCTTTTTTCGCAGGAATCGGGTTAGTGCGCTCACTCAACCGAGCACGCTCTTCCTTCAGGCGCAATAGATTCGTGGCAAACTGCGCTTCCACCTGCTTTTGGCGATCGCACCTCGCCACACGTGGCCCAGTCCTTATCCCACTGGCCAGCCGGATCGACGGGTTGAATGCATGGGGTAGCGAGCACGCGGCCGCTCCTCGTATACTCGCTCGCAGCCACTTCGCGAGCAGATGGCAACGGGGATCCGATGGGTGCCACCACGACCATCAGGCGTAGGGAGCTCTACCGACTGGTGTGGGAACAGCCCGTTTTGCGGCTGGCTAAAACCTACGGCCTCTCGGACGTGGGTTTGGCCAAAATCTGCCGCAAGCACGACATCTCTCGCCCGCCGCGGGGCTATTGGGCCAAGCTCCAGCACGGGCAGAGGCCGGCCCAGACGCCGCTGCCGAAACACGAACGCGACGAGGAAATCAAACTGCGGGATTTGGATCGAGACGGTGCGTTCGATCTGTCCGAGGACACTCGGCAGCAGATCGAGGCTGAGCGCCAGCCGGCGCAACGCATTGAGGTTGCGGAGGATCTGCGGGGCTGCCACAAACTCGTCAGCCGGGCGAACCAGCAGATGCAAAGCGCCCGCACGGATGAGCACAAGATGATCCTCCGGCCCGACGAGCCGGTGCTGGATATTCGCAGTTCCAAGGCCAACCTGCGGCGGGCGCTGCTGATTCTGGACGCCGTGCTCAAGGCCATGGAGCAGCGCGGCTACGAGGTCGCCTCGGGCCCCACCGTCACCCTCGACGACACGCCGGTGCGATTCAGCCTCAGCGAGTCGCTGAAGACCGAGCGCAAGCCGCGCGAGGACCACGACCTCAACGGCCCTTACGAGTTCGGTCACAGCCGCTTCGACGAGAAGCGTGTGCCCTCGGGCCAGTTCACGCTCGAGATCCTGTCGGGCGGGCCGTACCGCACGCCGGGCTGCCAGCGTACCTGGCGGGACACCAAAACCAGGCGGCTGGAGGATCGGCTCAACTCGTTCGTCGCCGGCCTCGTCCAGATGGCTGCGCGGGTTAAGGAGCATGAGGAGGAGCAGAGGCGGCGGGAGGAAGATCGCCGGCAAGCGGAGCGGCGCCGCCAGGAAGAGGCCCAGCGGCGAGCCGAGCGGCGCAAGCTGTACCAGGCGGAGAAGGCCCGCGTGAACGAGCTGCTGACCCAGGCGGAGAACTGTGTCGCCGAGTGCGGGAGCTGATCGAGGCGGTGCGGGCGGCGCACGCGGCCGAGGGACCGATCGAGCCGGGCAGCGAGCTGGCAAAGTGGATCGAATGGGCCAGGCAGCAGGCCGACCGGCTGGACCCGCTGCGCCCCAGCCCGCCGTCTATCTTGGATGAGAAGGGCTTGGAGGAGGACGAGCCGCGTCGCTACGGCTACCGGTGGTAGAGCCATGACCGAGGCTTCCTTGAACATACGACGGGCAGCGAACCAGGAGGCCATCGCCCCGTTGATCGAGTTGTGCAAGGCCGGGCGCTTATTCGATGTCCAAACGTGGATCGCCGAGGGCAATCCCGTCAACGCTCCGCCGCCTCCTGAGAAGGGCCACCGCCCCAAGACCCCGCTCGAGTACGCCATTGACCGCGGCTTCCACAGTCTCGTGCAGGTGCTGCTCGAGGGCGGGGCGATTCAGGAGCCGGCAGGGGACGACGCGCCAATATATCGCGCCCTGCAGGCGAAGCGGTTGGACATCGTGCAGCTTCTCGTCGAGCACGACTTCGACCCCAGGACCGTCGACATGCATCAGGTCTTTGGCACGTGGGATCCGAAGATCATGGACTACTTCATCGAGCGCGGGGCCGAGATCCGGGCAGGCCAGCCGTTCGCTTGGGCCTTGTGCAATCGCATCCGCACCGCGCTGGGGGTTTACAAGCGACATCGCGAACAGATGCCCGAGTTGCAGCAACAGGCCGATATCGCTCTACGCCATCACTGCGCGGAGGGCAACCTGAAATGGGTCTCGCTGATGCTCTGGGCCGGAGCCGACCCTTTCACTCCGGGCTTCAGTCACCCCGAGGAGGAAGTGGACGAGGACGACGAGCCGTGGTCGGCCGTGGGGTTGGCGGCGCTTCTCGGCCATTATGAAGTTTTCAGCCTCAAGCCGATCCGGGCCGGGCTGCCGGGCCCCAACCCCTCCGAGTTCGTGCGCTATTTGACGCACGGCAAAGGTGTGGAGGTTCTGAAAAGCCTGCTCGAGAAGGGGCTGGATCCCAACGACCAGCCCGATGGCGGCTGTTCCGCCATCGAGCCGTGCCTCGAGAGCATGAGCTGGGACTACGTTCCGAGTTCATATGGTAGATTTTGGGACGGCCACCGGGGCGCGCGCAAAGCAGATACGCCGCGGGCTCGGGAACACATCAAGGCGATCCACCTGTTGGTCAGGCACGGGGCGAAATGGAAGCCGGCGGACAAGAAGGAGATCGAGTCGGCCCGCCGCTCGCTGCTGAAGCTCGAGCCCGATTACACGCTCGAGTTCGTCTGGATCATGGCTAAGTACCAGGCCTGCACCTTCGAGACCGTGCAGGAACTACTGCGCACGCCAACCATCAAATCCCACATGGCCAGCCACCGGGAGCGACTTCAGGAGCTGCTGGCTTGTTGGGAGTGAACCTCGCAGAAACGTTTCCTCATCGACACACATCCACAATCCCCAGGACCATCGGCAAGGGCGGGCGAATTCGACATGATCGCAGTTTCTGCCGACCGCAATTCCCTGCCCGTTCCCTGTTTTGGCAAGCAGGGAATTCGGGCCCGCATCGTCGTAAGCCTCTGCCCTTCAACGGGTCGCGGGTGCCAACTGCTCGCCCGACTCGGTAAAATTCGCTGTAATCGTCGAAAAAACCCTGAAAATCACCTCGAAACAGGGAACCCATTCAGAGACCACCTGACGTATCATGGATCCCACACCGTTCGAAGGCCCGGCAATCGTGATTGCCGGGTTTTTTTGCGCTCGCTCAATGACGGGCGCAGCCGCTCAGCCCGCCAGCTTCGCCAGCAGTGAGGCGTGCGTGAGGCAGCCCATGCGGAAGTTGTTGAGCTCGAACTTCTCGTTCGGCGAATGCAGATTGTCGTCGTGCAGGCCGAAACCAATCAGCAACGTGTCGAGCCCCAGCAGCTCCTTGAAAGTGGCCACGACGGGAATCGTCGCGCCCTCACGGTTGAGCACGGCTTCACGGCCGCAGCCGGTTTCCACCGCCTGCTGGGCGGCGGCGATCCAGGGGGAATCGATCGGGATCACGACCGGCCGGGCGCGGCCGAACTCTTCGATCTCCCACCGGCAGCCAGCGGGCGTGTTGGCCTTGAGGAAGTCGCGGAACAGGTCGCTGATGCGGTTGGGGTCCTGCGTGGCAGCAAGTCGAAAGCTGACTTTGGCACCGGCGAATGAGGGGATGACGGTCTTCGCGCCTTCGCCGGAATAGCCGCCGTAGAGCCCGCAGACGTCGCAACTGGGTCGGGCCCATCGCCGTTCGAGTGTGGAGAAGCCGATCTCGCCGGAAAGGTCCTTGCCGTCGGTGAGGCCGATGGATTGGGCCCACGCATCGTCGCTGAAGTTGAGGTTCGCCCAGCGGCGTCGTTCGTCTTCGGTGAGCGGCGCGACATCATCGTAGAAGCCTTCGATGTCGACCGCGTTGTCTTCGTTGAACAGCTTTCCGAGCACGCGCGCCAGCTGCGTGCAGGGGTTGGGCACGGAGCCGCCGTAGACGCCCGAGTGCAGATCGCGACCGGGGCCGTGCAGCTTCACGTCAAAGTACAGAAGCCCCCGCAGACCGTAGGTGATGGCCGGCTGATCCGGGCCCCACATGGCGGTGTCCGAGACGACGGCGACGTCGGCTTTGAGCAGATCACGGTGCTTTTCGATGAACGCATCAAGCGAGACGCTGCCACACTCTTCCTCGCCCTCGATGAAGACCGTCACGGGCACCGGCGGCTTGCCGGCGATGTCGTGCCAAGCCCGCAGCGCTTCGATGAAGCACATGACCTGGCCCTTATCGTCGCTGGAGCCGCGGGCGTAGAGTTTGCCGTCGCGGATGGTGGGCTCGAACGGGGGCGTGGTCCACTTCTCGAGCGGATCGGGCGGTTGAACGTCATAATGGCCATAGAAAAGGGCGCGGGGAGCGTCGGGATTCCCACCTTCAAAGTGGGCGATCACCAGTGGATGGCGGGGCGTTTCGTGGATGCTCACCTCGCCGCCGCACGCGCGCAGCTGATCGACCACCCAGTCGGTCGCCTTGAGGCAGTGCTCGGCATAAGCGGGGTCCGTCGAGACCGAAGGAATGCGGAGAAAATCGCAAAGGCGATCGATCGCCGCTTCGTGATCGTGCCGAAGGTGGTCAAGCACTTTGTCCAGCATGGTCGCTCCCGATTGACGCAAAAGATTGAAGGTGAGGGCGATCATTCTAACATAGCCGCGACGCTACGCGTCGCTGGACCGGCGACGCGTAGCGTCGCGGCTATCAAAGGCCGCGTCATCGGGTACGATACGGCACGAACGTTTTGAAGCTCTCACGCTTATCGGGCCGACTAATACAAGATGCTCGCAAGTTCTGGCAATCTGTTGCAGTGGATCACCATCTCCCTTCTGGGCGTGGGTGTGATCATGGTCAGCAGTGCGTCGATGAGCATCGGCGGCGAGGCCACCACCGCCGCCTCGCTGCTGGGCCGGCCGGTCGTTTACGCGCTCATCGCCGTCGCGGTGATGTTCCTGATCAGCTACGTCGACATCCGACAGATCTACACGCAGCGTGGCTGGACGAACCCCGCCGCCTGGCTTCTGATCCTCGCGGTCATCCTCTCCATTCTCGCCCTTCTGCCGGGCTTTGGTCGGAACGTGAACGGTGCGAGCCGCTGGCTTTTTCTCGGCCCTCGCAGCTGGAACCTCAGCTTTCAGCCGAGTGAACTGGCGAAGTGGGCGATGGTGCTGGCGCTCGCATGGTGGGGCGCCCGTTACGCCGGTGCGATGCGGCGATTCTTCGCCGGGGTGCTGCCGGCCCTGGCGGTGCTGATCGTCGTCTGCGGCCTGATCGTGATCGAAGATCTCGGCACGGCTGTGCTCATCGGCAGCGTCGGCCTGATGATGCTTCTGGCAGCCGGGGCAAGGGTGTGGCAATTCGCGTTGATGATTCCGCCCGCCATCGCTGCCGTCGTCGGCATGATCCTCGTCTCGCCCTACCGGATGCAGCGGGTGACGACGTTCATGGACCCCTGGGCCGACGCCCAAGGCAGCGGCTACCACCTGATTCAGTCGCTGGTCACCATCAGCGGGGCCGGTCCGACCGGCTGGGGCCTGGGCAACGGTCCGCTCAAGTACGGCTACGTCCCGGAAGACACCACCGACTTCCTCTTCGCCATCATCTGCCATGAACTGGGCATCGCGGGGGCCACCCTCGTGATCGGGCTTTACCTGGCGTTGATGTGGGTCGGCCTCGGCATCGTGCGTGACTGCCGCCACGCGTTCGGCCGCCTGCTCGGGCTGGGCATCATCGCCACGATCGGCTGTCAGGCGATCATGAACATGGCCGTCGTCACCGGCACCGTCCCCACCAAGGGCATCGCGTTACCGCTGCTGAGCTACGGCGGCACCGGCTGGGTGATGACCGCTGCGGCACTCGGCCTGCTCGCGGCAATCGATCGCCTGAACTGCCTCGAAGCCCGCGAAGAGGGTGAAGGCGACCACCAGCGGGCCGACGATCTCGACGACCAACCCGCCCTCGCCTGACCCCCCCACCGCTCTCGCCGAACACACAAAGATTACCGGGAATCGCGCGCCCGCGATGCGAGATACGCTTCCAACGCCCTGCGATCGACCTGCGTAAAGTTGACAGCCATGCGGACCGGGCCGACCTCCTCGTGATCGTGTTGCCGCACAACCGTCCCCGATCCCTGCACGGCCGTGACAGGCTCGCCCGGCAGCAGCAGTTCCAGATTCACGTGCTCACCCACCGGCAGCGCCATATCCAACTCAAACCGCATCCCGCCGATGGAGATGTCGTAAGCGTGGCCATCAAATTCGGTGTCGGGATCGCTCTCCCGCCTGACCCGAAGCGTGGTGTAAGGGGCATCGAGAGGCCAACGCGTGGCCCGACGGCGATTGGTCGATGCTTCGTCGAAGCCCCGCGGGTGTTGCGCAGCAGTCATGGCCGCTCCATGGATACAAAAGGGAGGACACAAAAAAAACGAAACAGAGAAACGTCTACCTTCAGCTATCGGCCTGCGGGCGTGAAATCTTTACCGGTTATGACGATTGCTCCGAAACTAACGCCTCGTCGCCCTGCCGAGCTACAATTGTTCAACATGACACATGCTACAACATCGCAAGCCTTACGCTGCCTCGCGGTACTCACGCTGCTGATCAGCATCGCCCCCGCCGGTGCCGACGAGCAACCGGCGGACCTGCGTGCCTTCGTCCGCACCGCTGAGCCCGAGCCTCAGCTGATTCAGTTGGAGATTGCGATTCGCCGCTTCAAATCCGCCGATCCCGACCGGCCGGCCATCGACCTCGTTGGCGTCGTGCATGTCGGCGAGTCTGGCTACTACGAGGCGTTGCAGACGCATCTGGACGAGCAGCCGCTGGTGCTGTTCGAAGGCATCGGTCAGCCGCCGTTCATCACGGACCTTGAGGAGGCGGACGGTCGTCGGGCCGCTCGCACCCGCCACGCAATCACCTTTCTCGCCATTCAGCTCGAACGCTATCACCAACGGCACAACACCTACCCAGCCGACGTCGACGCCCTGCTGAACGACGTCGCGGAACATGAACCCGGCGAAGCTCGCTGGACCCGGGCTGCCACGCGCGACAACTGGGACAGGCCCCTCCACTATGAGCCCACCGAAGACGGCTACGAACTGAGAAGCCTCGGCGCGGACGGCGAACCGGGCGGCGACGGAGCCGATGCCGACCTTGACTATCACGAAGATTTCGCGCCTCTCACGCCGGCCGAGATCAACGCGACGGGCAATCAGATGCAGCCGGGCATCGCCACGGCCCTCGGGCTGGTGTTTCAGCTTGATGTGATGAACTACGACCGCCCCCACTACCGCCACAGCGACATGTCCTTCACCGAGCTCACCAATGCCATCGCCGCCCGGCGGGACGGCCGGGAACCGGACCTCGAGCAGCGTCAGCCTGACCCCCTTTGGGCAGCGGAACTCGGCGATCACGATGAGGAGCTCGACGAAGTCGTTCGCATGCTCGACGGCACGGACTTCACCAACACGCTGATGACCTTCGCCCAGAACCTGCTGACCCAACGCCCCGGGCTGCAGCAGTTCACCCGGCTACTCATGATCGACGTGCTGGGGCAGATCGAAGGCGACCTCGCCGAGATGCCCGGCCTCGCGCCGAGCATGCGTCAGCTGATGCGGGTGCTCATCACCGACCGCAACCGCATCATCGTGCAGGACCTCCGCGATCTGATCGAAGACGAAGACAACACGCCCGAAGCGATCAGCGTCTTCTACGGGGCGGCCCACATGCCCGATCTCGCCCGCCAGCTGCGCGACGAATTGGACTACCACCCCAGCGACGACGTGCAATGGCTCCCCGCCTTCACCGCGGACTTCCGCGACAGCGAACTCGACCCCCAGCAGGTCGAATTCATCCGAGGCATGATCCGCTTCCAGCTTCGCACCCTGAACCAGTGAGCAGCACAAAAAGAGCCGGTTTGTCCCCAAACCGGTCATGCCCGAGTTCTCACCGCCAGCGTGCCACTGGTGGCTTGCCCACCAGTGCTTCTAAGGTGCGCGCCGGGGCACTGGTAAACACGCCACCAGTGGCACACGCGACCGAACCCCTGATCACCCTTCGCCTTCATCATCCGGCACATAAGCAGGACAACCGATCACGGTGGTGCGCGCCATCACGTCACGTGTCACCACGGCCCCCGCGCCCACGATCGCTTCCTCCCCCACCACCCGGCCGGGCAGCACGGTGGCATTCGCCCCCACCATCGCCCGATCCTCCAGCACAACCCGCCCGGTCAGCACTGCCCCGGGTGCCACGTGAACGCCGAAGCCTAGCTTGACGTGATGTTCGACGACTGCTGCGGAATTGATGATCGTGCCCGCACCGACCTTCGCCTCGGCATTCACCACCGCACAAGGGCCGACGTACACGCCGGGCTCGATTCCCGCTGACGGACTCACCCTCGCCGTCGGGTCGATCACCGTCGCCAGCTTCACCCCCGCCGCGCGCAATACGTTCATCAGATGCCACCGGGCTGCATTATCCCCCACCCCAACAATCACCCCCCCCACCTGCCCCGCATGTTTGTCGGGCAAGATGGGAGGGGGGTCGCCTCGGCCGATGACCTGCCATGCGCCGATCGGGGTTTCCAGCGGCAGTTCGTCATCGAGAAACCCTGCGATGGTCCAGCCCGCCGCCTCGGCCGATTCCGCCACGACCAGTCCGTGGCCGCCGGCTCCGTAAATCAGCAGTGCCCCGTGTTGCATCGTCGCTCCCCTTGTGTTCCCGCCTGCTCGCCTGCGATCCGCCCGTTTCGCTACAATAGCAGGCCATGAGCTTACCCACCACGAAACCGAACCACGACGGTGCGTGCGTCGTCGGATGCGTCAGCTTCCTCAACGCGCGTCCGCTCATCGACGGCCTGGACGACCACCACGAGCTGACCGTCCGCTATGACGTCCCCTCCGCCCTGCTGGAAGATCTTACCGCTGGCGAAGTCGACCTGGCGCTGTGCCCCGTGATCGATTATCAGCTTTCGGATAAGCCTTTGACGATCGTGCCGGTCGGCGGCATCGGATGCGACGGCCCCACGCTCACCGTACGCCTGTTCAGCCGCGTGCCCCTCGAGCGCGTCACGCATGTCCTGGCCGACACGCACAGTCATACCTCCGTCGTGCTGCTTCGCCTGCTGATGCAGGAACTCTACGGCAACGCGATCACGGTTGAATCGCTCGATCACGATACCTCGATCGACTGGGCCACCGGACCCGAGGCGGTGCTTCTGATCGGCGACAAAGTCGTCACCGCTTCCCCGCCGGATGAGCTTTACGCCCATCAACTCGATCTGGGCAGTGCGTGGAAGACGCTGACGGGGCTGCCGTTCGTCTTCGCCGTCTGGATGATGCGTGCCGACGAAACGCTGGGTTCCGCCCCGGCCGTGCTTGATAATCAGCGTAGCGCGAACGCCGACCGCATCGAGGACATCGCCGCGGCGTGTGCCGAGCGTCACGGCTGGACGGTTCAGCTGGCGACGCACTACATGCGCGACCTGCTGCGTTACACCGTCGGCCCGCGCGAACTTCAAGCGATGCAGGAATTCTGGGCCCGGGCAGCGAAGTGGAACCTGATCGAACGCCACCGCCCGCTGCTGATCTATCCGGACCTGCAAACCGCCGACGCGGACTAGCCCCGCCCCTTTTCTTCGCCACTCGGCCGGTGCACGATGACGCGATTTGTCAGCAAACCCTTCGCCGAGTTCGCACGCCAGTTGACCTTCGCGCCGCCCAAACGCCGACGGTCGCACCTTGACCGTACGGAAATGCTGTACTGGGAGGTCGAACCCGAGCGTGACTATCCGCTTGATTTCGTGGTGTATCGCATCACCCGCTATCGCCCTGACACTTTCGAATTAAGCACGATGACCGGCCACGATCTGCGGCAGGATCTGCTGACGCTTGCGGACAAGCTTTCCGCTTCGCTCGATGAACACGTGAGCGATTACGAGCCGCCGCCGTTGTCGCTTGAGCAGTTGCAACGGCAACTGAACGTCACCAGCAAAACCATTCAACGTTATCGCAAGCAGGGTTTGTTCGGGCGACGGCTGATTTACGAGAACAACCGCAGACGGCTGGCGTTCTTGCCGGACAGCGTGGCGCAGTTCCTCGCCCACCGTGGGGGAACACGGCATGATGCCCGCCCCTTCAGCCGCATCGACGAACCGACCCAGCACGCCATCATCACGCGCGCCCGCCGCCTGATCGCCAGGCGGCCGGAGATGACGCCGTTCCAGGCGGCACGCCATCTCGCGCCGAAATTCGAACGCTCCACCGAAGCGGTCAGGCAGCTGCTCCTGCGTCACGACAAGCATGACCCGCGCGTCGCAATCTTCCCCCGCCATGTCCCGCCGCTGAGCGAGAAGCAGCAACGCGTCATCCACCGCGCCTATCAGCGTGGCATCGGGGCCGGCGAACTGGCCAAACGATTCGGCAAGTCCCGCAACAGCATCTACCGGGCGGTGCATCGCCGGCGTGCTGCCGCCATCCAGAACCTACCTCTCAGCTACATCACCTCGCCAACATTCGACCTGCCCGACGCCGCTCAGATCATCCTCAACGCCACCCCCCACCATGCCCCCTCCACCACGTCGCAGCCTGACGACGACGCGGGGAACGGCCATCGCGAGCGCGGCGAACGGCACTCGGCGGCCTTCGAGCGGGCACTGTTCGTCCAGTACAACTATCTCAAGTATCGGGCAGCGGGGCTGCGTGATCAGCTTGATCCTTCCGAGCCGAACGCCCGCGATCTTGATCAGATCGAGACCTGGCTCCGCCGGGCACTGGCGACGAAGCTGAGGCTGCTGCGCGCGAATCAGAAGTTGGTCATTTCCGTCGCACGCAAACACCTGGCGACGCGTTCGGAGGAACTTGGCCCGTCGCTTGATGAGCTTCTCGCTGAGGGCAACGCGGTGCTGGCCGAGGCTGTCGACAGCTACGACCCCGCCGGCCGTAACCGCTTCGAAGCCTACCTCGGCTGGACGCTGATGCGGCGATTCGCCACCTTCACCCGAACCACGCACCGGCCGACCCGCCCTATCCCGCCCGCTCAAACCTTCGAACGTGCCACCGCCGCCTACTGGCCTGGTGCACTGAATTCCGCCACGCCCGCCGAGCTGACGCACCTGCTGACGACGCTGACCGATCGCGAAAGATTCGTCCTCACGCGACACCTCGGGCTCGGCGAGGAGTATCATCTTGATCCGCAGCCGTTAGCGGCGATCGCTGCGGAGCTTGAACTGACCGTCGAGCGTGCTCAGCGCCTCGAGCATCGGGCCCTGGCGAAGGTTCGGCGGACCGCCGCGGCAAAGCACCAGGCTCATCCGCCGTCGCGTGACGGCACGGGGGACGCCGGTTTATCATCAACGCCCAAAGGAGTCGGCGATGACCACTGAAGATTTTGACGTAAACGTTTACGAAGCGGCAGGTATGGGCGAAGCAGAAATGGTCCACCAGGCGCTGGAGAACGAAGGTATCCAGGCGACGATCGACCAGATCGCCAGCCCGTTCGACGGCCTGACCTCCATCAACCAAGGCACCAGCGTCCTCGTCCGAAAATCCGACGCCGACCGCGCCACCGAGATCGTCCGGCAATGGATGGCGGAAAATCATTACTCAGATGAGGAAGAAGAGTAAAATAAGGTGATTCCTCGCGACGCCTAGATTGTGTACAATTCGACCATGAGCGAGAAAACCATCGATTGCGTCGTCTGCGGATCCTGCGTCATCGACATGCTTGTCAGGCCCGTGCCACTCGACGTCGCCATCGGCGGCGGGGTGTTGGTGCCTGTTGAGCCGATCACGCTGGCGACAGGCGGTATCGTTTCAAACAGCGGCTCGGCCATGGCGAAGCTGGGCATGAGGGCGGCGGCGTTCAGCTACGTCGGCGACGACGACTGGGCTGCGCTCATACGCCGTCGCTACGAGGCGCAGAACCTCGACGCGACGCGTCTGCTGACTCATCCCACCGCCTCGACCAGCACCACAGCCGTCCTGATCGACCCCACCGGCGAACGCACCTTCGCCCACTGCGTCGGCGCGCCCAAGCTGATGAACGTCGCGACGTACATGGACAACCTCGATCTCTTCGCCCGCTCACGCATGATGTTGCTGGGCTACTACTCGCTGATGCCGAACCTGGAGCAGGACCTGCCCGAGATCTTCGCGGCCGTCCGTGAGCGCGGTTGCCGCACCGCGCTCGATGCCGCCGGCGACGGCGGAAGCATGCAGCCGCTGGATCGCATCCTGCCTCACCTGGATGTTTACGTCCCCAGCCAGAAGGAAGCGGAGCATCAGACGGGCGAGTCGGACCCTCGACACATCCTCCGCGCCTTCCGCAGTTGCGGGGCTTCGGGCGTCGTCGGCGTGAAGCTCGGTTCCGACGGGGCGCTTCTAAGTGACCGCCCCGGCGAATACGTGGAGGTCGCTGCGGTCAAACCCCCAGGCGATCTGCTGGACACAACCGGTGCAGGCGATAGCTTTTACGCCGGGCTGCTGACAGGGTTACTTCGGGGGATGCCGCTCGATGAAGCCGGTCGGCTCGCCGCCGCAACAGGCGCTTGTTGCATCACAGGAGTTGGCGCGACGGCAGGACTGCGCTGCTACAATGACACCGCAACATTGGCGGGTCTGGAAGTTTGAACCGGCGGGCCCGCCTCAAGAGACGTACACCCCAAGCACCCCCGTCCCCTCTTGACCGGCGAAGCCCCCATGTCCCATAAGCTATCACTCGCAGCGGCTATCGTATTGATCGTCCCCCTCACCATGGCACTCAACGCGTGCCAGTCCACGGAGCAGGCGCGCACCAACGCGACGCCGCCGCCCACCTACAGGGGGCCGGAATTCCTCCGAGGCACCATCGGGTCGCTCACCTCCGTCCAAGGCTACGAGCCTGTCCTCGTCAGCGGCTACGGACTGGTCGTCGGCCTCGACGGCACCGGCTCCGCCGACGCACCCCCCCAGCTGCGCCAGTGGATGCTCGGCGAGATGGCGAAGCGCGGCTTCGGCAGCTTCGAGAGCGGCTACGAAGACGAAAGCCCCGAGGAAGTTCTCGCGCGTGACTCCACCGCCATCGTCCTCATCGAAGGGTTCATCCCCCCCGGCGCGCCCAGCGGCACACGCTTCGACCTGGTCATCTCCACGCTTCCCGAAACCCAGGCCACCAGCGTGCAAGGCGGCACGCTCTACACGGCCGACCTCACCGTAGGCGGCCGCAACTTCACCCCGACCTCCGTCAACGCCCTCGCCCGCGGCAACGGTCCCGTCTTCAGCAGCCCCTTCGCCGATGAAGGCCAGGCGACGGAAGACGCCGACGTGCTCGAGATCGACATCACCAACGAGCGCAACCCCGCCGTCGGCCGCATCCTCGGAGGCGGGACAAGCTCGGTGAACATGCCGCTGCAACTGGTTACCACCCGTCCGAGCTACCTGCTGACGCGCCAGATCGCCGACCGCATCAACGGCTCCTTTCCGCCAAGCCCGGAGGATAAGGAACCCATCGCCGTCCCCCAAAGCGACACCGTCATCAAGATCAATGTGATTGAGCAGTGGAAAGACGATCCGCGTGAGATGCTCGAGATCATCACCCATCTGGACATGAACCCGCGGCAGGACTACGCCAAGCAGCGGGCCGAGCGCCTCGTCGAGGTGCTCGAAAACGACGAAGCCGGCGAGTACTTCGACCACGTCGTCTACGCTTTCAAAGGCATGGGCACGCCGATCGTGGACGACCTGCGTGAACTGTACGAGCACCCCAACGAGCGGGTCCGCCTCGCGGCGCTCTCCGCCGCCAGCTACCTGCGTGATACCCGCAGCGCCTCGCCGCTGATGGAACTCGTTCAAGGCGACGACCCCGAAGCAGCGGAGCAGGCGGCACAGTTGCTGGGCGGCCTGCTTGAGCATCGGCCCGACTTCAGTCGCGTGGGCGACTTCCTGCGTCGCCAACTCGACCACGACCTACCCGCCGTGCGCGTCGCAGCCTACAAAGCCCTCGTCACCGTTGAACACCCCTCGGTGCAGCGCTTCGGTTTTGAGCGGAAACTGGAGTTGGCGCACGCCCGCGCCCAGAAGCCGATCGTCCACCTCACGCAGAGCGGCGTGCCCCGGATCATCGTCTTCGGCAACCGCATCGAGTTGGCTAAGCCGCTGTTCTTCAGCGCGTGGGGCAATAGCTTCATGCTTCGCGCTGACTCGGACGACGATCAGATCGCCGTTTTCTATCAGCCCGCAAGCGGTGCCGCCATTCGCACCACTGTGCCCAACAGCCTCGTCCACCTGATCGGCGCGATGGCCTACGAGCCCGAACCCGACAGCGAGACAGTCGGCCTCAGCATGGGCTACAGCGAGATCGCCTACATCCTCCACCGCTTGCAGGACGAGGGGCTTTACGACGCCCCCCTCATGCTTCAGGAAACCGGCCTGAACGAGCGGATCATCGAATCACGCGGCACTGAGGACACTCAGGATATTCGCCCCGAGACGGGCGGCGACTACCGCGAGGCCGACGAGGAAGACCTCACCCCCGCCATCCTCGTCGACCCCAATCAGCCCGACGACGCCGCGCCGCAGCGTCCCTGATAGATGATCGCCCGGCGTGTCACCAGGCGTGCCGTCCGCCGCCGCCGTCACCGGCGCTGCTGCGTGGGCCGGCGTCGCCGCCGCGCGCGAACCCGCCGCCGTCGTTGCTGCGGGGCCGGGGCCGCGCTTCGTTGATGTTCAGCCTGCGGCCGTCGAACTCGGTCCCGTTGAGCGCTTCGATCGCGCCGTGGCCCGACTCGGAATCGGCCATGGTGACGAACCCGAACCCCCGCGCACGCCCGGTCTCCCGATCCGTGATGATCGCCACTTCGTCGACCACCCCAAACTGCTCGAACGCCTGACGCAGCAGATCTTCAGTCGTGCCGTAATTCAGGTTCCCTACGTAGATCCTCATCACAATACCTCCAAGGCGATTGCAGACCGGCTCGGACGGCGAGCGGCGGCGAAACTGCGCACGCGGAAAATACACCGGCTCAAACCGGCATGAACCAACTCGATCGCGAATAAAAAAAATGCGAAAGCCCGCTCCCCCCACGGCGCGGGCTTCCGCAGACCCCCCTGGTCACTGTTCTCTTGCAACTCTCGCACACGCTGCCCCAAGGCCCTCGAACCATCGAACCCACATCAACCCGCTACGCCCCGGGCACCATCCCTGGCCAGACAATCTGCCCCGGCGCAGCCGCGCCCAACAGGTGCATGACCAGGAAGATGATGAAAACAACGACGAAGATGAAAAACAGCACACGAGCGATCACCGAAGCGCCGGCGGCAATGCCGGTGAACCCGAAAACCGCCGCGATCACGGCGACCACGAAAAAGATCAAAGCCCACATCAGTAAATCCATCGAATCCTCCTCCAACGACGGCCTGCTAACCTGACCGACCTCCGCCTTTGGGAACGGTCAGCGGCTGTTCCTGTCGTCGCTTAATACGGTAGGGAACGCCGCAAACGGCGCCCATCGGTGACCGTCCCCACACGCGCCCCGGGTTTCTCCCCGTGAGCACTTTCGGCGACTCACGCCACTTTCGCCGCCCTGCCGGGGTTGTTACTCTGATGGCCACGAATTTTCCCGCGCGGTGCGCTGCGAGCCCCGCCCCGCCCCGCCGCCGAACATCCTGACGCTCCACGATAAAAGGATCTCGCTCATGCAGTCACTCGTAGGCCCACGCTTGTCGCTGATGATGTTCCTCCAGTTCTTCATGTGGGGCGTCTGGTGGGTCCCGCTCGCGATCTACATGGGCACCGAAGAGGTCGGCATGGCGGCAATCATCGGCACCGCGTACCTCAGCCAGCCGATCGGCGCGATGATCTCCCCGTTCTTCCTCGGCCTCGTCGCCGACCGGTATTTCCCGACGGAGAAGGTGCTCGCGGTGCTGCACATCCTCGGCGGTGCGTTGCTGCTCGCTGTGCCTTACTACGCGCAGATGCCCGATGGCACCGGCCAGACGATGTTCATCACCATGATCATCCTGCACATGCTCTGCTACATGCCGACGATCGGCCTGACCAACGCGATCGCGTTCAACACCATGACCGACCCGGGTAAGCAGTTTCCGATCATTCGCGTGTTCGGCACGATCGGCTGGATCGCCTCCGGGCTGCTCGTGGGCTTCGGGCTTAACTACTTCATGACCGCCACAGCTGAGCACACGGTGTGGCCGTTCTACCTGGGTGCCGGTGCCGGGTTCATCCTCGGTCTCTATAGTCTGACGCTGCCGCACACGCCGCCGCCGCTGAAGGGACAGAAGCCGACGCTTTCGGCGATCATTGGCCTTGATGCCGTCCGTCAGCTTTCGAGCCAGTCATTCTGGACGTTCATCATCGCGTCGATGCTGATCTGCATTCCGCTGGCCGCTTACTATAGTTTTGCTGGCCTTTATGCTGGTCATGCGGGCATGGAGCAGGTTTCGGGCTGGATGAGCACCGGGCAGATGTCGGAACTGCTGTTCATGCTGCTCATGCCGTTCGCTTTTTCGAGGCTGGGCGTAAAGTGGATGCTCCTGATCGGCATGATGGCGTGGGTGGCGCGGTACGCGCTGTTCGCCATCGGTGCGCCCGAAGGCATCTTCCCGCTCATCCTCGTCGGTATCATCCTCCACGGCATCTGCTACGACTTCTTCTTCGTCACCGGCATGATCTATGTGGAAAAACGCTCCTCGCCCGCCATCCGTGCCCAGGCCCAGGGCTTCCTGGTGCAGATGACGCTGGGCGTGGGCATGTTCGTGGGCATGCTTGTGTCGGGTAGCCTCTTCAACTCGATCATCGGCGAATCGACCGGCGCTGAGCGTCTGCAGAACTACCAGCTGTTCTGGGCCATCCCCGCTCTCTTCGCGTTCTTCGTGATGATCGGCTTCTGGCTGCTGTTCAAGGACGACATCAAACCCGCCGCCGAGGCTGACGTCGACGAAGAGGACATCGCCACTGCCGCCGCCGTCGACGAACAACCGTAAGGCCACGCGTCACGGGTTAAGCTGGGGCACCGCCCGCCACGGCGACATGCCTGCGACAAAAATGGTGGCCCGTGCCCGTCCTACGGATGCACGGTTGCCCGGAGCTCCGAGGGAGCGGATAATGAACAGCGTCGACATCCGTCGGCTTCAATCCCCAAACGCGCTACACGCACGCAAACTGGGTCCCGCTGAAAGGTGAAACTAATGAGCAAACTACGCACGATCGTGGCGGCAGCGGCCGTCGGACTCTTCGCACTCGGTAACCCCGCACAGGCTGAGGAAAACTGGTCGCACTGGCGCGGCCCTAACTTCGACGGCTCCACCGACGCCAACCCACCCGTCGACTTCTCCCCCACCGAAAACGTCAAGTGGAAAACCGAAATGCCCGGCCCCTCCGCCGGCACCCCAATCGTCCATGGCGACCACGTGTTCGTCAGCTCGGCTGATCCCAACACCGAAAAACTCTGGGCCTTCGCGCTCGATCGCGACACGGGCGAAATTCTCTGGCAGCACGAAGCAGGCACCGGCTATCAGCAGGACGGCCGAAGCAACTACGCCTCCCCCTCTCCCGTGACCGACGGCGAGATCGTCTACTTCTTCTTCGGCACCGGCGATCTGGTCGCCTACAACTTCGAAGGCGAGCAGCTCTGGGCCCGCAACATCCAGGCCGACTACGGCCAGTTCGCCTTCCTCTGGACCTTCTCGACCAGCCCCACGCTCTACGAAGGCAAGCTCTACCTGCAGGTCCTCCAGCGGGATGTCCCCGTCAGCGGACGCGGCCTCGCAGACCAGCCCAACGAATCCTATCTCCTGGCGCTGGATCCGAAGACCGGCGACGAAATCTTCCGCGTCGTCAGGCCGACCGAAGCGCAGCAGGAATCCCGCGAAGCGTTCACCACCGCCATTCCTTTTGAGCATGAAGGCCGCAAGGAACTGCTGATTGCAGGCGGCGACGCCATGACCGGTCACGATCCGGAGACCGGCGAAGAGCTGTGGCGCTGGGGCACCTGGAATCCCCGCCGCATCACCCACTGGCGCACCGTCCCGTCCCCCGTGGCAGGCGACGGCATCATCATCGGCGCGGCTCCCAAACGTGAGCCCGTCTTCGCCGTCGAGGCCGGTGGCGAAGGCACGATTGACCTCGCCTGGGACAGCGGCGAACGCAGCCCCGTCAGCAGCGACGTCCCCACCCCCGCCTTCTACGACGGACACTTCTACGTCCTCTCCGACGTTAATAAGAAACTCTCGAAGGTCGTCCCCGCCACCGGCGAAGTCCTCTGGACAGTTGATGTGCCTGGTTTCGCGATGGCCTGGGGCTCGCCCACCGTCGCCGCCGACCGCATCTATTTCCAGAACCTCCTCGGCGAGGTGTTTATCTTCAGCACCGACGACGGCGAAATGCTCCGCCAAATCGAAATGTCGCCCAACCAGAACGAGATCCGATCCTCGATCGCCATCGCCGGTGACGACCTCTATATCCGCAACAACACCCACGTTATCCGCATCGGCGAATAACCAAGCCTCCTCTGACCATTCCACGCCGCCCTCAAAGATGCTGAGGGCGGCTTTTTTTTTTGCTCGGGATATGGTATACAATCTCTGCGCCGGACTTAGTTCTTTAGAAGTCTTGCGATTTCGCACGCCACGTACGACAATCAACATCTTACTCATTCTTATGGAGGCAACCCTGTGTCTGATTACCGCTTTTCCTTCGGCCCGTGGAACATCTCTGAAGGTGCCGACCCGTTCGGGCCAAGCGTCCGACAAAGCACAGAGTTCGCCAAAACACTGAAACTTTACAGACAGCTCGGCGTCGAGGGCATCCAACTGCACGACGACGATGCCGTGCCCGATATCGACAACAAGTCCGCCCGGCAGATGGAAGACGAAGCCAAGGCTCTGCGCAAAGTGCTCGACGATCAGGGACTGGTCGTCGAAATCTGCGCCCCCCGCCTCTGGGAAGACCCCCGCGGCGTGGACGGCGGCTTCACCGCCAACGACCCCGAAACCCGCAAGTGGGCCATCGAACGCAGCAAACGCGCCATCGACCTCGCCCACCATCTCGGCAACAACCTCCTCGTCCTCTGGCTCGCCCGCGAAGGCACATACATCCGCGAAGCGAAGAACGCCATCGACTCACATCGGCACCTGCTCGATGCGGTGAACCAGCTGCTCGAATACGACGACAAAATCCAGATCGTCTTCGAGCCCAAGCCCAACGAGCCGATGGACCACGCGTACATCCCCACCGTCGGCCACGCCCTCGCACTCGGGCAGGCCTCCCGTGACCCAGCCCGCATGGGCGCCCTCATCGAAACCGCGCACTCCCTCCTCGCCGGTCTGGACCCCTCCGACGACATGGCCTTCGCCCTGAGCTTCGGCAAGCTGTGGTCGGTGCACCTGAACGATCAGAACTCGCTGAAATACGATCAGGACAAAGCCTTCGGCAGCTCCAACCTTCGTGCCGCGTGGAACCAGGTGCGTGTGCTCGAGGCTGCCGACTACGCCAGCACCAACCGCTTCGTCGGCCTCGACGTCAAAGCGATGCGCACGACGAAGCAGGAAGCCGGCCACAAGCATCTGGCCAACTCCAAAGCCATCTTCGAAATGCTCGTCGAAAAGGTCCGCACCTGGGACTTCGACCTCGAGCGTGAGTGCATCGCCAACCGCGACTACGAGGAACTCGAGATGGCGATCATGAAACACCTCATGGGCGTCTCGCCCGCTCAGCAGCAGGGCATCAAGGCACGCCAGCCCATCGCCGGCACCGCGTGAACACGCCGTACATAGCCTCGGCCTTGGCCGGGGAAGGCGCACGAAAAAGCCCGCCTCGGCATGATGTCGAGGCGGGCACTCTTTTGGGGGCCGCGGGGACAACCCCGTCGGTGCTGCTTACCGCAGCCCACCCCTACAGTCAGAAATTTGCACTGGACCACCTCCTTTCAACCGTGTCTGCTCAGCCGTCGCCCGCCGACCACCCGGGGTTTGCCGATGCTTCTCGCGTCGTACGAGCGGCATGGCCAAGGCGTCTCGGACCGCCGAGCTTTTCCGCCCCGGCACGTCTGCCGAGGCACGGTGCGCCGGTCGCGGTCTGGTTGACCGGCACTTCTGTTTTTTAGGCCCGAGGGGCCTGCAAAATCAAGTTGTCCGCCGGAAAATCTACCCACCTGCGCCCCGGGTTTTCACCGCCGGTCCAGCTGCCTGTCCAGGCTCGGCTCGCCTTTGGTGATCCGCCGAAAAAGCCGACGCTGCTGCGCGATCGCCTCCCCCACGTCTGCCGGGGCCTCGCCCTCGGTCCGCAGCAAAACCCAATGGTGGTAGCCCGCGTCACGCAGCTGCGTCAGCAGATCAAAATACGGGTAGCGATCGTCATCCAGCCGCCCCACATACACCGTCTCGCCGAGATGCTCGTTGAGCGTCTTCAGATCCCGCTTCACGCCCCGCTCCGAAACATCGCCCGGCTGCGAGGCCCAGCAAAGCCTCACGTTGAGATGATCGATCGCTTTGAAGATCGCCAGCGCCGTTTCAGGATCCGCGCAGTCGCCGGTGAGTTCCAGCCGAACCTGCTGCCCCCATCCCTGCGCGAAGTCCGCCAGTTCCCTCGTCGTCTTGGCGATGCCAGCGATCGCGGCACGCCGACCGACTTGAGGTAGATCGCGTGCTCCGATCTTCACGCCGAAACCGCCGATGTCGTGCGACAGCTTCATGACCTGCCGAATCCGCTCGACCGCTGCCTTGCGGGCCGCGTCGTCGCCATCAAGCCGTTCGTCCGTCGCCAGGCCGAGCATGTCGAGGGGCAGACCCGAGAGCTTTTCGCGTACCGCTTCGCGCTCCGGCTTTTCCAGTTCCGTCGTGATGCCGTGGGCCGTCCCCATCTGCAGTTCGAGAGCGAGCAGTTCGTTCGCCAGAACGTGTTCGATGAGTGCGTCGAGCGACCAATCTTTCGCCCAGCCGCTGCTGTTGATACCGAAAATCATAAAGGGCTCCGTTGGGAGAATCGCAAATTCAGGTGGCGTCGGCGAGGCGAATGGATCGGCATGCTTCGATGAATTTCTCAAACACTGCCGCACCGCCCTGCCGGTCTGCGGTGCGCTCCGGGTGCCATTGCACGCCGAGGTAGAATCGCTCGCCGGGCAGGTCGATCGCTTCGATGAACGAGCCGGTCTCTACATCGCTGCACGCGATGACGCGCAGCCGACCGGCATCGGCCACCGCTTGATGATGATGACTGAACACGCCGCAGCTCAGCGGAAGGTATCGCTGACCGGCCCCCTCCTCCCGCACAATCGCATGCTCCGCATCGGCGTGCCGACGCTGAACCTCCGCCGAGGACTCCGGTAGGTCGGGCAGATGTTGGTGCAGCTTCCCGCCGTGGTGCAGCGCCATCCACTGCATCCCCAGACAGATGCCCAGCACCGGATGCGCCGTCGCATCGAGCGCCCGCAGCAGGCCTAACTCGAAAGCCTGCCGCTCGGGCACGACCGGCTTCGCCGAGGGGTGCAACGCTTCGCCGAATGGTTGGGTATCGGGGTCGTCCCCGCCGGCGAGGATGAACGCATCGCACAGTTCGAGGTACGCCCCGATCGACCCCAGCTGATACGGCAGCACCACCGGCACCCCGCCCGCCGCCTCGACGCACCGGCCGTAGTGGGCCGTCAACTCATACCGCCACGCCCCCTTATGGGTATGCGTGTCCGGCGTAATCCCAACGATCGGCCTCGTAACATCCACACGATAATTTTAACAAATATCGCAAATAGCACGTCACAAATCGCCCATCAAACTTGACGCCCGCCGCCTACACTGCAATCATTCATCCGGATGAACGGATGATTGCCCACCCCCTCTCGCAGGCCCCAATGACCAGCACGGCACCGATGCTTTCGTGGATGAGTTCCCTGGCCGACGCCACGCGCACGCGCACCCTGCGTCTGCTGGAGCGTCACGAGCTCAGCGTCGCCGAGGTCTGTGCCGTCCTGCAGCTGCCGCAATCGACGGTCTCCCGGCATCTCAAGGTGCTCGGCGACGATCGCTGGGTCATCAGCCGCCGTGAGGGCACCAGTCGCGTCTACCGCATGCGCTCCGCCGAGCTTGAGCCGGGCGCTCGCAGGCTGTGGCAGCTCGTCCGTGAGCAGACCGCTTCGACGGCCACGATTGATCAGGACGAGCGGCGACTGGCCCACGTTCTCGCCGAACGTCAGACGCGATCGCAGGCCTTCTTCTCGACCGCCGCGGGGCAATGGGACAAGCTCCGCCGCGAGTTCTTCGGCGACCGTTTCGACCTCCTCGCACTGCCCGCCCTGCTGGACGAAACCTGGACCATCGCCGACCTCGGCTGCGGCACCGGGCAGATCGCCGAGGCCCTCGCCCCGTTCGTGCAGCAGGTCATCGCCGTCGATTCCTCCACCGCCATGCTCAAAGCCGCCCGCACTCGGCTGGGCAATCTCAGCAACGTCGACATCCGCCGAGGCGACCTCACCACCCTGCCGATCGACGACGCCCAACTCGATGCCGCGACGATTTTCCTTGTGCTGCATCACGTCAGCGAGCCCGCCGCCGTCTTTTCCGAAATCGCCCGAACGCTCAAGCCCGGCGGCAAGCTTCTAATCGTCGACATGCTCCACCACGACCGCCGCGAGATGCGCGAGCAGATGGGCCACGTCTGGCTCGGCTTTGAGCAGGAACAGCTCGCCGACTGGCTCAGCGAAGCCGACTTCACCCTCCGCCGCTTCACCCCCCTGCCGACCGAGCCAGATGCAAAGGGCCCAGGCCTCTTCGCCGCCGTGGCCCGCAAAGGCGGTGGAGCATGAACCCGCCAAACGCCCCACCACGAGCCGCGACCGTAAGGGAGCGGTCCGGTGCCGCGTCACGACAAGAGCCCGGGCCAACGCCGACGATGCGAGGACGCTTCTCCCCTTGCCACAGCGGTAATCCAAAACACCCTTCGCCCCCCAACACACGACCGATCCCTCACGGTCGCGGCTCGTATCAAGCCATCGCAGGGGGTGGCCGATGAACGCACAGCCATTGCATCCGCAACCCAACAGCCGTCACGCAAGCATCGCGCATTGGGTGCTCTGGGGCTTGGAACTTTCGGTGCTCCTGCCGATTCTCTGGCTGGCGACGGCGATCAGTTGGGACGTCAGCCAAAATCTTCCAAGCCCGTTGTGGCCCCTCAAGGTGCTCATCATTGCGGTCACCGTTGGTGCCATCGTGATGCTGACGACGTGGTTCGTGCGGAAAATCCGGGCACCGCTGGATATGCGTCGGCTGCAGCAGGCCACGACCGGATTCGTCACCATCGTTTTCGTTTTGACCATCATCTACGGCAGGGTTCTTTTAGAGCACGATCCGAGCAAAACGTTTTTTAGCTCGCCCCTGTTCGCGATGTCGCTCCCATTGGTGTGGATCGCCTACAGGCTGCTTTTCGTCGGCCTCAAACGCTGGACGCAGATGCCCGAAACGCGATCCGACGAAGAACGCCTCGCACCCGCAAAACAGTTCCTCGGCCTCCTGGCCGCCATCGCCTGGATGGCCACAATCAACGTGTACCAGGACGCGATGGAAAGCCACCCTACCTGGGCCTTCGGCGCGCTTCTCGGCACCTACCTGCTCTACCGCATCGCCACCGCGATCGTCGCCCGCCGAATCGCTCGAACACCCGCCGGAACGTTCGGCATCCCACAAGGCGGTGCCGCATGAACACGTCAAACGCCCCACCACGAGCCGCGACCGTCAGGGAGCGGTCCGGTGCCGCGTCACGACAAAAGCCCGGGCCAACGCCAACGATGCGAAAACGCTTCTCCGCTCACCACAGCGGTAATCCAAACCACCCTTCGCCCTCCAACACACGACCGCTCCCTCACGGTCGCGGCTCGTCGTCAACATCAACACTCTTTTTTTCCACAAACTTAACAACCCATTTTTGACTTAAGGAGTCACCACAACATGAGCACACTCACCAACAACAACACAGCGACCGACACCGATCGGCCGGCGTTCAAGGTTGCCGACATCAATCTCGCCGCGGCGGGCCGTAAGGAGATTCGCCTCGCCGAGGACGAGATGCCCGGCCTCGTCTCCCTTCGTGAGCGTTACGGCAAGACCAAGCCGCTCGCCGGTTCGAAGATCATGGGCTCGCTGCATATGACGGTGCAGACGGCGGTGCTGATCGAGACGCTGGTCGATCTCGGCGCCGATGTCCGCTGGGTTTCGTGCAACATTTTCAGCACGCAGGATCCCGCCGCCGCCGCCGTGGTTGTCGGTCGTGACGGCACCCCCGATGCTCCCAAAGGCACGCCCGTTTTCGCATGGAAAGGCGAGACACTCGCTGAGTACTGGTGGTGCACGAAGGAAGCGATGTTCTGGCCCGACGGCACCGGCCCCGATCTCATCGTCGACGACGGCGGCGACGCCACCATGCTCGTCCACAAGGGCCTGGAGTTCGAAAAAGCCGGCCAGGTCCCCGCGTTCGATGAAGAGAACGAGCCCGAAGAATACGGCGTCGTCCTCCAGACCCTACGCGATATTCAGCAGGCCGACCCCCAGGCCTGGCAGCGCATCGTGCCCAGCATCCGAGGCGTCAGCGAAGAGACCACCACCGGCGTCCACCGTCTCTACGAAATGGAAAAGGCCGGCACGCTGCTGTTCCCCGCCATCAACGTCAACGACTCGGTCACCAAGAGCAAGTTCGACAACATCTACGGCTGCCGCCATTCGCTGATCGACGGTATCAACCGCGCCACCGACGTCATGATCGGCGGCAAGGTCGCGGTGATCTGCGGCTTCGGCGAAGTCGGCAAGGGCTGCGCCCAGTCGCTACGCGGGCAGGGCTGCCGGGTCATCGTCACCGAAGTCGATCCCATCTGCGCCCTACAGGCTGCGATGGAAGGCTACGAAGTTAAGCCCCTCGAAGATTCCCTCGGCACGGCGGACATCTTCGTCACCACGACCGGCAACTTCGACATCATCACTGCTGAGCACATGACGAAGATGAAGGACAAGGCCATCGTCGGCAACATCGGCCACTTCGATAACGAGATCGACATGGCCGGCCTCGAGAAGATGCGCAAAGCCGGCAAGGTCGAACGCGACGAGATCAAGCCCCAGTACGACAAGTGGACCTTCGACGACGGCCACAGCGTGCTGATCCTCGCCGAGGGCCGACTGCTGAACCTCGGCTGCGCCACCGGCCACCCCAGCTTCGTGATGAGCGCGTCGTTCACCAACCAGGTCATCGCCCAGATCGACCTGTGGTTCAACGCGAACGAGAAGGAAACGCTCAGCGGCCAGACTTACGAAAAGAAGGTCTACATGCTGCCCAAGAAGCTCGACGAAGAAGTCGCCCGCCTCCACCTCGGCAAACTCGGCGTGAAGCTGACGACGCTGAGCAAGAAGCAGGCGGACTACATCGGCGTCCCCGTCGAAGGCCCCTACAAGCCCGAACACTACCGCTACTAATCAGCGGTCCGTTCGCCAACTAATAACCCCGCGGCTATTCACTAGCCGCGGGGTTTTTTTGTGCCTTGGCGAGCAGGTGCGGGTGCCCCGGCCAGGGAGCGAAGCGACACGGCCGGGCGGGCATACGTCATCGGTCACAACACATCGCGCTCATAGGAGACCCGGCCGTCTCGCTAGTCGCTCGCTGGCCGGGGCACCCCCATCGATGTGATCGTTACAACGAACCCTTCGTCGAGGGCACCTCGTCACCGGTGATCGCAACCGCCTGCCGAAGCGCGCGGCCGAGTGCCTTGAAAATCGCCTCGGCGACGTGGTGATCGTTCTCACCGTGCGGCACCTCCACGTGACAGGCGAAACGCGCGTTCGCTGTGAGCGCCTGCAGGAACTCGCGCACCAGCTGAACATCAAACGCGCCGATGCGGTCGGCTTGAAACTTCGCATTGAACACCAGCATGCCCCGGCCGGAAAGATCGATGCTCACGCGCGCCAGCGCTTCATCCATCGGGATGCTCGCAAAGCCGTACCGCTCGATGCCCTTCTTGTCGCCGAGCGCCTGAGCGAGCGCCTGCCCCAGGGCGATGCCGACGTCTTCGACCGTGTGATGGTCGTCGACTTCGTAGTCGCCCTCGGCTTCGATGGTCAGCCCGAGGCCGCCGTGCCGCGCGACATGGTCGAGCATGTGATCGAAAAAGCCGACGCCTGTCGTGTGTCTGTAGCCGCCGCCGTCGAGGTTAACTTCGAGCGTGATAGCGGTTTCGTTGGTCTTGCGTTCGATGCGGGCCGATCGGGCCATGTCTTTCACCTGTCGTTTTGAGGCGGATTCGATTGCGGCTGCGGGACGGGCTTCACCTGCGCCTGCAGCGCTTCGAGCAGCGCGTGGTTCTGCCTGGGCGTGCCGATCGTGATACGAAGCTTGTCGCGCAGGCGGTCCTGATCGAAGTATCGGACAAAGATGCCCTGCTGCTTCAGCGCTTCATGCAAAGCCTTCGCCCCGCCGGCACAATCGTCGGGCACGCTCGCCAGCACAAAGTTCGATTGACTGGGCGGGCAGCTGAGGCCCAGCTTCGCCAGCGCCTCGGTCATCGACGCACGTTCGCGCCTGACCGCTTCGCAGTTGCGTATCGCCAGATCGCGATGGCGAATTGCCGCCGTCGCCACCCGCTGCGAAACGATGTCGGTGTTGTAACTGTCCTTGGTCTTCGTCAGCATCGGTTCGATCAATCCCGCTGATCCGATGCCGTAGCCGAACCGCAGCCCAGCCAGCGAATAGCCCTTGCTCAGCGAACGCAGAATCACCACGTTGGCCATCTCCCGCACCAGCCCCACCGCATCGTAGCCCAGGTCGGGATCCACAAAATCAACGTAGGCTTCGTCGATCACCAGCACGCCGTCGAGCTGCGTCGCCAGCGCACGCAAGGTCGCTACATCGGCCAACGTGCCCGACGGTGCATGCGGATTGACGACAAGCGTCAGCTTCACACCGGCTGCGTTCATCTGCTCAGCCAGGTCGTCAGGCATCGACCAATCATCATGAAGCGCGACGCGGACGACCGGCGCATCCTGCACCGCAGCAAGGACGGGATAAAGCGAGTAGCTCGGTTCGGTGACGCCGATGGATTCGCCCGGCTCGACGAAGGTCGTGATCAGCAGGCGAAGCAGTTCGTCGCCGCCGTTGGTGGCGAGAATGTTTTCGGGGTGGACGCCGTGCAGCTCCGCCGCCGCTTCGCGGAACGGCATCGCCGTCGGCGGCGGATAGCGCCGCAACGCCTCCGCCTCCACCCCCCGCATCGCCTGCAGCACCGGCTCCGCAGGCTGATAGGGATTCTCGTTCGTATTCAGCTTGATGACATCAGCGTCCGCCGGCTGCTCACCAGGCACATACCCCGCCATCCGCTGAATATTCTGTCGTTCGTAAGCCATGATCGCGTATCTTCAATCAGAAGAGGGGAGAGGGGAGGGTATAACCACAGAGGCACAGAGGGGGAGGAGGAAGACAAGAAGAGGGTAAGAATGTTTCTGTTCGGAAGTCGATCGCAGGCGTTTCTTCCTCATATACCTTTTTCTTATCTTCTTCTCTATTCTTACCTCCTCTTCCTCTGTGCCTCTGTGGTTATACCTCTTGAATTCTTCTCATAACACCATGCGTTTGATCCCGTCTCGAAGGAAGGGGACGTTGAAGTTGATCAGTAGTCCGGTCTGCTTATTGCTCAGCTTAAGGTAGGTCAGCAGTTGTGCCTCGTGGATGGGTAGCAGGTGCTCCACAGTCTTTAGTTCCACGACCAGACGTTCATCGACCACGAGGTCAAGGCGGTATCCCTCTTCGAACTCCAGTCCTTTGTAGCTGACTGGCAGTTGAATCTGTCGCTCAACTGCGAGACCGAGCCGTTTAAGTTCCCAATGCAGGCAACGCTCGTAAGCCGACTCCAGCAGCCCCGGGCCTAGTGTCCGATGCACCTCGATCGCCGCACCAATCACCTGCCCCGTCAACGTGTCCCGCACTGGTCCACCCTTTTTCTTGAGGAGAAGAGAAGAGGTTTAACCACAGAGGCACGGAGGGGGAGGAGGAAGGCAAGAAGAGGGAAAAATATTTTTGTTAGGTGTCGAAGCAGCAAGCTTTTCTTTTTTATGTTTTTGTCATAGCTATTTTTCTTCTCCTCTTTTCTGACCTCCTCTTCCTCTGTGCCTCTGTGGTTATACTTCCGTCCTCTTCCCGCGTAGGCGGACGCTTTCCGCGTGGGCGTCGAGGGTTTCCGCTTCGGCGAGGCGGGTGATGTCTTCGACGGCCTGGCTTGTGAGACCATTTGGATAGCGTTCGACACTGGAGCGTTTGAGGAAGGTGTAGACGCTGAGGCCGCTGGAGTAGCGGGCCGTGGTGCCGGTCGGCAGGCAGTGCGAAGGCCCGGCATAGTAGTCGCCGCTGGCGACGGGGGTGGCGTCGCCGAGGAAATACGCGCCGCCGTTGCGGAGCCGTTTCATCGCCGCTTCGGGGTCCGCCACCGCCAGCGTCACATGTTCACCCGCGAGCTGGTCGACCAGTTCGTAAGCGGTGTCATCGGAATCGACCAGCACAGCTGCCGACCACTCTCGCAGGGCCGGCTCGATCGCTTCCTGCCTGACGCGCGTGGCCAGTTGCTGATTGAGCGCTTCGGTGATCGCTTCGATCGTCTCGGCGGATTTGCTGACCAGGAAGCAGCAGCCCGGGTCGTGCTCAGCCTGGGCGAGCAGGTCCGAAGCGACATAGTGCGGGTCGGCCGACTCGTCGGCAAGCACCACGATTTCGCTGGGCCCGAAGAATCCGTCGATGCCGATCTCGCCGAAGAGCTGCCGTTTCGCCTGCTGCGTATAGGCGTTGCCGGGCCCGGCGATGAAGTCCACCCCCTCGACACTCTCGGTGCCGACCGCCAGAGCAGCGATCGCCTGCGCGCCGCCGATGCGATAAACCCGCTCCAGGCCGAGCATGTGACACACCGCCAGCACCAACGGCGAGATATCACTGGGCCCCTTCGCCGGCGCATCAGGGTTCAGCGTCGGCGGCGGAGAAACCAGCGAAAGCCGATCCACACCCGCCACCTGCGCCGGCACGCCGAGCATGATCACGCTGGACGGATAAGCCGCCCGGCCGCCGGGCACATGCAGCCCCACGCGCTCGATCGGCGTCATCCGTAGACCCAGCTGCGCGCCATCGATCTCGATCTCCGGCGGATCGCTCGGCAGGATGTGCTGCTGATACTGGCGGACATGATCGATCGCCCGGCTCATCGCATCGCGCAGCCCGGGGTCAAGCTTCGCTTCAGCCTCGGCCATCTGATCGGCGGTCACGCGGATCATGTCCGCAGTGAAGTCGGGGTCCGTCCACTGCCGCATGTAATGGACGACAGCAGCATCGCCGTCACGCCGAACATCTTCGACGATCTTCGCGACAAGGTCCGCCAGTTTTCCGGTGCCTCGCACCTGCTGACGCAGCCGATCGACCAGGGCGTCAAGCACCCGCCGATCCTGCGCACGGTCATATTTAAGCAGCGGTAAAGTCATGATCCCGCCATCGTACCCTTGCACCGGGACGCTCACAATCAGCGGCACAGTTCGGCAACGAGCCGCGCACGTCAGTAAGCGGTTGTGCGTCCGACCTCGGCGCATCGTGCCGACGCGTCGCAGCTTCAACCGCCCGTTTTTGCAGCCGTTGCTTAAGTCGTTGATTTTCGTTTGTAGCCGAGGACGAGTCGCGTGTGCGGTCGGCGCGAAAAATCTCAAAGCACAACCGCTCCCTGACGGTCGCGGCTCGTAGTTCGGCATCTGTCGCCTCGCGGCTATGGCTACGGCGTCAGGCTCAACGGCTTCACCTTGAAGTGCGGCGAACCGCTGAAGAACTTCACGGGGTTGTTATGGAAGATGTTCAGCACTTCCTGCTGCGAGTGCCCCCGAGCGCGGTAGTCCAGCACACAGCGGTGCAGGTTGAACGGGTCCGACACGCCCCAGTCGGCTGCGGCATTCACGCACAGCCGTTCGGGCCCGTACTTCTCGAGCATGTCCGCCCCGCGGTGAGGCGTCATCTTGCTGATCGGGTACAGCGTCATCCCCGCCCAGTAGCCACGGTCGAGCACGTGGTTAATCGTGTGCTCCTCAACGTGGTCAACCAGCACGCGGTTCGGGTCCGCCCCCACCTCCCGCAGCATGTCCAGAATCAGCATCGTCCCCTTGTGCTTATCCTGAAGGTGTGGCGTGTGGATCAGAATCAGGTGCCCCGTCTTCACCGCCAACTGAGCCTGCTCCATGAAGATGGTGCACTCGTTTTTCGTGTTCTTGTGCAGCCCGATCTCGCCGATGCCCAGCACGTTCGGGCGATCCATGAAGTGCGAGAACTGCTCAATCACCTCCCGCGAAAGCGTCACGTTCTCCGCTTCCTTCGCGTTCACGCAGATCCAGGTGTAATGATCGATCCCCACCGAAGCGGCCCGCGTGGGCTCGAACTCCGTCAACTGCCGAAAGTAGTCAAAGAAGCTCGCCGACGAGGTGCGATCAAACCCCGGCCAGAAGGCAGGCTCGGAAACCGCAACGACGCCCGAACACGCCAGCCGCTCGTAATCGTCCATCGTTCGGCTGACACAGTGAATATGCGGATCGATCAGATACATGCAAAAACCTCCGCCCCCCCATCATCACACGTTAGCCGGCGATCGCTGATCGCCACGTTGCCTTCACGACTCGGCCGGCGGCCCCACCGGGTCCGAATAGATCAGCTGAATCATCCGCGCCCGGTCGGCGTCGCTTTTATCCTCAGCCAGCACCTTCAGCGCTTCGTGATATTGCTTCAGGCGTGGGTCGTCGGCGGTGGGCTCGGCATCTTCAGCCCGATCGTGGCGGTCCATGACCGCTGCGATCTGCAGCAGCCACGCTCGCACCTCCGGGTAGTAACGATCAAGCACCTGCTTGCGGGTCAGCATGGGCAGCAGCCTCCATGGAATCTGCGTTGCGGGAATCGCCTTCGTGTAATCTTACAGCGGTCCGCTTCGCGAACCAAACCTTTGCAACGCCCGCTCCTTGTTCTATATTGTTGTACGCGCCAAGAGGCAAAACGCATAAAACGATTTCAGACTCGATCACAGGAGCGTCAGCATGGCCGACAAGCAGTGCAACGTGGCATTGATAGGCTCGAAGTTCATGGGCAAGACCCACTCCAACGCCTACCTCAAGGTCGGCAAGTTCTTCGATCTGCCCGTCGATCCGGTCATGCACACCCTCGTCGCCCGCGATCCTGACGCCACCGCTTCCTTCGCCAAGCGTTGGGGCTGGCAGCACGCTTCGACGGATTGGGAGAAGGTCGTCCGCGACGATGACATTCAGCTCGTCGACGTCGCCACGCCGAACAACACCCACGCCCCCATGGCCATCGCCGCCCTGGAAGCCGGCAAGCACGTCGCCTGCGAAAAGCCGCTCGCTTCCACGCTTGATGAAGCACGCCAGATGCGCGACGCCGCCGCCAAAGCCGACGGCAAGACCCTCACCTGGTTCAGCTACCGCGGCTGCCCCGCCCTCGCCCTCGCCCAGCGGATGGTCGCCAAGGGCAAGCTCGGTCGCATCTACCACGTCCGCGCCAATTATCTCCAAGGCTGGGCGGGCCCCGATGTTCCGCTGCTGTGGCGTTTTAAGGGCGAGACCGCAGGCTCCGGCGCGCACGGCGACCTCGGCGCTCACATCATCGACGCCGCCCGCTTCGTCACCGGCGAAGAAGTCACCGAGGTCTGCGGCTCCGTCGAAGAGACCTTCATCAAAGAACGCGAGATCCCCGAAGGCGAAGCGGGCAACATCAAGGGCGGCACCGGGTCCACCGGCAAAAAAGGCCCCGTCACCGTCGACGATACCGTCGCCTTCCTCGCTCGCCTCTCAGGCGGCGGCGTCGCCACCTTCGAAGCCACCCGCATGGCCACCGGCAACCAGAACGCCAACCGCATCGAAGTCAACGGCGAGCACGGCGCCATCCGCTGGGATTTCGAGAATATGAACGTCCTCTGGTACTTCAATGCTGCGGACGATCCTGAAACCGCCGGCTGGCAACGCATTATGTGCACCAGTGCCGACGCCCACCCCTACGCCCACGCCTGGTGGCCCGACGCCCACGTCCTCGGCTACGAGCACGGGTTCATCAACGCGGCCGCCTGCTTCTTCCAGGAGATCGGCGGCGAGAAGCCCGAGGTCCCCATGCCCGACTTCAACGACGCTTATCAGACCCAGCGCGTCCTCGAAGCAGCTCTGCTGGCGGCACGCAACCGCGCCTGGGTGAACCTGAACGAAGTGAAATAAGTCTTTTTTGGAAATTGTGCTGGAACTTCGGGCTTCGTCGCGCGAAAATGTTCAACCTTTCCCTGCCGCTGACCCGATGAGGACGAACATGCATCGCCTTGATCGCCGCTATTTTCTCTGGACAAGTGGACTGTTCATCGCAGGCTGTCAGGCCTCCGGTGGCAGCGGTTCGCTTCCCGATGTCGCATGGCCCGACGTAGGCGGCAGGCCCAAGCCAGGCAGCGGCCCGTACGTCCCCGATTCCACGCCCACCCGGACGCCCTCGGCCGGTGCGCTCGGCAACGGCTCCGCGCAGAGCCCCTACAAACGGGCAGCGTGGACGCGATCCCAGCCCCGGCAGAGCAACATCAACCGCATCGGCCGCATTCAGCGCATCACGCTGCACCACGACGGCTTCCCCGAACCGTTCACACGCACCGGCAAAGCCGACAGTGCCGCCCGCCTTGAGCTCATCCGCACCTCGCACACCAACCGCGGCTGGGCGGACATCGGCTACCACTACGTCGTCGACCGAGGCGGCCGAGTCTGGGAAGCCCGACCCCTGAGCTACCAGGGCGCCCACGTTCGCGATCACAACGAGAACAACATCGGAATCCTGATGGTCGGCAACTTCGACCTGCAGCTGCCCTCCGATCCCCAGCTCGCTTCGATGCAGCAGATCGTGCAGATCCTCAGTCGGCGTCACAACGTTGCCGCCTCCCGCATCCACACCCACCGCGAACTGGGCCCCACCTCCTGCCCCGGCAAGAATCTCCACCCTCGCATCACCGCCATGCGCAGCAACCGCCAGTTCACCTGACCCCCCCCCACCTTCACGACCTTTGCGTGCCGCTCCCAACGAGCCGCGCCCGTAAGGAAGCGGTTGTGCGCCCGGCTTTTGCGCATCGCGACATCCACCATCGCCCCCCCCGAGGAGAGAACGAATGCTCAAACGCATCATGCGCACGCAGCCGCTGGCGACCACCACGCTCATCCGCATCATGGTCGGTGCCGTCTTCCTTTCCGAAGGCATCCAGAAGTTCCTCTACCCCGAGAAACGCGGAGCCGGCCGCTTCGAAAGCATCGGCCTGCCAAGCCCCGAACTGCTCGGCTACTGGGTCGCCTCATGGGAAACGCTCTGCGGGACGCTGCTGCTGGTCGGCCTGCTCACCCGCCTCGCCGCCGTGCCGACGCTGGTGATCATGTGCGTCGCCCTCGTCACTACCAAGCTGCCCATGCTCAGCAACGACGACCAGGGCTTCTGGTACATGGCCCACGCCATGCGCACCGACTGGGCCATGTTCCTCGGCTCGATCTTCCTCATCATCAAAGGCGCCGGCTGCTGCTCCGTAGACGCTGCCCTAAACCCCGCCCCCATCGCCAACTCCACCAAGCACCCCGAACACGCAAACGCCTAAGATAGCGCGTAGCCCGTAGGGTGGGTAGAGCGAAGCGAAACCCACCGGGATAAGCCCGGTGGCCGTAACATCAATGGGTGTCACGGTACGATGTGGTTCATGGCCGACCGGCACACAGCATCCGGCTTACCATTGAAATACGTCAAGGCGAGGAATCCGTATTAATGAAGGGTCGTATCCTAAATGTCACAGTCATGTTTGCGCTCATTGCGGTGGCCAGCAGCGTGTTGGCATATTGGAGCGCAGCGGGGCGCGTATCCGTAACGATAGATCGATCGCTGTCCTTTGAGAGACTGGACTCGCAAATATGGGAGTTGAAGGCCGCCGTTGACGAAGGTGAATCGATTGAGGCGATCGAGAACCTAATTCGTACGAATTCGAAACTTGTGTTCGCGACTATTGGTGGGCAACAGCCCATTCATTGGGCTGCAGCGGCGGCAAGGCCAGATGTGGTGGAACTTCTCTTGAGGCAAGGTGCCGACGTCAATGCCATGGTTGTAGGAGATTGGGCGGGCAGGGGAAACACTCCCTTGATGTACGCTGTCGTCTCCGCAGACCTACCGACCGTTCGCCTACTCTTGGACTATGGAGCAAACCCGTTAGAGCTATAACCGAAAGTCGTGTTTTGGCTGAATGAAAAAAGGCGGCGTACCT